>NZ_JADBDT010000001.1:0-667500 GCF_014873485.1 Sphingopyxis sp. OAS728 | reverse complement strand
TCCCTTCGGCGCCGCAAAACAGGTGCCGCAAGTCGTAACCACGATTATCCTTCTTGAGCGGGGCCAGTCCGTCAAAAATGCTGCCGTCGGGCAGGACAGCTTCGATGCCGAGGGTCAGCGCGCGCATCGATCCGTGGCGCAGCACCTGCGTACCGCCGGCGTTCGTCGACACCAGCCCGCCGATTGTCGCTGATCCCTTGCCGCCGAGGGTGAGCGGAAAGCGGAGCCCATGCGCGATCACGGCGTTATGGAAATTCTCCAGGATCACGCCGGCCTCGGCAACGGCGAGCTGCCCCGCTTCGTCGATCTGGCGGATCCGGTTCATTCGCCGGAGGCTGAGCAGCAACTGGTCACCGCTGGTATCGGGAGTGGCACCGCCCACCATTCCGCTGTTTCCGCCTTGAGGGACGAGCGCAACCTGCGCGTCCGCGCACAGGCGCACGATCGCGGCGACTTCGTCGGTGGTGGCGGGCGACAGCATCGCGGCCGCTTGGCCGTGATATTTGCCGCGCCAGTCGGTCAGCCATGGCGCCATCGCATCGGCGTCGACGCTAAAGCCTTTCGGGCCAAGCAAATTCGCCAGTGCGTCGAGCAGCGATGTCGATGGCGGGCGCGTCATGCCATTCCACTCCGGAAATTTCCTGCCCGGCAAGCAAGCAGGGGGTGACAGCAGTTCATTTGATGTTCAATCATCCTTGTTAAAGGGGGCGATGGACGAATAGTGTCATTTCGTCCAGCGGGCATGGACGCGGGAGCCATAGTTGAGCGGAATCTTCGGTCAGGACGCCAAAGGAGCGACGACGGGGCTGTGCTGACGGCGGCATTCCTATGGTTCGTGGCCGCTGCGCCGGCGGCGGATGCGGCGGCGCCCGTCGCCGCGCCGGAATCCTTGGTCGCGATTTCAGCGCCGACGCCCGAGCAGGCCTCTTCCTTTTGGCAGGTAGTGATCGAGCAACAGTTGATCATCCGCGTGCCCGCGCAGCGGTCGCAGCTCAACAATTTTGCCGCCGGGCCCTCGACTTCCAAGCGCGCAACCGAACTGCCGGTCGTCTGGAAGGAGAAAAAGGCCCCCAAATGCGTTGCAATGCGTAATATATTGGGGATGCAGGCGGTCCAGCGCGACAGCATCGATATTATTACGCGGCAAAAACAGCGCCTCCGCGCCCAGCTCAATCGTGGGTGCCGCGCGCTCGATTTCTATGCCGGTTTCTACATGCAAGGCAGCAAGGACGGGAAGCTTTGCGAGGATCGCGACCAGATTCACGCCCGCACCGGCGCAAAGTGCGAGATCGCCAAGTTCCGGCTGATGGTTCCGGTTCGCGAAGACGAAGACGATTGATCGCGCTTTTAACAGCCTTTCCTTGACTTTTTATCGCTATTTGCCCAAGGGCCGCGGCAACGTTCGCCTGCGTGGGCGGCTGGGCGTACCCTCTTTTCCGGACATGATGATCCTATGAAATTTGCCGACATCGGCCTTTCCGACGAACTTTTGCGCGCCATTGATGAGTCGGGCTACAACGAAGCGACCCCGATCCAGGCGGGCGTCATCCCGTCCGTATTGATGATGCGCGACATCATCGGCATCGCCCAGACGGGCACCGGCAAGACCGCGTCGTTCGTGCTGCCGATGATCGACATCCTCGCCCACGGCCGCGCCCGAGCGCTGATGCCGCGCTCGCTGATCCTTGCGCCGACGCGCGAACTTGCGGCGCAGGTCGCTGAAAACTTTGAAAAATACGGCAAGTATCACAAACTCTCGATGGCGCTGCTGATCGGCGGCGTGCAGATGGGCGATCAGGTCAAGGCGCTCGAGAAGGGTGTCGACGTGCTGATCGCGACGCCGGGCCGCTTGATGGACCTGTTCGAGCGCGGCAAGATCTTGCTGACCGGCTGCAACCTGCTCGTGATCGACGAGGCCGACCGGATGCTCGACATGGGCTTCATCCCCGACATCGAGAATATCTGCACCAAGCTGCCCGCGACTCGGCAGACGTTGCTCTTTTCAGCGACGATGCCGCCGCCGATCAAGAAACTGGCCGACAAGTTCCTGTCGAACCCCAAGACGATCGAAGTCGCACGCCCGGCGAGCCGGAACGAGAATATCGAACAGTTCCTCGTCAAGACGTCGGAACGCGGCAAGCGCGACGCGCTCCGCGACCTCCTCGAAGCCGAGGATATCGCGACCGCGATCATCTTCTGCAACCGCAAGACGACCGTGCGCGAGCTCGCGAAATCGCTCCAGCGTTATCGCTACAAGGCGGGCGAGATCCATGGTGACATGGACCAGTCGAGCCGCATCGCGGAACTCGACCGGTTCAAGGCGGGCACGATCAATATATTGGTCGCGTCGGACGTCGCGGCGCGCGGGCTGGACGTCAAGGGCGTCAGCCATGTCTTCAATTTCGATGCCCCGTGGCATCCCGACGATTATGTCCACCGCATCGGCCGCACCGGCCGTGCGGGTGCGAAGGGGCGCGCGTTCACGCTGGTCACGCCGTCGGATGACGAGGCGATCGACAATATCCAGAAGCTGACCGGCTACAAGATTCCGGTTCATGGCGGCGGCGCGCCGACAGCCGATGTCGCCGAGCCCGATCGCGACGAGGCAGAAGGCGAGCCGCGGCGCGGACGTTCGGCGCGCGGTGGACGCGGCAAGGCTGCTGCTAAGCCCGAGAAGGCGCCGGCGCGTCCGGCACCGGCCGCCGCCGAAGCAACGGCGAAGCCCCGCGAAGACCGGAAACCGCGTAACGATCGCAAGCCCGCGCCCCGGCATGACGATCTGGATGGTCCCGACGATGGCTGGAACGGCCCGATGCCGGGGTTCCTGTCGGTCGGTTTCGACACCTGACCGCAGGATGGGGAGGCGTGCCGGTCAGACCTTGACCAGCATCTTTCCCATATTTCCGCCCGAAAACAGGCCGAGGAAGGCGTCCGGGGCCGACGCCAGCCCGTCATGGACGGTCTCGCGCATCGTGACCGCGCCGCTGGCGATCAGGCCGCCCATGTCGGCATAGAATTCCTCCATGCAGTCGATGAACTGGTCTGTGTAGATAAAGCCTTCCATGCGAATTCGCGCCGGGATGGTCCGGATGATATATTTCATCTCCTGCGGCTTTGCATCGTTATAGACGTCGATCATCCCGCAGATCGCGAAGCGCGCGAAATCATTGGCGGTCGCAAAAGCGGCATCGAGATGCTCGCCGCCCACATTATCGAAATAGACGTCGATGCCCGGCTTGCCGAGGTGTTCGAGCGCCGCGGCGAGCTGGGGGAGTACTGGCCCGGCCTTGTAATCGATCACCGCGTCGGCACCGAGATCGAGGGCCCACGCGCATTTCTCTTCGCCGCCGGCCGAGCCGATGACGGTCATTTCGCGCGCCTTGGCGATCTGCACGACCGCCGAGCCGACCGCGCCCGCGGCGGCCGAGACGAATATTGTATCGCCGGGCTTCGCCGCCGCGACGCGGAGCAAGCCGATCCATGCCGTTCCGCCGGTGAGGCCCATATTGTGGAGAAAGGTCTGTGGGGTGAGGCCCGCTGCCAGCATTTCTGCGGGAAGCTTGTTCGGCATCATGTCGAGCCCGATGACGCCGCCATCACGCCAACCGCCCATATGGAGGATGAGGTCGCCGGGAGCGAAGCCTTCCATCGAACTTTCGAGGACTTCGCCGATCGCCCCGCCGGTCATCGGCTGGTCGATCTGAAAGCTCGCGGCATAGCTTTTGGCTTCGTTCATCCGGCCGCGCATATAAGGATCGACCGACAGCCAAAGATTGCGGACACGGAGCTGATCCTTGTCGAGCGGCCCGTCGGGCAAATCACGCAATGCAAAATTTTCGGTCGTCGGCAGCCCTTGCGGACGACTGGTTAAATGCCATGCCTTGGCCATCGGAATCCCCCATTCCTCTATTCGCCGGCGACGGTGGTGGTCATCAGAAAAGCCGTTGCCACCGCCAATCAGTGTCGTTAAGACCCCGCCGTCGCGGGGCCGTAGCTCAGATGGGAGAGCGCTGCAATCGCACTGCAGAGGTCAGGGGTTCGATTCCCCTCGGCTCCACCAGCGACCTGTCAGACCGATCAGCCCGCAAAATCCCGTATCATATTCTTTGCGATCACTAGCTGCTGGATCTGTGTCGTCCCTTCATAAATGCGGTAAATGCGGCAGTCGCGATAGAAGCGTTCGGCCAGATATTCCTTGAGATAGCCGGCGCCGCCGTGGATCTGCACCACGCGATCGGCGACGCGACCGCACATTTCGCTGGCGAACATCTTGGTGGCGGCTGCCTCGACCAGTATCTTCTCGCCGCGATCGGCGCGTGCGCAGGCGTCGGCGAGCATGCATTCGGCGGCATAGATCTCGGCCTTGCTGTCGGCGAGCATCGCCTGGATCAGCTGGAAATTCGCGATCGGTTCACCGAATGCCTTGCGCTCCATCGCATATTTTAGGCCCGCGTCGAGCATGCGCTTGGCATAGCCGACACTCGCCGCAGCAACCGACAGGCGCCCGTTGTCGAGGCTCTGCATTGCGGCGCGGAAGCCGATGCCTTCCTCTCCGCCAAGCAGCGCGTCGCCATCGACATGCACATCCTCGAGGATCACGTCGGCGATCTGCGATCCCGCCTGGCCCATCTTCCCATCCGGCTTGCCGATCGACACGCCCCGCGCATCGCGCGGGACCATGAAGGCGCTGACGTGCGCGTTCTTGGGCAGTGCCTCGGCATTGGTGCGCGCCATGACGAGGATGACGTCAGCGAAGGGCGCGTTGGTGATATAGCGCTTGGTGCCGTTCAGGACATAGCCGTTGCCGTCGCGCACCGCGCGCGTCTTCATCGCCGCGCTGTCCGATCCGCTGTCGGGTTCGGTGAGGCCGAAGGCGGCGATCGAACCGGTCGCGAGCTTGGGTAGCCAATGCTCCTTCTGCTGCTGCGTGCCGAAACCGACGAGTGATTTGCACACCATGCCGATGTTGATCGACACGATCGAGCGATAAGCGGGCGAGGCGTAGGCGATCTCCCGGATGAAGCCGACATACTGGCTGACGTTCATCCCTGCGCCGCCAAATTCCTCGGGCATGGTGACCCCGAACAGTCCCATCTCGCGCATTTCGGCGAGGATGTCGTCGGGAACGCGGCCGAGTTCCTCGAGCTGGTCTTCCGCCGGGATCAGCCGCTCGCGGACGTAGCGCTGCAATTGCTCGATGAAGGCGTCATAGATATCGGCGTCCATTCCCGGGTTGGTCATTACTTCCTGTCCCTTGGTTATTGTTCTGCGTAAGTGTCGATTGCCGAGAAGATCCGCGTGAGCTGCGCGCGCTCGTCGGCGTCGATATCGGGACGCCAGATTTCGAACAGCAGGATCGTGCGGTCGCTGGTACCGCGGTTCCACGCTTCGTGTTCGAAGCTGTCGTCGAAGATCAGCATCTCCCCCTCGCGCCAGCTCCGCGTTTCGGCGCCGACGCGGATACCGCAGTCGCCGGGGACGATGAGCGGCAGGTGACAGATCAGGCGGGTGTTGAGCATGCCGTGATGCGGCTGGATATGGGTGCCGGGGGTCAGGCGCGAGAAGAGCGCTATGGGGGCACGGCCCGGGATCAGCGGCTGCGGCGCGAGTTCGAGCGCCGCGAGCGTGGCCGGGCAGATTTCGTCCATGCCGTCGGCGATCATACCGTTTTTCCAAAGCCACGCGGCACCCCAGTCGGGCTTGTCGAGCAGGGGATTGTTGGGTGGCGGCCTGTCGGGGCTTGCCGTCACATATGGGCCGAAGCGATCGGATGAATTGTCGATCATGGCCAAGAGTTCGGCGCGGACCTTATCCGTCGCGGCTTCCATCGCGGGCACCCACTCGAAGTCGGTGCGCTCGAAGAAGGGCCGCTGCGCGAGCCCGGGAAAATAGAACATGCTCGGTTGCTGCAGATACAGCGGCTGTTCGCCGGCGAGCATCCGGAGAGCCTCGGCGACGCGCGGCGTTGCGGTGCCCGCGTCGATCCCCGCACCGCGCAATTGGCCGAGGAGATGGTCGGCAAAGGCGCGGTCGGTTTCGGTGAGGAATTGCTCGGCGCGCTGGAGGCCGGGATGAAGCGCAGGCGGTATGCTTCGCGCCTGTGCAGCAGTTCCGAGGGCCAGCCGGTAGAAGCTCCCCGCCGCGCGATCGTCGGCGAGGCGGCGCTTGAGTTCGGCCATGGCGAGCAGCGCCGCGATGTTACCGCGGTCGGCGCGAATTGCGTCGTCGAGCGCAGCGGTTTCCGCCGCGATATCGCCGCGGCGATGGGCGTCGCGTGCCTGGTCCAGCCATGCCGTCTGCTGCGTCATGGCTCCTGCCATAACGCAGCGTTGGACCTTTGCAAGCGACGCCCCGCCTTGATCAGGCCGCCGGCGGCGTCCCGGTATCGCTGGCACGGGCCTCAACCCGCATCTGCCGGCGGACCGCGACCATGAAGCGACTGCGCCAGAAGGCGATGACGAGGCCAAGGAGGAGGGCCCATGGCAGCAGGGCGGCGCCGAGCGTCAGCACGAAGCTCAATGCGGTGCTGCCGCTGCGCATCAGCGTCTCGCCGGCGCTTGCAAAGGGATTCTCATGGCCGATGCCCGGGAGGCCGCCGTCGCTGGCATAGTTGAAGGCGACACTGGTCCAAGCGATGCGGGCTTCGTCGCTGCGGCGGTTCTGGCGCTCGGTGCCGAGTTCGCCGCGCAGTTGGCTAATCTGCGCTAGTAGTTCCGCGCGCTCGCGCTTGTCGAGACCGCCCGCTTTCAGTCGTTCCTCAAGGCGCGCAATTTCCGCTTCGGAACCGGCGCTCCGCTGTTGCGACGCGAGGATTTCGGTGCCGACATCTTCGCCCGCGACGCTCGCATCGGCGAGCACGCCTTCAGCCTTTTCGACGCTGGCGATGGCGCCGGCGCCGAATTTGCGGGCGATGCCTGGATCGAGTTTGAACTGGGTCTGCGCTTCGACGAGCTTTTCGTCGGTTAGCTGGTAGCGAACATCGACGATGCGGCAACGCTGGATGCCAAGCGTTTCACATGCGGCGGCGTGCTGCTCCTGAACCTTGGAGATGCGGTCGTCGGCGAGGCGAAAGGTGTAGGCGTAATCGAAAGCGACGCCGGGAGCGACTTCGATGCCGATCCGAGGGGCTGCGGCTGCATCGGCAGAGCCTTCTTCACTAACGGCTTCGGGGGTAGCGGTATCGGTCGTTGCAATATCTTCGGCCGATTTTTCCGAGCAGCCGATCAGGGCGAGCGCCATCGCGCCCGCTAAGAGCTTATTTCGCATGCAGATTCTCCCAAAGCGCGACTCGTTGGCCGCGTGGGACGACATATCATAACTAAAGTGGTAGACAATAAAAATCAGGCAAGCTTGATGAAGCTGTCGAGCACCCTCTTGCTGCCGGCCTGTTCGAATTCGACTTCGAGCTTGTTGCCGTCGATGTCGTTGATTTCGCCGTAACCGAATTTCTCGTGAAACACGCGCATCCCGATTGCGAGATCGGAGCGTGCCTTGGCGCCGACCGAGGCCGCCGGTCCGCGTTCCGACGGGGCCGGGGCGCGGGTGATCGTCGACGACTGCGCCGTCGCACGTTGCCAAGCCGGACCGCGCGTCATCGTGCGCGCCGGCTGGCGCTCGGCGACATGCGCGAAGGGATCGCCCTGCGCCGACCAGTTGGCGCGCCACAGGCTTTGCCCGCCGCCGAAGCTGTTTTCGCTGTCGACATGCTCGGGCGGGATTTCGGCGATGAAGCGGCTGGGGATGCTGCTGACCCACTGGCCATAGATGCGCCGGTTCGCGGCATGATAGATGCTCGCGCGCTGGCGTGCCCGCGTGATCGCGACATAGGCGAGGCGGCGTTCCTCCTCGAGGCTCTGCGTTCCGCCTTCGTCCATCGAGCGCTGCGACGGGAAGACGCCATCCTCCCAGCCGGCGAGGAAGACATGGTCGAATTCGAGCCCCTTGGCGGCGTGGATCGTCATGATCGTCACCGTCTCGCTGGTATCGGTATTGTCGCGGTCCATGACGAGGCTGACATGCTCGAGGAACGCTTCGAGCGAGTCATATTCCTCCATCGCGCGGACGAGTTCGGAGAGATTCTCGAGGCGGCCCGCGGCTTCGACGCTGCGGTCGGCCTGGAGCATCGCGGTGTAGCCCGATTCGTCGAGAATGAGCTGGGTGAGTTCGGGATGCGAGAGCTCGTTGGCCTTGGTCTGCCACCCCCGCATCTGGGCCACAAAATTCGCGAGCTGGCGGCGCGCCTGCGGCGTCAGCTCGTCGGTCTCGGTGATGCGCGATGCGGCATGGAGAAGCGGGGCGCGCTCGTGGCGAGCAAATTGATGGATGCGCGCGAGCGCCTTGTCGCCGAGTCCGCGCTTGGGGGTGTTGATGATCCGTTCGAACGCGAGATCGTCGGCCGCCGACTGGACGAGGCGCAGATAGGCGAGCGCGTCGCGGATCTCGGCGCGTTCGTAGAAGCGGAAGCCGCCGACGATGCGGTAGGGCATGCCGATCGCGATGAAGCGGTCTTCGAACTCGCGCGTCTGGAACTGCGCGCGGACGAGGATCGCGGCACGGTCGAGCGACACGCGCTGGCGCTGGAGGCTTTCGAGCTCTTCGCCGATCCGCCGTGCTTCCTCGGGCCCGTCCCACACGCCGACGACGCGCAGCTTGTCGCCGGGTTCGAGGTCGGTCCACAAAGTCTTGCCGAGGCGGCCCGAGTTTTGCGCGATCAGCGCCGAGGCGGCGGCGAGGATCTGGGGCGTCGAGCGGTAATTTTGTTCGAGGCGGATCACGGTCGCGCCGGGGAAATCCTTTTCGAAGCGGAGGATGTTCGCGACCTCGGCGCCGCGCCACGAATAGATCGACTGGTCGTCGTCGCCGACGCAGCAGATATTCTTGCGCGCCTGCGCGAGCAGGCGAAGCCACAGATACTGGCTGGCGTTGGTGTCCTGATATTCGTCGACGAGGATATATTTGAAGCGGTCCTGATATTGTTCGAGCACGTCGCGGTGCGTCTTCAGGATCACGAGCATGTGAAGCAGCAGGTCGCCGAAATCGCACGCGTTGAGCGTCTTCAGCCGCGCCTGATAGAGCGCGTAGAAATGCTGGCCCTTGCCGTCGGCGTAGGATTCCTTGTCGGCGGCGTCGAGATCGGCGGGGACGAGCCCACGGTTCTTCCACTTGTCGATCAGTCCGGCGAGTTGGCGCGCGGGCCAGCGCTTCTCGTCGAGCCCCTCGGCCTGGATCAGCTGCTTGAGGACGCGGAGCTGGTCGTCGGTGTCGAGGATGGTGAAATTGCTCTGCAGTCCGACGAGCTCGGCGTGACGGCGCAGCATCTTCGCCGCGATGCTGTGGAAGGTGCCGAGCCACGGCATGCCCTCGACGACGTCGCCGACCATCCGCCCGATGCGCTCGCGCATCTCTCGCGCCGCCTTGTTGGTGAACGTGACCGCAAGGATTTCGGACGGCCAGGCGCGGCGCGTCGCCATGATATGCGCGAGGCGCGCGGTCAGTGCCGCGGTCTTGCCGGTGCCCGCGCCCGCGAGCATGAGCACGGGGCCCTCGGTGGTGAGCACGGCCTGCCGCTGCGGGCCATTCAACCCTTGTAGATACGGCGGATCCGAGGGGCTCGGTGAGGGCAGGTCGGGCAGGGAGGCAGGGGTATCGTTCACGCGCGAACGATTAGGGAACAGCGAGCAGGCTGTCCAGTGCGGTGAGGCGGTCCGAGGGCAAGGTTCCGGCGCGTTTCAGTTCGTCGAGCGTTGCGCGCGCCATCGCACGATAGGCGGGCAGGAGGTCCGGGCTGTGGTCCTTGAGCGTGACGAGATGACCTTTGACGGTTTCGGCGTCGCCGCGCAGCAACGGGCCCGACAATCCGGCGAACCCGCGATCGAGGCTGTTTTCGAGTGCCGCGCGAACGAGGGGCGTCAGCAAGGCCGAAGGATTGTCGACTCCGGCGTCGCGCAAGCTGTTCGCGGCGCCGGCGATCAGCGTCACGAGATGGTTCGACGCGTGGCAGAGTGCGGCGTGATAGAGTGATCGGTGCTCTTCATCGATTTCTATTGTGATGCCGCCGAGCAGGGTGACGATCTGTCCGGCTCGCCGCGTTGCCTCGGGCGTCGAGCCTGTGACGGCGAAGCTGGCCCCGATCATCCGCTGTGCTTCGGCCTGCGGTTCGCCGGTGAAGGTCATGGCCGGGTGAATAGCGGCGGTCGTCGCACCCGCCGCGCGCAGCGGTTCGAGGATCGCGGCGCCGCTGCGTCCGCTGACATGGAAGACAAATGGGGCGCGCCCTGTAGCGACCGTCGCCGCGATGTCGGCGACGACCGCACTCATCGCGTCGTCAGAGACCGCGATCGCGATGATGTCGCATTCGGTCGTCAAGCGATCGATCGTCCGCGCGCGAAACGCACCGGTCGCCGTTGCAATCGAGTTGGCGTTGTCGGGGGTTCGTCCCCAGACGAGCGGCGGGGCGGACGCGTGCGGAACGAAAGCGCGCGCGAGGGCCTGCGCGACGCGGCCCGTGCCGACAATGCCGGGTCGATAGAAACGAAAATCGGTCATGGATGCGCGATGTAGCGGGTGGGCCGAATTTCGCCAATGGAACGTCTGCTTCCATCCCAAATCGGCCATCGGACTTTATCTCGCCAATCCCGCCCTCTAGGGTCGGGCGATGCAGAGATATTCGACGATACAAATGACCAGCGCGACCTTGGCCGTTCTGGCGCTCTCGGCCTGCGCGGGCGGCAACTACCGCCCGGTTGCCGACACGCCGGTGCGGATCGGTCCGGCCTATACGATCCGCGGCACGACCTATGTGCCCGCCGCGGCGCCCGCGTATGACGCGGTCGGCTATGCAAGCTGGTACGGCAACGAGTCGGGCAATCGCACCGCCAATGGCGAACAATTCCGGCCCGGCTGGATCACCGCCGCACACACGACGCTGCCGCTGCCGACCTATGTCGAGGTGACGGCGCTCGATACCGGACGGCGGATCATCGTCCGCGTGAACGATCGCGGGCCGTTCGCACTTGGGCGGGTCATCGATCTGTCACGCGGTGCCGCAGAACAGCTTGGGATGAAGGCGCAGGGGCACGCCGCGGTGCGCGTGCGCCGCATCGAACCGTCCGAGAAAGATCGCGAGCGCTTGCGCAACGGCAAGCCGGCGGCGTCGCTGGCGCCCGTGCCCGAGCGCGAACTGCAACGGTTGCGTGCGCAATTGGCACCGCGCGCGCGTTGATCCCGCGCTTTCCGGCTTGCGCCAAACGGGGGAAGGCGTCCAAAGCGGCGCCGAACCGAAGGGGAGACATAGCCCGTGGATCTGGCACCTTACCGGGCGCATCGGCGCATCCTGACCGCGAGCCTCGTCGGCACCGCGGTCGAATTTTACGATTTCTATATTTACGGAACCGCGGCGGCGCTGGTGTTCGGGCCGCTCTTCTTTCCCGAGAGTTCGGACTCGGCGCAGCTGATGTACAGCTTCATGACCTTCGGGCTCGCCTTCTTTGCACGGCCCGTCGGGGCGATCGTATTCGGCCATTATGGCGACCGGATCGGGCGCAAGTCGACGCTTGTCGCGTCGCTGATGCTGATGGGCGCCTCGACCTTGCTGATCGCTTTCCTGCCGACCTATGCGATGGTGGGATGGGTCGCGCCGCTGTTGCTCTGCATCCTGCGTTTCGGGCAAGGGTTCGGGCTTGGCGGCGAGTGGGGCGGGGCGGCGTTGCTCGCGGTCGAGAATGCGCCGCCGGGATGGAAATCGCGCTTCGGCATGTTTCCGCAATTGGGTGCGCCGGTGGGATTCATTGCGGCGAACGGATTGTTCCTGCTCCTCGGGCTCGGGCTCAGCGACGCCGATTTCGCTGCATGGGGCTGGCGTATTCCGTTCCTGCTGTCGGCGATCCTCGTCGGGCTGGGGCTATGGGTGCGGCTCAAGATCACCGAGACGCCGGACTTTGCCGAAGCGCTGGAGAAAAAGGCGCCGGTTGCGGTGCCGGTCGGCGACCTGCTTCGTCGTCATCTGGTTGCGACGCTCGCCGGGACTTTCGCGGTCGTCGCCTGTTTTGCGATCTTCTACCTCGCGACGAGTTTTGCGCTCGGTCACGGAACACAGGCGCTCGGATATCCGAAAGAACAGTTCCTGCTGACCCAGCTCGGCGCGATCCTGTTCATGGCGGTCGGGATTATTTTTGCAGGGTATTGGAGTGATGCGTCGAGCGAACAGCGTGTACTGACGTGGGGGTGCGGCGCGACGGTGCTGATCGGGTTCGTGTTCGGTCCCGCGCTGGCGTCGGGAAGCTGGCCGATCATCTTCCTCGGTCTCGCCTCCGCGCTGTTTATCATGGGGCTCGTCTATGGACCGCTCGGCAGCTGGTTGACTGGCCTGTTCCCGGTGCATGTCCGTTACACGGGCGCCTCGGTCGCGTTCAACGCGGGCGGGATATTGGGCGGTGCGATGGCGCCGATCATCGCGCAGGCGCTGGCCGAATGGGGCGGGACGGGGACGGTGGGCTTCTATCTCGCGCTGGCCGGCGTCGTAAGCTGGCTCGGGCTGCTGATGGTACGGCGATCGGCTACGCCAGTCTGAGCAACGTAAGTTTCGCCTTGCCGACCTTGCGCGTCGCGTCGATTTCGAAGCCCGCTACCTCGACCTCTTCCTTCTCCGCAGTTTCAATCGAGATCAGGCTGTCGGGGCCGATCCAGCCGAGGCGATTGAGCTTGTCGAGCGCGACGCTGCCCGCGCCGGTGTCGTAGGGCGCGTCGATCAGGATAAGGTCGTAGGTGCGGCGGGCCGGGCCGAGCGCGAGCACCGACCCGGCGCGGATATCGGCGCGCGCGGTGGCGTCCAGCGTGCCCAGGTTCTTGCGCAGCACATCGAGTGCGTCGCGATCCTGTTCGGCGAACAGGCATTGTTCGGCGCCGCGCGACAGGGCCTCGATCCCGAGCGCGCCCGATCCCGCGAAGAGGTCGGCGACGACCAGCCCTTCGAAGCTGCCGACGCGGCTGTTGAGCATCGAGAAGAGCGTTTCGCGCGTGCGGTCCGCGGTCGGACGCGTCGCGTCATTCCTTGGCGCGAGCAGCTTGCGGCCGCGCCATTCCCCCGAAATGACCCGCATCAGCCCATCTGCCGGCGGAATTTGAACAATTCGTCGCGCGGGACGACGTCGACGGCGCCCAGCGGCATGCCGCCGAGTTCGAACGCCCCGTAACGAGTGCGGATCAGGCGGCTGACCTGCAGGCCGAAATGTTCGAGCACTTTGCGGACTTCGCGGTTCTTGCCCTCGGTCAGCGTCATTTCGACCCATTGGTTGCGGCCGGTGCGGCGTTCGAGATTGGCGTCGATCTTGCCGTAGCGGACACCGTCAATCTCGATCCCCATCGCCAGTTCCTCGAGCTGCGCCTGGCTAATGTCGCCGAAGGCGCGCGCGCGATAGGTGCGCTCGACCCCGCTCGCGGGCAGTTCGAGCTGGCGCTTGAATTCGCCGTCGTTGGTCAGCAGCAGCAGTCCCTCGGTATTATAGTCGAGGCGGCCGACCGGCATTAGGCGCGGCAGGTCCTTGGGCAGCAGGTCATAGATCGTCTTGCGACCCTTCGGGTCGCGCGCCGCGGTGATGCAGCCTGCGGGCTTGTGGAAGCGGTAGAGGCGCGTCGAGACGGGCTTGGCGACGGGGTTGCCGTCGACGGTCAGGCCTTCGAGCGAGGTGAGCAGCGGCGCCGGCTGGACGATGACCTGGCCATTCAGCGCGATGCGGCCTTCCTCGACCATGCGCTCGACATCGCGGCGCGATCCGACGCCGGCGCGCGCGAGCAGCTTGGCGATGCGCTGCGGTCCGTCCTCGCGCTCGGTCTCCGCGGGTTTGGTCTTGAGCGCGGAAGCGGCACCGCGTGCGGCGCGGCGGCCGCGCTGACCACCGGCGGGGGTATCGCGATCGCCAGAGGATTTGGACGCCGAGCGGGGCGCGGAGCGGGGTGGACGGCGTGTGTTCATGGGAACAGATGCGACTTTCTTGTCGTTATTCGGGAAAATAGTGTTGCGTTGTGATCACGCTCATAGCCGGAAAAGACCCGCTTCGTCGATGGCAAGCAGAAGCAATCTTGCAGGACGGCGCGGAGCGAGTCATGGCGATTTTAGAGGGAGTCATCATGCTCTTTGGCCACCGCCCGACCTGCATCAAGCGATTGCTGATCATCGAGGATGATCCGCTGACCGCATTCGACAATGAGCACACGCTGAAAGTCAGCGGGTACGACATTGTCGCGACGGTCGATTCGGGTGAGGCGGCAGTTGGGATCATGGCGGCCGAGCCGATCGACGCGGTTGTCCTCGACCTGGGCTTGGCGGGGCACATGACGGGCAGGGAAGTTGCCCGGCTGGCACGCGATCGCGGTATTGCCGTGCTGCTGGTGACGGGACAATGCCCCGCCGATGCGGAAGAGATCGCCATCGCTTGCCTCGGCAAGCCGCACAGCGCGTCGGCGCTGGTTTCGGCGTTGAAAGCTGTCGAGATGATGGCTTGCAAGAATCAGGCGCCGCGCAAAGTCAGCGGGCTGACGACCTTCTGGCGCCCCGCTGCCGCGTGAGATGCGGCGGGCCGATGGGTCGCGAGCGGCGGGCGACCAATTAGCCGCTTCCAATTTATCCCCAACGCGTTAGGCCATTTGCGACATGGGCCATGGCCGATCGGTCGCTGCTAAGGGGGAATATCATGTCGACAGATGCGGCGATGCCGGCACCGCAAGGGTGGCGCGACAGCTTGCGGCCCTATCTGGAACCCGCGCCCCTCGCGGCGCTGTTCCTCGGCATATCGTCAGGTTTTCCGTTCGCGATGATCGGCGCCACGCTGACGACACGCCTCGCGCAGGACGGGATCGAAAAATCTTCGGTCACCGCCTTCGCGTTGACCTTCCTTGCCTATAATCTCAAATGGGCATGGGCCCCGGCGATCGACCGGCTCCGCATCCCCATCCTCGGCAGCATCGGGCAGCGGCGATCGTGGCTCATCCTCGTCGGCGCGCTGGTGTTCGTCGCGGTATCTGTGCTGGGCAACCTCGACCCCAAGGCCTCGCTTGCAGTGGTGGCGTTGGCCGCGATCGCGGTCGGGCTGGCCGGCGCTACCTATGATATCGTCATCGATGCCTATCGGATCGAACTGCTCTCGCCCGAGCAATTGGGTACAGGATCGGGCATGTCGCAATATGGCTGGCGCATCGGCGCCGCGGTCGCGGGCGCGCTGGCACTGGTTGTGGCCGAACGCGCCGGGTGGGGCGTCGCCTATATGGTGTGCGCGGCGCTGGTCCTGCCGGCGATCGTCACCGGGCTGGTGATGGGCGAACCCGAACGCAAGATCGAGCGTCACTGGCCAGCCTATCTGTCGCGCGCTTATTACGCGGTATTCATCTTCAGCTTCCCGATTGCCTTCCTCGTCGCGCGGCAGGTCGACCAATGGCTCGACGTTGACATCCTCACGCTGATGGTACTCGTCGGCTATCTGTTCCCGCTGTTCGATCTCAGCGCGCGCCGCGCGCGCGACATCGGGTGGAGCGGGCGGGTGAACTGGATCATCGCGCTGCCTGCACTTGCGCTGGTCGCCGTCCTTGCGGCGGATTGGGGCACGATCACCGCCTATGTCGGCGCGACGCTATTGGGCGCGGTCCTAGCTGTGGGCGCGATCGCGATCGCGGCGCTCGTCGCGTTGCCGACCAAGTCGCGCGAAGGGCAGTCGCCCGACAAGAGTGCGGTCGGTCCGCTCGCGGAGTTTTTCTCGCGCGAGGGAGCGGTCCTGATCCTCTTCTTCCTGCTGCTCCACAAGATTGGCGATACGCTGGCCAATTTGACCTTCCGCCTGCTGTTCGAGGACCTCGGCTACACCAACGACGAGATCGCTTTCTATGACGTCGGGCTGGGGTTCTGGGCGCTGCTCGCTGGCGTGTTCGTTGGTGGCATCATCTATGCCCGGCTTGGGATGAAACGGTCGGTACTGTTCAGCCTTATCCTGATGGCGATTTCCAACTTCAGCTTTGCGGGCCTCGCGGCGGCGGGTCACAGCAATTGGGGCATGGCGGGCGCGATCGGGTTCGAGAATTTTGCCAGCGGCATCGGCGGCGTCTGTGTCGTCGCCTATTTGTCTGCGCTGGCAGATTTGCGCTTTACCGCAACCCATTTTGCGCTGTTTTCGGCGGCTGCGAGCATATTGGGGCGCTTCCTGACCGGCACGAGTGCGGGCAAGCTGATCGAAGAGTTCGGCTACGTCGATTTCTACCTGCTGACGACCGCGCTGGCGGTTCCCGGCATCTTGATCTTCTGGTGGATGATGCGCTCGGGGCTGGTCGATCGCTCGATCGGTACCGCGGGCGAGGTTGAAGTGACGGATTTGCAGAATAAGTCAGCAAGCTAGCTCCGATGCACTTCTTTCTCATCTCGATCGCCCTGCAGGTGCTCTGCATCGTCCATGTGTTTCGCACCGGACGGAACACTGCATGGATTATGGCAATCGCCTTTCTGCCGATGGTCGGCATCCTCGCCTATTTCATCGTCGAGATATTGCCGGGCCTGCCGCGCGACCGGCGGGTACGCGCGGCGCGGACCAAGATTGCCGACAGGATGGATCCCGAACGCCGGATCCGCGAAGCGCGCGATGCCGCCGAGTTCAGCGATACCGCCGGGAATCGGATCGAATTTGGCGACGCGCTGATGGAACGGGGGCGCTATGCCGAGGCGCTCGATCAGTTTCGAGCCGCCGAACGGCTTTCTCCCCATGCCGACCGAACGATCGGGATGCGGATTGCCGAAGCCGCCTATGAGGCTGGCCAGTTGAGTGCGGCGCTTGCGGCGATCGACGCGCTGCCCGAGACGATATCGCGCACCGAGATCGACCGCCGCGCGCTCCTTCGCGCGAAGGTCGCCGAAGCCGACGGGCGGACGGCGGACGCGCTGGCGATCTATCGCGAGATCGTGGACCGCGTGCCGGGTGACGAGATACGCTGCCGGATCGCAGGCATCCTGATTGCCAAGGGCGACAAGGCGGGCGCGCGGACGGTACTGAGGGAAGTCGAAAAACGCATGAAACGTACACCGCCCGTCACGTTGAAGGCCGAGGCGGCGATGTACGACTGGGTCAGGCGGACGATCGCCGAGCTTGGCTAGTCCGGCCACTCGCGATTGAGATCGAGCACGACGCCGGCGAGATAGAGCGAGCCGCAGATCAGAACGTCGGCTGGCGCGCGGTTATCGGCAATGTGGCTCAGCGCCGCCGTGACATCGTCGCAGGGATGGACGTCGACAATGCCGAGATCGGTCCGAACCCAGTGGCAGAGGTCTTTGGGATCATGATGGTCGTGTCCCGGGATCGGAACCGCCTGAAACGACGCGATGCGGTCGGCGAAGGGGCGGAGGAAGCCGGTGGCGTCCTTGTTCTTCAGAAGGCCGCATATGATGTGAAGCGGTGCCCGCGCGTCGAGCGCCTTGGCAAGCGCGGCACCCGCGTCGGGGTTGTGACCGCCGTCGAGCCAGATTTCGGTGCCATCGGGCAGCAATTCGGCCAGGGGGCCATCGCCGAGACGCTGCATGCGGGCGGGCCAGAAGGCATCGGCAACGCCGCGCGCAATTGCGTCCTCGGTCGGCTGCGGACCGGGCGCGAGACGCAGCATCGCGATCGCGAGTCCGGCGTTCGCCATCTGGTGCGCGCCGGTCATGCGGGGGTGCAGCGGCTGCGCGATCGAGCCGAGTTTCGAAGTCCAGCGGAACGCGTCGCCCTCGGTCTCGACCGTCCAGCCTTCGCCTTGCGGAAAGAGCGTTGCGCCGACGTCGGCAACCTTGGCGGCGATGGTGCCCTGGATATGGGGCGGATAGGCGAGGGTCGCCACAGGTGTGTCGGGCTTGATGATCCCCGCCTTTTCCCATGCGATGCGCATCGCCGGATCGTCCGGCGTCCCGGCTTCGGGGGCGAGCAGGAAGGCCTCATGGTCGATGCCGAGCGACGCGATGCCGCAAACCGCCGGCGGCGGAATGATGTTCGTCGCGTCGAGCCGGCCGCCGAGGCCGACCTCGATGATGCAATCATCGGCGGGGATGCGCGCGAAGGCGAGGAAGGCGGCGGCGGTGGTGACTTCGAAGAAACTCGCCTGAAGGTCGGCGGCTTCGTCGAGAACCTCTTCGAGCAACGCCGCGAGCAGGGCATCGTCGATCAGCGTTCCGGCAAGGCGGATGCGTTCGTTAAAGCGGACGAGGTGCGGACTGGTGTAGCTGTGGACGTTGCGCCCCTGCGCTTCGAGGATCGCGCGCAGATAGGCACAGGTCGATCCTTTGCCGTTGGTTCCCGCGACGTGGAAGGTGCGCGGGAGCTGGAGCTGCGGGTTGCCGAGGCGCGCGCACAGCTCGGCGATGCGTTCGAGACCCAGGATGTCGCGCCCCGGCGAGAGCGCTGCGAGACGGTCGAGCTGGGCCTGCACCGCAGGGTCGGAGCTGTGGGCATGGTCGGCCATGGCGGCGCTTTGGCTCGGCTCAGGCGGCCTTTTCGGGCGCCAGATAGCCGATCAGGCGGCCAAGCGTTTCGGGCAGGTCCTTGCGATGCACGACCATGTCGATCATCCCGTGATCGAGCAGATATTCGGCGCGCTGGAAGCCTTCGGGCAGCTTTTCGCGGATCGTATTTTCGATCACGCGCTGGCCCGCGAAGCCGATCAGCGCCTTGGGCTCGCTGATCTGGATATCGCCGAGCATCGCATAGCTGGCGGTGACGCCGCCGGTCGTCGGATCGGTGAGCAATACGATATAGGGGAGACCCGCACGGCGCAGGCGCGCGAGCGCCACCGTGGCGCGCGGCATCTGCATCAGCGACAGCGTGCCTTCCTGCATACGCGCACCGCCCGCCGCGGTGATCGCGACATAGGGCGTGCGGCGCTTGATCGCCTGCTCGACCCCGGCGACAAAGGCCTCGCCGACCGCAACGCCCATCGATCCGCCCATGAAGGCGAAATCCTGCACGCCGATGACGACGGGCTGGCCGTCGATCTTGCCCGCCGCATTCTGATAGGCGTCGCGGTCGCCGGTCTGCGCGCGCGCCGCCTTGATACGGTCGACATATTTCTTGGTGTCGCGGAACTTCAGCGGGTCTTCGGGCGCAGCGGGGGCTGCGATCATATCGTGGATGCCGCCGTCGAACAGCTGCGCAAAACGCTCCTTCGCGCCGATACGGTCATGATGGTCGCAGCGCGGGCAGACGTTCAGATTGTCTTCCCATTCCTTGACGAACACCATCTGCTGGCACTGGCGGCACTTGTGCCAGAGATTGTCGGCGGTGTCGCGTTTCGCCCCAAAGGGCAGCGCGTTGCGAACGCGGTCGAGCCAGCTCATGCGGCGATCTCCTTGGAGCTATGGATAGCATCGGCGAGGGTGCGGGTGAAGGCCTCGACATGCGGCGCCGCGGCGTCGCCATGCTCGGCAATGATGTCGATAAAGGCCGATCCGACGACGACGCCGTCGGCGACCTTGGCGATTTGGGCGGCCTGTTCAGGCGTCCGGACGCCGAAGCCGACCGCGACGGGAAGGTCGGTTGCAGCCTTGAGGCGCGCGACGGCTTCGTCGATGCTGGCCTGTGCGGCCTGTTGCTGGCCGGTGATGCCGGCAACCGAGACATAATAGAGGAAGCCGCCGGCGCCGTTCAGCACGTCGGGCAGGCGCGCGGCGTCGGTGGTGGGGGTAGCGAGGCGGATCAGATCGACGCCGGCGGCGCGGAGGGCAGGGCCAAGCTCGGCGTCCTCTTCCGACGGGATATCGACGCAGATCACGCCGTCGACACCGGCCTTGGCGCATTCGGCGGCGAACCATTCGGGACCACGGATCGTCATAGGATTCGCGTAGCCCATCAGAACGAGTGGCGTGTGGGGGTGGCGCTGGCGGAACGCCGCGGCAATCGCGAACAGGTCGGCGGTTGTCGTGCCCTTGGCGAGGCTGCGCAGGTTCGCGGCCTGGATCGCGGGGCCGTCGGCCATCGGATCGGTGAAGGGCATGCCGAGTTCGATCACGTCCGCCCCGCCCGCGACGAGCGCGTCGAGGTTCGCGGCGGTGTCGCCGTCACCGCCCGTGATGAAGGCGACGAGCGCGGGGCGCGGCTTGGCGAAAGCGGCGGCGAAGCGGGTCAAAGCGCCTTCTTCCGAAAGGCAGCTTGATCAATGAACACGAACAGCAGCGATACGAGAACGACAACCACCCACGACGGAGATTGAAAGCGGTCGCCTAAGCCGAAGATCTTGCTGATCAGGGGAAAGCCGAGCGCCTGAACGGCGGCGGCAATCAGAAAGACGATGATCGCACGGCGATGATTGAGCTTCACAGCGCAACTCCCAAGGCATCGGCCACGGTGAAGATGTCCTTGTCCCCCCGGCCCGAGCAATTGACGATGATGATCTTGTCCTTGCCCAGCGTCGGCGCGATGCGTTCGGCGGCGGCGATCGCGTGGGCGCTTTCAAGCGCGGGGATGATGCCTTCGAGCTTCGTCAGCTTCTGGAAGCTTGCGAGCGCTTCTTCATCGGTGACGGGTTCGTAGCGCACGCGGCCGATTTCATGGAGCCAGCTATGTTCCGGGCCGATGCCCGGATAGTCGAGCCCCGCCGAGATGCTATGCGCCTCGGTGATCTGGCCGTCCTCGTCTTGCAGCAGATAGGTCTTGTTGCCGTGGAGGATGCCCGGACGTCCACCCGCGAGGCTTGCGGCATGTTTCTTGTCGAGCCCTTCGCCCGCGGCTTCGACGCCGACGATTTCGACATTGGCGTCGTCGAGGAACGGATGGAACAGCCCTATCGCGTTCGAGCCGCCGCCGACCGGGGCGATCAGCATGTCGGGCAGGCGGCCTTCGGCTTCGAGGATTTGCGCCTTGGCTTCGTCGCCGATCACCGACTGGAAATCGCGGACAAGCTCGGGATAGGGGTGCGGGCCGGCGACGGTGCCGATGATGTAGAAGGTGTCGTGGACGTTCGCGACCCAGTGGCGCAGCGCCTCGTTCATCGCGTCCTTCAGCGTCTTCGCGCCGCTCTCGACCGCGACGACTTCGGCGCCGAGCAGCTTCATGCGGAACACATTCGGCTGCTGCCGCGCGACGTCGACCGCCCCCATGAAGATGGTGCAGGGCAGGCCGAAGAGCGCCGCGACGGTCGCGGTCGCGACGCCGTGCTGGCCTGCGCCGGTTTCGGCGATGATCTTCGTCTTGCCCATCCGCTTCGCGAGCAGGATCTGGCCGATGCAATTGTTGATCTTGTGCGCGCCGGTGTGATTGAGATCCTCGCGCTTCAGATAAATCTTCGCGCCGCCGAGCTCATTTGTCAGCCGTTCGGCGAACCACAGCGGGCTCGGGCGACCAACATAATGTTTGAGCAGATAGTCGAATTCGGTCTTGAACGCCGGGTCGGCCTGCGCCGCGCGATAGTGGCGTTCGAGGTCGAGGATCAGCGGCATCAGCGTTTCGGCGACATAGCGGCCGCCGAACTGGCCGAAATGCCCCCGTTCGTCGGGGCCCGTGCGAAAACTGTTGGGTAAGTCGGTCATCGTCCGGCGGCTTTAAGGAAAGCGGCGATCTTGTCCACATCCTTGACGCCGGGCGCGCTTTCGACGCCCGACGAGACGTCGACCAGCGGCGCGCCGGTCTCGGCGATGGCCTGCGCGACATTCTCGGGGGTCAAGCCGCCGGCAATCCCCCAATCCATGCTGTGGCGATGGTTCTTGAGCAGTGACCAGTCGAAGCGCGTGCCGGTGCCGCCGGGCAGCGCGGCGGCGGGGGCGTCGAACAGGATGCGGTCGGCGATGCCGCGATATTTCTGCATCCGTTCGAGCGTGCCCGCATCCTTGAGCCCCACGGCTTTCCAGATTTCGGCGGGAACCAGCCGCTTTACGACCGCCAGCCACTCGGGTGTCTCGCTGCCGTGAAATTGCACGATGTCGGGACGCACCGTGCCGAGTGCATCGCCCGTCAGCTGTTGCGACGCGTTGACGAGGAGGAGCGCGACCTTGACGCGCGAGCCGGCGCGCTTGCGCAGTTCGGCCGCGGTCTTGAGGTCAACATGGCGCTGGCTTGGTTCGTAATGGACGAGGCCGATATGCGTGGCGCCGAGGCGGATCGCGTCATCGACGGCTTGTGGAGTGGTGAGACCACAGATTTTGACGAGTGGGGGCATGGTCGGACTCTATTTGTTCGTTCGCATCGAGCGAAGTCGAGATGCTCCTCGATCTTGCGCTGCTCCGAAGGGTGCCTCGACTTCGCTCGACACGAACGGGAATGATAAGGGGCGTTAAATCTAAAGCGTCGCTTCGATCTCGCGCGCGGCGAGATCGGGATCGGCCGACTGGCTGATCGGGCGGCCGACGACGAGGATCGAAGCGCCGTCAGCCATCGCCTGCGCCGGCGTGACGACGCGTTTCTGGTCGCCGATCTTGCCGTTTGCAGGGCGGACGCCGGGGACCACGAAATAGCCGCCTGGCCAAGCCTTGCGCGCGGCTTTCACTTCCTGTCCCGAGCAGACAATGCCGTCGAGGCCGGATTCGCGCGCGAGGGCAGCGAGGCGGACGACCTGGTCGTGCGGGCTGCCGCCGACCCCGATGTCTTCGAGGTCGGGAGCGTCGAGGCTGGTCAACACGGTCACCGCGACGACCTTTGTGCCCGTGCCGGCCGCTGCTTTCGCCTCTTCGAGCATTGCGCGGCCGCCGGCGGCGTGAACCGTCAGGATCGCGGGTTCGAGCGTGCGAAGCGCCTGGATTGCCTTGGCAACCGTATTCGGAATATCGTGAAGCTTGAGATCGAGGAAGATCGGCAGACCGAGCTTCGCCATTTCATGCACGCCGTGATGGCCGTTGGCGCAGAAGAATTCGAGGCCCAGCTTCAGCCCGCCGACATGGCGCCGCACCTTCTGCGCCAGCGTCAGCGCGGCGTCGAGGTGCGTGGTGTCGATGGCGAGATAAAGCGGAGAGGTCATGGCTTGTCCGTGGCGAAGAGATCGGTGGGGGCGGGGGGAATGTCGTTGACCGGCGCGGCGGGCGTAACTTCCACAGGCCGGTTGGCGAGCGCGCGCAGGTCGGCGGCCTGCCGCTCGCTGGCGTCGAGGCGGCGTTTCATCGACCAGCGCGTCGTGCGGAGCGCGATCCACATCGGCACGCTGCCGATCAGGAAGGCGGCGAGGATCAACACGGGCAATTTGGTGTCGAGCACCTGACCAGGCCAGATCGTCACGGTCACCGGAATCCAGTTCGCCATTGCGAAGATAACCAGCACGGCGGTCAGCAAGACCCAGATGATCGTTCGCAGGATACCCACTCGTCTTGCTCCTCTGTCGGTCTGGAGCCGACCCTATGACAGATTGCCGCGTGATTCCAGTCCGGGGCTAAGCCGCCCCGAACACCCGGTCGAAGATCGTGTCGACATGTTTCATATGATAGCCAAGGTCGAACAGTGCGGTCAGCTCGTCGGCCGACAGCTTGGCGGTGACGTCGGCGTCGCCCTTGAGCAGTTCGAGCAGCGAGAGCTGGCCGTCCGATTCCCATACCTTCATCGCGTTGCGCTGGACGAGGACATAGCTTTCCTCACGGCTCGCGCCCGCTTGTGTCAGCGCGAGCAGCACGCGCTGCGAATGGACGAGCCCGCCCATGCGGTCGAGGTTCTTCTGCATCCGCGCGGGATAGACGAGCAGCTTGTCGACAACGCCGGTCAGGCGGCCGAGCGCGAAGTCGAGCGTGATCGTCGCGTCGGGGCCGATGAAGCGTTCGACCGACGAGTGGCTGATGTCGCGCTCGTGCCACAGCGCGACATTCTCCATCGCGGGAATGGTGGCACTGCGCACCATGCGCGCGAGGCCGGTGAGGTTCTCGGTCAGGATCGGGTTGCGTTTGTGCGGCATGGCCGACGAACCCTTTTGGCCCGGCGAGAAATATTCCTCAGCTTCGAGCACTTCGGTGCGCTGGAGGTGGCGAACCTCGACCGACAACCGCTCGATCGACGAGGCGATGACGCCGAGCACGGCGAAGAACATGGCGTGGCGATCGCGCGGGATCACCTGCGTCGAGACGGGCTCGATCGTGAGGCCGAGCTTGGCGGCGACATGCTCTTCGACACGCGGGTCGATGTTGGCGAAAGTGCCGACCGCGCCCGAGATGGCGCAGGTCGCGATTTCGGCGCGCGCGGCCTGCAGGCGGAGCTTGCAGCGCGAGAATTCGGCATAGGCCTCGGCGAGCTTGAGCCCGAAGGTGACGGGTTCGGCATGGATGCCATGGCTGCGGCCGATCGTCGGGGTCAGCTTATGCTCATAGGCACGGCGCTTGATTGCCTCGAGCAGCGCGTCGAGGTCGGCGAGCAAAAGATCGGCGGCCTGGCTGAGCTGGACCGCGAGGCAGGTGTCGAGCACGTCGGAGCTGGTCATGCCCTGATGCATGAAGCGGGCTTCGTCGCCTACATTCTCGGCAACCCAGGTCAGGAAGGCGATGACGTCGTGCTTCGTAACCGCCTCGATCGCGTCGATCGCCGCGACGTCGATCTTTGGGTTCGTCGCCCACCAATCCCACAGTGCCTTGGCGGCCGATTTGGGCACGGTGCCCAGTTCGGCAAGGGCGTCGGTCGCGTGCGCTTCGATCTCGAACCAGATGCGAAACCGATTCTCGGCCGACCAGATCGCGGTCATTTCCGGCCGTGCGTAACGCGGAACCATTGATTTTCCTTCCTTTTCGGGCGCCTTGTCGCGGAATTCCTACGGAACCACGACGGGCCGCCCCCTAGCAGGGACGGGGCGTTTCGCCAAACCCCGCGGCGGCGCAACTTTGCGGAAAGACGATGGGTTGCTCCTATGCCCCATCAGAAAGGCGACGGGTCGCAACAGCCCACATGTCGCCGCTACAGGAGAATAATTGTGTTGAAACAAGTGCTTTTGATCGGCGCCGCGGCAATCAGCTTCCCCGCTCTGGCCCAGACGACTGCTCCGGCGGAAGAGCCGGCCCCCACGACGCAGTCGCAGCCGGCGCCGACCGACACGACCACGGACCCTGACAAGAAACCGACGGACGAAACGAAGCCGACTGATCAGGCGCCCACCGAGGACGCGACCCCGAGCGATACGCCGCCTGCGGCCGAGCCGGCCCCGCCGGCTGACGAGCCCGCTCCGGCACCCGAAGAAAAACCCGAATCGGAACCGCAGTAACCCCAACTGACAGGAGATAGATCATGATTAAGCAGATGCTTTTGATCGGCGCTGCCGCCATCAGCTTCCCGGCCCTCGCGCAGACGACGCCCCCGGCGTCGGACCCGGCGACGGCCGCTCAGCCCGCCCCGGCCCCCGATACGGCCAGCCCGGCGCCGGCGCCTGACGCGTCGACCCCGCCGGCCTCGACCGAGCCGGCACCGTCGGGTGCGGCAGCTGCCAGCCCGACGCAGATCGCCCAGATCGTCGAGCAGGAATTCCCGACCTATGACGGCGACAAGAATGGCGACCTCAACGAAGCCGAGTTCGGCGCGTGGATGAAGAAGCTGCGCGCAGCGACCGATCCCAGCACCGATGTCGAATCGGCCGAGGTCAAGACTTGGATCGGACAGGCGTTCGCCTCGGCCGATGGCGACAAGTCGGGCGCGGTTAACAAGACCGAATTGACCGGTTTCCTGTCGCGCGGCGCCTAAACGGCAGTCCGCGCGGGGTGGTGCAGCCGTCGGAGCGATCCGGCGGCTGCATCGCTGTGGGCGCGACTAATCGGGTTGCTCGACCGCGACGATCGTCAGCCGGTGCTCGATCCCGCCGCGGTCGGGCCAGTTGATCGACTGGCCGACGCTGAGGCCGATCAGCCCGGCGCCAACAGGGGTCAGGATCGACATCCGCCCGGCCGAAATGTCGGCTTCGGCGGGATAAACCAGGCGTACGGTTCGTTCGCCGTTCTTTTCGTCGACGAACGTCACGCGCGATCCCATGGTGACGACGTCGGATGGGATATCGGTGCGGTCGCAAATGGCAGCACGATCGATCTCGTCGAGCAGCAATTCATAGAAGCGGACCGAATCGCGCTGCTGTTGCAGCGTCAATTCCGTCAACGCATCGGCTTCGCTGTCGATCATGCGGATATAGGGCATCGCGGCCCCGCTTGTTGTCTTGGTCATGGCGCGGACTTTCCGGCTGGCGCGCGGCTATCCACCACGCGCGGCAATATCTGGACGGAAGGTGCCCCGGGTTCGGGGCAATCGCGCCGGAACCCGGGGCTAAATGCCCGCGAGAAGTTGACCCCCGTCATGACGGAAGCGGAGAAGGCTGCGCCGAATCTGCATGGTCATGATGATGTGGCCGCGGGCCGGGGAAGTCAAATTTGGCTAGAGCAGCCCCATCGCGCGGAAGCTGCGATAATCGCTGCCGCCGATAATGATATGGTCGTGAAGCGCGATCCCGAGCTTGGCCGCTGCTTCGGCAATGTCGCGGGTGATCGCGATATCCTGCCGGCTCGGCTCGGGGCTGCCGCTCGGGTGATTGTGCACGAGGATGATCGCCGAGGCGCCGAGCTCGAGCGCGCGCTTGATGACTTCGCGGACATAGATCGCCGACTGGTCGATCGACCCTTCGCTCGCGAGTTCGTCGCGGATCAGCATGTTGCGCGAATTGAGATAAAGCACCCGAACGCGCTCGACGTCGATCGGCCCCATGTCGGCGCGTAGCCAGTCGAGCAGTGCGTCCCAGCTGGAAAGCAAAGGCTTCTCGCGGAACTCGCCCTTGAGCATGCGGAGGCCTGTCGCCTGGACGATCTTAAGCGCCGCGATGCCGGTGTCGCCGAGCCCGTCGACCCGGCGCAGCGATTCGGGATCGGCGCTGACGAGCTGTGCCAGCGACCCGAATTCGCGGAGCAGCGCCTTCGCGAGCGGCTTGGTATCGCGGCGGGGTATCGCGAGGGTGAGCAGATATTCGACCAGCTCGTAGTCGGCGAGGCCTTCGGCGTCGTCGAGCAGCCGCGCGCGCAGCCGCGCGCGATGCCCAAGATGATCCGGCGTATCCCTGTCCCCCATGACGCGGCAATAACCGCCTTGTGACGCGCACTCAACGGTCATAGGACAAGGATGATGGCGAACCGGATCAATCTCCTGCATCGAAACGGGATTTCCGGCGTTCGTGTCCTGAACAGGGTTCGGGATGAGGGACGAGATTTTGCCGCCATGACGTCATCGGCCAACTCCCATGACTGACACGGCGGACGACGCGAAGCCGCGGTTCAAATATCGGACTTTGTTGTTCAAGAAGCGCTGGCTGACCGCCGGCGCGGTGATCATCCTCGTCGCCGGTGTGTGGATCGCGCGCGAGCCGATCGCCGACGAGTTCATCCGCGATCAGCTCGAAAGTCGCGACGTGCCCGCGCGCTATACGATCGACCGGATCGGTTTTCGCAGCGAGATATTGTCCAACATCGTCATCGGCGATCCGAAGCGTCCCGACCTCACCGCAAAGCGCGTCGAGGTGCTGCTCGGCTATGGCTGGCGCGGACCTTATGTATCGGGGATCAATGCCGAGGGCGTCCGGCTTTATGGCCGTTTTGTCGATGGCCGCCTGTCCTTGGGCTCGCTCGACAAGTTCCGCGATCCGGAAAGCAAGGATCCGTTCGCCTTGCCCGACCTGTCGGTCGCGCTACGCGATGCGCGGGCGCGGGTCGAAACGCCGTGGGGTAATATCGGCGCTGCGCTAAACGGCGGCGGCAATCTGCGCCGCGATTTCACCGGAAAGCTGGCGCTCGTCGCGCCGCGCATCGCGGCCGCCGGGTGCCACGGCGACGACATCAGCTTCTACGGCACCGTGCTGGTTCGCGATGTCCGGCCGCAACTTGTCGGCCCGCTGCGCGGCCGTGCGCTTGCCTGCGCAGACGGGCGTGTCACCGCCGCATCACCGCAAGTCGCGCTCGACCTCTCACTTTCCGAAGATTTGCAGAGCTGGAAGGGCAAAGCCGATGCGAGCATCGCGCGGCTTGTCGCGGGGCCCTTCGCGGCCGACCGGATGGGCTTGGTCGCGCGTTTTGACGGGACCTCAGTGCTGACAAAGCTGGATGTCGACGCGGATATGGCACGGCTCCGCGGTGCTGATTTTGCGGCCGAGACGGTCAATCTGGAGGCCAAGGGCAGTGTCGGTAGCGCAGCGCCGAAATTCGACGGAAGGATCGGCTTTGCTCGTGCGAGTGGCAGCGCGGACCTGCGTCGCTCGCTCGTCGAAAGTGCGCGCGGCCTGGCGGGCACGCCGGTCGGACCTTTGGCAGCGAAGGCGACCGCCGCGTTAAGCCGCGTGCTCGCTGACGCAAGCGGGAGCGCGGGCTTCGCGATCGCGGGCGAGGGACCGACGGCGCGCGTCGACCTGATCGCGCCCGAACTGACGAGCGCGAGCGGCGCGCGTTTCACTGGAAGCGCCGACAGCCGCATCGGCTATCTCTATGGCGCCGACGAGCCCGCGGTGATTGCGACAGGGCGTTGGAGCATCGCGGGCGGCGATTTGCCGTCGGGGACGCTGAGCCTCGATCGCAACGAGGATGGCAAGGTGACAGGGCTCGCCAGCCTCGATCCTTATAGCGCCGGAGGTGCGCGACTGGCGTTGACGCCGGTGCGCTTTTCGGGCGGCGCGGGCGGGTTGATGCGCTTCGCTACGGCAGCGACGCTGTCGGGGCCGCTCGCGGGCGGGCGCGTCGAGCGGCTGACGGTGCCGCTGAACGGCTATCTGGCGCCGACGGGCGCGCTTGCGTTCGACGGCGGGTGCAGCCGCGTCGCGGCCGATCGCATCGAAGTGAGCGGCTTTCGGCTTGGACGAAGCGCGATCGACCTGTGCAGCCGGCCCGGTGCTCCGGTGCTGAGCGCGGGCCCCGACGGGCTGCGCGGCGATATCCGCATTCCGGGTATCGCACTGATGGGGACGAGCGGCGGTTCGCTCTTCAGCCTGAAAAGCGGGCCCGCGAATATCGACCTGTCTGCGATGCGCTGGTCGTTTGCTTTGGCCGATATCCGGCTGGGTGAGGGCGAAAGCGTCACCCGCTTCAGCGCGCAGAGCCTGAGCGGACGGGCGACGCCGCAAGGAATGGCAGGCAACCTCGGCGGCGCGAGCGGCAAGATCGGCGCGGTGCCGCTCAATATGAGCGAGATCGCGGGGCAATGGCGCTTTGCGAATGGCGCGCTGACGCTCGACGGCGGCTTGCTGCTCACCGACGCCGCACCCGATCCGCGTTTCTTCCCGCTCGTCAGCCGCGACGCGAACCTGCGCTTCGCGAACGGGATCATCGAGGCGAAGGCGGGCTTCAATGAGCAGAAGACCGGAACGAAAATCCTCGACACGGTGATCCGGCACCGGCTGGCCGACAGCAGCGGTTCGGCGGGCCTGACCGTCAGGGAACTGCGCTTCAACGACGCATTCCAGCCCGACCAGCTCACCAGCCTTGCGCTCGGCGTCGTCGCCAATGTGCAAGGTTCGGTGGTCGGCGACGGGCGGATCGAATGGACCGCCGACGGTGTCACCAGCCGCGGCACTTTCGCGACCGCCGATACCAGCCTTGCGGCTGCCTTTGGCCCGGTGACGGGGCTGACGACGACGATCAGCTTCGACGATCTGATCGGGCTGAAGACGGCGCCGGGCCAGATCGCGAAGATCAAAGAGCTCAATCCGGGTATTCCCGTGCTCGACGGCGAGATCGAATATCGACTGCTTGGCGACAATCGCGTGCGGGTCGAAGGCGGGAGCTGGCCCTTTGGCGGCGGCAAGCTGCTGCTCCATCCGACGACGCTCGATTTCAGCGCGGAAAATGCGCGCCGCTTGTCGTTCGATATCGTCGGGGTCGATGCCGCGGTGTTCCTGCAAAGCTTTGGCTTCGACAATATCAATGCGACGGGGGTGTTCGACGGGACTTTGCCCGTCGAGTTCGACGGGATGGGCGGACGGATCGTCAACGGCCGCATCGATTCGCGTGGCGGCGGCGGGACGCTCGCCTATGTCGGCGAATTGTCGAACCGCAATCTGGGCGTCATCGCCAATTTTGCCTTTGGCGCGCTGCGCAGCCTCAAATATGACGACCTGACGATCATATTGAACGGGGACCTCGACGGCGAAATGGTGACCGATATCCGCTTTGGCGGCGTGGGGCAGGGCGAAGGCGCGACGCGCAATTTCCTGACCAACCAGGTCGCGAAACTGCCACTGGTCTTTAACGTGAAGATTCGTGCGCCGTTCCGCCAGCTGCTCACGTCGGCGAAGGGCTTTTACGACCCGTCGCTCTTGATCGAACAGAATCTGCCCGCGTTGATGCGCGCGCAAGAAGAAGCCGAAGCCGCCGCCAAAGGCGCGCAACCACCCGTTCAGCCTCCAGAAAGCGAGCCCATGCGATGAAGACAAGCAACATTGGAGCAAGGAGGCTTGCCATATATGGTCGGACGGTTGCGGTGATCATGGGTGCGTCGGCGCTGTCCGGCTGTGTACAGATCGATACGCCCGACAAGCCGATCGAGATCAACCTGAACATCAACATCCGTCAGGAAGTGGTGTATAGGCTGGATGGCGATGCCAAGAAGCTCATCGAGCAGAATAGCGAGATATTCTGATGGGGAATGACAAGATGACGAAGACGATGTGGAAACCGACCGGGCTGGCGCTTGCCGCGATTGCGGCGACGGCCGCCGTTGCGCTCGCCGTGCCGTCGGCGATGGCGCAGCGCGATCCCGCTTATGCGGCGGCGCGCGCCGCCGGACAGATTGGCGAACAGCCCGACGGCTATCTGGGCTTTGCGACGACGCCGACCCCGGCGATCCGCGCGCTGGTGCAGGACCTCAATATCAAACGCAAGGCGGCCTATACCGCGAGCGCGCAGTCGACCGGCAGCACAGTCGAGCAGTTCGCCTTTACCAGCGGCTGCAACCTGATTGCGCAGACCAAGGCGGGCGAGAAATATCAGACGCCGAGCGGCGCCTGGAAAACCCGCGACGGCAGCCCGCCCGAACGCGACGCGCGCTGCCCGTAAGCGATCAGACAGAACAACGGGGCCTGCGGGCCCTCAGATGCCGCCGCGCCCCTAAACGCGGCGGCATTTTTGTGCGTCGGTGTTGGAGTCATTTTTGTGCGCCTGCGCACAAGCATTGACTTAATGGGACGTCGTTCCTAAACGGACCGCGCCTTAGGGGTACCCCGAATTTTCGGGCCTTTTTTTGTAGGCGGAATCGGGAGCTTCCCATTCTGTTTCAGGAGGATGGCGAGGAAATGACGGGGAATGGCAGCGATCCGGAACTTGGCTCGGAGGATTCGCGCCTGGTCTCGCTCGAAGAGCGATTGGACCGGGTCGAAGCCGCAGAGGCAAAGCGGACCGCAGTGAATGCCGGACCGGAGACCGATGCGAATTACAAGCTCGGGAACCGCGTTCTGGCTGAACTGCTGGGCGGGATCGGTGGCGGCGCGCTGGTTGGTTGGACGATCGACCATTTCGCCGGCACGGCACCCTGGGGCCTGTTGGTGGTGCTGTTCCTCGGAATAGTCGTCGCCTTCAGAAACATATTTCGGATTGCGAACGTTCGGCCCACGAAGCTGGACTGACGGGGATTTAGGCGAGGTATCGCGTGGCGGATCAAGGTAAAGTGGACCCGATGCACCAGTTCGAGGTGCAGAAGATGTTCGACATGTTCCATGTCGGCAACCATGAGGTCGCCTTCACCACGAGCGCGATGTGGATGCTGATCGCCGGCCTGCTGCTGTGGGTCTTCATGATCGGCGGGATGAAGCGCCAGCTCGTCCCCGGTCGCTGGCAGGTCGCCGTCGAGGGCTTCACCGGCTTTATTTCGGGCATGATGAACGCCAACATCGGCCCTGAAGGCCGCAAGTTCACGCCTTATGTCTTCTCGCTCTTCATGTTCATCCTGATGCTGAACGTGATCGGCCTCATGCCGTTCGGCCTGTTCGGCGTGCATCCCTTTACCGTGACGAGCCATTTCGCGATCACCGGTTTTCTGGCGATCCTGAGCTTCTCGATCGTCCTGATCGTCGGTTTCTGGCGCCACGGACTGCATTTCTTCTCGCTGTTCGTGCCGCACGGTACGCCCTGGTGGCTGCTGTGGCTGATCCCCGCGATCGAACTCGTGTCGTTCCTCGTCCGCCCGTTCAGCCTTGCTCTCCGACTGTTCGTCGCGATGACCGCAGGCCACGTGCTGATGAAGGTCTTCGCCTCGTTCATCATCGACGGGATCGCCGCCGGTCCGGCGGTCGGACTTGGCGTCGGCATCCCCAGCATGGCGCTGATGGTCGGGATCAGCGGCCTCGAGCTGCTGGTCGCGGGTATTCAGGCTTATGTTTTCGCGCTGCTCACGTCGCTCTATCTGAACGACGCGATCAACCTGCACTGATATTTCAACTGTATAATCAACGTTTTTCCCAAGGAGTATAAAATGGACGTTCAAGCTGCTTCGCTCATCGGCGCCGGTCTGGCCGCTATCGGTGCCGGTATGGCCGCCATCGGTGTGGGCAACGTCTTCGGTAGCTTCCTCGAAAGCGCGCTGCGTAACCCGGCTGCTGCCGACGGCCAGCAGGGCCGCCTGTTTATCGGCTTCGCGGCTGCCGAACTTCTCGGCCTGCTGTCGTTCCTTATCGCGATCCTGCTGTACCTCAAGGCAGCCTGATTTCGCTCGCGGGGCCGGCTGGTTAAAGCCGGGCCCCGCGACTGCTTTTCTTTTGTCGGTCGAGAGTATCCATGCCTCAAATCAGCCAATTCGCTGAAAGCTGGTATGCCGCATCCCAGATTTTCTGGGTGCTGCTGACCTTTGGCTTCGTCTTTTTTGTCATCGGCCGCGGCATGCTGCCGAAGATCGAGGCGACGGTGGACGCGCGCGACCGCAAGGTGGCCGACGATCTGGCCGCGGCGAAGGCCGCGCATGCCGCTGCCGACAGTCTTGAAGAAAGCTACCGCCAGCAGAGCGACGCAAGCCGCGCCGCCGCGCAGAAAGCGGTGACCGACGCCAAGGACAAGGCCGCGAAAGACGCCGAAAAGCGTCTGGCGAAGGTCGATGCCGAACTCGCCGACAAGCTGTCGGCGGCCGAAGCCGACGTCAGCGCGGCGCGCAGCTCGGCGATGGCGGAAATCGAATCGGTCGCGGCCGAAGCAGCGGGCGACCTCGTCGCCAAGCTGTCGGGCGTGAAGGTCGCTGCGGCGGATGCCAAGGCGGCGGTGAAGGCGGTGCTCCATGGCTAATGTTCTGACCATCCTGTCCGAAGCCGCGGGCGAAGTGCACGCCGAGCCGGCATCGTTCGGTTTCATCGACGCGACCGTCTGGGTTTCGATCGCAATGGCGATCTTCATCGCCATCCTGCTGTGGAAGAAGGTGCCGGCGATGGTCGCGGGCATGCTCGACAACAAGATTGCCGAGATTTCGCAGCAGCTCAAGGAAGCCGAAGCGCTGCGTCTCGACGCCGAATCGCTGAAGGCCGAATATGAGGCGAAGCTCGCCGACGCCGCCAAGGAAGCTGACGAGATGCGCGCCCGGGCGGATGCCGAGGCCGAAGCGCTCGTCGCCAAAGCCAAGGCCGATGCGACCGCGCTGATCGCACGCCGCAAGCAGATGGCCGAAGACCGCATCGCCGCGGCCGAAGCCGGCGCGCTTGCCGAAGTCCGCACGGCGGCTGCCAAGGCAGCGACCGAAGCGGCAGCGAAGCTGATCGCCGACAAGCATGACGCAGCCGCAGACAAGGCGCTGGTTGATCAGGCCATCGCGGGCGTCGCCAAGGGGTGACCCCTTCGACATCGCTGAAAACAGAGCGCCCGCGGATTTCCGCGGGCGTTTTGCTTTTCCGGGCTATTTTGTTCCGGCCAGCCCGGCGACCCACGCTTTCGTGGCGGGGCAGTTGTCCATCGCGCGCCGATATGCTGCGCGCGCCGTGGTTCGTGCGATATAATCCAGTTCCACCGTGCCGAACGCGAAACCGATGGTGCGCTCGGCGAATTGCAGCGCATAGGTCACCGATATATCCGCCGCAGTGAACCGCTCGCCCGCTATGTAGGGCGCCTGCGCCAGTTGGCGGCTCACGAGGCCCAGTCGGCTCTTGAAGATGTCGAGCGCCCAGCCCGTCGTCCAGTTCGTCTGCTCGCTTTCGGGGGCGAGGATGATGGTTGCGACGATGGCGTTGACCGGTCCTGCAAGGCCTGCCTCGCCCATATGGAGGAACTGCAGATAGGCAGCGAAGGCGGGATCGTCCGTTGCGGGGACTAACGATCCCTCGCCGTACCGCGCGAGCAGATATTCCATGATCGCAATGGATTCGACCATGATTGTCTCGCCATCGACGATCGCTGGAATGAACCCCGCCGGATTGACCGCGAGGAATTCGTGATCATTCTCGATCCCGTCGAGCAGGTCGACCTGCCGCAGCCGATAAGGAATCCCCAACTCTTCGAGCAGCCAGGCGACGCGGAAGCCTCGTCCTTCTCCATATAGCGTGATCATGCCGCGCTTCTCAGAATTTGATCATGATCTGCCGCGCCAGCGCGGGCGAGATGCTGTGGACGAGCTGCAATATCTTCACCATGCCGACGTTGATCTCGGTTTTGCCGGCGCGGATCCCGCGGACGATCTCGGCAGCGCAGTCATGTGCGGTCATCTTCTTGCCGTCGCGCCTCGCGGTCATGTTCGTTGCGACCACGGGCGGCAGCGCTTCGATGATGCGGACATTGCTGTCCTTCAGCACATAGCGCAGCGCCTGCGTGTAAGCGCGAAGCCCCGCCTTCGTGGCACAATAGACCGCGCCGCTGCCGCACGGCGCGATGGCGAGGCCCGATGTGACGTTGACGATCGCCGCCTCGCCCTGCGCCTTGAGTGTTGGCAGCAATCGCGTACAGAGTGCGATCGGTGCGTCGAGATTGGTATGCAGACACGTTTCCGCGATGGCGAGCGTGGTGGCGTCGTCGACAGCATAGTCCATCGCACCGACCCCGGCATTGTTTACCAGAAGCGCGAGCGGCTTCCCCGCGACGCCGTTGACGACCGCATCGACACCAGCGCCGGTAGACAGGTCGCCTGCGATCGTGCCGAAACCGAGCCCAGCCATCGCCTGCAACTTCTCCGCCGACCGCCCGGTGACGATCACATTCGCCCCCGCCGCCTGCAGCTGCAGCGCAATCTCGCGCCCGATCCCGTCGCCGCCGCCGGTAACCAGCGCGAGTTTATCCCGTAAATCCATGCGACCCCTCCCATGAGCTTTTACCTTGCGCACTATGGCGGGTCGCATCGCCATCGCCTACATGGAAAATCATGGCCCGTCCGAACGCTCCCGACCGATTCAACGAAGAAAAAGCGACCTATGTGATCCGCGGCAGCGGCGACGAGGATGACAAGCCCGATCTGGAACGCGGTGCCGAGGCGATCCGCAGCGTCGTGCGCAAATTGCCGACGCGACCCGGGGTGTACCGGATGCTCGATGCGCGCGGCGACGTGCTCTATGTCGGCAAGGCGCGCGCGCTCAAGAACCGGGTGACGAACTACACGCAGGTCGCGCGGCTGCCACAGCGGCTGCAGCGCATGGTGTCGCAGACGCGCGCGATGGAGATCGTCACGACGACGAGCGAGGCCGAGGCACTGCTACTCGAGGCGCAGCTCATCAAGCGCTATCGGCCACCGTATAATGTGCTGTTGCGCGACGATAAAAGCTTCCCCTTCATCCTGTTGCGCACCGATCATGATTTTCCGCGGGTACAGAAGCATCGCGGTGCACGGCGTGCGAAGGGGCGCTATTATGGCCCCTTCGCGAGTGCCGGATCAGTGGGCCAGACGCTCAACGCGCTGCAGAAAACCTTCCTGCTGCGAAGTTGCACCGACAGTTTTTTTGCGAACAGGTCGCGGCCGTGCCTGCTCTACCAGATCAAGCGGTGCAGCGCGCCGTGCGTCGATCGCATCTCGAAGGAGGATTATGCTGGGCTGGTGAGCGACGCGCAGGACTTTCTCGAAGGGCGTTCGACCGCCGTCCAGAAACGACTTGGCGCCGCGATGACCAAGGCGGCCGAGGCGATGGATTATGAGCAGGCGGCGGTGATCCGCGACCGGCTGAAATCGCTGACCTTCATTCAGGGCAGCCAGTCGGTGCACGCCGACGGGCTCGGCGACGCCGATGTCTTCGCGCTTGCCGCGAAGGGCGGGCAGCTCTGCATCGCGGGCTTCTTCATCCGCGGCGGGCAGAATTGGGGGCATCGCAGCTTCTTCCCGGCGCATGTATCGGGGGTGCCCGAGAGCGAGGTGATGGCGAGCTTCTTGATGCAATTCTACGAAGGCGTGCCGCCGCCGAAGCTGATCCTCGTCGACCGCGAGCCTGAAGAAAGCGCGTTGCTCGCCGAGGCGCTGGGCGAAAGCGGGAGCCGCAAGATCGAGATCAGCGTGCCGCAGCGGGGGAACCGTCGCCGCCTGCTCGAACAGGCGGTGCGCAACGCGGGCGAAGAACTCGACCGACGGCTTGCCGAGGGCAGCAGCCAGGCGAAGCTGGGCCGCGAACTTGCTGAACTGTTCGACCTCGAAAACCCGCCGCAGCGCATCGAGATTTATGACAACAGCCACATACAGGGCACCAATGCGCTTGGCGCGATGGTCGTCGCTGGTCCCGAAGGGTGGATCAAGGGCGCCTATCGAAAGTTCAACATCAAGCGCGCCGAGACGCAGCCGGGCGACGATTTCGCGATGATGCGCGAGGTGTTCGAGCGCCGTTTCGCGCGGGCGATCGAGGAAGATCCCGAACGGACGAAGGGCGAATGGCCCGACCTCGTCCTGATCGACGGCGGCAAAGGACAGGTGTCGGCGGTCGCGGCGGTGTTCGCCGAGCTGGGGATCGACGACCTGACCTTCATCGGCGTCGCCAAGGGCCCCGACCGCAATGCCGGGCGCGAAACTTTCTATCACCCCGACGGACGCGAATTCACGTTGCCGCCGAACAATGCAGTGCTCTTCTATATCCAGCGGCTGCGCGACGAGGCGCACCGTTTCGCGATCGGTGCGCATCGGCAGAAACGCGCCAAGGCAATGGGGTCGTCGCCGCTCGACGAGGTGCCGGGCATCGGCCCGTCGCGTAAGAAGGCGCTGTTGATGCATTTCGGCACCGCGCGCGCGGTGCGTGGTGCGAGCCTCGAAGATCTGCAGAAGGCGCCGGGCGTCAGCGCTGCGGTCGCGCAGGCGGTGCATGATTTCTATCATTCGGGACGGTGAGGGGAGTTTTATGGATTTTGCAGCAGCCATGCCGCTCGCGGGAACGCTCGGCGTTACGATCCACGAAGGCAGCAAGGAGCGTGTCGCGGGCAAGTTGCCCGTGCGTGCCGAAATCTGTACCGCGGGCGGGATCGTCCATGGCGGGGCGATCATGGCCTTTGCCGATTGCCTTGGCGCCGTAGGCGCATTCCTGACGCTGCCCGACGGCGCGAACGGCACGACGACGATCGAGAGCAAGACCAATTTTCTCGGCGCGGGGCCGGTTGGGTCTGTGCTCGTCGGCGAGGCGACCCCGGTGAAGATCGGCAGGCGGCTTTCGGTGTGGCAGACGCGCATACGGACCGAGGGTGGCGCCGAAGTGGCGTTGGTGACGCAGACGCAGATGGTGCTTTGACCAGCCTGACCGCCGACGCGATCGTCTGCGCGGTCCGCGCGCATGGCGAGCATGGAGCGATTGTACGGGCGTTGACGCAGGAAGCTGGGTTGATCGCGGGCTATGTGCGCGGCGGACGTTCAACGCGTCTGCGGCCGATCCTGATCCCCGGCAACCTGATCGCGCTCGAACTGCGGGCGCGAACCGACGAGCAATTGGCGGGGGCGACCGCCGAGTTGCTGGAAAGCCGTGCGCCGTTGCTTGGCGAGCCGCTTGCGGCGTCGGCGATCGACTGGGTGACCAGCCTAACCGCATCGACCTTGCCCGAAAGCCAACCTTATCCCGCGCTTTATTCGGCACTTTCGGCGGTGCTCGACGCAGTCGGCGTCGCATCGTCCGCGCGGCAATGGGCGGCCGCGCTGGCGCGCTACGAGCTGCTGCTACTTGCCGAATTGGGTTTCGGCCTGAACCTTGAAGAATGTGTCGTCACCGGCACGTCTGCTGATCTGTCGTTCGTCAGCCCCAAGTCGGGCGGTGCGGTGAGCGTGGGCGCTGCGTCGGGTTATGAGGAGCGTCTGTTCCGCCTGCCGCCGTTTTTGCTCGGACAGGACGCCAGCCCGCCGATGGGAGACGTCCTCGACGGTCTCGTCATCACCGGCCACTTCCTCGACCGCGACGTCCTCGACGGGCGCAACCGCGACTTGCTGACCGTAAGGGAAAGATTGGTCGATCGGCTGGGCAGGGCGGTTGCGTGACGCGCCGCCGCTGTCTAAGCGGCTGGCGAGACACGAAAGGGCGACATAGTGCAAATTCTGCTGCTGGCTGGCGACGGTATCGGTCCGGAGATCATGGCGGAGGCCGAGAAAGTGCTCGCTGCGCTCGATCTGCCCGTGACGCTCGATCGCGCGCTTGTCGGTGGGGCGGCCTATGAGGCGACCGGTCATCCGCTGCCGCCCGAGACGCTGGCGAAGGCGAAAGCCGCCGATGCGATCCTGTTCGGCGCGGTCGGCGATCCGCGCTTCGACAATGTCGAACGCCATCTGCGGCCCGAACAGGCAATCCTCGGCCTGCGCTCCGAACTCGGCCTGTTCGCCAATCTGCGGCCCGCCAAGCTGTTCACCGGGCTTGAAGACAGCTCCGCGCTGCGACCCGAGGTCGCCGCCGCGATTGACCTGCTGATCGTCCGCGAACTCAACGGCGACGTCTATTTCGGCGAAAAGGGGACGCGCACGACGGCCAGCGGCGAGCGCGAAGGCTATGACATCATGTCGTACAGCGAGAGCGAAGTGCGGCGCATCGCGCAGGTCGCCTTCCGTGCGGCGCAAGGTCGCCAGAAGCGCCTTTGCTCGGTCGATAAGGCGAATGTGCTCGAAACTTCGCAGCTCTGGCGCGATGTGGTGATCGAAGTCGCTGCCGAATATCCCGACGTGGCGCTCAGCCACATGTATGTCGACAATGCCGCGATGCAGCTCGTGCGCAACCCGGGGCAATTCGACGTCGTCGTCACCGGCAACCTCTTCGGCGATATCCTGTCGGACCAGGCGTCGATGTGCGTCGGCTCGATCGGGCTGCTCGCTTCGGCGTCGCTGAGCGAAGGCAAGCAGGGGCTTTACGAACCGATCCACGGCAGCGCCCCCGATATCGCGGGCAAGGGTGTCGCCAACCCGCTCGCGATGATCCTGTCGCTCGCGATGCTGCTTCGCCATTCGGGTGGCGACGAGGCGAGTGCTGCGCGGATCGAGGCGGCGGTCGCGAAAGTGCTCGCGGACGGGTGCCGCGGTGCGGATCTGGGGGGCAATATGGGAACGACGGCATTGGGCGATGTGGTCGTTGCAGCTTTGAACGGATAAAAGAATGAAGAAGACGACGGGCCTCGACCGGAACAAGACACGCAACTGGCATCCGGCAACGCAGGCGGTGCGCGGTGGCACCTGGCGCAGCGAACATGGCGAGACGTCGGAGGCACTCTTCCTGTCCTCGGGCTATACCTATGACAGTGCCGAGGAAGTGGCGGCGCGCTTTGCGGGCGAAGAGCAGGGCATGACCTATTCGCGCCTGCAGAACCCGACGGTGGCGATGCTCGAGGAGCGCATCGCGCTGATGGAGGGCGCCGAGGCCTGCCGCGCGCAGGCGACCGGCATGGCGGCAATGACGACGGCTTTGCTGTGCCAATTGTCGGCGGGCGACCATATCGTCGCGGCGAAAGCCGCGTTCGGTTCGTGCCGCTGGCTCGTCGATCATCTGTGTCCGCGTTTCGGGATCGAAACGACGGTCGTCGACGGCCGCGACAATGATGCGTGGGAAAAGGCGATCAAGCCGAACACCAAGGTCTTCTTCTTCGAAACGCCCGCGAACCCGACGATGGATATCGTCGATGTGAAGCATGTCTGCGCGCTGGCGAAAGCGCACGGCATCACGTCGGTGGTCGACAATGCCTTTGCGACCGCGGTGCTGCAGCGCCCGATGGATTTCGGCGCCGATGTCGTCGCCTATTCGGCAACCAAGCTGATGGACGGGCAGGGGCGCGTCCTCGCCGGTGCCGTGTGCGGGACCGAGAAGTTCATCAACGATGTGCTGCTGCCGTTCCAGCGCAACACCGGGCCGAATCTCTCGCCCTTCAACGCATGGGTCGTGCTCAAGGGCCTCGAGACGCTCGATCTGCGCGCGCGCCGCCAGTCCGAAAACGCGCTCGCGGTCGGCAAGTTCGTCGAAAGCCGCGTGCCGCGCATCTTGCACCCGGGCCTCGCAAGCCACCCGCAGCACAATCTGGCGATGAGCCAGATGGAGGCGTGCGGGCCGATCTTTTCCTTCATACTCGACGGCGGCCGCGAACAGGCGATGGGTCTGCTCAATGCCCTCGAACTCGTCGATATTTCGAACAATATCGGCGACTCGCGCAGCCTCTGCTGTCATCCGGCCTCGACCACCCACTATGGCGTCAGCGCCGAGGCGCGCGCCGATATGGGCGTCGTCGAGGGCATGCTGCGCATCAATATCGGGCTCGAGGATCCGCGCGATATCATCGCCGATCTGGACCAGGCATTGACCAAGGTCGGGCTTTGAGCGACGCTGGCCCCATGAGCACGATGATCGACTCCTTCTTTCCCTTTGCGGCGACCACCGGAGCAATCACCGTGCGCGTGGCGGTCAGCTATCTGCCCGAACAGTCGCACCCTGCGCTCGGCCGCTGGTTCTGGGCCTATCATGTCCGCGTCGAAAATCATGGCGAGGAAGCGGTGCAGCTGATCAGCCGCCATTGGCGGATCAGCGACGGGCGCGGCCAGGTCAGCGAAGTCGAGGGCGAGGGCGTCGTCGGCGAGCAGCCGTTGATCGTGCCCGGCGGCGCCTACGACTATGTTTCGGGTTGCCCGCTGCCGACCCCCGAGGGATCGATGGTCGGAAGCTATGCGATGGAACTGGGCGACGGATCGCAGTTGCTCGTCGCGATCCCGCATTTCCCGCTCGTGGCGCCTGCGACCGCGTCATGAAGCGCACGCACCTGCCGCTGAACGCCCTGCGCGTGTTTGACGCCGCTGCCCGGCATTTGAGCTTCACGCGCGCCGCCGACGAACTGGCGGTGACGCCTGCGGCGGTGGGACAACAAATCCGCGCGCTCGAGGATATGCTGGGCGTCGTGCTGTTCCGCCGCACGCCCAAGGGTCTCGAACTGACGGGCGAGGCCGATGCCGGCCTCGACGCGCTGCGTCAGGGCTTTTTGCAGTTTGAGGAATCGGTGCGCGCGATGCAGGCCGGGCAATCGTCGCAGTCCCTGACGATCGCGGCGCCGCGCGACTTGACCGCGAAATGGCTTGCGCCGCGCCTCGCGCGCTATAGCCAGCAGGCGCCCGATGTGCGCTTCACGCTGGTGTCGGCTGACGGCGGGATCGATTTCACCGAAGCAAACCTCGATCTGGCGATTTTCTGGACCGACGGCGCGGGCGAACATGAAGGCGTTGCGCTGGCCGACGCGTTGATGGTGACCGTCGCGGGGCCCGGCAGCAACAGCGATACGCGCATCGCGTGGCCGGGTTGCCCGGCGGGCGATGGCGAACCGGCCCTGCGGCTGGGCGATGCCGGGCTGGCGATCGACGCCGCGGCGAACGGTCTGGGACATGCGAATGTGCCGGCGATGCTCGCCGAGGCCGATATCGCGGCGGGCCGCGTCCGGCAGGTCGGTGGCAGCGTCGCCGTGAAGCGCGGTTACTGGCTCGTCGCGCCGACCCCGCAATGGCGGCAGGCGAAGGTCAAGGCGCTGGTTGCGGCGCTAACCGCCGCCTGATGTAACCGGGCCGCGGCTGCGCCCGAATAACCCCGAAACCATCATCGGGGGTATTCATGCTCAAAATTCTGGACAAACTGCCGTCTCAGGCCTTTGCAATCTGCGCGCTTCGCTGGTCGATGCTGTTCATCTTCGCATTTTTCGGGGTGGCCAAATTTGCGACCTATGAAGCCGAAGGCGTGGCGAAGATTGCGATGCATTACCCGCTGTTTTCGTGGATGTATCCGCTGATTGGCGTGCAAGGCACCAGCAATGTCATCGGGACAATAGAGCTGGCGACCGGTGCGTTGATCGCGCTAGGGGCATGGTCGCACCGTGCGGGGCTGATCGGCGGGCTGATGGGCATGACCACCTTCCTCATCACGCTCAGCTTCAGCTTTGGCGTGCCGTTGTGGGAGGAAGGCTATGGTTTCCCTTTCATGGGTTCGACCGCGCAGTTCCTGTTCAAGGATGCCGTGCTGCTGGCGGCGTGCCTGACGCTGGCGCTGCATGGCGGTCATGCGCTGCGAGCGCGAGCAGACGCGTAACCAGCGCGACCAGCCGCTCGGCCGCGACATTGGCCTCGGGATTGTTCCAGCTCGCGGTCACCACAAACCAGCGGCCGTCCGACTTGCGCTGCCCGAGCAGGCTCATCGACAGCACGCCATTTTCGGACCCGCCCTTGTAGCCGAGATATGCCCAGTCCGCCGCCGCGACCGGACCGACGCCATTGTTGATCGCCATCGCTTCAAGAATTGTTTTCGATTGCCGCGCGCGCAGATCGACCATCAGCCGTGCGATATCGTTCGGACTTGCGAACCATTCGAGACTGTCGATGAAACGCGGGCCCGCGGTGAAGCTGATCCCATCGACATTGGCGAGGGTGAGGCGGTGCCGATTGTCCTTGAGCAGTTTGCGCTGTACGGCGTCATTGCCTTTGACAAAAAGCGGGCGCAGGTCGTTGAAATTATTGCCCTTGAGCGCGAAGGCCTCGACCGTCGTCAGCAGTGGGATGTTGAGCGACGGGGCGGCGTGTCCCGCGCTTCTCATCCGCGCCTCGATCGCTTCGCGTCCGATAAGGTGGATCAGCGTATCCGCCGCGCCATTGTCGCTGACCGATATCATCCAGTTGGCAAGCGTCTGAAGCGTTACCGGGGTTTTTTCAGGCCAGTTTGCCGTAGCCGCCGATGAAAAGCTGACATGCGACAGCGGGACGACATCGGACCATCGGCGCTTGCCCGCCGTCACCTGCGCCGCGAGTTCGTCGAGAATATAAAGTTTGAAGGTCGAACCCGTTGCAAACTGCCGGTCGGCGTTGGCCGAGGCGAGGGGGCGGATGATGCTGCCATCGAGCTCGGCGACGAGAAAGCCCTTCTGTCCCGGCAATTGCGCGATCTCTTCCGCGACCTTGTCGAAATTGTCGCCGGGCACCGTGATCCCCGTCACCCGCAGCCCCGTCACGCGCGCGTCGGCCGCGATGCCGACGTCGATCAGGACGGTTGCTACGCCCCTTTCCAGACGCAGCAGGACGGTTCCCGAACGATCATCGGCGGCCGTGATTTTATCAATCGCGACAGCTTGGCCATATTGCGCGATCAGGCCGGCTCGGAACGCATCGAATTGTGGTTCCGGCACCGCCGTCTGGAAGTGCGGGTCGAAATAATCGGAATAGGCGATTTTGCCGCCGAACAGGTCGACGAGCTGCGCGGCGCGCCGCTCGAAAGCGGTTTGCGCTGCGGGAGCCGCCCTTTCTGGCGCGCGCGCACTGGCGATGTGAGGCGGAAGCATGAGGAGCATCGCTGCCGCTATTGCCCCCGCCCGAAATCTCGCCATGAATGCCTCCTCAGGCGTCGATCGCGGCCTCGTCGAGCGTCGCGGCGTTGGCCTGAATGAACTGGAAACGATGTTCGGGATGTTTGCCCATCAGCCGATCGACCAGATCCTTGACCAGATGCCGCTCCTCATATTCCTGCGGCAGCGTGACGCGCAGCATTGAGCGCGTCGCCGGATCCATCGTCGTTTCTTTCAACTGGTTGGGGTTCATCTCACCCAATCCCTTGAAGCGGCCGACCTCGACCTTCTTGCCCTTGAACTGCGTCGCCTCGAGCTCGGCGCGGTGCGTGTCGTCGCGGGCGTAGGCCGACGTGCTGCCCGCGGTCAGGCGATAGAGCGGCGGCTGCGCGAGATAGACATGACCACGCCGGACGATGTCGGGCATTTCCTGAAAGAAGAAGGTCATCAAGAGCGTCGCGATATGCGCACCGTCGACGTCGGCGTCGGTCATAATCACGATCTTCTCGTAGCGCAGCCGGTCGGCGTCGCAATCCTTGCGCATCCCGCAGCCGAGCGCGAGCGCAAGATCGGCGATTTCCTGATTGGCGCGGATCTTGTCGGCGCTGGCACTCGCGACGTTCAAAATCTTGCCGCGGATCGGCAAAATCGCCTGCGTCTTGCGGTCGCGCGCTTGCTTCGCGCTCCCGCCGGCGCTGTCGCCTTCGACGATAAACAATTCCGTGCCTTCGGGGCCGTCATTCGCACAATCTGTTAGCTTGCCCGGCAGGCGCAGCTTGCGGCCGCTTGTCGCGGTCTTGCGCTTGACCTCGCGCTCGGCCTTGCGCTTCAGCCGCTCGTCCATCCGGTCGAGGACGAGTCCCAAGAGCGCGCGGCCGCGGTCCATATTGTCCGACAGGAAATGGTCGAAATGGTCGCGCACGGCATTTTCGGTGAAGCGTGCGGCCTCGGGGCTCGACAGCCGGTCCTTGGTCTGGCTCTGGAATTGCGGCTCGCGGATGAAGACCGACAGCATCATCTCGCCGCCATTGAACACGTCCTCGGCAGTGATCTGCGTGGCCTTCTTCTGTCCGATCAGCTCGCCAAAGGCGCGTAAACCCTTGGTCAGCGCCGAACGGAGCCCGGCTTCGTGCGTGCCGCCTGCGGGGGTCGGGATCGTGTTGCAATACCAGCTGTATGACCCGTCGGACCACAACGGCCAGGCGATCGCCCATTCGGCGCGGCCCTGTTCGCCCGGAAACTCCTGACGTCCGACAAAGGGTTCGGCGGTCGCACATTCGCGTGTGCCGATCTGTTCCTTGAGATGATCGGCGAGACCGCCGGGGAATTGGAACACGGCCTCGGCAGGGGTGTCGTCGCCGATCAGTTCGGGGGCGCATTTCCAGCGGATTTCGACGCCCGCGAAAAGATAGGCCTTCGAGCGCGCCATACGGTACAGGCGCTGCGGCTTGAACCGGCCATGGTCGCCGAAGATTTCGGGGTCGGGGATGAAGCTGACGCTCGTTCCGCGGCGGTTGGGGGTGGGGCCGAGTTCCTCGAGCCCGCCAAGCGGGGTGCCGCGCGAGAAACGCTGGCGATAAAGCTGCTTGCCGCGCGCGACCTCTATTTCGGTTTCGATCGACAGCGCGTTGACGACGCTAACCCCGACGCCGTGCAGGCCGCCCGACGTTGCATAGGCCTTGCCCTCGAACTTGCCGCCCGAGTGGAGCATCGTCATGATGACTTCGAGCGCCGACTTGCCCGGGAATTTCGGGTGCGGGTCGACCGGCATGCCGCGGCCGTTGTCGACGACGGTCAGCCTATTGCCGACATCGAGTTCGATCTCGATCCGCGTTGCGTGGCCCGCAACCGCCTCGTCCATGCTGTTGTCGATAACCTCGGCGGCGAGGTGATGCAGCGCGCGTTCGTCGGTGCCGCCGATATACATGCCGGGACGGCGGCGGACGGGTTCCAGCCCTTCGAGCACCTCGATCTGCGAGGCGTTGTAGCTGTCGGTCGCGGGCAGGTTGCTGTCGAACAAATCGTGACTCATGTGATGGCTATAAGGGGGCGGCAAGGGCGCTGGCAAGCGCGGTTTTTGGCGCGGGATGTGCGCCCCGGCATAGGCTCGGTTCATCGCATTTCGGGCGCCGCGCGGAACTTTGATCGGAAGCCCCGGGTTGAGAGGGCGACTGCAAAGTCACCAAAAAGTGGAGTAATAACAATGAAATTCGCAGCTCTCCTCGCCATTTCGGCGGCCCCTTTGCTCGCCGTTCCGGCGCTCGCTCAGGATCGCGATCCGTCGAAGGACTTTAACGGTCCGTATATCTCGGTTGGCGGCGGCGCGTCGCTCCAGGGAAGCGATCGCGGCGAAACCCTGACCTTCGATACCAACCGCGACGGCACCTATGGCGACCCGGTCAACACTTCTGGCGGGACGGACGCATTCGCGCCCGGTTTCTGCAACGGCGCGGCGACGGGGACCGCCAATAGCGGCTGTCGCAACGACAAGGATGGCCCGGAGTTTTTCGGCCGTCTTGGCTATGACCGCCGCATGGGCAATTTCGTGCTCGGCGCAGTCGTCGAGGGCGGCCACAGCGCCGCGCGCGACAGCGTCAGCGGCTTTTCGACCACGCCCGCGAGCTACACGATGAGCCGCGAGGCCGACTATCAGGCGAATGCCCGCTTGCGCGCCGGCTATACGCCCGGCGGCGGCGCGCTCTTCTATGTCACCGGTGGCGGCGCTTATGCGCGCCTCGACAACAAATTCACGACGAGCAACACCGCGAACAGCTTTGCCGACAATGGCAAGACCAACGGCTGGGGTTATGCCGCAGGCGGCGGCGCCGAAGTCATGGTGACGAACAACATCTCGGTCGGCCTCGAGTATCTCTACACCGATATCAAGGACAAGGATTATGTCGTCAACGTCGGTGCGGGCACCGCGCCGCCGACCAATCCGTTCCTGCTGAATGGCGGCGGGACGGACATTCAGCGCAGCAACGCTCATTTCCGTACGCACAGCGTGCGCGGCGCGATCAGTTACCGCTTCTGACCTCTTGGGAGCGGAAAGGGAGGCGCCGGGTCCACGCGATCCGGCGCCTTACCTATGCCGGTCGCGCGTGGGGCGCGGCGAAGATCGCGAAATTGCCGTTCGCGCTGCTGACGAGACGGCCGTCCTGATAGAGGCGCGCGTCGATATTCGCGACGCGCTTGCCACGGTGCAGCACCGACGCCTCGCACGTCAGCCGACCTTCGCCGACGCGGACATGATAGTTGAACTTGATTTCCAGCGTCGCGCACCACTGGTCGTCGGCGAGCACGCTGGTCAGCGCGCCGCCCATAGCGGTGTCGGCGAGCGAGTAGGCGACGCCACCGTGGGCAGCGCCTTGCGGGCTGAAATGCTTATGGGGATCGATGTCGATCGCCATCGTGCAGCGTCCGTCGCCGCGCTCGACCATTTGCAGGCCGAGCGCGCGCGCGAATTCAAATTCCTGCCCGAAGGGCCTCACCGCACGGTCTTAACGAACCCGGGGGCCACCGAACGGCGGGGGCGGGGGCGGGCGGCGCGTGCCGCGCGGCAGCTGTGCCTGATAGGCGCGGCCGCAATGCTGGACGCAATATGGGAAACCCGGGTTCACCGCGTCACCGCAGAAATGGAAGTCAGGCTCGCCGGGATGTCCCATCGGCCAGCGGCAGATGCGGTCGTTGAGGTCGAGCAAGGTCGTCTTGTCGGCGATCTCGGGGCTCGGCTTCGCGGGCACCAGCCGGCGCGGCGGCGCGGGCGGGATCGGTGCCTGCTGGTCGCCGGGACCCTGGCGGATGAAGCCGCCGGGGCCGATCGAAACGATACGCGGCGCATCGGGCTTCGGCGCTGCATCGCCACCCAGCGCACCATCGGCCGTTGGTGTCTCGACGGCAGGACGAGCTTCCTGCTTGGGCGCAGCGACCACGGGGCGCGGCGCAACCGGCGCGGCCGCGCGCGGCGCTGCAACGGGCGCCGCGGGTTTCGGCGTCGCGGGCGCCGCGACCTTGACCGGCTTGGCGGGCTTATCGGTCGCCTTGACGGGCGAGGGGCGCGATTTGAGGCCGAGGCGATGCGCCTTACCGATCACCGCGTTGCGGCTCACGCCGCCGAGTTCATCGGCGATCTGGCTGGCGGTCAGCCCCTTTTCCCACATGGTGCGCAGGCTTTCGATGCGCTCGTCGGTCCATGACATATTCAATTCCTTATCATTCACGCGGCGGGCGGTCAGACGATCCGCCTTGTCGATCCTTTCGGGACCGGCATCAGTCGTTGCCCAGCTTGCGGTAAGATCGGGGAGGCGATAGGCGAGAACGCCATGAACGACCAGCCCCAAATTTCGCGCCCCGACTCGACAAATTCTGCCGCGACTCCAAGTTTTGCCGAACCCGGCGTTCCCCATATCCGAACGCTGAACGTGCCCGGCATGCACGCGCTATATGTCAAGGAGGTCCGCCGGTTTTTCAAGGTCCAGCTGCAAACAATCTGGGCCCCCGCGATTACCACGCTACTGTTCCTCGTCATTTTCACCGTCGCGCTCGGCGGTGCGGGGCGGACGGTGATCGGGGTTCCTTTCGCCGATTTCATCGCGCCCGGCCTCATCATGATGGCAATGCTGCAGAACAGCTTCGCCAATTCCAGCTTTTCGCTGCTCGTCGGCAAGATCCAGGGCACGATCGTCGATTATCTGATGCCGCCGCTCGCCGTGGGCGAATTGATCATCGCGCTCATTGGCGCCGCGATTACACGATCGATTCTTGTCGGCTTGGCGCTGTGGCTTGCGATGCTGCGGTGGCCTGGCGTCCATGTCATGCCCGATCATCTTTGGGCCGTTGCCGTTTTTGGCGTGCTCGGCGCAATGATGCTCGGCTTTCTCGGCCTCATTACCTCGGTCTGGGCTGAGAAGTTCGACCATGCCGCAGCGGTAACCAATTTCGTCGTTACCCCGCTCGCGCTGCTTTCGGGAACCTTCTATTCGGTCGACAAGCTCGCGCCATGGTTCCAGACGATCGCGCACGGCAATCCCGTCTATTATGCGATCATGGGCTTTCGCTATGGCTTCATCGGCACGGTCGATTCGACGATCGCCAATCCGGTTTTGACTGCGGCGCTGATGCTGGTCGGGGTCAATATCGTGCTGGGCGTTATCACCTACCGCCTGCTTGCCTCCGGGTGGAAACTGAAGGCCTGATCCGCCTTAGTGACGGTGGATCGCGCGGACGCGGTAGCGGCCGTGGTCGAGCCCGTCGAACATCGCCTCGATCTGCGGATGGTCGATCGGCCCGCCGTCGCCGTCGGCGACCAGATTCTGCTGGCTGACATAAGCGATATATGACGAATCGCCGTTTTCGGCGAGCAGGTGGTAATAGGGCTGCTCCTTCGCCGGACGGATGTCCTCGGGGATCGCTTCATACCATTCGTCGCTGTTCGCGAAGACGGGATCGATGTCGAACACGACGCCGCGAAAGTCGAACATACGATGGCGTACGATATCGCCCGGCGCGAAACGTGCGCGGCCGATCAAAGGTGCAGTAACGGTGGGGGGAAGTTCGGAACTGGAGTCGGGTGTCATATGGTCAATCTATGGCGGTTTACGCGCGTTTCAAGTCCGTTACATTCCAATTCGGCTGTGGTTTGCCGAATCGGGCTGTGATCAGCGTTACAGATGCATTGGCGATGCGGGCTAAATTGTCCTCCTGGCTTTTGCATATCCCATTCGGGTTGTGGGCCGCACGATCAGGGGAGACGCATTATGACGGACGTACCACCCATCAGTTCCGGTCCGGCTTCGGGCATTATCCAGCGCGCGAAAGACATTCTTCTCAAGCCCAAAGAGACATGGCCCGTTATCGCGGCCGAGCCGGCGACGGTGCAATCAATCTATATGCCCTATGTGCTGCTGTTGGCAGCGATCGGGCCGGTGGCCGGGTTCATCGGCGGGCAGGTTTTTGGGTTCACCATGTTCGGCGTGACCTATCATCCGCCGCTGGCGGGCGCGCTGGTGTCGGCGATCGTTTCCTACTGCCTTTCGCTGGCGACGATCTTCATCCTTGCGCTGGTCATCGACGGCCTGGCGCCGAACTTTGGCGGGCAAAAGGATCAGGTCCAGGCACTGAAGGTTGCGGCCTATTCGGCGACCGCCGGCTGGGTCGGCGCTATTTTCGGGATATTGCCGGCACTCGCCGTTCTCGGCCTCTTGTTTGCGCTCTATGGGCTTTATCTCCTCTATCTCGGCCTGCCGGTGCTGATGAAGGCGCCGCAGGACAAGGCGCTAGGCTACACGGTGGTCGTGATCATCGTTTATATCGTGCTGTTCCTGATCGTCGGCGCCGTCGTCGGCGCCCTCGCTGCACCGTCGCTCGTCACGGTCAGGTAGCGTTCGCCCGCAGGCTGCCCCGGTCGTTTGCCGGGGCGGCTTCTGTGGTCAAAAATGTAGAAAAATGGAGGAGAGTGAGGGATTCGAACCCTCGGTACCGTTGCCGGCACTTCGCATTTCGAGTGCGACGCTTTCGACCACTCAGCCAACTCTCCTCGCTGAGAGTGGACGCCCCTAGCGGCGGGCCGAACGTCTTGCAACCCTCTCGTCACAAAATTACGGCCCGCCGCCAAATTATGGGGTGAACTCAGGGCTTGTCGGCTTCCCACCAATAGGGCTGGCGCTTGCGCGTGCCCGTCTCGGCCTCATTCATCGTCAGCGGATCGTAGAGCCGCCCGCCGAGCATCACGCGATGGATCTGCTCGGTATTGCGGATGTTTTGCGTAGGGTCAGCGTCGAGGATGAGCAGGTCGGCGAGTTTACCCGCCTCGAGCGATCCGACGTCCTTTGCGTAGCCGAGCGAAGTCGCAGGCATGATCGTCGCGGCGCGGAGGGCGTCGATATTGCTCCACCCGCCGCGAACAAACGACCAGATTTCCCAATGCGCGCCGAGCCCCGATTGCTGGCCGTGCGCGCCGATCGAGACCATGCGGCCCGCCGCAGCGATCTTGCCCGCCTCGCGCGCCGAATCATCGTCGACATAATCGCTTTCGGGGGCGATCACGCGCCGCTTGTTGTTCGCAGCGAGTTCGGTCGGCGGCGCGTGTCGCGACAGGATCGGATGTTCCCATACATTGGTGTGGGCGCGCCAATAGGGGTCGCCCGCGGGGCCGCCGTAGGTCACGACGAGCGTGGGAGTGTAGTCGACCTGCGTCTGCCCCCACAGCTGCACCAGATCCTTGTAGAAAGTGTGGAGCGGGATGTTGTGCTCGACCGTCGAATTGCCGTCCTGGATCAGCGTGACGTCCTGCGTGAACAGCGAGCCGCCCTCGGGTACCACTGTCAGACCCTCGACCTGCGCGGCCTTTACGACCATCTGGCGCTGGTCGCGGCGCGGCTGGTTGTAGTTTTTGACGCTGTGTGCCCCCTGCGCTTTCAGGCGGCGGACATGCGCGAGCGCGTCGTCATAGCCGTTGATTTCGGCATAGACCCCTGCTGCTTTGGCGCCGTATATGATCTCGCCGGTCGAAAAGATGCGCGGCGCGAGGATAAGTCCGGCGCGCTGCATTTCGGACGAGACGAAAATCTCCGACGCGCGCGACGAGGGGTTATGGCTCGTCGTCGTTCCCATCGCGAGGTTGACGATCTCTGACCAATTCTGCTGCGGCACCAACTCATCGTCGCCGTGCGACCCATGCGCGTGCGCGTCTACGAAGCCCGGAACGATCGTCTTGCCCGTCGCATCGACCGTCACGGCGCCTGCAGGAACAGTGATCGCACCCGCCGGACCGACCGCGGTGATGCGGTCGCCGTCGATGATGATCGCGCCATTTTCGATCACGCCGCCGTCCTTGTCGGCCATCGTGACGATCTTCGCGCCGGTGATGACGACGACGCCCTTATGCTTCGCCGCCGCACGCGTCATAGACAGCGAAACACCATCGGTCGGAGGCGTGAACTTCGGCGCCTTTTCGTCGGCGGGTGCGTTGGTGAAGAGGCTGGCGAGATCGGCGCTGAACAAGGTCGCGCCGCGGCTCCAATGAAGGCGGCGGCCGCCGTCGGACCAGTTCATATATTCGGCGCCGCTGCCGCTCACGCGCGTAACGGGCAGCGCGCCGCTCTTGGTGCCGAGCGAGACATCCTGTCCGCCGGGCATCAACGGCGTGACATAGGCGTCGTAATTCTGCCGGAAGGCGAGGGTGCGGCCATCGGGCGAGATTTCATAGTCGCTGACGAGCTCGCCGTTGGCGTGGACGCGTTTGTCCTGGCCATGGAGGTCGGTGCTGACAAGCTGGCTTTTGCCGTCGGCGCCGGTCACCATGAAAACGCGGTCGCTGGTCGATGCGAATTGCGGCTTGGCGCCGTCGCTGCTGATCCGTTCGGCCGCGCCCCCTGCAGTGGCGATGCGATAGACGCCGGGATCCTCGCTCCAGCGCGCCGAGGTCAGCCCACCGCTGCCGCGCCGTTCGAACACGATCGTCTTGCCGTCGGGAGAGAAGCGCGGTTCGGCATAATGGCCGGGCGTGCTGGTGATCTTGCGTGACGATCCGCCGCCCGCGCCGACGACATGGATCTCGCCCATGCCGCCATCGGTCCAGCGGACGAAGACGATCGATTTGCCGTCGCGCGACCAGCTCGGCCACAGCTCCATCGCATCGTCCTTGGCTGCGGTCAGCCGGCGTGCGGCGCCGCCGGTCGCCGGCTTGACCCACAGCTTGCCGAGCGTTTCGAAGACGACGTTGCGGCCGTCGGGCGAGACTTCGGCCCAGCGCGGCATCTGCGTTGCAAAGCTGTCGGGGGCGACCTCGACCACCGGGTGCGTCGCATCGACGATCGTGCGGTCGTCGTTGACAGCGAACGGGATGACGCGCGCGTCGCCGCCCGCACCGCTTACGCGGCGCAGCTTGCCGCCGGCCCAGAAGACGATGTCGCGGCTGTCGGGGGTCCACGCCATGTTCGGGTACACGCCGGTGACGGCCCAGGTTTCCTGCACATCCTGGTCGAGCGCGTCATAAACCTTCTTCTCGGTGCCCGAGGCGAGGTCTTTCACATAGAGCTTCGACTGCGTCCCCTCGCGGCGGACGAAAGCGAGGCGCTTGCCGTCGGGCGAGGGGGTGGGGCGGACGGCGCCCCCGGGACCAGCGGCTGCGGTGCTGACCTCGCCATCCTCGAGGCTGTAGCGTTCGATGTGGAACAGGTCGGTGTTGCTGTCCTGCGCATATTCGAAGATCGGACCCGGGGTTACGTTGCGCGTATAAAAGACGCTCTTGCCATCGGCGGCGAAGATCGGTTCGCCGAGCTCCTTTTGGTGGCGCTCGTTGGGTTTCTTGACGAGCGGCACGCCCGCGCCGCCCGAGACATGGTACATCCACACCTCGCCGGTACCCAGCGAGCGGCCCGTGGTGAAATGCTTCTTCGCGACGATGAACTGGCCGTCGGGCGACCAGCTCGGTTGGTTGAGCAGGCGGAAATCCTCTTTCGAGATCTGGCGCTTGTCACCGCCGTCGCGGTTCATCAGCCAGATATTGTCGCCGCCCGCACGGTCGGAGACAAAGGCGATGCGCTTGCCGTCGGGCGAGAAGCGCGGCTGGTGCTCATAGGCCAGCCCCTCGGCGATCCGCGTCGGCGTACCGCCCTCGATCGGCATCGTGTAGATGTCGCCAAGCATGTCGAAGGCGATCGTGCGGCCATCGGGCGCGACGTCGACGTTCATCCAGCTGCCTTCGTCGACCGCGAGTTGCACTTTGCGCGTCGTAAGACCCGGGGGCGCGTTGACGTCCCACTTTTCTTCCTTCTTGTCGGCAGGAGCCGGAGCGGTCGCAGGGGCAGTCTGCGCCCATACCGAGGTCGAACAAGCCAGAGTCGCCGCAAGGGCGAGAGCGAAGCGCGCCATGAAATTATCCCCGTTTGAAATGATGTGACGACCATATGGTTCGCCCGCGAACATGCAAGCGGCAGCTTTCGACGAAGGCGCTGGCAGGGTCGACAAGCGGCTGCTAGCCCGGTCGAAAGAACAGGAACGGGGAGAGCCAGGCGTGCCGCTCAATGGTATCAGGGTATTGGATTTCGGCCGCTATATCGCCGGTCCCTATTGCGCGGCGCTGCTCGCGGATTATGGCGCCGACGTGATCCGGATCGAGGCGCCGGGCGGCAATGACGACCGCTATACGGTGCCGGTCGCCGAGGATGGATCGGGCGCGATGTTCATGCAGATGAACCGCGCCAAGCGCTGCCTAACGCTGAAGCCCGGAAGCGCGGAGGGGCGCGAGATCGTTCGGCGGCTGGTCGAGACCGCCGATGTCGTGATCGCGAACCTGCCGCACGATGCGCTGGTCAAGCTGGGGCTCGATTATGACAGCCTGTCGGTAATCAACCCGCGTATCATCCTCGTGACCGCATCGGCGTTCGGCAGCGAGGGGCCGCTCGCCAGCCGGGTCGGGTTCGATGCGGTGGGGCAAGCGATGTCGGGGACGGTGCATCTGACGGGCACCCCCGACCAGCCCTACCGCGCGCAGGTCAATTATGTCGACTTCGGTACCGCGCTTCACTGTGCCTTCGGCGTCATGCTCGCGCTGCGCGAGCGCGAGACGACCGGGAAAGGCCAGTGCGTTTCGGGGTCGCTGCTAGGCACCGCGCTCGCGTTGTCGAACGCGCTGACGATCGACCATGCGTTGAACGGCATCGAGCGTCAGCCGATCGGTAACCGCAGCTTCAGTTCGGGACCGACCGACGTATTCCGGACGCGTGATGGGTGGATCATTACCCAGATCGTCGGGTCGGGGATATTCGCGCGCTGGGCCGAACTGGTCGGGCGACCCGAACTGGTCGACGACCCGCTCTATGCCAGCGACATCTTGCGCGGTGACAATGGCGAGGAACTGAGCGCGATCATGCAACGCTGGTGCATTGAACGCACGAGCGCCGAGGCGATTGATGAGCTCGCCGCCGGGCGCGTTCCGGCGGCACCAGTGCTGCGCACAGGCGAAGCGCTGAAGCAGCCGCAGGTTGTCGCGATGCGGCTGGTCGAGCCGGTCGACTATCCGGGTGCGAACGCTTCTGTTCCTGTCATCCGTGCGCCGATCAGTCTGTCAGCGAGCGACAAGATTGCACCGGGCCGTGCGCCGCAGGTCGGCGAGCATAGCGACGCGATCCTCGCCGAGCTCGGTTACGACGGCGAAGCCATTTCGGCTTTGCGCGCGGCAAAGATTATTTGAGTGGAGGAGGGTGGACAATCGGCGATCACCGATTAAATTACCGGTCAGTATAAAAATCAACCCAGGAGTTCTCCATGACCGACAATAGCGAATATGTGCCGCCGAAAATCTGGACCTGGGACAAGGAAAGTGGCGGGCGTTTCGCCAATATCAATCGGCCCGTCGCCGGGCCGACGCATGACAAGGAACTGCCGATCGGCAAGCATCCCTTGCAGCTCTATTCGCTCGGCACGCCCAATGGCGTGAAGGTCACCGTGATGCTCGAGGAGCTGCTCGCGGCGGGACATGGTGGCGCCGAATATGACGCATGGCTGATCAATATCGGCGAAGGCGACCAGTTTTCGAGCGGCTATGTTGCGGCCAATCCGAACAGCAAGATTCCTGTGCTCGTCGATCGCAGCGGCGCCGCGCCGATCCGTATCTTTGAATCGGGCGCGATCCTGATCCATCTTGCCGAGAAATTCGGCGCTTTTCTGCCGACCGATACCGCGAAGCGCGCTGAGACGCTGTCGTGGCTGATGTGGCAGATGGGCAGCGCGCCCTTCCTCGGCGGCGGCTTTGGTCACTTTTATGCCTATGCCCCGACGAAGCAGGAATATCCGATCAACCGCTATGCGATGGAGGTGAAGCGCCAGATGGACGTGCTCGACCGCCGCCTCGCCGAAAGCGAATATATCGCCGGCGCCGACTATACGATCGCCGACATGGCGATCTGGCCTTGGTATGGCGCGCTGGCGAAGGGATTGGTCTATGAGGCTGGCGAATTCCTGCAGGTCGACGAGTATAAGAACGTCCAACGCTGGACCGACCAGATCGCGGCGCGCCCCGCGGTAAAGCGCGGGCGGATGGTCAACCGCGTGACGGGCGATCCGGCGAGCCAGCTTCGCGAACGGCACGACGCCTCGGACTTCGAATTGCGCACGCAGGACAAGCTGGAGACGGCCGAATAGTTTGTAGTTTACGGTTGAAGATGTCGCGGCGGAGTTAGCGGTTCTTCAACGATAGGCAACGCGCCGCCGGTTCGGTCGGATTTCGGCGCGGTCAAATGCTGCAAAATATGCAAAAGCGGCGTCGGGTTCTCTCGACGCCGCTTTCATATGCGGGCGGCGATACTGCGGACATGGCAGATCCCGTCCGACTTTCGCGGCGCGTCCGCAAAACAGCCCTGACAGGCCTTACCCTGGGGCGCGAGGAGCGCGGCGCCGCCATCGTCGAAATGGCGCTGGTGCTTCCGCTGCTTCTCGCGTTGCTGGTGGGCATACTGGTCTATGGCCAATATTTCATGCTCGCGCATAACGTGCAGCAGGCCGCCAACGACGGTGCCCGCGCATCGATCATCGGTCTCGACGCCGCCGACCGCAGCGCGGTCGCATTGCGCGCGGTGGACCGCAGCCTGCAAGCGATTGGGGGAACGCACAGCGTTGCCGTGTCAGAGACGACCGAGGCAATTACCGTCGCGGTTGCCTTCACTGTGCCGCAGGACAGTCTTTTGCGATCAAGTTTCGTCCCGTCGCCGGGGAACGTCATCCGCGCCCGCGCGACGTTCGAATTGCCGGTGGATTGACCATGACCATCGCATCCTTCCTTCGCAGCCTTCGCCGTCATCGCGGCGCGAGCATCAGCATCACGACGGCGTTCGGCATGACGATGCTGATCGGGGCGGCGGCGTTCGCGGTCGATCTCGGCTCGCTCTACCTCGACCGCCGCAAATTGCAGGGCATCGCCGATGCCGCAGCGATGGCGGCGGCGGGGCGGCCCGGCGAGGAGCAGGCGGCGGCGGAGCGTATCATCGCGGCCAATTGCGATTGCGACATCCGCATCGCTGTATTGAATCGCGGCACGTACACCGCCGACCCGTCGATCCAGGCCGAGCGGCGCTTTGCCGCCGGCGGCGCATCGCCGAATGCGGTACGCATCACGCTGACGCGCGACCGCCCGCTGTTCTTCGGCAGCTTTCTGACGGGCCGGGACGACAGCATCATTCGAGCGACCGCGACCGGTGCGCGGCGCGGCTATGCGGCATTCTCGCTCGGATCGCGCGTCGCGGCGCTGAACGGTGGCCTGCCCAACGCGCTGCTGTCGAGCCTGACCGGCAGCCAGGTCAATCTGTCGGTGATGGATTACAATGCGCTCGCCAGCACCGACATCGACCTGCTTGCCTTTTCGGATGCGCTGCGCACCGAAATCGACGCCGATGTACTGACCTTTGGCCAGACGCTCGACGCCCAGGTGACGTTGCCGCAGGTCGTGTCGGCGCTGGCGGCGGCGTCCGACGGGCAAACGGCGACCGCGCTCGAGCATATCGCCGACCGCGCGCTGCCGCGCCCACTGTTGCCCTCGCGGGCGATCGACCTTGGGCCGCGGTCGTCGAGCATCCGCGTCGACGCCGCCAATCCGGTGAAGGTCAACGCGCTCAGCCTGCTTCGATCGATCCTGCTGCTTGGCAATGCGAACCGTCAGGTCGACCTGTCGCTGGCGAGCAGCCTGCCGGGCGGATCGGGGATCAACATCGCGCTGATGATCGGCGAGCCGCCGGTGGGGTCGCCGCTGATCGCGGTCACCGACACCAACGACGTCATCGTCCGCACCGCGCAGGTGCGTCTGAAGATCGATACGCGCGTCGCGACGCCGTTGGCGAGCGTCCATGTCCCGCTCCTCGCCGAACTCGGGTCCGCGTCGGCGCGCATCACCGACATCGATTGCCGGCCGAACAGCGGCGCCGCCGTGAAACTTGGTGTCGTGACGTCACCTGCAATGGTAGCGATCGGGACGGTCGCGGATTCCGATTTTAAGGACATGAAGCGCCCGCTTGATCCGACGCCGGCGCGCGTGGTGAAACTTCCGCTCGTCAGCGTCGATGCAGAGGCCGAGCTGACCCTGTCGGACCTTAATGAAAAGCAGGTCGCCTTTTCGCGCAGCGAAATCGATGGCGGGCAGGTGAAGACGGTTTCGAGCACGGGATTGGTCGCCGGCGCCGCCAAATCGCTCTCGGACCGCATGGAGCTCGACGTCAACGTCCTCGGGCTTGTCTTGAACCTGAAGGCGCTGACAATGACGATCGGTGAGACCGTGGCGCTGGCCGCGCCGGTGCTCGACACGGTGCTGTCGGATCTCACCGGCCTGTTGGGGGTGCATGTCGGCCAAGCCGATGCGCGGGTCAATGCGCTGCGCTGCGGCAAGGCGCGACTGGTTTGATCGCTTGCGCAATGGCGCCATAACGGGCCCGGCACGGCACAAACTCACGATTTGCCGAGCGAAAGCAAATGGCTGGAAGTGTATAAGTGTCAAGAATTTGGTCTTTCGGGGGTGGGCGTGGCAGCAGCGCAGGAACCGCAGCGCGTATCGGCGGCAGATTTTATCCGCGGCTTTGCCAATTGGCGATTGCAGGCGGCGCGCAAGCCCGTGGTCGTGACGCATCACGGCAAGGATGCGCATGTACTGATTTCGCTCGACGATTATCGCCGTCTCGATGGCGATCCGGCGCGCGACATCGCTTCGACGGCCGATATGCTACAGGAATCGCGTGCAAGTCTTGTCGACTCGTTTCGGGACCCTGTAATCCTGATCGATCGGCAACGGCGGATCATAGCGGTCAATCCCGCGGCATCGGATATTCTGGAAACTCCCGCGGCCCGATTGCTCGGAGAGAATCTGGTCGCTGCGGTGCCGAGCTTGGCGGACAGCCTGGTGTTTCAGTACATCATTCGCTTGATCGACCATCGCGAGCGTTTTTCCGGTGACATTCCGGGCATGCTCCGTCCGCGCCAGTGGCTACATATCGACCTGGTTCCCCTACCAATCGGCGGTGCAATCGTACTGCGCGATGTTAGTGAGGCGATGGAGGGTTTCGCCGCAGGCGACATGCGGCAGGCGATGCTCGACGCGGTCGAGATCGACGGCGGCATCGGGCATGCGCGCATTTCAGTGCGCGAAACGGTCGAGGCGGCGAACGCGATGCTGACCGGCCTTTTGGGAGTCGAAGCCGCCGCCATCCGCCGCGTGCGTTTTTCGGCGCTGTTGGCGGTCGGGCAGCGCGGCGCCTTTGTCGAGGCACTCGAATCGGTCTTCCGGTCGGGCCAGCCCGTCCGCATCGCGTCGCAGATGGTCACGCGCGACGGCGCGGTCATCGATGTCAACCTCTCGATTGTCGAGGTTCGTGGCGCTTACGCCAGCGACGGTGCCGTCATCCTCGTAACGCCCCGCGCCGCGCGTTAGAGCCAGCTTCCATCCTCTCGTTATTGTAGACGCTCGACGACCGCGCACGCTGGACAATCGGCGTTGTTGCGCGCAATCATCGGGCGAAGGAAAGTTGCAAGCGACAACTTTCCGTTTACGTAAAGGTGAGCGCTCAATATAAGGGCGCCATTGCCCAATGGGAGATTCGTGATGGACATGGAATTCAGCCCCGAGGATCTGGCCTTCCAACAGGAAGTTCGCCAGTTCATCGCCGAAAATTACCCCGCCGACCTGCGCGACAAGCAGGATGAAGGCGAAGAAATGTCCAAGGAGGATTTTCTCGCCTGGCACAAGATCCTGTACAAAAAGGGCTGGATCGCACCCGCATGGCCGGTCGAATATGGCGGCACCGGCTGGACGCCGACGCAGCGTTTCATCTGGTCCGAAGAGACCGCGCGCGCCGATTGCATTCGCTTGATGCCCTTTGGCCTCGCGATGGTCGGCCCGGTTATCTACACCTTTGGCACGCCCGAACAGAAAGCCCATTTCCTGCCGCGCATCCTGTCGGGGGAGGACTGGTGGTGTCAGGGCTATTCGGAACCTGGCTCGGGTTCGGATCTCGCTTCGCTTCGCACCACGGCCGTTGCCGATGGCGACGATTATATCGTCAACGGGCAGAAGACGTGGACGACGCTGGCGCAGCATGCCGATTGGGGCTTCTTCCTCGTCCGTACCGACAAGGAAGCCAAGCAGCAGGAAGGCATCAGCTTCCTTCTGATCGACATGAAGTCGCCGGGCATCACGGTGCGCCCGATCATCACGCTGGGCGGCGAGCATGAGGTCAACGAAGTGTGGCTGGAGGACGTCCGCGTGCCCCAGTCGCAGCGCGTCTATGAAGAGAATAAGGGGTGGACCTGCGCCAAGTTCCTGCTCGCGCACGAACGCACCGGCATCGCGGGTGTCGCGGCATCGAAGCGCGGGATCGAAAAGGTAAAGGCGATCGCCCGCACCGAACTCGACGGCGACAAGCCTTTGCTCGCCAACGCCTTCTTCAAGCGCAAGGTCGCCGAGTTGGAAGTCGATCTGGCAGCGCTGGAATTTACCGAACTGCGCAGCCTCGCGGGTCCGAATGCAGGCCGCGGTCCGGGGCCGGAGTCGAGCTTGCTCAAGATCAAAGGGTCGGAGATCCAGCAGCGGCTTACCGAACTGACGCTCGAGGCCGTCGGACATTATGGTGCGCCCTATTTCCGCGGCTTTGGCGAAGGCGACAACGAGCACCCGATCGGGCCGGACTACGCACACCGCGCGGCGCCGACCTATTTCAACATGCGCAAGACGACGATCTATGGCGGGTCGAACGAGATCCAGCGCAACATCATCGCGAAGATGGTGCTCGGCCTCTGACATTGGACGTCATTCCGGCGCATGCCGGAATCTCAACGCTTCGAGCTTGAGACCCCGGCCGTCGCCGGGGTGACGGTGAAATTAGGGAATAGAAGAATGGATTTCACCTACACCGAAACGCAGGACATGATCCGCGACACGCTCGCCCGTTTCCTCGGCGACACCTATGATTTCGAGACGCGCCAGAAGTTCATCAATTCGGACAGCGGCCGCGACCCAGCGATCTGGACCGCGCTTGCGCAGGAATTGGGCATGCTCGGCGCAGCTTTCGCCGAAGAACATGGCGGCCTCGGCGGGGGGGCGCTGGAAAATGCGATCGTGATGGAGGAACTCGGCAAGGTCATCGGGATCGAGCCCTATCTGCCGACCGTCGTCATCGCTGGCGGCGCGCTCAAGGCCGTTGGCGGCGCGCAGGCCGACGCGATGATCCCCGAGATCATCGCGGGCAATGCGATCATCGCTTTCGCCTATGCCGAGCCGCAGGGTCGCTATGACCTTGCCAACCTGCGCACCACCGCGAAGAAGGACGGCGCGGGTTATGTGCTGAACGGCCACAAGGGCGTCGTATACGCCGCGCCGTGGGCGACGCATCTGCTCGTCACCGCGCGCACCGGGGGCAATGTCCGTGATCGCGACGGCGTGTCGCTGTTCCTGATCGACGCCAATTTGCCCGGGATCGTCCGCCGTGACTATCCGACTGTCGATGGAAGCCGCGCGTCCGAAATCTATTTCGAAAATGTCGCGATCCCCGGCGATGCGCTTCTCGGCGGCGAAGGCTCCGGGCTGCCGCTGATCGAACAGATCGTCGACGAAGCGACCGTCGCGGTGTGTGCCGAGGCGACCGGCGTGATGCAGAAACTGCATGAAGGCACGCTTGAATATACGCAGCAGCGCAAGCAGTTCGGGGTGCCGATCGCGAAGTTCCAGGTGCTCCAGCACCGCATGGTCGACATGTTCATGGAGGTCGAACAGGCGCGCTCGATGACGATCATGGGGACGCTGAAACTGGGCCTGCCCGCGAACGAGCGCATGGCGGCGGTCTCGGCTGCGAAGGCAAAGGTCGCGCGCGGCGCCAATTTCGTCGGGCAGAATGCGATCCAGACGCACGGCGGCATCGGTATCACGCAGGAACTGGCGATCGGCCATTATTTCAAGCGCGCGACGATGATCGAGGGCCAGTTCGGCAGCCACGATTATCATATGGACCGCTATGAACGGATCACGCTGGCCGACTAATAGTCCAACGCCGTCGGCGGAGCCTCAATAGGCGACGTCGACGGCGATCCGGAGCGTGCGCGGGCGGAGCGGGGTCATGAAACCCTCGTTACCTTCGACGAAGGGCGTGCCGAGCGAAAAGCGGTTGCCGCGCGAATCGAACAAATTTGTCAGCGTCAGCGACAGGCCGCGTCGCGCGTTGCCGACGCGCATCGCGACCCCCGTGTCGATATAGTCGCCCTGGCTCTCGCCGAGCACCGGTCCGATGCCAAGCCGCGATGGACCGATGTAATTCGCCCATCCGTTGACGCGGAAATCCTCGTCGCCGATCATGGCCGCATAGTTGACCGATCCGCGCACCGCGTGGCTCGCGACATTGGGAATTCGGCCAAGGCGGGCCGGGGCGGCGTCGAATACCGGCAAAATCTGCGGCGAGAGATCGTCGACCCGGCTGTGGTTATAGACTGCGCCGAGTTCGAAGGTCAGCGCGGCGGTCGGCCGCATCGCGACCGCGCCCGACAGGCTGGTGATGCGACCGTCGCCGATATTGGCGGTGGTCGGGAACCCGGTGCTGTCGATGAAATCGGCCTGGATATTGCGCCAGCGGCTGTGCGAGATCGAAATGCTGGCGTCGAGCAGGCTCTGCCCCTTGTCGCCGAAACGCATGCCCGCTTCCCAGGTGCGGACCTGATCGTTGAGGAAGCGGCGGACGAAATTGCCGTCGACGGCGAGGCCACCGGGCCGGAAACCCTCTTGGTAGCGCGCGTAGAGCCGGACATTGTGCAGCGGCGTCGCAAGCAGCGAGAAGGAAGGCAGCAGGTCGGTCTCGTTGCGCGACGCGGTCGTTGCGCGGTTCGCCTGGGCCAAAGCAAAGGACACGCCCTCGGCTTCGCCGCCGAGCTTGGCGTGCGACAGGCGAACGCCGCCCGATGCGATCAGGTCGGGCATCACTTCGACGGTCGCCTCGGCATAGCCGGTGAATTCGGTGATCTTGTTGGTCACGCCCGGAAGCATCGCACGGAGCGGGCCATAGGCATATTCGCGGTTCTGCCGCGCGCGATTGTCGATAAAGCTGGCGCCGACGACCCAGCCGAGGCCGTCGCTGTACGGGCGCGACAGGCGGTTTTCGCTGACGAACATCCGCGTCGCGTTGCGCTGGTCGAGCACGCGCGGGACGTCGTTCAGCGGAATGACCTGGATCGGCGCGAACAAGCGGGCGACATCGACGGTTCCAACCGACGGCGGAGCCGGGACGCCCCCGTTGGACAGGTCGGTCCCTTGCCGCGCTTCGGGCAGGCTGGCGTCGAAGCGTTCGAACAGGCGGTGGTCGATATAGGCGTTCGACGACTGGAAATGCAGATCGTCCCAATCCTTCATCACCACGATCGTACCCATGCCGTAGCGCGCCGTCGCATTCTGCTCGACCATCGAGGCGCGCGTGAGCGGCGGGCCGTCCTTGTCGGCATATTGCGCGTCGTCCGACGTGATCGCCTGATAGACGCCGCCGAGGTCGATCGTCCAACTGTCGCCGGCCTCGAAACGAAAGGTGCCGCGCCCGCCGCGCACATGGACGCGGTTGACGTCGTTCTGGCCGCGCAGCGGATTGTCGATATAGCCGCCGTCGGTGAGCATATAGCCGACGAGACGCAGGGCATGGCCGTCGTCGCTGACCGGGATATTGGTGATCGCCGCAATATCGCCGCCGGGGTCGCCATGCTGGGTAACCGATACGCCGGCGATCGCCTGCACCGTCATTTCGCGCGGGTCGGGCGCCTTCGGCACGACGCGGATGATGCCGCCGAGCGAACCGGCACCGTAGAGCGTTCCTTGCGGCCCTTCGAGGATTTCGACATTGTCGATGTCGTAGAGACGGAGATCGGGGTCAGGGGCGTTATAGCTCAGCCGGATGTCGCCCAGATATTGGCCCACGGTCGACTGGGTCGGGCCGGTGAAGCTGGAATCGGCGATACCGCGAATGAATAGCTTGTTGCGCCCCGAACCCAGATGGGTCGAGGAGACGGTCGCGGTGCGCGACAGGATCGAGTCCATTCCGCGCTCGCCGCCAAACGCCAAATCGCCGCCATCCAATTGGGTGACGACGCCGGCGAAGTGGGTAAGGGGCAGATCGGTCTTCGTCGCGGTGACGATGATTTCGTCCTGCGCCGCGGCAACCGCATCATTCGATGGCTCGCGCGCGCGCGGCTGCGGCGCCTGCCGTGGCGCCGGTGCGGAGCGCGCGACGCGGGAAGGTTGGGCCGGGCGGCGTTCGATACGCCAGCTTGTCGCGCTGACCCGCACCGCGCGCGCATCGGATCCGTCGAGCAGGCGCTTGATCGCCTTTTCGACGCTCATCCGTCCGCGCACCGGTTTGACGCGCGCCTGCCAGAGTTTCGCATCGCCCACGCTGATGCTGACGCCGGCCTGCCGGCTGATGACCGGGAGCACGGTCGACAGGCTCCCCTTGGGGACGTCGAACGCGCGTTCCTCCGCCGCCTGAACCTGCACGGGCAGGCACAGCGCTATCGTTGCTGCGGCAAGGGAAAGGCGCGGGTGCATGTTCAGCGGGTCAATATCCAGCCATCGCCCTGGCGCTGGGCCGTGGTTCCCGACAGTGCCGCGAGATCGGCGATCGTGCGGTTCCGGTTCTTGTCGATGATGAGTGCACCGCGGAACGACAGGTCGCTCGCTTCGGGTGCGATGCGCACTTGCATTCCGGCAGTGCGCTTCAAATCCTCGGCCACAACCGCAAGCGGGGTGCCATTGTAGACGAGCAGGCCGCTACGCCAGCCGCCGATACTCGCGACGTCGACGTCCTGAACGACCGGCGGTTGGCGGTCGCCGTCGCGCGCTTCGATGCCCTTGCCCGCGACGAGGCGGATCTTGTCGCGGTCGGGGTTGTACAGGACGATCCCTTCGGACACGGCGACAGACGTCTGGCGGTCGCGGCGCACAACGTTGAACGCGGTGCCAAGGTCGACAATCCTTGCATCGCCCGTCTCGACCACGAACGGATCGTTGTCGCGATGCACGACATGGAACATCGCTTCGCCCGATTCCAGCCGGGCAAAGCGTGGGCGATCCTTGTCGATCTCGATCACCGAAGCGCCGTTGATCTCGATCTTCGACCCGTCGGCGAGCGCGATGGTGCGATGTTCGCCAGCCACCGTCTCGATCCGGCTGTCGTTGCCGAGCAGGCCAAGGCTCGACAGGCTGATCGCGCCGACCAGCGCGGCGGCGATCGCGCCGCCGAACCATGTGCGCCGTGACGGGCGGCGCGGTGCGTCGGGGACGATCACGACCGACGGTTTCGGCGCGGCGGGCAGGGCATCGAGGTCGCGGTCGAGGCTGGCCAGGGCGTCGTAGATCGCGTTATGCTCCGGATCCTCGGCAAGCCAGTCGGCAAAGCCGTCCCAGTCGTCGAACAGGGGATCGCGCTGGCGGATCAGCCAGTCGATCGCGCGGGCCTCGACGTTCGCCGCGTCAGCTTGCATCGAACTGCCTCCGTATGGTGGCGAGCGCCGCATAAACTTTGCGCAGGTCGGCTTCGACGGTGCTCAGGCTGACCCCCATTTCACTGGCAATATCGCGTTGATGGATGCCGTCGACGCGGAACCGGCGAAAGATGCGCGCCGGTCGTTCGCCGGTCGCCGTAATCGCGGTTTCGACAAGCGCGAGTTGTTCGCGCGAGATCAGCGAGGTTTCGGTCGATGGGATTTGCGTGGCCGATGCTTCGCCCCATGCCTTGTCGCGCAGATCGCTCTGACGCGCCGACCGATAGCGGTCGAGCATCAGATTGTTCGCGGCGCGCATGATATAGGGCAGGGGGTCGGCGATGGGGCCGGTCTTTCGGTCGGTCATCCGCATCCACAGGTCCTGGAACAGGTCCTCGGCGCCGTCGCCCGCACCGCGTACCTCCAGAAATCGCACGATGCGATCCCGGTTGGCGAGCAATACGCCTTCGATGCCCTGTGCGGCGTCGGTTCGGTCGCGCGACTCTGTCATGGATTGCTTGCTTTGGAACGCCATCTTCTGCCGGTGAGCGCCACCCCGATGTGCGCCATACGTCCCCCTGATGACGCCGTCATATAGCGCCCATCGTCCGCCGCGCAACTGCGGTGCTTTGAAAGAGAGGGCGGGCTGTGCAAGCATCTGTTTTGTCGTTTCATTTCTGCCTAGGCAAGGGGGAAGCGTGGGTAGGGGTTACGCTTCCCCCTTGCGGGCGGGGCCGGCCGGGGGGCTAGAGGCCGACCCGCAGACTCGCACGGAAAGCCCAGCCGATATGGCTTTGCTGTTCTTCCGCGGACACTTCGCCAGCGACCTGAAAGGCCGAATTTCCGGCGATGCCACGGAAGCGGCCGACCCAGCCGCTCGTGCGATCATCAGGAGTAAGGGTGAAGGGCGTGCCGTTCTTGAACGACGCCGTCGTCGCGCCCAGCGTGCCGCCGACGATCTGGCGGCGGCCGCCTTCGAGTTCGAAGCGCGTCCAGCCGTCATATTCGTCGGCACCGCCGAAATCGAGGCCGACGGCTACGGTACCCGACACCGCGAGTTCATCGCTGTCACGGCTGAGCACGGTGAGGTCGAGTGCGTCGCCGCCGCCGGTTTCCTGATAGCCGTCTTCCTTCAGCTTGAAGTAATCGACCGCAACCATCGGGCGGAAGCTCAAGCCTCCGACGCGCGTGTCATAGGCGACCGAGCCCGAGGCCGACCACAAGGTGCCGTCCCATTTGCCCTTCATCGTCTTTTCGATGTCATCGGCACCGGCTTCGGCGCGGAAGATGCGCGTGCCCTTCAGGCTGATCGGGGCGCCCGACACGCGGGCGTTCGCCATGAAACCGTTGGAGCGCAGGCGCCAGTGCAGCGCACCTTCGAACTGGCTGGTGCTGACTTCATTGGCGTTTCTGCCATTGCCGTCCTTGCCGCTGAGATAGGCGATCGAGCCACCGAAGTTGCCGAGATCGGTCTTGATTTCGGCGCCGCCCGAAATGCCCCAGCCGCTGACGTCGTAGCTCGCGGTGTCGCCGACGCTCTTCGACGTGCCCCAGACGGCTTGGTTGACCCAATAGCCCCACTTGCCCTCGTCCTGGAACGGCGCGTTGGGATCCTGGAGGTAACGCGACAGGGCGCGCGAGCCCGAGGTGACGGTTTCGAAGACGCCGCCTTCATGCTCGGGAAGCATCTGGCCAAGCTGATTGCGGAACTGGTCGCCGTCGGTGATGCCGAGGAAGACATCCTCGATCTTCTGGTCGGCGATCACCGCATCGAGCACCGCGTCGAACGCGCCCGATTCCGAGCGATTGAGCCCGAGTTCGGTCACCGACTTGCGCGATACATCGACGATCAGCTGCGTTGCGTTCGAGGTCAGCGTGCCCTTGTAGAGGAAGGGCAGCAGCGTCTGCGATGCGGTCAGATTGTTGGCGCCGGTCAGCGTGCCGGCGGTGAGCACGATATGCTTGCCCTCGGCCTTTTCGATGCTCGACAGCTTGAGCGCGAGCTTGGATTCGGCGCCAAAGCTGGCGTTGCCGCTGACCTGAAGGTTGGTTCCGGTGGTGCCGGTATCGAGCATCACGCCGAGGGTGCCCTTCTCGGTGACCGCGAGCGACGAGATCGTGGCGGCGCCACCGACGTCGAAGGTGCCGCCGCTGACCGCAACGGCCAGCCCCTGCGAGTTGGCGAGCGTGCCAGAGAAGATCGACGTGCCGCCGATTGAGAGCGTATCGGCGCCGCCACCGAAGTCCGCGAGACCGGTGAATTTCGACGTGCCGGCGAGCGTCATCGTGTCGCTGCCGGTGCCAAAGCGGGCGTTGCCGGCGTAAGTGGCGTCGCCCGACAGCGCGAGCTTGTTGTTGCCGGCGCCGAAGAAGCTGTTGCCCTTCACCGACCCGTCGGCGATGTCGAACACGTCGTTGCCGCCACCAAAGCGGACGTCGCCGACGATGCTGGGGGCCGTGACGCCCGACGCGACCGCGGTCTGCTTGACCGTTGCGCCAACATTGTTCGCCGACAGATCGATCGCGATGTTGCGGTCGGAGGTGGCGAGGGCGCCGGTGGCGCTGATTGCGCCGCTGTTTTCGACCGTCGTAACAGTGCCCGACAAGTCGACGATGGCACGCGCGGTGCCGTTCTCGCCGCCGGTCTTTGCGTTGATCGAACCGCTGTTGCGGATCAGCGGGACGTTGCCGCCGGCTTCGATCAGCACCGCGGTCGCGACAGCGTTCGCGGCTTTGCCGCCGGACGTGGCGTCAATCTTGCCCGCGTTGCGGATTTCGGGTGTGGTGGCGCCGCTCCCGACCCGGATGGCCGTCGCCGCGGTGTCCACTGACAGGGCGGTTACGCTGCCGGTCGCGCCGATGCCGATACCGCCCGCAATGGTGACCGCGCCGCCAAGGCCGCCCACCTGGATGCCATTGCCATCCTTGCCGGCGTAGAGGCCGTTGCCGAGCACGGCGCCGTCGATGATGAGGCCGAGACCGGTGCCGGTCCCGCCGACGGGACCAATCGTAACCGCACGGTCAGCCGAGCCGATCTTGATCGCGGCGGCCGAACCGAAGGAGCGCACGACGGCGTTTCCTTCCTTGTCGTCTTCGATGCCGTCCTTGTCCTCATCCTTGTCGTCGGCCTTCGTATCCTTGGGCGCGACCGCAAGGATGATGCCGCCGGTAACGTTGCCTTCGACCGACAGCGCGCTGCCGCCGATCAACAGATCGTCGGCGTCGAGTTTCGACGGGTCGGCAGGGGCGGTGGTGAAGCGGTAGCCGCTTGCCGTGAGATTGCCCTGGACAACCAGCGCGCCGGTGACATCGCCTGCAAGCCGTGCGCCGATCGCGTCGACACCCTGCGCGCTGATCGTACCAGCCAAGCGGACGTTTCCGGTGACATTCTGCAAGCCGACGCCAAGTGCGCGGTCGCCGACGACGGTAATGGTGCCATCGTTGGTGAAATTGCCGGTCAGCGGGCCACCGAGGCGAATGCCTGCGGAATTGTTGCCCTCGATTGCGATCGTGCCCGAGTTGACGATATTGCCGGCAAAAGCGCCCGCGGTTGCGATGCCGACACGGTTGCTGCCGATCGCGAAGGCGCCGTCGATGTCGCCGTCATTGTCGATGTCGGTGGGCGCATAGGTTTCGCCGATCGTGATCTTGCCCGTGGCGCTGTTGGTGATGCCGCCCGTCGTCCCGGCGTTCGCGAGGATACCCGTGGCGCCGTCGACGTTGCTGAACTCGATCGTGCCTTCGTTGACGACCTTGTTGTTGCTGTCGATGGTGACAGCGGGGCCGGTAACCGTCGGCTTGATCGATCCGGCGGCGACGATCTTGATGTCATCGGCAGCGCCCGATTTGATCGTGGAGGTCCGCACTGGCGCCGTGGTGGCGGTGCTGATCGTCGTCTCGGCATAAGCGGGGGTCGAAAGAAGGGTGGCCAGGCAGGTGGAGGCCAGCAAGGTCTTGCGCATCGGGTTCCTCTTGTGATCGGGGCCGGGATGTCATCCCGGCGATAATCACAAGACGGAGCGGGAACCGCGCAGCCTTGGAAAAATAATGCGCCCTAATCGCGCGGGGCAATCTCGATCAATGTCAGGCCCAGCGTCGAGGCGTTTTGCACCGCCTCTTCGCGACTGTTCGCACGCAATTTTCGCATGACATTCTTGAGATGCCATTTGACCGTTTCGGGCGCGAGCTGGAGCGTCCGGGCGATTTCCTTGTTCGATTCCCCGGCGTTCAGCGCGCTCAATATCTCGATCTCGCGTTCGGTCAGGAAGGAAAAGGCTTCGCCCGGCGCGGCGGAGGTGCTGCCCTCGAGCGCGGGATTGCGCCGCGACGGTTCTGCCAGCTTGAGCAGCGCGAGGAAGGAGCCCGACGAATAGGCCTCGCTGCAAAAATTCTGGACCGCGCGTACGCCTGTCACATCGAGTATGTCGACGATCGTGCGATGGAAGCCGGCGCTGGCTGCGTGATTGAGAAAACGCACCGTCTCGAGTTCGACCATCTTGTCACAGCGCCCGCTGAGCTGCGGGAGGATGTTGAGGAGCGTCGCGGTAGCTCGAAGCTCGGCATCATCGGCATTCGACGCAAGGCGCAGAAGCCGCTCCGCCACCGTCGTGAGCCGGGGACGGTCGCCATGGGCGATCGCTTCATAGGCCCGCATTTCGCAGAGTAAGGCAAAGGCGCGTCCCTGCGCCGATAGCGGGTCGAGCACGGCGGCGCCCTCATCGGCGACCGCCAATACGGCTTCCGCATCGATCGTCGGCGGCAATCTGAGCCGCGACCGCTCGACAACGCACATGGCCTTCAACGGCATCCAATTACGTTCGAAAGCGATCTGTTCGGCGCGGTCGATCAAGGTCGCGGCGTCATCCACCTTGGCTGTCGCCGCTGCGGCCCGAATGCAGATTTGAAACGCTTCGATGAGCGCATCCTGAAAACAGCTTGGTTCCAGCCAGGGAAGGGCGCTGGCGGCGAGGTTCGCGGCCCCGGACAGGTCATCCCGTTCGTAACGACTGCGCGCCAGCGCGGCATCGATCAAGGCGCCCGCCAAACCGGGCTGGCCCGGAATCCGGCGGCCGTCACGCAACACCCGTTCGGCCTCCGCCATCTGTCCCTGGGCGCGGGCGGCCGCCGCTCTGGCACGGGTCGCGAGCGCCGTTGGCAAAGCCTTTGCGGTCGCGGCAGCGCAGGGCCGGAGCGGCCTGACGACATCGTGCACCAAGCCGAAAAGACCGCGGCTTTGCGCTCCGCATGCAAGAAAGGCGCGCATCATGTCGACGGCAAAGCCCGACAGTCGCTCTGGCGCCGCCAGAAACTGGTCTCCTTCCTCGACCACAGTCTCGGGTAGGTCTTGGACAAGGGCGGCGTGAAGCACACCGATCACTTGTGCTTCGTCTGCTTCGCCCGCGGCCCGGAGTGCGGCAATTGCCGCTGGGGCATCGGGCTCCGCAGTCAGCACCGCTATCCAGGCGCGAGCACGGATGAGGGCTGCGTTTTCCGAAATCTGCTCGCGCGGAAGCGCATCGAGCCAAGCGGCTAGTTGCTCGACATCGCCGCGCGCGAGGGCTGACAGCGCGGTGAGGCCGACCAGTCGCGCCGCATCGGCGTCAGCGTCAGCGGACAGAAACTGGTCGATCGCATGTGCGACAAGGCCGCGCGCTTCATAGTAGCGTCCCGCGACACGATGGAGTTCGACTGCGCGTTCGGGCTCGTGCTGGTCGAGAAATCTCCGGAATACCGCCCGAACGGCGGGGTGGACATAATACCAGCCATTGCCGTCGTCGGATCGCTCGACAAACATGCCTCGTGCGTGAAGATCTTCGAGGATCGATATGCCCCGGTCTCCTTCGCCCAGCAACCGCACCAGCTCGTCGTTCAATAGCGGAGCGACACTGGCGCGGCCGAGAAATCGCCATATTCCGTCGTGCTGTTCATTCCATAGCGGTAACAGATAGGCATCGATTTGCGCCGTGAGCGCGCTCCAGTCGCCTTTTTCGAGCCGATCCAGTTTCTGTACGGCCATCCGCAGCCCAATGGGCCAGCCGAGCAGCAATCCATGGAGTTTTTCGCAGCCACGGGCATCAAGTCCCGAACCCGCAGTGCGCAAAAAGGCCCATAATTCTTCATTCGTCAGCCCGATCTCGGCCCGGCCGAACCGCAGCAGCATGCCGCGGCCTTCGATGTCGTCGAGCCGGATCGCCGAAGCATCGCGCCCGACGAGGACAAGGCGCAACTGGGGCGGTGGATGGCGTAACAGGCGGTCGAGAACGTCGACCATGCGCGGTTCGGCGAGGCGGTCGATATTGTCGAGGACAAGAAGCACCGGCTGGTCGCAGGCCTCGATCCGTTCGGCCAGCGCACTGGCGAGGGTGGCCGCGGAGGCGGGGGCGGCACATAGCGCGCTGACGCTATCCTCGGCGGGAGCGCCCCGCGCGAGGCGCACCGCTTCGAACAAGTGCCCGATAGCTCCGGAGTCATTGTCGTCGGGATCGAAGGATACCCAGCCGGCGTACCAGCCAATCGAACGGGCTTGTGCAAAGAGCGCCGCGGCAAAGGCCGTCTTGCCATAGCCCGCAGGCGCCCGAACGAAGCAGATTTCATGTCGCGCAATCGCATCGAGCCAGGATTGCCACCGTTCGATACCAACGAGATCGTCGGGAAAGCGGGGCGGGGCGAACTTGCCGCGCGTTACCGGTCGCGGTTCCGCCGCGCGGTGCGGTGCTTTTGAGTCGGTCCTCGATCCCGGCTGGATGGTCATATATTCGCCCTCCATCTGCCTGCCATGGCTATAGCCATGCGGGGGCGACTGCAAGCGTCCCCCCCATCGCTCCCCCCGCCGCCCGGTCTGTCATTGCAGGGGTGCGCGCCATAGCCTCCCATGTGTCGAAGGGCCCACACAGAATGGGTTCGAACCGTGGGAGAAAAGGCGTGACGAAGAAGGCTATCCTGGCAAGCTGCTTGTCCACCACCATGTTGTTCGGCTGGCACGCCGCCGTGCAGGCGCAAGAGGCGGAGTCAGCCGCCCCCGTGGTCGCCGAAGAGGCTGGCGGCATCGCGGAAATCGTCGTCACCGCGCAAAAGCGCGAACAGCGGCTGCAGGATGTGCCGGCGGCGGTCTCCGCCATCGGCGGCGACGCGCTTCAGGCCCGCGGTATCAATGAAACCTCCGACCTGATGGGCGCAGTGCCGAGCCTTCAGATATCGACCCCCTATGGCAAAACGCAACCGAACTTCTCACTGCGTGGGATCTCGGTCGCGAACGAGTTTTCGGCGTCCACCGCGTCGCCGGTCGGCGTTTATGTCGACGAAGTCTATCAAAGCTTCCGCGCCAGCCATGGCGGGCAGCTCTACGATATCGACCGGGTCGAGGTGCTGCGCGGACCGCAAGGCACGCTCTATGGCCGCAACACGACGGGCGGCGCGATCAGCTTCTTCACCCGCAAGCCGGGACTGGGCGCTGACGAGGGCTATTTCACCATCGGTTACGCCAATTACGACACCAAGACGGTCGAGGGCGGTTTCGAAAAGACGCTGGTCCCGGACGTCCTCGGTATCCGCGTCGCGGGGACGGTCGCAAAGGGTGACGGCTGGCAATATAACCCGGCGCAGGGCCGCGACGCCGCCACGACCGACTCGATGGCAGGCCGCATTTCGCTGCGCTGGAAGCCGTCCGACACGCTCGACATCAACCTGAAGGTCTATGCGGCGAAGGACGATCCGTGGACGGCCAATGCCTATTCGATCGGCCAGTTCGCGAACGGCGAGGATATCGTCGGCTATTCGCGCTTCAATCCGGCACAGAATGGCGGCCGCGCGCTCCGCAAGAACGAAGTGTCCGCCGATCAGGGCGGCAAGTCGCTTTCCTCGTCGAAAGGCGTCGCGCTCAACATTGCGCTGGAGCTCAATGATTATTTCACGCTGACCTCGATCACCGGCTATGACACGGGCAAATACAGCATCTCGCCGAACGATTGTGACGGCTCGCCGCTCAATGTCTGCTCGATCAGGTTCAACAGCCGCAGCAAGAATTTCAATCAGGATCTGCGGCTGAACTATTCGGACGACAGCATCGATTTCGTCGGCGGCCTCTATTATGGCAAGGACACCATCAAGACGCGCAACGAGCCCGATTTCTTCGGCGAATTGCGGCCACTCCTCTTGGGACTGGGCGTTCCCGGCGGTTACAATAACGCCCCGATCGGAACGCCCGATTCCATCCGCGTGCTGCCGGCCTTCGCGCTCGATCCAACCCTGACGCCCGGCTCGGCGGGCTTCTGCGATCCCGTCGTCGTCAACCCGAACGGCTTTTTCGATGCGCGGACGCTGGTCGCGTATCAGACCGATGCGGCGATCAACAACAGGGGGAATTTCCCGGCAGGCGGCGCCTATTATCAGGGCTGCCTCGCCGCCGGCGCAGGCCCTTTCGGACCGATCATGGGGGAACAAAGGTTCGACATCCAGCGCCCGTCAAAGGCGATCTATGGCGACCTCACATGGAAGGCCACCGACAAGCTGACCTTGGCCGTCGGCCTTCGCTACACGATGGACAAGGTGAAGTTCCGAAATGGCAGCACGATCATCACCGCTCTCGACGGCGTGACGCCGGTGGTCAACCTGATCCCCTATGCCTTCCCCTATAATCCCAACCTGCCGAAGATGAATCTGCAGGAAAAGGCAAACCGCCTGACCGGCCGGGCCAATGTCAGCTATCAGTTCACCGACGATATCATGGGCTATCTGCAGTATAGCCGCGGTTATCGCAGCGGCAGCTATAACGGCCTCGCCTATCAGGGCACGAACCAGGTCTATTATATCAAGCCCGAAAAGGTGAACGCCTATGAAGGCGGCCTGAAGACGCAGTTCCTCGACCGCCGCGTACAGCTCAACCTCGCGGGCTTCTATTATGACTATTCGAACCAGCAGACGACGCAGGTTGTCGGCGCGACAACCTTCACCCGCAGCGCCAACGGCCGCGTGTGGGGCGGCGAGGCCGAACTGACGGTCGCGCCGGTCGACGGGCTGCAGCTCAATGCGGCCTTCGGTTACCTCAACAGTAAATATAAGGGCAATGTGGTCGACCCGAACGACCCCGCGACCCAGTTCACGCGAAATGTGAATGGCAATCCGTTCCCCAATGCGCCCAAAATCACCTTCAACGCCGGGTTCGATTGGGATATTTTCGAGAAGGGCGAGAGCAAGCTGACGCTGCGCGGCGACGCTAGCTATATGGGCAAATATTATTTCGACGCCTTTGGCGATTACGGGCTCGACCCCTGTGACAAGCCCGGCGCGCCGGGCGCGGTTCGCCCAGCGGGCGTCGCCTTTACCTGCGGCAATCCGGGATATTGGCTGCTCAACAGCCGCCTGACCTATCAGGCAAACGACAATCTGTCGGTCAGCGCGTGGGTCAAGAACCTGACCAACAAATATTATTACACCTACGGCCTCAACATCGATGTCTTCGGGCTCGATTATCTGAACCGCGGGACACCACGCACCTACGGCGTCGAAGCGACCTTCAAATTCTGATCGCCGACGCCACGGGGACCGGCGGGCGCCCCCTCCCTAGGCCCGCCGTCCCCGGACTTTTGTGCTGACCCTGGTTTGAGGAGCATGTCATGATGCGTTTTACCGGCAAGAGCGTGCTGATCACCGGTGCCGCGCGCGGGATCGGGCTCGCCGCCGCGCAGGAGTTCGCCCGCGAGGGGGCGTCGGTGACGATCACCGATATCGACGGCGACGAGGCCGAAGCCGCCGCCGCCGCGATCCGCGGCGAAGGGCACAAAGCGGAAGCGCGCCGGCAGGATGTTGCCGACGAGGCGGGGTGGACGGCGCTGATCGCCGATATCGTCGAGCGCGAAGGCAAGCTCGATATCCTCGTCAACAACGCCGGCATGGGCTTCCTGAAATCGGTGGTCGATACCGATCTGGCCGAATGGCAGCGGCTGATGGCAGTCAATCTGGAGAGTGTCTTCCTCGGCGTTCGCGCCGGCATCGGGGCGATGAAGGAAAAGGGCGGGACAATCGTCAACGTCGCCTCGATCGCCGCGAACGTCGCCGAGCCGCTCTTCCCGGCTTATAATGCCAGCAAGGCCGGGGTGGCGATGCTGACCAAAGCGGTCGCGGTCGATTGCGCGCGCAAGGGCTGGCCGGTGCGGATCAACTCGCTCCATCCCGGTTATTGCGAGACCAAGCTGGTCGCCGATGCCGTCGGCAGCCTGGGGGACGCCGCCGCCGACTTCGCCACCGCGACCGTTGGCGCAATTCCGCTCGGCCGCATGGCGACGACGCGCGAAATCGCGCGGCCGCTGCTTTTCCTCGCCAGCGACGACGCCGCCTACATGTGCGGCAGCGAGCTGATCGTCGACGGCGGCTACACCGCGGTCTGACCTCAATCCTTCAAAGAACAGGGACAAATTCCATGAGCAAGAAACCCGTCATCGTTTATGGCGCCTCCGGCTACACCGGCCGCCTCGTCTGCGAATATCTGCGCGAACTCGGCATCCCGTTCATCGCTGCGGGGCGCGATGCGAAGCGCGTGCAGGAGGTGATGGACAAGGTCCCCGGCATCGAGACCGCCGACTATGAGGTCGTCGAGGTCGAACATAGCGTGAAAGCGCTGACCAAGCTGTTCAAGGGCGCCAAGGTCGTGTGCAACATGGTCGGCCCGTTCATCAAATATGGTCCCGAGACGGTCGAGGCGTGTCTTGCAGCCGACGTCCATTATCTCGACACCACCGGCGAGCAGGACTGGATGCTGCTCGCGCAGGAAAAATGGGGTGAGGCTTTTGCCAAGAAGGGCCTGCTTCTCTCACCCTGCATCGCGCAAATGTACACGACAGGCGAGATCGCTGCGAACATCGCACTCGAACAGGCGCCAGGGCTCGATACCCTCGACATGCTGGTGCTGTGGAAAGGTTTTCCGACCTACGCCTCGGTCCAGACGATCTTCACGATCCTGAAGGCCGACTGGTATTTTCTCGAGAACAACCAATATGTTCAATGGCCGACGCTGACTGCGACTGAGTGCCATGTGCCCGGGCAGCACGCGACCGCGCTCACCCTGCCGTGGGGCGGCACGTCGCACCCGATCTGGTTCAAGCAGGATCCGCGCGTCTCAACGGTCAAGGTCTATGGCGGCGTCTTTGCGCGCGAGGTCATGGATAATGTCGTTGCGATGACCAAGATGATCGATACCGACATCAAGCCGCTGCCTTTCAAGGAACAGGAAGCGGCGCTCGCGAAGATGGCGGAATCGGTGCAGGGCGACATGCCGCCGCGCGAAAATCCGCGTCTCAACACGAGCATCGACTCGGTCCACGCCTCGGGCCCGCTCGGCCGCGCGCATGTGCTGATCCACGGCAATTGCAACTACAAGCAGACGGGGTTGATGCAGGCGTGGTGCGCGCTGAACCTGCTTCAGCAGCCACCGCGCCGCGTCGGTTTCGCCTCGGCGTGCCAGGCGTTCGGGCATCATGAGATCCTCGGCGTGCTGAGGCAGTTCGGGCTGGTGCTGAAGCCGATCGTCACGGTCGACGACTGATGCGGCTGGTCGACTGGCTCGACAAGGGGGCGTCGCTCGGCGCCTACGCGCCGTGCCTGACGATGGACGGCAAGAGCCTGTCCTATGGGCAAGTGCAGGCCCTGACCCACCGCGTCGCGCGCGGATTGAACGCTGCGGGCATCACCCCGGGCAAGCATGTCGCAATTCTGTCGGGCAATGATCCGGTCGCCTTCGCCTGCGTCTTCGCCATCTCGCGCGCCGCCGCGGTGTGGTGCCCGATCAACCCGCGCAACGAAGCCGCCGAGAACGCCTATGTCCTCGACAATTTCGACTGCGCCGCGCTGTTCTTTCATAGCAAATTCGCCGAACTGGTCGATGCGCTGCGGGAGGATCTGCCGAAGCTCGAGCTGCTCGTCTGCCTCGACGCCGAACAGGCTTTCGCGCCGTCGCTCGATCAGTGGTTGGCGGGCATCGCCGATGTCCCGTTCGCGGCGGCGCCCGTCAGCGACCTTGCGATGATTCCGGGCACCGGCGGTACCACCGGCCATCCCAAGGGTGTGATGCTGACCAACCAGAATCTCGAGGCGATGACCGCGCTGACGCTGATGGGCTATCCGTTCGAAGGGCGGCCGGTCTATCTCGCGATGGCGCCGCTCACCCATGCTGCGGGCGTCCTCGCCTTTCCGATCATGGCGCACGGCGGCGAGATCGTGATCATGCCCTATCCCGATATCGGCGAATTCCTGACGCTCGCGTCGCGGCACAGGGCGACGCACAGCTTCCTGCCGCCGACATTGATCTACATGCTGCTCGATCATCCGGCGCTTCCGGCAACCGATCTCTCGTCAATCCAATGCTTCTGGTACGGCGCAGCGCCGATTTCAGCCGTGCGGCTTGAGGAGGCGATCGGCAAGCTTGGTCCGGTGATGGCGCAGCTGTTTGGCCAGACCGAAGCGCCGATGATGATTTCGATGATGGCGCCGAAGGATCATTTCCACCCCGACGGGTCGATAGCACGCGAACGCCTGTCGTCGGCCGGCAGGCCGGGGCCGCTGGTGCAGGTCGCGATCCTCGACACCGAAAACAACATCGTGCCGCAGGGCGAGCGCGGCGAGATCGTCGTCAAAGGCTCGCTCGTCATGGACGGCTATTACAAGAACCCCGTGGCCACCGCCGAAGCCACAGTCGACGGTTGGCACCGCACCGGCGACATCGGCTATCTCGACGCCGACAATTTCCTCTTCATCGTCGACCGCGCCAAGGACATGATCATCACCGGAGGTTTCAACGTCTATTCGGCCGAGGTCGAACAGGCGTTGCTGGCGCAGCCCGCGGTGCAGGACGGCGCGGTGTTCGGACTGCCCGACGACAAATGGGGCGAACGCGTCTGCGCGGTCGTCCAGCTCCGGGCCGGGCATAGCGCCGACCCCGATGATCTGATCGCTGCGGTGAAGGCGGCGATCGGTAGCGTCAAGGCGCCCAAGGAGCTCGAAATCTGGGACGATTTGCCGCGGTCGAAAGTCGGCAAGGTGCTCAAGAAGGACATCCGCGCGCAGAAGCTCGCCGAGCGAGGTTAGTTGCGCGCGGTGACGATCCACGCTGCGCCGTCGATGAGCACCGATGTTTCTCCGGGCCGCTTCGCAAAGGCGGCGCGGACGGCGATGGCTGCCTTCTCGCGGACATCGTCGGGCTGATCGGCCAGCGCGCGAGCGAGCGGGCCAACCTGGAACGCCATATCGAGCGCGTCGTCGACCGCTTTCTCGCGCGTGGCGCCGCGACCATAGGAAATGCTGGTGTCGAACGGCGCAATGTCGATCGCCGTGAAGCCGGCCGCAGCGAGGATGTCGGCCAATCGCTGCCGGTCACCAAAAGCGAAAGGGCCGGGGGCGGTCGGGTCGGCGGGAATAGGCTCGACGATATCGCGGATTGCTGCCATCGGCAGGCGGACCCAGTCATTCTCTTGTGCGCCGCGCCAGCAGACGAAGGCGAGCCGTCCGCCGGGTTTCAGGGCACGCCGCATATGTGTGAAGGCCGCCACCGGGTCGTCAAAGAACATCACGCCAAAGCGCGAGAAGAGGAGGTCGAAGCTGCCAGCGGGGAGCGGCGCGGACGCGGCATCGGCGCATCGGAACTCGACTGGCGCGCCAGCAGGCGCCGCAGCGCGCGCAATCTCGACGAGTTGTTCGGATATGTCGACGCCGAGCACATATCCGTCGGGCCCGAGCCGTTCGGCAAGCGGGAAGGTCGAGGTGCCCGATCCGCAGCCGATATCGAGAATCTGCTCGCCCGGCCGCGCGTTGGCGGCGGCGATCGCGGCCTTGCCGAATTCCTCCAGCATCACGTCCAATCGTGCCAGATTGGCCGCCCAGCGCGTTCCGCTGTCGCCATTCCAGTCATGCGTAGGGGCCGTGTCGACATCGGGCATGCGCTTGATCCTTTATTGCGAACTATTCGCAAGTATGTCACTTCCCGGCAAATCGCAAGGGTGCGCGCATAGCTATGCCCTGTTGCATCGCTCCCGGCCATGCGACATTCCCCGGGCTGGACCGGCGATCTTGGGACCGGCAAGGGAGAGTCATGAGCGAACGGATCGTCACGGTTGATATCGGCGGCACCCACGCACGCTTTGCAATTGCCGAGATCGAAGGTGGCCGCGTCGTGTCGCTCGGCGAGGCGACGACGCTGCACACCAAGGATCACGCCAGTTTCCAGACCGCGTGGCAGGATTTCGAGCGCCAGCAGGGCGGCACGCTGCCGCGCGGCGTCGCGATCGCCATCGCGGGACCGACGCGCGGCGAGATCATCCGCTTCACCAATAATCCGTGGATCATTCGCCCGGCGTTGATCAACGAGAAGATGAACGTCGACCACTATGTGCTCGTCAACGATTTCGAGGCGGTGGGGCATGCCGTTGCGCAGGCCGGCGAAAGCTATTTCGAGCGACTGACCGGCCCCGACGAGCCGCTGCCCGCAACGGGTACGATCACCATCATCGGCCCCGGCACCGGGCTGGGAGTCGCGCATATCTGGCGCGACGGCGACAACTACCGGGTACAGGCGACCGAGGGCGGGCATATCGACTTCGCGCCGCTCGACAGCATCGAGGATGCGATCCTTGCGCGACTGCGCAAGCGGCACCGGCGTGTGTCGATCGAACGCATCGTCTCGGGGCCCGGTATCGTCGACATTTATGAGACGCTGGCGGCGCTCGAAGGGCGCGCGATCCCTCGGCTCGACGACAAGGCGATCTGGACCAATGCTTTGCAAGGGGGCGACAGCCTCGCCGCAGCGGCGGTCGATCGTTTCTGCCTGTCGCTCGGCAGCGTGGCGGGCGATCTTGCGCTGGCGCAGGGCGCGAGCGGTGTCGTCATCGCCGGCGGCCTTGGTTTGCGCATTCGCGACAGTCTCGTGCGGTCGGGCTTTCCCGAACGCTTTATCGAAAAGGGTCGCTTCGAAGGCTTCATGTCCGCCCTGCCGGTGAAGTTAATCACGCATCCGCAGCCGGGGCTATTTGGCGCGGCGGCCGCTTTTGCACGGCAACACGCCTGACGCAATTTCCTCTGGCATCCTCTCAAGAAAATCGGCAGCAAGGAATCCTCGCTTTTTTAGAGGATTCTCCCGCAAGTGTCCGCCCGTCCTGTCCTCGGCATCATCGCCTGCAACCGGCAGGTCGGTGCCGAATATGCGCAGGCGGTGATGAACCGCTACGCCAAGGCCGCGATGCGCCACGCGGATTGCGCCGCGCTGCTGATCCCGTCGCTTCCCGACCATATGCGCGCCGACGAGATCGTCGGGCGGCTCGACGGGGTGCTGCTCACCGGATCGCCCTCGAATGTCGAGCCCGCGCGCTACGGCGAGGATAGCGAAGGGGAGGGGCCGTTTGATCCCGATCGCGACCGGATGATGCGCGACTTGGTTGATGCGGTGATCGCGGCGCAACGGCCGCTGTTCGGTATCTGCCGCGGCTTTCAGGACATCAATGTCGCGCTCGGCGGTACGCTGCGGCGTGACACCGCGACGAACGGCGAGTTGCTGCGTCATCATACCCCCGACGGGACATTGTTCGACGCGATGTTCGATCATCGCCATCATGTCGATCTGGTCGAGGGTGGGATGCTCGCGTCGGCCTATGGCGCATCGGCGCTCGACGTGAACTCGGTCCACTATCAAGGTGTCGGTCGCCTCGCGGACGGGCTCTCAGTCGAGGCGCGCGCGCCCGACGGACTGGTCGAGGCGTTCAGCGCCCGTCCGAACGGCGCGCCGCTGCTCGCCGTGCAATGGCATCCCGAATGGGCGGTCGACGGAAACGGAGAAAGCCAGACCTATTTCCGGTTGCTTGGGCAGGCGTTGCGAGGCGAGCTGTGAACCGGCGCGTCACCCGATACGACCGTTATCTTGCACGGATCAGCTTCTCCCCCTGATTTCTCGGATCCGGTTTCGTTCGGTTTCCAGACAATCAGGAGTTTCAGCATGCCCCGCAATCACGATATCGCCGAACTGCGCCGTCTCGACGTCGCACATCACCTTCCCGCACAGGCCGACTGGGCCGAAATCGAAAAGCTCGGCGGCAGCCGTATCATCACCCACGCCGAAGGCTGCTACATTACGGACGGCGACGGGCACCGTATCCTCGACGGGATGGCGGGGCTGTGGTGCGTCAACGTCGGCTATGGCCGCGAGGAACTGGTCGAGGCGGCCGCGGCACAGATGCGCGAGCTGCCCTTCTACAACACCTTCTTCAAGACCGCGACGCCGCCAACCGTGACGCTCGCGGCAAAGATCGCCAGCCTGACCGGCAACCGCCTGCCGCATATCTTCTTCAACGCTTCGGGCAGCGAGGCGAACGACACAGTGTTCCGCATGGTGCGCCATTATTGGAATCTGAAGGGCGAGCCCAAGCGCACGGTCTTTATCAGCCGCTGGAACGCCTATCACGGCTCGACCGTCGCGGGCGTGTCGCTCGGGGGCATGAAGGCGATGCACGCGCAGGGCGATTTGCCCATTCCTGGCGTCGAACATGTGCGCCAGCCCTACAGCTTCGGCGAAGGGCAGGGGATGACCGAGGAGGAATTCTGCGACGCCTGCGTTCAGGTGATCGAGGACAAGATCATCGAGGTCGGGCCTGAAAACTGCGCTGCCTTCATCGGCGAGCCCGTGCAGGGCGCGGGCGGCGTGATTATCCCGCCGAAGGGCTATTGGCCGAAGGTCGAGGCGGTTGCGCGCAAATATGGGCTGCTGGTCGTCGCCGACGAGGTGATCTGTGGGTTCGGACGCACCGGCAAGATGTGGGGCCATGAAACGATGGGCTTCACCCCCGACTTGATGCCGATGGCGAAAGGGCTGTCTTCAGGTTACCTGCCGATCTCCGCCACAGCGGTCGCGGCCCATGTTGTCGAGGTGCTCAAGACCGGCGGCGATTTCGTGCATGGCTTCACCTATTCGGGGCATCCGGTCGCGGCGGCGGTCGCGCTCAAGAATATCGAGATCATCGAACGCGAAGGGCTGGTCGAGCGGACCGGGAGCGTCACCGGCCCGCATCTCGCCAAGGCGCTCGCAACGCTCAACGATCATCCGCTTGTCGGCGAAGCACGCTCGATCGGGCTGCTCGGCGCGGTCGAGATCGTCGCCGACAAGGAAACCCGGGCGCGCTTCGGCGGAGCCGAGGGGACCGCAGGACCGATGGCGCGCGACGCGTGCATCGCGAACGGGCTGATGGTGCGCGGCATCCGCGACAGCCTCGTCATGTGCCCGCCGCTGATCATCACGACCGAACAGATTGACGAGATGGTTGCCATCATCCGCAAATCTCTCGATGAGGTGATGCCGAAACTCCGCGCGCTTTAGACAGGAAAGATCAAACCCCTATGCCCTCCGGCCTTTTTGCCCTGCTCGACGATATTGCGACGATCGCCAAGGTCGCCGCCGCGAGCATCGACGATATCGGCGCCGCGGCGTCGAAGGCCGGGGTCAAGGCGGCGGGGGTGGTCGTCGACGATACGGCGGTGACGCCGCGCTACGTCACCGGCTTTACCCCCGACCGCGAACTGCCGATCATCTGGCGGATCACCAAGGGGTCAATCTTCAACAAGCTGGTGCTGATCCTGCCCGCGCTGTTGCTGCTGTCAGCGGTCGCGCAATGGGCGATCACACCGCTGTTGATGATCGGCGGGGCCTATCTCTGCTTCGAGGGGGCAGAGAAGGTTATCCACGCGTTGCAGAAGGACAAGACGAGCCTGGCCGAAGACGCCGAGATCGTCGCCGACAAGGATCATGAAGAAGCGATGGTGAAGGGCGCAGTGCGCACCGACTTCATCCTGTCGGCCGAAATCATGGTGATCGCACTCAATGAAGTGCTCGACGAGCATTTCGCGATGCGCGCCGCGACGCTCGCGGTGGTTGCGATCGCGATTACCGTTGCGGTGTACGGTGTCGTCGGACTGATCGTGAAGATGGACGATATCGGGCTGCACATGGCGAAAGAGGGCAATAGCGCGCGCCGGGCAATCGGGCGCGGGCTGGTGTCCTTCATGCCCAAGCTGCTCTCCGCGCTTGCGCTGATCGGCACTGCGGCAATGCTGTGGGTCGGCGGGCAGATTTTCCTGCACGGACTCGATGAATATCACATCGGCAATATCGGGCATGGCCTCCACGATTTCGCGCATTCGGTGGCGGGCAACCTGCCGGGCGCGGGCGTTTGGGAGTGGCTGATCAATGCCGGCGGGGCGGGCGTGTTCGGGCTGATCCTCGGTGGCGTGATTGTCGGCGTGCTCCACCTGCTGCCGGGAAAGAAGGCCGCGCACTAGACGCGCCCATTCGCTTTATTGCGCCGCGCGACGCGCTTCGTTGACGGCGATGATCTCCTTGCAACCCGGCTCGGCCGCATTTGTGCACAGCCTTACGTCGCCGAAGATTTCGGTCAGTTTTGCCTTCGCGCTGTCGAGCGTGAAGGGCGCGACCTTGTTCGCCAGCGGTGACCGCTCGGCATAGTTCAACGTGTAGAGCGTGTCTGCATCCCGAAAGAAGAGGATCGCATCGCGTTCGCTCGCGCCCCTCATCGCCTTGGGATAGGCGCCCGCGGGGAGCGAGGCGCAGCCGTTGACGACAAGCGATCGTTTGAGCGCGCCGTGCACGACCTGCTCGCCGCCGAACAGATAGACGGGGCCGATGTTACAGGCCTTGGGCTCGAATGCGCCGCGCGCGATATCGGCGCTGCTCGTCGGCTCTCGCGCTGCGCCCCTATAGGCCTGGATCGTGACGAGCCGGGTCCACGTCTCGACCGTCTCACCCTTTGGCACGAACTCCATCAGGAAATTGGTGCCGTTTGATTTTGGCGCCTGCGCGACAAAGCCGTCGGGCAGGTGAAAGCCAAGCACGCGGCCATAGAGCGGGATCACGGTATTATAGCTGGTTTCCGAATTGGTTTCCGCACCCGATGTCCACGGCACAGCCGCGAGCAGCAGCGCCGCTGCGGCAAGCATCGGCGAGCCGCCCGATGCGGTCACCCGAGCAATACCACCGGGCTATCCGCGCGCCAGTGCATGCTCACCTTGTCGCCCCAGGTGAAATCCTCCTGATCATGCCGCGACAGGTTCGGGCGCGAAACGCGAAGGCAGGCGCCCGTTTCGAGCTCGATCTCGAACAGGGTGATGTCGCCGAGATAACTCATCCCCTTGATCTTGCCGCGCGCGAAATTGTGACCGTCGGGCGCGTCTTGCGCCGCGGCTGTAACCGCTTTGCCGGCGCCGGGGACGTGGAGGTAAATTTTCTCGGGGCGCAGCGCGACCCATACATCGGCGCCGTGCGGGCCAGTCACGCCATGGTTCAGATACACCTTGCCGAGGCCGGGACAGTCGACCGCAGCCTTGTCCGGATCATCGAGCGTCAGCTTGCCCTCGAAGATGTTCACCGATCCGACGAAATCGGCGACGAAGCGGTTGGCGGGATATTCATAGAGGTCCGACGGTGTCGCGAGCTGCGATACCTCGCCCTTGTTGATCACGCCGATGCGGCACGCCATCGACAGCGCCTCGTCCTGATCGTGGGTGACGGTCACGAAGGTGATGCCGACCTTTTCCTGCAGATCGGACAGCTCGAACTGCATCTGCGCGCGCAGCTTGGCATCGAGCGCCGAGAGCGGTTCGTCGAGCAACAGCACCTTGGGCCGCATCACCAGGCTGCGCGCGAGCGCGACCCGCTGGCGCTGGCCGCCGGACATCTGGTCGGGCATGCGTGTCTCGAACCCGCCGAGTTTGACCAGCTCGAGCGCTTCGGCGACGCGGTCCTTGACCTCGCCGCCCTTCACGCCGGCGATCTTCAAACCATAGGCGACATTGTCGGCAACGCTCATATGCGGGAACACGGCATAGCTCTGAAACACCATGTTCACCGGACGCTTGTTCGGCGGGACGCCGGTGACGTCCTGCCCGTCGATCAATATCTTGCCCTCGGTTGGCAGTTCGAACCCGGCGATCATCCGCAGCAGCGTCGTCTTGCCGCAGCCCGAAGGGCCCAGCAGCACGAAGAATTCGCCCGCATTGATGTCGAGGCTGACATTGTCGACAGCGGTGACCTTGCCGAAGCGTTTCGAGACATTCTGGATCTGAATGATCGGGCGTGCGGTTTCGGTCATGGTCAGTGGGTTTCCGCAATGGCTTTCACGCCCTGAAGCTTGAGCGCGACGAAGGTGAGGGCGACGGTGAGGATGATGAGCAGCGTTGAGGCCGCGTTGACTTCGGGCGTTACCGAGAAGCGGACCATCGAATAGACCTTCACGGGGAAGGTGATCGTGTCGGGACCGCTGGTGAAATAGGTGATGACGAAATCGTCGAGGCTGAGCGTGAACGAAAGCAGCGCGCCGGCGACGAGCGCGGGCTTGATGTGCGGGATCAGCACGTCGCGGAACACCTGCCACTCGCTCGCACCCAGATCCTTGGCGGCTTCCTCCTGCTCGCGGTTGAAGGTCGCGAGGCGAGAGCGCACGACCATCGTTACGAAGGGAAAGCAGAAGGTGATATGCGCGATGGTGATCGCGCCGAGGTTGAACGGCCAGACGAGATCAGTCGGCCAGTCGACCGCGGCGAAGAACATCAGGAAGGCGACGCCGAGGCAGATTTCGGGGACGATGATCGGCAGCGAGATGGTGCCATCGATCGCGCCCTTCAATGGAAAGCGGAAGCGCCAAAGCATCACCGCGGCGACCGCGCCGAGCGCGAGGCTGACGATCGTCGCGAGCGCCGCGATCGTCAGCGAATTGACCAGCGCCTCGACCAGCTGGTCGTTGCCGAGCGCCTTTTCATAATATTTGGTCGTGAAGCCGCGCCACACGACGTTGCGCTTGCTGTCGTTGAAGCTGAAGATCATCAGCACGACGAGCGGGGCGTAGAGGAAGACCATTACCGCACCGACCCAAAGGCGCATCCAGAGGGTGCGGCTATATTCGAGCGGTGCGCGCGGGGTGCGGGCGAAGAGCGCCATCAGTGGATCTCCGGCACTTTTTTGCGCATCGACTGGATCGCGATCAGCGCGAACATGGCGTATATCAGCAAGAAGGAGAGGGCGGCGCCGAAGGGCCAGTCGTTCGCTTTCTTGAACTGGCGCTCGATGACATTGGCGATCATCTGGCTGTCGGTTCCGCCCATGAGGTCGGGGGTGAGGTACGCGCCCAAGGCGGGGATCAACGTGATCATCACCCCGGCGATGATGCCCGGTGCGGCGAGCGGAACGACGATGCGCATGATCGTGCGGAAATGGCCGGCGCCGAGGTCGAGGCTTGCCTCGATCAGGCTGCGGTCGAGCCGGTCGAGCGCGGCGTAGAGCGGCAGCACCATGAAGGGCAGGTGGACATAGACGAGACCGAACACGACCGCGAAATTATTGAAGAGAAGCTGCACCGGTTCCCATGTCGGGAGCGGCTGGAGCCCGACGAGCGTCTTGATCCAGCTCGTCCCCTCCCAGAGCGCACCGAGCCCCTTGTTCGCGAAACCCTGTGTGCCGAGCAGCATCATCAGCGCATAGGTGCGGATGAGCAGGTTGGTCCAGAAGGGCAGCATGATGCCGAGCAGCAGCCACGGCCGCCATTTCTCGCTGGCAAAAGTGATCGCCATCGCGACCGGAAAACCGATGATCAGGCAGATCAGCGTGACGAGCGCGGCGACGGCGAAGCTCTTGCCGAAAATGCTGACGTAGAGCCATTCTGTGGCGCGCTTGTAATTGTCGAGCGTGCCCGAAATATCGATTTCGGTGAGCCCCTTGTTTTCGCCGAAGCTGTAGAGCCAGACGATCGCCATCGGGACGAGGAAGAACAGGATTACCCAGAAGAGCGTCGGCAGCGATACCGCCGCGAAAACCTTCTTGTTCGTTTTCCAGTCCTGTTCGGCCACCCCCCGATGCCCCCTTCAGACTCTCAGGCCGCCCGCACCCGTGTGAAGGCTTCTTCGTACAGCGGCTGCAACTCGGGGTTGAAGCGCGCATATTCGCATTTCGCCAGCACGTCGGCGGGCGGGAAGATCACCGGGTTGTTCTTGTAGCTGTCGGGCATCAGCGCCTTCGCCGCCGCATTGGGCGTCGGATAGAGGATCGTTTCGGTGATTTCCTTGTCGACGTTGGCGTCGAGGATATAGTTGATGAAGGCGTGCGCGTTCTTCGGATGCGGTGCGCCCTTGGGGATGCACAGATTGTCCGAATTGAGCTGGCTGCCTTCCTTCGGCACGACGAAGTCGATGTCCTTGTCCTCGGTCATCGCCTGCGCGATGTCGCCATTATATTCGAGCACGACGTCGACGTCGCCCTTGAGCAACAGGTCCTGCCCGTCATCCTCGTGGAATTTCTTCACATTGGGCTTTTGCTTGATCATCATCTTTTCGATCGTCGCAATGTCCGCGGGCGTCAGCGCGTTGACCGACTTGCCAAGATATTTGCCATAGAGGCGGAACATGTCGCCGGCCTCCGACAGCCAAGCGATGCGGCCTGCATATTCTGGGCTGTCGAACAGCACTTTCCAGCTGTCGGGCGGCGACGACACTTTCGACTTGCGATAGCCGATGCCGAGCGCGAGCCATGTGTAGGGCATCGAAAATTTGCGCTGCAGATCATATTCGACGTTGATGTACGCCGGGTCGATATTCTTCTTGTTCGGGATTTGCGCATGGTCGAGCGGCATCAGCATGCCGGCCTTGCTCATCCGTTCGACAAAGTCGTTCGACGGCACGATCACGTCATAACCGGGGTTGCCCGCCTTGAATTTCGCGAACAGCACATCGTTGCTGTCGAACAGGTCCATCGTGACGTCGACGCCCGTCGCTTCCTTGAAATTGTCGAGCGTATTCTCGCCGATATAGGTGTCCCAGTTGTAGAAGTTGAGCTTGGCCTCCTCGCCGTTCGACAGCTTCTTGCTTTCGCCCTTGCTGCAGGCCGCGACCCCGCCGAAACTGATCCCGACCGCTGCGACGCCGAGCGCCTGAAGGAGCGAGCGGCGCCCGCGGGTCTGCTTGATCAGTTCGTTGAAATCCATGGCCAGCCTCCCTGTGTGTGACGTCAAGCTGACTCAATAAAGTCGGCTTGGAAAGAGCTTTTTTGCGCTGCACCAAGATTCTTTGAAACTTTCATGCGTTGCGCAGGTACCAATCATAATCGAGCGTCGGGACGACGCTGAAATAATTGTCCTGCTCCACGCGCTTCACGATGCTGAACATGTCGACGAAGCGGTCGCCGAGATAGTCGCGCATCAATTTCGACGCATGGAAGCGGTCGACCGCGGCGAACCAGTTCGACGGCGGCTTGTCGTCGCCGCTGCTGTCGCGGTCGTAGCCGTTGCCGACCACCGCGGTGCCCGGATCGACCTTGTTCGCCATGCCATGATGCATGCCCGCGAGGACGGCAGCGACCGCGAGATAGGGGTTGGCGTCGGCACCGCAGGCGCGATGTTCGACATGGCGGCTCGGCGGTGGGCCGGCGGGAATGCGGAAGGATACGGTGCGGTTGTTGACGCCCCAGGTCGGCGCGACGGGCGCATAGCTGTTCGCCTTGAAACGGCGATAGCTGTTCGCGTGCGGTGCAAAGAGCGCGAAGCCGTCGCCGACGGTGCCGATCATACCGCCGATCGCGTGGCGGAGCGCGGGGGTGCCTTCGGGGTCTTCGCTGGCGAAAATGTTGGTGTCGCTGCCGTCGTTGACCGAGACATGGATGTGCATGCCGCTGCCCGCCTGATCGGCGAAGGGCTTGGCCATGAAGGTCGCCTCGAGCCCCTGTTGCTGCGCGATCGCCTTGACGAGGCGCTTGTACATGATCGCATCGTCGCAGGCGCGCAGCGCATCGGGCTTGTGGCGGAGTGTCAGCTCGAACTGGCCGGGGGCGAATTCGGAAATCGCGCTTTCGAGGGGCAGGCCCTGCACGTCGGTGGCCGCGTAGAGCGCGTCGAAGAAGGGACGGAAGTCGTCGAGCTCGCGCAGGCCATAGACCTCGACATTGCGCGGCGTATCGCGGCTGTAGCTGGGGCGGGCGGGGCGGACCTTGCCATCTCGGGCGCGGCGTGGGTCGACGAGATAGAATTCGAGCTCGACCGCGAGCACGGGCGTAAGGCCATCGGCGGTGAAGCGGTCGATCACGCCGCCGAGCACATGGCGCGGGTCGAGGTCGTGCGGGGTGCCGTCGAGCTCGTAGAAGTCGACAAGGAACTGCGCGGCGTTGTCGCCGCCCCACGGGGTGCGGACGAGCGTGCCGGGGATCGGCTTCATCGAGCGGTCGGCGTCGCCATCCTCCCACACGAGACCGGTTTCGACCGTGTCCTGTCCGGTGATATCGACGACGGTGATCGAGCCCGGGAACATGCGCCCGCTCTCATAGACCGCCATCACCTCGTGCTGGCGCAGGCGCTTTCCGCGCGGAACGCCGCCGAAGTCGGTGTAGATCATCTCGATAGAGTCGACGTCGGGGTTCGCCATGAAAAAGGCCTCGGCCTCCGACCGCGGCGCGATCACGCCTGATGACTTCGACATTGCCCCTCTACTCCTTCAACGCTTTCGTGCAGTCGGCGAAAGCGCCGACGAGCCGGTCTATCTGTTCGTCCGACGTGACCGGGCTCACCAACATCATATTGTGGAAGGGCGCCAGCAAAATCCCGCGATTGGCGAGGAAGAGGTGGATCGCGGCTTCGAGTTCGGGGTGCATCACCGCCTTGGCCTCCCCGCCGTTTCGCGGGGGCGCCGCGCAGGTCAGGAATTCGACGCGGGCGCCGACCTGCGTGACGTGCCAGTCGAGATCGGCAGTGGCGATTTCCTGCTCGAGCCCGGCGACAAGGCGTGCAGCGCCGCGCAGCATATGGTCATAGGCTGCGGGTGTGATGACGTCGGTCAGCATCGCGTCCATTGCGGTGATGGCGAGCGCGTTGGCCGACAGGGTGGTGCCGATGCCACTGTGTCCCGGTGGGCGCGAGGCGTTGAGATCCGCTATGCGTTCGGCCACCGCAGCCGAAAATCCATAGACCGCGCACGGCACGCCGCCGCCGATCGACTTGCCGACGACCATCAGGTCGGGCGTCGGCCCATGCGTGACGCAATGGCCGCCATAGCCCGACGAGATAGTGTGGGTTTCGTCGAAGACCAGCAAAGTGCCTGTCTCGTCACACAGCGAGCGGAGCTTATGTAGAAATCCCGGCGCGTCACGAACCATGCCGACATTGGTCATCACCGGCTCGGCGAGCACGCAGGCGATGTCGCCGGCTCGCAAGGCTTCCGTCAGCGCGGCTCCGTCGTTGAATTCGATCACGGTCGTCGTGTCGCGCAGGTCGTGCACCTGCCCGATCAAGCTGCCGCGCATCGTCGGTACGCCGACCTTCAGATCGACGAAGGCGTCGTCGACTGCGCCATGATAGGCGCCATTGAAGGTCAGGATTTTGGACCGCCCGCTGATCCCGCGGCACCAGCGGATGACCGCGCGATTAGCCTCGCTGGCGGTAGTCGTCACCTGCCACTGGGGAAGGCCAAACATCCCTGCGAGACGCTGCGACAGCGCGGCACCGCGTTCGGTCGGGAGCATGTAGCTCAGCCCTTCGTTGGCCTGCTTGGCCAGCGCCGCGGCGAGGGCGGGCGGCGAGTGGCCGAACAGGCTCGCGGTGTCGCCGAGGCAGAAATCGTCATAGGTCCGGTTGTCGATGCTCGTCAGCGTCGCGTCCTTTGCCGCGGCCGCGACGATCGGCACCGGGCTCGGCCAGTCCTTCATCCAGTGGAAGGGGACCGACTGGAACCAGCCGGTTGCCGCCGCATGATGCGCGAAGGCGCGCGAGTTGGCCGCGCGAAAGCGGTCGGCTTCGCGGGTAGCGATGCGGGCGATGGCGGCGGGCGATATCACCCGAGCTTGTCCTTCATCGCATAATAGAGCAGCCCGAGCGTCGCCAGCGGGCGGCGCAGCCATTTGCCGCCGGGAAAGGGTTTCGCCGGCAGGTTTGCGAGAATGTCGAAGCGTTCGGCCGTCCCCGCCACAGCTTCAGCAACGAGTTCGCCCGCGATGGTCGTCACCAATGCGCCATGGCCCGAAAAGCCGTGCGCGTGGAAGATGTTTCCGCGCCGTCCGATATGCGGCAGCCGGTTCAACGTGACCGCGACGACGCCGCCCCAGCCATAATCGATCTTCGCGCCGGCGATTTGCGGGAACACCTCGGCCATATAGGGTCTGACGAACGCGGCGATGTCGGCGGGCGGCACCTGCGAATAGCTTTCGCCGCCGCCAAAGATCAGCCGCTTGTCGGCCGAGAGACGGAAATAATTGAGCACGAAGCGGCTGTCGGCGACCGCGGCATCGCTGGGGAGCAGCGCGTCGGCGTTCGCGAGCGGCGCAGTCGCAACGTTATAATTCATGATCGGCACGGTGTAGCGGCCGAGATCGGGTTCGACTTCGCCGATCCAACTGTCGGTCGCGTCGATGACATAGTGCGCGCCGACATGCGCGCGGTCGGTCATTACGCCGGGGCCGTCGGGATTATCGGTGATCCGGTGAACGCGCTCGCCCTCCCAGATGCGGACGCCCGCGGCTTCGGCGGCGCGGGCGAGGCCGATGGCGTAGTTCAGCGGGTGGAAATGACCACCCTGCGGGTCGTGAACGCCGCCTTGATAGAGCGGGCTGGCGATATGATCGGCCATATCGTCCTTTGGGACGACATCGCTTTGGTACCCAAAGCGCGTTGCCAGAAACTCCGCTTCGCGCTGCATCGCGCCGAAATCTTTTGGAGTCCAAGCCGCCTCCAGATGACCGGACTTCAGGTCGCAGTCGATCCCATGTTGCTCGATCCGCGCTTTGACACGGTTCTTGCGCCAGCAAAGGTCGAATAGGGCATCGGCGCGCTCGCGCCCGAACTCGTCTTCCAGTTCGGATGCCGACCAGCGAAGCCCCGGAATGAGTTGTCCGCCGTTGCGGCCCGATGCGCCGAAACCGATATGCTCGCGTTCGATCAGGATCACCGAAAAGCCGCGCTCGGCACAGGCCAGCGCCGCGGACAATCCCGTAAAGCCGCCGCCGATCACTGCAACGTCGAACGACAGATCCTCGCCCATTTCATAGGAGGACCGCCACGGATGGGCGGTCGCGGCGTAATAGCTGTTGGCAAGCGGATCGGTCATGGCCGTGCTGCGGGTCAGACCCGCATCAACAGATGTTCGCGTTCCCAGCTCGACACAACTGACTGATAGTTGAAGAGCTCATGATCCTTCACCGCGAAAAAGATCTCGAAGAAATCGTCGCCGAGCAGGTTGCGGACCTTCTTGCACGAGGCGAAGCGGTCGAGCGCGGCTTCGAGCGTGCGGGGCAGCGTCCGCGCGCGGTTGTACGCGCTGCCGACGATCGGTTTGGCCGGCACCATCCGGTCGACCATTCCAATATAGCCGCAGATCAGCGAAGCGGCGATCGCAAGATAGGGGTTGCTGTCGGCACCGGGCAGGCGGTTTTCGACGCGACGGTTATTCTTGTCGGAAATCGGCACGCGGAACCCGCACGACCGATTATCCTCGCCCCACTGGACGTTGATCGGCGCCGCGCTGTCGGGGCGCATGCGGCGGAAGCTGTTGACGTTGGGGGCCCACAAAGGCGAGATTTGCGGCATGTAGCGTACGAGCCCAGCGATATAGCTGCGGAACATCGCGCTATCGCGGCCGTTGGCGGTCGAGAACAGATTCTTGCCCGTCGTCGCGTCGACGACCGACTGGTGGATATGCATCGCGCTGCCCGGCTGGCCCGCCATCGGGTTTGCCATGAAGGTCGCATAGACGTCATGTTGCTTCGCAACGTTGCGCACGACGCGCTTGAACAGGAAGACTTCGTCGGCGAGGCGCAGCGGGTCGCCATGCTCGAAATTGACCTCGAGCTGCGCGGCGCCCATTTCGTGGATCATCGTGTCGATATCGAGCCCCATCAGCTCGCAATCGTCATAGATATGATCGATGATATCCTCATATTCGTTCATCGCCTCCAGCCCATAGGGCTGGCTCGCGGTTTCGCTGCGTCCCGACTGGCCGACGGGCGGGGTCAGCGGGAAATCGGGGTCGGCGTTCTGCGACACGAGGTAGAATTCGACCTCGGGCGCGATGATCGGTTTCCAGCCCTTTTCGGCGTAGAGGCCGAGAACCTTTTTCAGGATCGTGCGCGGCGCGATATCGACCTCACTGCCATCGCCGTTGAAGGCGTCGGCGATGACGAACGCGGTCGGCGAGGTGAAGCCAGGGGCAACGCAGATCGTGCTTGGATCGGCGATCAGATATTTGTCGGGATCCTTGTCCCAGATATCGTCGATATCCTCGGGATAATGGCCGTCGATCGTGCAGATGAAGACGCTGCCCGGGATGCGCAGCGACTTGTCCTTGACCGATGACAGGAACTTCTTGGCCGGCAGCACCTTGCCGCGCTGGACCCCGTTGATGTCGGGGACGATACATTCGACTTCGTCGATCTTATTTTCGCTGATCCATTGTTCCAGATTGACTGACATGAGCCCCCGATTGGGCCGAGGAGTCGGCCCGTTGTGGAGGTGGCAGCGTATCGCAAGCTTTGGAGGAGCGCCAGAGGGGCCGTTATCGGCCATTTTCGACATTGCCAGCATCGCGGAGCGCGGCCACTATGTGCGGGTTCGACTGGCTGGGAGAGTGGGCCGTGAAGGGTGAGAATGATCCGCTGGCGTCCTTCTGGATGCCCTTTACCGCCAATCGGTCGTACAGGGCGAACCCGCGCCAACTCGTCTCGGCGAGCGGTATGCATTATCAGAGCGCTGACGGACGGACGATCTTGGATGGCACCTCCGGGCTGTGGTGCAGCAATGCCGGGCACTGCCGGCCCGAAATCACCGAGGCGATTGCGACGGCAGCGGCGACGCTCGATTTCGCGCCGACATTCCAGCTCGGGCACCCGATGCCGTTTGAACTGGCGCAGCGGCTCGCGGCGCTGATGCCCGACGGGCTCGACCGGATATTCTTTACAAACAGCGGTTCCGAGTCGGTTGATACGGCGCTGAAAATTGCGCTCAATATCCAGCGCGCGAAGGGGCAGGGAACGCGGACGCGGTTGATCGGGCGCGAGCGGGGCTATCATGGCACTGGCTTCGGCGGGATCAGCGTCGGCGGGCTTGTGAACAATCGCCGTAATTTCGGTGGCGGGCTGCCCGGCGTCGATCATATCCGGCATACGCACGACATCGAACGTAACGCCTTTACGCGTGGTTTCCCGCAGCATGGCACCGAACTGGCGGACGATCTGCAGCGGCTCGTCGACCTGCATGGCGCCGACACGATCGCGGCGGTGATCGTCGAGCCGATGGCGGGTTCGACAGGCGTGCTCGTGCCGCCGGTCGGCTATCTCCAGCGCTTGCGAGAGATTTGCGACAAGCATGGCATTATCCTGATTTTCGACGAGGTTATCACGGCTTTCGGCCGCGTCGGGGGTGCGACGGCGGCGGGGCAATGGGGCGTGACCCCCGATATCATCACGATGGCGAAGGGGCTGACCAACGCGGCGGTGCCGATGGGTGCGGTCGCAGTGAAGCGCGAGCTGCACGATGCGGTGATCGAGAGCGTGCCCGGCGGGATCGAGCTGTTCCACGGCTACACCTATTCGGGGCATCCGCTTGCGAGTGCTGCGGGCCTCGCGACGCTCGATCTTTATGCGCGCGATGGGTTGTTCGATCGTGCCGACGAACTTGGCAGATATTGGGAAGATGCGGCGCATAGCCTGAAAGGCGCGCGCCATGTCATCGATATCCGCACCATCGGGCTGGTCGCCGGTATCGAGCTCGAGTCGCGTCCGGGGGCGCCGACGGCACGCGCGATGGAGCTGTTCCATAGCTGTTTCGACAATGGGCTGCTCGTGCGCGCGACCGGCGACATCATCGCGCTGTCGCCGCCGCTGATTGTGGAAAAGGCGCAGATCGACGAGATGTTCGGAAAAATCCGGGAGTTGCTCAGCCGCATCGACTGACGGAATACCCGGTCAGTCGGCGTCGGCGTTCGCTTCCGCCTTGGCGACTGCCGCGGCGACCTGCCGAGCGCGCGTGGCTTCTGTCTGGATCAGCCGTTCGGCCATCGTACGCCACGCCTGTTCGGCACGCAGATTACGGTCGCGAACTTGCGACAGCGTGCTTTCCGCCGCGTCGGCCGCGCATTTGTCCGCCTGGATCAGGTAGAAATCGCTGGTGTTCGACATGGCGGAAATCCTTGGTTGCTTTGGTTGAAGGCCGGTTTGCCGGAAGGTTAGTCGACCATTTGGGCGATCAGGCGGCGCAGTTCGCGTTGCGTCAGGGTCGGCGATCGCCGGACTGTCTTCGCGGCCCGCGCATCGATTGCGGAGAATGGCCGGAGAAGGGAAGGAAAAGCATTCAAATTGAAGTTCATAATATCCTTTGATTTTGTTCTCTTTTTTGGTTGGAGAGAGATCGGCCACAGCCGACCGGATACGAGATTACTCGCATCCGGTCTGCCATTTGGGCCGAAAGATCAGGCCGGCTGGACGTTGACCGCAGCGGTCTTGCCGCGCTGGTCGGTTTCCAGGTCATAGGAAACGCGCTGATCCTTGTTCAGCGTCGTCATCCCGGCGCGCTCGAGGGCGGTGATGTGGACGAAATTGTCGCCCGAACCATCTTCGTTCGCGATGAAGCCATAACCTTTTTCGGTGTTGAAGAATTTTACGGTGCCGGTGGGCATGGGGTCGTTCCTTTCACGGAATCGGAGTTACCACCGGCCGATGCCGATGGCGCCAGGTAGCGTGAAGATGGAAGTGTCCGCCAAACAGGCAAAAAAATCCGTCGCAGGCGACGATAGCCTGTCGAAGATGGGCCTCGAGCTATGAAAAGTCAAGGATAGGCGGAGGATCCGCGCCGTGGGCCGCGCGCGATCAGCTCTTCGCGGCCATCGGGAAAGTCGCCGAAACGCGCGTCCCCTTGCCGACTTCGCTGGCGATATCGAGCTGCCCTTGATGGCGCTCGCTGATGTGCTTCACGATCGCGAGACCCAGCCCCGTGCCCCCGACCGACCGGCTGCGCGCCTCATCGACGCGATAGAAGCGTTCGGTCAGGCGCGGCAGGTGATCGGCTGCAATGCCGTCGCCTTCGTCGCTCACCGACAGCCGGACGCGGCTGCCCTCGCGCGTCAGTTCGACTGTCACCGGGGTGCCGGCGTGGCCATATTTCATCGCGTTCGAAATGATATTGTGCGCAAGCTGTCCGAGCTGGGCCTCGTCGCCGAGCATTGGTTGCGGGTCGTCGCCGAGCTCTGCGACAACATCTTTCGCTCGCGGATGCTCGCTGTCGCGCAGCTGTGCAATCGTGGTCTTGACGATGGCGGCGAGGTCGACCGGCGTAGTGGGACGGCGGAAGCGGTCGGCCTCGACGCGCGAGATCGAGAGAAGGTCGATGACCAGTTGCTGCATCCGCCGCGCCTCGCGCTCGATGATCGACAGGAAGCGATGGCGTGTCGGCCCGTCGGTCTCGCCGTTCATATCCTGCAGCGTTTCGACATAACCGAGGATCGCGGAAAGCGGCGTGCGTAATTCGTGGCTGGCATTGGCGACGAAGTCCGATCGCATCCGGTCCGCTGCGTCGATCGCAGACCGGTCGGACAGGAAGATGATCTGTTCGCGGCCCGACAGCGCGGCGATGCGCATCGTCCAGCGTTGGCCGGGGCGCGGAAAGTCGATCAGGTTGATCGTGTCGAGCCCGGCATTCTCGTCAGTTTGCGACAGCCAGTCGGTCGCTGCCGGATGACGGATTGCGGTGCGGACGTCGGCGCCGACGATATGTCGGCCAAGCAGCCGGATTGCGGCGTCGTTGGCAATGGTGACGATATTGTCGGCGGTGCCGATCAAGGGCTCTTTTTCCTGATCGATCCAGTGGGCGAAGTCGGGATGGCGGAGTAAGGAGATCGGCGCGGCATCCTCGGGCGCGGCCCCGGCGGTCTTCGCGTCAGACAAGGCGGGAAGGGCGCTGTAGACCACCGCCGCGGCAAGGAAACCGGCGATCACCATGATCGCGATCGACAATCGATCGCCCCCTGCCAGCGTGGCAAAAATTGCCGCGATGGCGACCAGCGTCAAAGCGATGACCAGGCTGGAAAGGCGATCGAACATCGTCGCCGCGCCTCGCACGAAGAGGCGATAGAGCGCAAGGATGTTTAGGGTAATTAACGTTCCAATTGCGAATGTCCCAAAGCGGGAAGGGCGGAATGCTTATCTGTCTTTTGCTTTTCCTTGGCGCTTCATTGGGTTATGCGCGCGACATGGAAAACAGCGATATTCCCGCCGAAAATCCCGTGGAGATGGGCGAAGCGGTCCCCTCGCGGCGCAAGATGCTGGCGCTCGGTGCCGTCGGCGTGTCGGCCGCGCTGACGATCCGCCCCGCCTTTGCACAGACTGCCGTATCGGTGATGAATTGCCAAATTCCGATTCCGGGCGCGACGGGTGCGGGGAAATATATCGATACCGCGGGCAAGCTGGTCCCGCCGGGCACGAAGGGCGCGTTTCCGGGGTCGCCGCGGCCGTTTACGGGTGAAGAAGTGAAGCGGGCGTTCCGGGGGCAGACGCTGCCGGGCACGACCTACAACCAGTCGCAGGCCTACCTCCAATATATCCGGCGCTTGCAGGCGGGGCAGAGCGGCTTTACCTGTTTCGCATCGATCACGACGCCGCGCTGATTTTCGCTCCTTTTAAGGCGATGTCGGTTCCGCCGCATCGTCAGCCAAAGGAGTTTTCGTGAAACTAGCTTCGCTCAAACAGGGCCGCGACGGACGCCTGGTCGTCGTTTCGGACGACCTCGCCTGGTATGCCGACGCCGGCCAGATCGCGGCGACGATGCAGGTCGCGCTCGACAATTGGGCCGATACCGCCCCGCGCCTCGCAGCGCTCGCCGAAGATCTCAATCATGACGCGATCCCGAAGGACCGTTTTCACGAACATGATGCGGCATCGCCGCTACCGCGCGCCTATCAATGGGCCGACGGCAGCGCTTATGTGAACCATGTCGCGCTAGTGCGGCAGGCGCGCGGCGCCGAGATGCCGGACAGTTTCTGGCACGATCCGCTAATGTACCAGGGCGGCAGCGACGCCTTTCTGGCCCCGCGCGATCCGATCCCGCTCGGCGATCCCGCCTGGGGCTGCGATATGGAAGCCGAAGTCGTGGTAGTAACGGGAGATGTTCCCAAGGGAATCGACGCGATTGCGGCGCGCGAGACGATCCTGCTCGTCGGGCTGACCAACGATGTTTCGCTGCGCAGCCTGATCCCGGCGGAACTCGCCAAGGGATTCGGCTTCTTCCAGTCGAAACCATCGAGCGCGATGTCGCCGGTGTTTGTCACGCCCGACGCGCTCGGCGATCGCTGGAAGGACGGCAAGCTGCACGGCACATTGTCGGTCGACCTCAACGGCCAGCCGCTTGGGCGCGCCGACGCGGGCGTCGACATGACCTTCGATTTCGGCGCGCTGATCGCGCATGCGGCAAAGACGCGCGATCTGGGCGCCGGGACGATCATCGGGTCGGGAACGGTGTCGAACCGCGACGCCGACGGCGGCCCCGGAAAGCCGATCGCGGCGGGCGGGCTCGGTTATAGCTGCCTTGCCGAAGTACGGACGGTCGAAACGATCCAGCAGGGCGAGCCCAAGACGCCTTTCATGCAAAAGGGCGATACCGTCCGCATCTGGATGGACGACGACCGCCACCACAGTATTTTCGGCGCGATCGAGCAGAGCGTCGGCTGATAAAAAGAGAGGGCGGAATTGCTTCCGCCCTCTTTGTTTCTTGGATCGGCGCCGCCGGTTATTTGGCGCCGAGGCTGCCGCCGGACATCGCGTCGCTCAGCGAACAGGCCGCCGGGCCGAGAATGACGATGAACAGCACCGGCAGGATGAACAGGATCAACGGCACCGTCATGATTGCGGGCAGCCGTGCAGCCTTTTCTTCGGCGCGCATCATGCGTTCGTTGCGGAATTCGGCCGACAGCACGCGCAGCGCGCTGGCGAGCGGGGTGCCGTATTTTTCGGTCTGGATCATGGTGGTGACCACGCCCTTCACCGATTCCAGATTGACGCGATAGGAGAAGTTTTCGAACGCCTGACGACGCTCGGTCAAAAAGCCGAGTTCGATCGACGTCAGTGCGAATTCTTCGCCAAGTTCGGGATAAGCGCGGCCCAGTTCCTTCGACACGCGCGAAAAGGCGGAGTCGACGGTCAAACCGGCTTCGGCACAAATGACGAGCAGGTCGAGCGCGTCGGGCAGGCCTTTGCGGATCTTGTCGGTGCGCTTTTGGCGCATATTGTCGACGAAGAGGTCGGGCGCCTTGTAGCCGAGCACCAATGCGATCATCGAATAGAGCGCGCGTTTGGTGCTGGTGAGATCGGGCCACATATCGACCCAATAGATCAGGAAGAGCGCGGTGCCGCCGAACAGGATCGGCAGGACCATACGACCGAAAATGACCGCCACAGCCAGATCCTTCGACCGGATACCCGCTTGTGCCAGCTTTTGCTGGACCTCCTTGACTTGGCCTTCCTGCAACACCTGGAGCCGGCCAAGGAAGGTGCGCATCTTGTCGGCGGTGTGGTTCTTGCGGACCAGCCGCGCGCGGCGTTTGGCGGTCGAGGCCGTGATGCCCGCCTTCAATTGCTCGCGGCGTTCGTTCAGCGCCTTGACGCGCTTGGCCATCGGATTGCGAACGGTCAGGGCGCTGTAGATGGCGATCAGCACGGCAAACACGCCCACCGCCGCCAGCAAGGTGCCGACCCATATGACGTCGATGCCGAGGATTTTCGGTCCGCTTTGCGCGCCGGTGAAGGCGGAGAGAAGGAGGCTGCTGTTCACTATGTCTGCCCCTTCAGATTTCGAAGTTGACCATTTTGGCCATGATGCCGGCGCCGATGCTCATCCAGACGAGCCCGCCCAATCCCGCGATGATGAGCCGTTCTTCATGGAAGAAGCCGGCCAGATAGCTGGGGTTCACCGACCAAACGACGCCGAAAACGAAGAAGGGCAGGGAACCAACGATGTAGGCGGAAGCCTTCGCTTCGGACGACATCGCACGAATCTTGAGCTTCATCTGGGCGCGCTTGCGTAGCACGTCCGACAGATTGGCGAGCGTTTCCGCCAGGTTGCCGCCCGTCTCGCGCTGGATCTGGATCGTGATGCAGAAGAATTGGAATTCGGGCGTGCCGAGCATGTTCGCCGATTCCTGCAGCGCGGCTTCCATCGTGTTGCCGATGCGGATGCGTTCGATGATGCCCTTGAATTCCTCGCCGACCGGACCCGGGAGTTCCTGGCTCACGATCTGAAAGGTTTCGGTGACCGGCAAGCCCGATTTCAGACCGCGCACCAAAAGATCGATCGCGTCGGGAAAACGGGCGTTGAACTGCGTCACACGCCTTTTGATCAGCACGCCGACGACCATATATGGCAGGCCAAGCCCGACGAACAAACCGATCAACCCGGCCATCAGAAACGGCGCGCGCACGATCAACATGCCGCCGGTCGCGACGACGAACAGGATCATCGAAGCAAATATATATTGCGTAAGCGTCCAGCTTTTTCCGGTCCGCCGGATGCGCAGATCCAGCTCGTCCCGGCGCGGCATCAGGGCGACCAGCGACGAGTCGCTCTTGCGCCCACCCGACTGGATCGTCTTGCGCATCTGCGCCGCCACCACCGCTTCGGTCGAGGCGGCGTGGCGGTCCTTGACCATCGCCAGCCGGCGTGTCTTCGCCTTGCTGGCCGAAGGCCCGCCAAGCAAGATCACGAGGATCGCGAAAGCCAGGAAAGCCCCGGCGACGATAAGGATGACTGGCAGATTCATGGTCAGCTGATGTCCGCTTCTATCGCTGGAGGGGATGACGGCCCGTCAGACGGGTCGTCATGCCGCCTGTTTCACGCCCTTTTTGGTCAGGCCGAGCTTGCCGAGCAGCGAACCGCCCGATTTGCTCTTTGCCGCGGCAATCTGCGCTTCCTCGGCTTCGACATCGGCGCCGTCGAGGATCAGCCGCATCAGATTGGTCCACACCTGCGCCGACTTCGTGCCCTTGCAGGTTTCGGCGTAGGATTTGCCGAGCTTTGCAGACTGGGTGACCAGTTTCGGATCGAACGGAATGACGATGTCGATCTGGCGTTCGATCGATGATTCGAACTCCTTGCGCGACAATTCGCCCACCGCCGTCTGATACTTGTTCGCGACGAGCAGCACGCGTGCGCCGGGGACATTCTGCTTGAACCAGGACAGGAGGCGGATCGTGTCGCGCGCCGCGGCGAGCGTGACGTCGCTGACGAGCAGGATCGTCCCGGCTTCCGACACCAGGTGCGGGAAGGGGATCAGCACTTGCCGCGGTATGTCGACGATTGTCATCTCGAAGGCGGTGCGGAGCTCCTCTTCCAGCTGGAAAAAGGCCGAACCGTCGGTCATTACCGGCTGATGGATCGGCGCTTCCGCCGACAGCAGGCTGAGCTTGTCAGACGCGCGCACCATGGCGCGTTCGATAAACAGCCCGTCGATGCGGCTGGGGTTGTCGATCGCGTCGATCAGGCCGCGCCCCGGTTCGAGATCCAGCGTCAGAGCGCCGGTTCCGAAATGGACGTCGAGATCGAGCAACGCGGTCTGGCGCCCCGCCTGTTCGCTGATCGCCCAAGCGAGCGATGTCGCGACCAACGACGCTCCCACCCCGCCGCGCACGCCGACAACGCCCATCATATGGTGCGGCTTGTCGTCGTGCATATCGGCATGTTTCGGCGCCGACAGCATGGCCTGCGCCATGGTGAGCGATTCGCGGACCTGTTCGAGCGACAGCGGTTTCAGCAGATAGTCCTGAATGCCGCTGGACAAAAGGTCGCGGTACAGGCGAACGTCGTTCACCTGGCCGGCAGCAATTACGACCGTTCCGGGTTCGCAAACTTCGGCGAGAGCGTTGATGTCGTTGATCGGATCGCCCGATTCCGACATGTCGACGAACAGGATGTTCGGGCTGGCGGAAACCGACAGCGACTGCACTGCATTGCGCAGGCCACCCTTGTTACATTTTTCGATCGGCCAGCCCATGTCGTTGGCCGCAGCGCGGATCAGCTCCAGCGTATCGTCGTCGCAGACGAAGGCATTGAAGGGGTCACGCAGTCCTGACGATTTGAAAGGAGCGTTCATTAGTTGCCTCCGCTGGTGGGTGTTTTGGTCAATTCGCCGGCACCGGTCTGGGGTTTCGTGCGATAGGTCTGGATCGCTCGGGTCGCGGCTGTCGGATCGCTGCGCGTGTTGCTGGCGCCCTTGATAAGGTCGTTCGGGTCGGCGATCATCGCGGCAAGGTTGCCGTTCGTCGCGCAGCCATAGTTCGCGGACGTCGCATTGGTCGGATTGTTCGCAAACTTGCTATCCCAGTTCGGACAGCCAGGCACCGAGGCCGACGCGCGCGTCACGATGACGCGCACATGACCTTCGGGAACCGCGCCCGTCGTGACCGGAACATCGGTGCTGAGCAGCAGGCCACGGCGTTCGACCATCGAACGAACGGTCGCCTGCGCCGAACTGGCGCCATAGACCGAGGTGTCCTCGATCGCGACGCGATCACCGTAGCGGACGCCCATTGCGTCGAGCCAGCCTTGCAGGCGCCCCTGTTCGCTGGGCGGCAGCTCGCCATTCGTCGCTGCCACATCGAATTGATAGATGGCGTTGCGCACGACGGGCTGGTGCACCGATTCCAGGCTGTGGTTGCTGTACGCGGCACCGGTACAGCCGGCGAGCGACGTGGCCAGGGCCAGGATTGTCCAAGTTGCGATTTTCTTCATCACTTTGCTCCTGAAATCCAGCGCGTCACTTGATGCTGAAGCCGGGCGAGGCGTCGCCGTTGCCCCGCGGGCGGTCGGCGTCGCCGACATTCGTCTCAAGCCGCGGTTTGGGGCGGTCGCCGCCGGTCACGCCGTTGCTCGTCTGGTTGAGAAGCAACCGCTGAAGATCGTCCGCGTCCTTATAGCCGTCGGTCGGGAGCTTGATCTCGTTCGCCGATACCGGCTGAACCAGATAAGGGGTCACGACGATGACCAGTTCGGTCTCGCCGCGGCGGAAGCTGTCCGATTTGAACAGCAGGCCGAGCACGGGCACGTCGCCGAGACCGGGGATCTTGTCGATCGCGCCGATCGAACGATTGTTCATCAGCCCTGCGATCATGAAACTTTCGCCCGAGCCGAGTTCGACCGTCGTCTCGGCGCGCCGAACCGTCAGTGCGGGAACCTGGAAGCCCTGAAGCTCGATCGCGCCTTCAGTCGACAGTTCCGATACTTCGGGCCGCACGCGCAAGCTGATCCGGCCATTCGACAGGACCGTCGGCGTATAGGCCAGGCTGACGCCATATTTGCGGTATTCGATTGTCGTCCCGGCGAAGTTGCCCGGGATCGGGACCGGGAATTCACCGCCGGCCAGGAAGTCCGCGGTCTCACCCGAAATGGCGGTCAAGTTGGGCTGCGCCAGCGTGGCCACCATGCCCGACCGTTCGCCCACGTCGAGGGAGGCGATCAGATCGAGACCGAACAGACGGCCTGCGCCGGCTAGGGTGTTCGTTCCCGCAATCGTATTAAATGTATAGGACGTGCTACCATCCGGATTGGTGGTGATCGTCCCGGCCTGGCGCCCGCGGAAAATCCCGCTGAGGAAGCCGCCCGTACGGTCCTGCGTCAGCAGGTTGCCGCTGATTTCCTTGACCAGTGAGCGGTTCACTTCGGCGATGCGAACCTGCAGGTTGACCTGCAGCGGCGTCGCCGTGCGCAGTCGCGACAAGACCTTCGTCTGCTCGCCGACGAACGCCTGCACCAGCCGTTCGGCTTCGGCCGCATCGTCGGGCGACTGGACCGTTCCGGTGAGCAGCACAAAGCCGTTCATCGGGTTGGCCGAAATGCTCGCCTCGGGCATGGCCAACGACAGCATCTGGTCGATCGTCTCGATATTGTTGCCGACGCGGGCGACGGTCGAAAAGACGACCCGGCCATTGGCGTCGGTGGCGTAGATGCTGGTTTCACCCGGCTTTTTGCCAAAGAGATAGAGTTGGCGGTTCGACCGCACCTGGACGTCGGCGACGGCGTCGTCAGCAACGAAGACGTCGGACATAGAGGCGGGAAGGCTGACCAGGCGGCCGCGGCCCACCGAAAGCTCGATGCTGCTGCTGGCGTTCTGGACGGCCTGGGCGATAGCGGGCTGCGAAGGCGCCGCGACCAGCGTGGCGGCCACGAGGCCGATGGCCAGGGTGCGGGCCAGAGCCATCGCTTTGAGTTTGGCTGTGCTGTTCATCTTACTTACCCCCAACCGGAACTTCGGTCATCTTGTCGCCGCGGGTCACGCGCACGACCGGACCGGAGACGGAGCGTCCCCCCACGGACGGCGTGGAGCCGCCGTCATTCATCCCACCCATTCCACCTTGCGGCGCCCGCGGCGGGGCCGACACGCGGCCGCGCACCGGGATCCAGAAGCGCGACACGTCGCCGCCCGTGGTCACCGAAGAGCGGCTGGCGACAGGGCGCGCAGCGACTTCGGCCAGCATCCGCTTTTCTGCTGCGGAGCCGCCCTTGGCCGGCACATTGACGTCGCCCGATGCGATCGCCGCATCGAGTTCACCCGCGCTTTCGGCCAGCGGACGCAGGGCGAGCGACAATTTGCCCATGTCCTGCGCGACAGCAATCTTCTCGGCGATTTCGGGCGTGGCTTCGAGCGTTACCGAACCGAACGTGCGAACCGGGGTCTTCCCGGTTTCATCCTCGGCATCATAGCGCTGGTCGGTCGCCAGAATGCGGACGTTGCGGATGATCGTTTCGGCGGTCACGATCTGCTTGTCGGGAAAGCTGCTGCCTTCTTCGACCGAAATGGTCTGGGTCAGCACCACGTCGACGCGGTCGCCCGGAAAGACGAAACCGGCGACACCCTGTTCCTGGCTGACCTTGACCGTGACGGCACGCATGCCCGGGCCAAGCGCCGCAGCAAGGAAGCCGCGATCGTCGGGATGGACCAGCGCGCCTTGCGTCAACGGCTGGCCCGCGGTGATCGGATAGCGCACGACGGTGCCGACCAACGTGTTCACGTCGGTCTTGTCCTTCAGGAAATAGGCCTTTTCGACCAGTTCCTTCGGCCAGGGCTGAAAACGGAAGCTGTCCGGACCGACAATCGTGCCGACGGGCAGCTGCCGCGTTGCCACAAGGATCGTCGGGCCGGTGATGTCCGGTGCCGCGGCGGCACGCGCCTGCGGAGCGGCAGCGCCGCGCATCATCTGGTTGACCCCGAACGCTGCGCCGATGGCAATCACCAGCGCGCCGACGATCAGCATAATCTTTCGCGTATCCATGACGATTTGTCGCCCTCCTGCACCCACCAGAGACGGTCGTGCTTTTCCCTCAGGTCATCCGATAACCTGAAACTGGTTAAGATATTGTTGGTGAAGCGCCCAAAGGCCCGCTGCGGCGATGGCTACCGCATAGGGAACCTCGACCGGTTTGTCCGAAGGGCGCAATTTCATATAGATAAGCATCAGGGCCGACAGGATGCCGCCGGCGATGGCCATGATCGTGAGCATGGGCAGAAACAGGGGTACGGGGATCCAGAGCATCACCGCGCCGATCATCTTTACGTCGCCGCCGCCCATCCCGCCGACTGCGAACAGTCCGGCGAAGATCAGGAAGACGCCAAAGGCGGCGCCGAACTGGACCGGAACGTCGGGCCAGAGCGCAAGGCCGGTCGCGACCCAGAAGGGGATGGCAAGCAGCGCCATGGCGGCGTTGAGTTCGTTGGAAATGGTACGCGACTTCAGGTCGCTGATTGCTGCAGCAATCATCAGCGCGCCGAGAACGGCCATCAAGCCAAGCGTGATCATGCTGCCTTCCATCGGTTTTCTCCTACGCAATATGGCTTACCAAAGCGTAACCATGCTGCGCCGAACGCCCGGCTTGCATTCCGTGGGCCAGCCGATATGCGGCAGTGCATGACCGCCGCGCCGCCTTCTGCCACCGACGTGCTGATTGTCGGCGCGGGGATCGCCGGGGCAAGCCTTGCCGCCGCCCTCGCGCCGTGGCGCCGCGTCATGCTGATCGAAGGCGAGGATGCACCCGGCTATCACGCGACCGGTCGGTCGGCGGCGTTCTGGCACGAAAGCTATGGCGGGGCGGGGGTTCAGCCCCTGACACGCGCATCACTGGAGACATTGAACAACCCGGCCCCCGAATTTTCGGCTCATGGCTTCCTGTCGCCGCGCGGTGCATTGACGGTGGGGCAGCGGTCTGAGGCGGCGGCGGTCGACGCCTTTACCGCCGAATTTTCGGCCCAAGGCGTCGACATCGTCCGGATGGCGGGCGCGCCGGTGGCCGATATGGTTCCCGGCCTTCGCGACGAATGGCGCGAGGCCGCCTATGAAGCGGCGTGCCGCGACATCGACGTCGGCGGCTTGCATGCGGCCTATCTTCGCGCCGCAAAGCGCGCGGGTGCGACATTGGTCACGCGCGCGCGCTTGCGACGGGCGCGGCGGGTCAGCGAGGGCTGGGATGTCGAAACGGGCGACGCACGGATCCGCACTGCATTGATCGTCAATGCCGCCGGGGCATGGGCTGACGAGGTCGCGGGCGCATGCGGGATCAAGCCGGTCGGCATCCAGCCGTATCGCCGCACGGTGATGCAGGTCCGGCTGGGCGTGCCGGTGCCTGCCGACCTGCCGCTCGTCGTCCACGTCGGCGGCGAATTTTATTTCAAGGGTCAGAGCGAGGCGCGCATCTGGCTGACGCCGCATGACGAGACCCCGACGGTGCCCCATGACGCGGCACCCGAGGAGCTGGATGTCGCGCTTGCGATCGACCGGTTACAGTCGGTCGTCGACTGGCCGGTCGTGGCGGTCGAGCGCAAATGGGCGGGACTGCGCAGCTTCGCGCTCGACCGCATGCCCGTTTTTGGCGCCGACCCGCACGAGCCCTCTTTCATCTGGTGCGCGGGGCAGGGGGGCTTCGGGATTCAGACTTCGCCGGCGATCGCCGGACTGCTCGCGGCGCTGCTCGGTGCTCCCTTGCCAGAGGGCGCCATCGGGCGCGTCGATCCCGCACCCTTTGCGCCATCGCGCTTCGCCTGATCCATCTGATCGCTTGCACGGCGAAACGACTGGATTAACATGGGTTTGGCCCTGCCACCCCCGGCACGGCCCGACCCGTGGAGGATGGCATGGCCCATTATTTCGAGATCAAGAAGAACAAGGCCGGCGAATTTGTCGCCTATTTCAAATATAATAGCGAACCCATCTTCTGGACCGAGGGTTATAGCAGCAAGGCCTCCGCGAAAAATGCCATCGAGTCGATCCTGAAGAACGGCCCGGGCGCCGAAATCCGCGAAACCGAATGAAATTAGCGCGCGGGTGCCTTGCGCGCCCGCGCCACTTCGAGGGCGGCGTCGCTGGCCAGCGTATCGGCCAGTTCATTGTCACCGTGGCCGGCGTGGCCCTTGACCCAGATCCACTCGACCTTGTGCCGCGCATTTTCCTTGACCAGGCGCTGCCACAGGTCGGCGTTGGCGACCGGCTTTTTGGCTGCGGTTTTCCAGCCATTCTTCTGCCAGCCGAAAATCCATTTGGTGATCCCGTCGCGGACATAGACGCTGTCGGTCGACAGTTCGACGTTGCAGCTGCGCTTGAGCGCAGCGAGCGCCTCGATCGCGGCCATCAGCTCCATGCGGTTGTTCGTCGTGTCGGGTTCGCCCCCCGACAATGTCTTTACGACATCACCCCAGCGGAGCACGGCGCCCCAGCCGCCGGGGCCGGGGTTGCCCTTGCAGGCGCCGTCGGTGGCGACAATCACGGTCTTGCCGGTGCTTTCGCTCATCCGACAGCAAACAGGCTGGCAGCGTCGGCGGCGCTATAACGTTGCAGACGGGCGAGGAACGGTGACGGGTCCTTGCGGGTGACGAGCGCGTCGGCGGGGGTGTGCACCCAATCGTGGGCGCGGGTAAGCAGGAAGCGCAGCGATGCGCCGCGCGCGAGTAGCGGCAGCGCGGCGACTTCGGCGTCCGACAGCGTAATTTCGCGAGCATAGCCGCGCATCAAAGCCTGGGCGCGTGCGGGATCGCAATGCTTGCCGTCGGCCGAAAAGGCCCAGGACGCGTGCGTGATCACGAGATCATAGGCGCGAAAGTCGCTCGCGGCGAAATAGAAGTCGATGAGGCCGGTGACCCGGTCGCCGAGCATCAACACATTGTCGGGAAACAGATCGGCGTGGATGACATGCGCGGGCAAATCGGTGGGCCAATGCGCGTCGAGATACGCCAGTTCGTCGTCGACGATCGATTGAAGCCCCGGCAACACGACATCGAGATTGCCGGTCGCCGCGGCAACACCGCGCCAATGATCGTGACCCATGCTGTTCGCGCGCGCGCCGGCATAGTCTTCGAGCGCACGGTGCATCGCGCCGAGCGCGGCGCCGGCGGCTTCGCATTGTGGCGGTGTCGGCTGGGTGAGCGAGATGCCGGGCAGGAACTGGATCACGCACGCAGCGCGGCCCGAAATCTGCTGGATCGCAATGCCATTCCGGTCCCGGATCATTGCCGGGACGGGGCAGTTCTGGCTGGCGAGATGGTTCAGCAGGTCGACGAAGAAAGGCAGGTCGCCTTCGCTGACCCGTTTTTCGTAAAGCGTTAGGATGAAACGACCGCCCGTCGTTTCGAGCAGGAAATTGCTGTTCTCGACGCCCTCGGCAATCCCCTTGCACGACACCACGGTGCCGATGTCATATCGGGCGACGAGGGCGGCAAGGTCGTCGGGCTCGACGTGCGTATAGACGGCCATCAGGCGGGTTCGAGCCCGCGCGGCAGCTTGAACACCATATTCTCTTCGGCCGTGACGACGACGTCCTCGACGATGGGGCGGACAGATGCGACGGCGTCGATCACTTCGCGGACCAACTTCTCGGGCGCGCTTGCGCCGGCAGTGATGCCGAGCGTGCCGATATCCGTCAGCCAGGTCGGGTCGATGTCGGTGCCGCGCTGGACGAGATGCGCGGGTGTGCCCAGCCGTTCGGCGACTTCGACGAGGCGCAGGCTGTTCGAACTGTTGGGCGCGCCGATAACGATCATGCGATCGCATTGTCCGGCGATCGCCTTTACTGCATCCTGACGGTTCGACGTCGCGTAACAGATGTCCTCGCCCCGCGGGCCGGTGATCGCGGGGAAGCGGTGCTGGAGCGCCGCGATGATATCGCGTGTATCGTCGACCGACAGCGTCGTCTGGGTCAGGAAGGACAGCATTTCAGGGTCCGCAGGCGACAGCGCCGCCACATCGTCGACCGATTCGACCAAAGTCATCGCGCCTTCGGGCAGCTGACCCAATGTGCCGACGACTTCCGGGTGGCCGGCGTGGCCGACGAAGACGATATGCCGTCCGGCGTCATATACGCGCTCGGCCTGACGATGCACTTTCGACACCAGCGGGCAAGTCGCGTCGATATAGTCAAGCCCACGCATTTCGGCCTTTGCGGGCACCGCCTTGGGTACGCCGTGCGCGCTGAACACTACCGGCACGCCGTCTGGAACCTGGTCGAGCGATTCGACGAAAATCGCGCCTTGCGCCTTCAGTGTGTCCACGACGTAGCGGTTGTGGACGATTTCGTGCCGGACATAGACGGGCGCGCCATATTTCTGCAGCGCCAGTTCGACGATACGGATCGCGCGGTCGACGCCCGCACAGAACCCGCGCGGTGCCGCGATCAAAACCTTGAGTTCTGCCGCTTCGCTGCTGCCTGGGTGCGTCATCGGATGGGGAGCGTTCATGATGCGCGCGCTCTAGCGCAGCAAGCCGTATGGGGTAAAGCCGCTTCATCTTTCGTTCTCTTTGTTGCGCCGCGTTCATCGCACCGATAAGAAGCGGCGCGCATGACGCGGGATCAACCGTCCCGACGCCTGCCAGCGTACCTGTTTGGAAAGCCCGATTATCATGATGTCCATTTCGTTTCCGTCGCGTAAGTTCCTGACCGTGCTCTGCGGCACGGCAGCCATGGCGACGGTGGCGGGCTGCGCGAAGGACAATGAAATCGACATCGCGGGCGGCGTCGGCATCACCGCGACACGCAGCACCTGTCCCGCGGTGGCGGTGCCGCTGCACACCGGCGACGTCACGCTGTTCGACCCCGCGACGAGCCGCGATGCGCGCGCCGTCGACGTCGTCGCGGCGATCACCAATGTGGTGCCCGTCTGTAACGACGCCGCTGAGAAGGTTTACCAGCTCGCCAGCTTCGACGTCGTCGCGACGCGTCGCGATGCGGGGCCCGCGCGCACGGTGACCTTGCCTTATTACGCCACTGTCTTGCAGGGCGGGACCGCGGTCGTTGCAAAACGGCTCGGCAATGTCGCCGTGACTTTTGCCGAAGGCCAGGTGCGCGGCACGGGCCGGGCGCAGGCGTCGGCCTATGTCGATCGCGCTGCGGCAACGCTGCCCGCCGACATCCAGGAACGTATCACCCGCAAGCGCAAGGCGGGCGATCAGGACGCTGCGGTCGATCCGCTCAGCCTTCCCGAAGTGCGCGCCGCGGTGCAGCGCTCGAGCTTCGAACTGCTCATCGGGTTCCAGCTCACGCAGGACCAGCTCGAATATAACGTCCGACGATAAGTCGCGGCGGCGCCTTGGCGCCGTACGCATCGTTTCGCCCCGCGCGCCAATCGGCGACGCGGGGCTTTTCGCGCCCGCCTAGCTGTTATAGGGCGCGCGCAAGACTTTCCTGATCGAAGATAGGCCAATCCCCGTGACCCTGTTCAGCCGCTTTTCCGACCATATCGATGCCGCGCTCGATGCGCTCGCCGCCCGAGACGCCCTGCCGAGCGGTCTCGATCGCAGCGCGATCAGCGTCGAACCGCCGCGCGATCCCGCGCATGGCGATGTTGCGACCAACGCCGCGATGGTGCTCGCGAAGCCCGCCGGCATGAACCCGCGTGCGCTTGCGGACCTGATCGTCGCCGAGCTCGGCGCGCTCGATGAAGTGACCGAGGCGAGCGTCGCGGGTCCAGGCTTCATCAACCTGCGCCTTGTCGACGACAGCTGGCGCGACGAACTCGCGCTGATCTTCAGCGAAGGCGGCGATTATGGCCGGTCGACGATGGGGCAAGGGCGGCGCGTCAATGTTGAATATGTGTCGGCGAACCCGACCGGCCCGATGCACGTCGGTCACTGCCGCGGCGCGGTCGTTGGCGACGCGCTCGCCGCGCTGCTGGAATATGCCGGGCACGAGGTGATCCGCGAATATTATGTCAACGACGCCGGCGCGCAGGTCGATGTGCTCGCGCGCTCGGTGCACATGCGCTACCGCGAGGCGCTGGGCGAGGATATCGGCGCGATCCCCGAGGGGCTCTATCCCGGCGACTATCTGATCCCCGTCGCGGACAAGCTGGCGGTCGAATATGGCGACCGCTTCGTCGGCGCGCCCGAAAGCGCGTGGCTCGGCCTGTTCCGCGCCGAGGCGGTCAGCGCGATGATGGACATGATCCGCGCCGACCTCGCCAAGCTCGGCATCCATCACGATCTTTTCTCGTCCGAAGCCGAATTGCAGGCAGAGGGCAAACCCGCCGCCGCCGAGAAATGGCTGCGCGACCATGATCTCGTCTATGACGGCCAGCTCGAAGCGCCGAAGGGCGAAACGCCCGAGGATTGGGAGCCGGTCGAGCTGCCGCTGTTCCGCTCGACGCAGTTCGGCGATGATCAGGACCGCCCGATCAAGAAGTCGGACGGCAGCTGGACCTATTTCGGTGCCGACCTCGCCTATCATTTCCAGAAGAGCCAGAATGCCGACGAACTGATCGACATCTGGGGCGCCGACCATGCAGGCACGGTCAAGCGGATCAAGGCGGCGGTTGCCGCATTGACCGGGGGCAAGACCCGCTTCGACGTCAAACTGGTGCAGATGGTGCGGCTGCTCAAAAATGGCGAGCCGTTCAAAATGTCGAAGCGCGCGGGCAATTTCGTGACGCTCGCCGATGTCGTCGAAGAGGTCGGCAAGGACGCGGTGCGCTTCACGATGCTGACCCGCAAGGCCGACGCACAGATGGATTTCGACTTCGCCAAGGTCGTCGAGGCGTCGCGCGACAACCCCGTCTGGTATCTGCAATATGCCAATGCCCGCATTTCGCGGCTGCGCAAAAAAGCCGCAGATGCCGGGATCACGCTGCCCGCGCCCGTTCCGGCACGCCTCAACGCGCATGAATTGGGCCTCGTGAAACTGCTCGCGCAGTTCCCGCGGATTGTCGAGGCGGCCGCCTCGGCGCGCGAGCCGCACCGGATCGCCTTCTATCTCGCCGACGTCGCGGCGGCGTTCCACGCCTGGTACAATCTGGGCAATGATGATCCGGGCCTTCGCATCGTTCTCGACAATGATCCCGAATTGACCGCGACGCGGCTTTATTTGGCCGACGGAATCGGGCAAGTCATCCGTAACGGGCTGTCCCTTATGGGGGTAGAGGCGCTCGAGGAGATGGTTTGATGGCGGGCGACAAACAGGCGGAGCAGGGGGACGCAGGCCTCGGTCTCGAAGACGAGGATCGGCTGCCTTGGCTTGAAGCCGCCGACGGGTTCGAGGAAGATGGCGAAGTCTCGCCCGCGCGCCTGCTCGTCATGGTGCTCGGCGGCTTACTGCTGATCGGCGCGGTGCTCGGCGGCCTGTGGTGGATCCAGAATGGCGGCGCACGCGGTAATGGCGAACTGATCGCGGCGCAGCAGGGCGACTATAAGGTCGCGCCCAAGACCGATGGCGCGAAGACGTTCGAGGGCGAGGGCGACGCCAGCTTCTCAGCCAGCGAAGGTGCCGAGCCTGCAGGCAAGGTCGATCCGAGCCGTATGCCCGAAGAACCTGCCGTGACCCCCGAAGAGCGCGAAGCTGCTGCGAAGAAGGCGGCAGCCGACAAGGCCGCCGCGGCGAAAGCCGCCGTCGCGAAGGCTCCGCCGGTGGAGAAGGCCAAGGCTGTCGCCGCGAAGGAGGTCGATGCCGAGCCCAAGGCAGCTGCCCCGAGCGGTGCGATGATCCAGCTCGGCGCCTTCAGCAGCGACGCTGCGGCTGCCAAGGCGTGGACGAACCTGTCGAAGCGCTTCGCCTATCTGGCCGAGCTCAACAAATCGGTGTCGCCAGCAAAGGTCGGCAATGGAACCGTCTATCGCCTGCGCGTTTCGGCAGGAACCGCGGCCAACGCCACGAATTTATGCGGAAAATTGCGCGTAGCCGGTGAAAATTGCGTCGTCGTTCGCTGATTCGGCCCGCTTGGCCGCAGACTCTGTTGGTGCAAATCCGCCGTCATGGCATGGTTGCAGCTTGGTCATCGCCTGAGGGGGCGGCGATCGATGGAGTTTGATGCACGATGATACCGGCAATTTTCGGCCTGTCGGGCCTAACCCTCACCGACGACGAGCGCGCCTTCTTTCGCGACAGCGACCCTGCGGGCTATATCCTGTTCGGGCGCAATATCGAAAACCGCGAGCAACTGCGGCGCCTGACCGACGAATTACGCAGCCTCGATGGGCGGACCAATCTCCCGATCCTGATCGATCAGGAAGGCGGGCGCGTCGCGCGCATGAGATCGCCCGAATGGCCGAACTTCCCGAGCGGGGCGGCGTTCGACGCGCTCTATGACCGCGCGCCCGCAAGTGCGATCGAGGCGGCGCGGTTGAACGCGATGGCGCTCGCGGTGATGCTGGCCGAGGTCGGGATTACCGTTGACTGCCTCCCGCTGCTCGACGTGCGCCAGCCGGGCGCGAGCGATGTGATCGGCGACCGGGCGCTTGGCAGTGAACCGATGCGCGTTGCGGCGCTGGGCCGTGCGATCCTCGGCGGATTGCAGGCCGGTGGCGTCGTCGGCATCGTCAAGCATATCCCGGGGCACGGCCGCGCGCTGCTCGATACGCATGAAGCCTTGCCGACCGTCGATGCGCCCGACCGCGATCTGCAAACAGACCTGGCGCCATTCGCGGCGCTGCGTGACGCTGCGATGGCGATGACGTGCCATGTGATTTTCGAGGCATGGGATCCCGATCGGCCAGCGACGCTGTCACCGATCGTCATCGACAGCGTCATTCGCCAGCGCATCGGCTTTCACGGGCTGCTGATGACTGACGATCTCGACATGAAGGCGCTGTCGGGCGACGTCCCCTCGCGCGCCGCCGATGCGATCGCCGCCGGTTGCGACATCGCGCTCAACTGCTGGGCCAAGATGGACGATATGGTCGGCATCGCGAATGCGCTCGACCCGATCAGCACCGTTTCGCGTGCACGGCTCGAAGGCGCAATGGACCGCATTTCGGGCGATGGCGACGATCGGCCCTTTGCGACTCTGGTCGATCAGCGCGACGCGCTGCTCGCGACCGCCTGATCCGCCGATGGACGACCTGCCGCTCGATTTCGAAATCGCACCGGCAGCGCCAGAGCGCGACGACGCGTTCCAGTTGACCTTTGAAAGCTGGGAGGGGCCGCTCGACCTTTTGCTGACGCTGGCGCGCAGCCAGAAGGTCGACCTCAAGCAGATTTCGATCCTGGCGCTGGTCGAGCAATATCTGACCTTCATCGCCGAGGCCCGCGAATTGAAGCTGGAGGTTGCGGCCGACTATCTCGTGATGGCCGCGTGGCTCGCCTATCTCAAATCGGCGCTGCTGCTTCCCAAGGATCCGCTCGAGGACCCCTCGCCCGACGAACTCGCGCTGCGGTTGCAGCTGCGCCTGCAGCGGCTGGCGGCGATGCGCGAGGCGGCGGCGCGGCTGCTCGCACGCGACCGGGTTGGCCGCGACGTGTTCCTGCGTCCGAAACCCGAGGGGCTACGCGACATCAAGGTGCGGCGCTGGGACGCCAGCCTTTACGACCTTCTGTCGGCCTATGGGCAGGTCAAACTGCGCTCCGAACCCGTCGTACATATGGTGTCGCGTCGGCCCGTCGTAACGCTCGACGCCGCGCTCCACCATCTCCAGCGGATGATTGGCGTGAAGCTCGACTGGGCCGAGCTGTCGGATTTCCTGCCGGCCGACTATGACGGGCCGCTGCGCCGCTCGGCGATCGCGTCGAGCTTCGTCGCGGCGCTGGAATTGGCGCGGCAGGGCCGTGTCGACCTGAAACAAGACGGCGCGTTTGAACCGCTTTATCTGAAGGCTGCACAGGCATGATCGACGATCTGGAGCGCGCGATTGAGGCGATGCTGTTCGCCAGCGACGAGGCGCTCGACGCGCGCCAGGTTGCAAACCGGCTTGGCGACGAAATGACGCCGGGGGAGGTGCGCGCGATCATCGTGAGGATTGCGGCGCGCCACGACCGCAGCGGGATCGAACTCGTCGAACGTGGCGGGCATTGGCATTTCCAGACGCCGGCCGATCTGGCGCATTTGCTCCGCCGCGAGCGCGACGATCCGCGCAAGCTGTCACGCGCCGCCGCCGAGGTACTCGCGATCGTCGCGTACCACGAGCCGGTGAGTCGCGCCGAAATCGAAGCGATCCGCGGCGTCCAGACGTCGAAGGGGACGCTCGACGTGCTGATGGAGGCCGAGTGGGTCGCGCCCGCGGGGCGCCGCGAGGTGCCGGGGCGACCACTGATCTACAAGACGACCGACGCTTTCCTGCAACATTTCGGCCTCAACAGCCGCAAGGACCTGCCGGGAATCGACGATCTCCGCGCAGCCGGCCTGCTCGACCCCGTCGACCTCGCTTTTGAGGAGGCGGTGGGCGAACTGGACCTAGTAAAAGACGGTGAAGAGGCCTAGATGAGCCCTTCAAGGAGACGATAAATGGGTAGCTTCAGCATCTGGCACTGGCTCGTGGTCGGGATTCTCGTCCTGCTGCTGTTCGGCAAGGGCCGTTTTTCGGACATGATGGGCGATGTCGCCAAGGGCATCAAAAGCTTCAAGAAGGGCATGGCCGAAGATGATGCGCCGACTCCGGCGCCGAAGCAGATCGAGGGCCAGCGCGCGCCCGACGCCACCCCGATTTCGACCCCGACGGCCGAGCACGACAAGCTCTGAACGCCGTTTGCCCGCGGGGGAAGTTCTAGGTCATGTTTGACGTCGCGCCCACCGAGTTGCTGCTCGTCGTGGTGGTGGCCCTGGTGGTTATCGGCCCCAAGGACCTCCCCAAGGCGATGCGCTTCGTCGGCAAATGGATGGCAAAGGCACGCGGTATGGCGCGCCATTTCCGGTCCGGGCTCGATACGATGATGCGCGAAGCCGAGCTCGAAGAGCTTGAGAAGCAGTGGCGCGAACAGAATGACGCGATCATGCGCGAATTTCCAAGGATCGACGACGTAAACACATCGTCGGCGCCGACGACACCGGCGACAACGACTGAGCCGGTAACTGAAGCCGACGTTGATCAGGCTGCAGCGGCCACTTCGCCAGAAACGCACGCGGTACCGCCCAAGGACGGTCCGTTGCCGTGACCGAGGAAGTAACCGTCGAAGAGGATGGCGCCGGCGGCAAGATGCCGCTGCTCGATCATCTGATCGAACTGCGTTCGCGTCTGCTCAAGTCGCTGGTCGCGGTGGGTGTCGCCTTTGGCGTGTGCCTTTATTACGCCAAGCCGATTTTCGGGATATTGGTCCAGCCGCTCGTAAAGGCAGGGCAGGGCAAGCTGATCTATACGCAGCTGTTCGAGGCGTTCTTCGTAGAGATCAAGGTCGCGCTGTTCGCGGCGATGATGATCGCCTTTCCAGTGATTGCAAACCAGCTGTGGAAATTCGTCGCGCCGGGGCTGTTCAAGCAGGAAAAGCGCGCGCTGCTGCCGTTCCTGATCGCAACGCCGGTGCTGTTCGCGATCGGCGCCAGCTTCGCCTATTTCATCACCATCCCGATCGCGCTCAAATTCCTGCTCGGATATCAGGGCAACGTCGGCGGCATCACGCAGGAAGCGCTGCCGTCGGTCGGTAATTACCTGAGCTTCACGATGCAGTTCATCATGGCGTTCGGGATTGCCTTCCTGCTGCCGATCCTGCTGATGCTGATCGAGCGATCGGGGCTGGTCACGCGCGAGCAGCTCGTTTCGGCGCGGCGCTATATGATCGTGGCCGCTTTTGCGATCGCGGCGGTGTTCACGCCGCCCGACATCCTGAGCCAGCTGTTGCTCGCGGTGCCTTTGGTCTTCCTCTATGAAATGTCGCTGCTCGCGATCTGGTTTACCCAGCGCCGACGCAAAACAGGCGCCGGAGAGGCGCCTGTCGAGCCTCTCGAAGAGGCTTAGGGTAAGTTACTCAAGATCAGTTAATGGCGTCGCTGCCCGCTTGACCGACCGACTCAATGTCGCGGCCAGCACCCTTCACCGTGTTGCAACCAGTGACCAGAAAGCTTGCCATCAGGGCGAGAAGGATTGCACGGAAACTCGTCATATTTCTAACCTCTCAGGAGTTGACGCAAAATGGCCCGGCACGCTTCGAGGGGGGGGGAGGGAATGCGGGCCGGGCCAATGTTGCTGAGCAGCGCTGCGGGGGGGCGATGACCGCTGCTCGAAGGGGAAACGACCGGGACAGCGATAGGTTCCCAAAAAAAATCACATGGACGAAGTTTTTTTCGAATATTTTTGAATCGCTTGGATTCCAGAGGTTTGCCCTTAGAGCGCGGTCAGCCCGCTGAGCACCGCGAGGCCCAGGAAGGCGAGAAAGCCCATGGAATCGGTCGTCATCGTCACGAAAATCGAACTCGCGACCGCGGGATCCTGATCGAGGCGGTCGAGCAAGAGGGGGATCGCGACGCCGGCGACGCCGGCGACAAAGATGTTCACGATCATGGCAGCGGCAATGACCACGCCGAGTTGGGGGTTTCCGAACCACAGCGCGGTCGCAGTGCCCGCGATCAGTGCGATCGTCCCGCCGTTGAGGAGCGCGATCTTCATTTCGCGCCAGATCGCGCGCCAGCTGTTCGAATCGGTGAGCTGGTTCATCGCGAGCGCGCGCACGGTGACGGCCAACGTCTGCGTCCCGGCATTGCCGCCAACGCCCGCGACGATCGGCATCAACGCGGCGAGCGCAACCATATGTTCAATCGCGCCGCCGAAAAATCCGACGATCGACGAAGCAAGCAGCGCGGTGCCCAGATTGGCGATGAGCCAGCGGACGCGCGCGCTATATGTCTCGCGGATCGGTTCGTTGATGTCGCCGTCGCCGGCACCCGACAGGCGCAGGATATCTTCGCCCGCTTCTTCCTGAATGATGTGGACGACGTCATCGACCGTGATCATGCCCACGAGCCGCCCGCCCTTGTCGACGACGGCGGCCGAGATCAGCGCATATTTCTGGAAGCGCAGCGCGACCTCTTCCTGGTCCATGTCGACCGGGATCAGCGTCTGCTCGCGCTTCATCACGTCGCTGATCGCGATGTCGCGCGGGGTGCGGAGGATCCAGCTGAGCTGGCAGGTGCCCACTGGCTTGTGCATCGGGTCGACGACGAAGATTTCCCAGAAATCGCTCGCGAGGTCGGCGTCTTCGCGCAGCCGGTCGATCACGTCGCCTACGGTCACATGTTCGGGCACCGCGACGAGGTCGCGCTGCATCATGCGCCCGGCGGATTCTTCGGGGAAGGAGAGCGCGTCCTCGATCGCGGCGCGATCTTCGGGTTCCATCGCCTGGAGGACGGCCTGCTGCTCGTCCTCTTCCATATCCTCGATGATCGCGACGGCGTCGTCGGTATCGAGTTCGGACGCGAGTTCGGCGACTTGCTCGGGCGCGAGCAGGTCGATCAGCTCCTCGCGGACATAATCGTTCATTTCCGCGAGCACGTCGGCGGACAGCATGTCGCCGAGGACTGCTGCGAGCATTGGGCGCTCGTCGGCGCGCGCGAGTTCGAACAGATCGGCGATGTCGGCGGGGTGCAGGCGGCCGACGCGTTCGCGCGCAGCTTCGCTTTCGCCCGCCTCGGCCAACTCGATCACGTCGCGGACGAATTCGGGCTTCAGCCGGTCGTCCTCGTCGAGTTCGGTGTCGGTTTCGCGTGCGGGTTGTTCGCGGTCGCGGTCGTCGGTGATGACAACATCTTCCGGGGGCAGGGAATCTTCGCGTTTGTCCATCGCGCGGTCCTCCCTGACGATTGCGGCGTACGAGCCTTCCCCTAGTGCTGCGGCCCGCCGATGGCAACGCCGCGCGCGCCTTTTCGCGATTTAATGCGTGGCTTTGCCGGCCCGCCCCGCTATGGGACCGGCAACTTAGACCGCAGGAGTTCTACCATGTCCGACACTCTCACCCTTTCGCTGTCGACCGGCGATGTTGTCATCCGCCTCCGTCCCGACCTCGCGCCGCAGCATGTCGAGCGCATCACCGGCCTCGCCAGCGAAGGCTTTTACGACGGCGTCGTGTTCCACCGCGTGATTCCGGGCTTCATGGCGCAGGGCGGCGACCCGACGGGTACCGGCATGGGCGGCAGCCAGCTTCCCGACCTGCCCCAGGAATTCAGCAGCGAACCGCACGTCCGCGGCGTCTGCTCGATGGCGCGCGCGCAGAACCCGAACAGCGCGAACAGCCAGTTCTTCATCTGCTTCGACGACGCGCGCTTCCTCGACAACCAGTACACCGTCTGGGGCGAAGTGATCGAAGGCATGGAAAATGTCGACGCGCTGCCCAAGGGCGAGCCGCCCCGCGAGCCCGGCAAGATCGTCAAGGCGACCGTCAGCTGACACAAGAAAGTCCCCGCTTCGGCGGGGATTTTTTTTGACTAGTCGCCGATAAACCCGTTGAGCCTTTCGCAGGCGGCGATCCAGTCTTCCTTGAACTCCTGAACGACCTGTCCGGCGCCCATCGCCTCGTTCATCAGGCCGACGCCCTGGCCGACCCAATAGGTCGCAAGCGCCTTTGCACCTTCGTGGCCGCCTTCGGACAATTTATCGACCTTGCGCAGCGCGGGTTCGCTGACCAGCGACTGGAGCGGCATCGGCAGCGGTTTGGGCGCGCCTTCGGCCTCCCAAGCGTCGGTCCACGGCGAGCGGAGCTGGCGTGACGGCTTGCCGGTACGGCTTTTCGACCGCACCGTGTCGCGCGATGAGGCTGCGAGCATCTTTTCTTTCACGATCGGGTTGGTTTCGGCCTCCGCCGTGGTCAGCCACACCGATCCGGTCCACGCGCCATGTGCCCCCATCGCCATGGCTGCTGCCATCTGGCGTCCCGTGACGATCCCGCCAGCGGCGAGGATCGGCGTGTTCGCTCCGACGGCTTCGACCGCTGCGGCGACTTCGGGCACCAGCACCATCGTCGCGACCTCGCCGCAATGCCCGCCCGCTTCGCCGCCGGCTACGACGAGGATGTCAACCCCGGCGCGGACCTGAGCCAGCGCATGGTCCCGGGTGCCGACGAGTGCAGCAACGGGGACATTATGCCGCTTGCCGAGTTCGAGCATCAAGGGGGGCGGGACGCCGAGCGCGTTGGCGATCAGTTTGATTGGATGGCGGAAAGCGACTTCGAGCAGCTTCGCTGCGCCGTCCTCGTGCATATTATCGCCGAAGCTCTGACGCGTTTCCATCGCGGCTTCGAGGCCGGCGGCGTCGACATCGAATTTGCCAAGCAGGTCGGCAGCGAATTGCAGATGCGTCTCGGGCACTTTCGCGGCGCCAGGTGAGGGGGTATCGCCTTTGCCGGCGAAACTGTTGGGAACGATCAGGTCGACGCCATAGGGCCGCCCGCCGATATGATCGTCGATCCAGGCGAGTTCTTCCTCGAGCCGTTCAGGCGGGAGCGCGGCGGCGCCGAAGACGCCCATGCCGCCGGCTTTTGACACTGCGACGACGACATCGCGGCAGTGCGAGAAGGCGAGCAGCGGGAATTCGATGTCGAGCATCGCGCAGATGGGGGATTGCATGGGGACCTCTCCGATGTTGGCTAAGTTGCCGCGTAGCGTGCATGTCAGCGCTAGTTTACGTAAACGTCAAGTTGATTTGCCGGGCAAGCCGATTATCGCAGGGCCATGACCCAATTTTCGCTGCCCGCATTCGACCTCGACGCCTTTGTTCGCGCCACTTTGGCCGAAGATCTGGGGGCGGGGGGCGATATCACCTCGATGGCGACGATTCCCGCCGACGCGCGCTTTGGCGGGGTGATGGACAGCCGCGACGCGATCACCGTCGCCGGCTTGCCGATCGCCGAACGTTTCTTTCGCGCGCTCGAACCTGCCATGGAGATCGAGATACTCGTCGAAGAGGGCGCGCAGGTGGCGCCCGGAAGCGACCTGATGCGGCTGTCGGGCAATGCGCGCGCGATGCTGACCGCCGAACGGTCTGCGCTCAACACAGTCCAGCATCTGTCGGGAATCGCGACGATGACGCGCCAATATGTCGATGCGCTCGCGGGGACCGGCGCGACGCTGCTCGACACGCGCAAGACGATCCCCGGCCTTCGCGTGCTGGAGAAATATGCGACGCGGATGGGCGGCGCGAAGAACCACCGCATGGGCCTGTGGGACGCCGCGATGATCAAGGATAATCATGTCGCGGTCGCGGGATCGGTCGAGGAAGCGGTTCGCCGTGCCGTGAATGCGGGAATCGAAAACATCATCGTCGAAGTCGACCGGGTGGCGCAGGTCGAACCCGCACTGAGCGCCGGCGCGACGCACCTGTTGCTCGACAATATGGACCTCGAAGAGCTGCGCCAGTGCGTGGCGCTGGTGAACGGCAAGGTTCCGACCGAGGCGTCAGGCGGGGTGCGCCTCGATACGATCCGCGCGATCGGCGAGACGGGCGTGACCTATGTGTCTGTGGGGCGGCTGACCCAGTCGGCGCCGGCGGCGGATATCGGGCTCGATTTTGCGCTGGCTTAGGGGGGCAGCCGTCGCGCTGATGTTCGTGCCAGCGGCCGCGCAGGCGCAGGCTTTGGCGTGCAATATCCCCGACCGAGTCTCGGTCCCGCGCCTCGAACAGCCCAAACGCGGCGAACCCGTGCGAAATCCCGCGATCACGGGATATCTGCTCAGTATGAGCTGGTCGCCGCAGCATTGCGCCGGCGTGCGGAACCCGCGCGATGCGCGCGACCGTTTCCAATGTTCCGGCGAGAACGGCCGCTTCGGCTGGGTGCTCCACGGCCTGTGGCCCGAAACCGACGGCCCCGGCTATCCCCAATGGTGCCGCCCGGCGAAGATCGTGCCGCAGCCGGTGCTGAAGCAGCATATGTGCATGACACCGTCGGCGCAGCTGTTGCAGCACGAATGGGCAAAGCATGGGACGTGCATGAGCCCGAATCCAGCCGCCTATTTCCGTTCGGCGGAGCTATTGTTTCGCGCGGTGCGCTTTCCCGACATGAAAAAGCTGGCGGCAAAACCGCAGACGGCGGCAAGCGTTCGCCGCGCCTTTACGGCGGTCAATCCGGGGGTGAGCGCACCGATGATCGCGGTGTCGGCCGACAGGCAGGGATGGCTCAACGAAGTGCGTTTTTGCCTGGGGCCGCGCATGAAGCCCGCGAAGTGCAAGCCATTCCAAAGCGGGGCAAAAGACGGTCGTCAGATCCGCGTTCGGCCGATGCCGGGCCGTTAAAACCGAGTCGGGAAAACGTGCCAAGGCGGGACGGCGCCGCGTTAACACTCTTTTAACCTTATCGACTCGTTAACGGCGGCCTAGCTTCGGGCCATGGACTCGAAGAACCACATCGATATTCGAACCCGCGTTCGCGAATATGGTGCGCGGCGGTTGATCATCGCGCGACTGAGCGCGCCTGCGGACTGGCAGGGTGAATTGCGGACCGCGCTCGCGGCGCACCGCCAGCCTGCAACGATCTTTTCGAACAATGACTTCCGCCTGTTTCTTCAGAGTTTTGCGATCTTTTTTACCGCCGCGATGATGTTTCTGATTTGAGGTCGGGTTTCGACCGGGAGCTGACGTTAGAGACGTGAACCCCGGCGAAAGCCGGGGCCCAGAGCGGCACTAGCATAGGCTGGCTTTCTAAAGCCCTGGGCCCCGGCTTTCGCCGGGGTTCACAAGGGACAGCTTCCCACCCCAATCCTGACCTAATCGCAGGCGCGGTGGAGCTTTTGCGCGAGCCAGGCCGAGATCAGGCACATCGCGGCGCTCATGAGCAACTGATCGACGGTGCCGACGCCCGCGAAGCCCAAGCCCATCGCGAGCAGCGAACCCGCGACCATCGCGCCCGAATTGACGATATTGTTGGCGGCAACGGTGCGCGCGGTCTGGTCCTTGGGCACCGTCGTGGTGAGGAAGGCGTAGAGCGGCACGACGAACATGCCGCCGCTGACCGCGATGCCGAGCAGGCTGAGGAGCAGGGGGACGACGCTTTTGTGCGCGAGAAAGCCGCCGATGTCGTAGAGTGTACCAACCGGTTCGTCGCCCCAATTGCGGCACACCCAATAGAAGGCGACGACGAACAGCGCCATGACGATGACGCTGACCGGGCTGTAGCGCGCCGAAACCTGACCCTTTAGCAGCCGGTTCACCGCGACCGAACCGATGGCGATTCCGATCGAGAAGACCGCGAGGAACAGGCTGGCGACGCTTTTGTCGGCATGAAGGATATTCTTCGCGAGCGGCGGGAATTGAATGAAAAGCACCGCGCCGATCGTCCAGAAGAAGCTGATCGACAGGATTGCGAGGTAGAGCCGCGGAATGTGCATCGTGCCGCGGACGAGCGCGACCGACGAGCGGATGATATGCCAGTCGATCCCGGTTTCTTCATGTTCGGGGGGCGCCGGCGGCACCTTGCGCCCGGTCCAGTAACCGAGCGCGGCGACCAGGACGACACCGAGCGCCGCCCATTCCACATCGATGACCCCGGCGAGGATCGTGCCGGCGAGGATCGCGATATAGGTGCCGGCCTCGACCAGCCCGGTGCCCGCGAGCACCTCGTCGTTTTCGAGATGTTGCGGCAGGATCGCGTATTTGATCGGGCCGAAGAAGGTCGAGTGGATGCCCATCGCGAACAGCGCGAGCATCATCAGCGGGATCGCGATCACATGGACGGCGAAGCCCATCCAGGCGAGCACCAGCCCGGCGCCGCCGACGAGCATGATCAATATCTCGCAGAATTTGACGATACGGATGATCCGCGCCTTGTCGCGCGTGTCGGCGAGCTGGCCGGCGAGCGCCGAGAGCAGGAAGAAGGGCAGGATGAAAACGCCGGTCGCCACGGCGCTGAACAATGTTTCCTGTTCTTCGCTGTTGAACACGCCGTAGACGACGAACAGCACCATCGCATTCTTGAACAGATTGTCGTTGAACGCGCCGAGCAGCTGGGTGACGAACAGGGGCAGGAACCGGCGTTGCTTCAACAGCGCAAAGGTGCCCGTCATGCGTGATCCCATCTCGTCAATATAGTTCGGTCACCACGCGGTCTGCGGGCAATTCGGTTGTCGCACCGGGGGCTTATCGGCTAGGGCCTATGGGGTCAAAGGTCATTTTGTTACAAGCGCGCCACATTGGCGGGAATCAGGGGTCATGCTCAGTCTTCCGAACATCCTGACATTGTCGCGCATCCTGGCGGTGCCGATCCTGCTCTTCCTGCTGTGGCCGGGGGTGATCGAAGGGTCGCACCAGCCGAAGCCGATCGATTATGCGCTCGCCTTTGGCCTCTATTGCCTGATGGGCATCACCGATTATTTCGACGGCTATGTCGCGCGGTCGCGCGGGATCGTGTCGCGGCTGGGTGCGTTTCTCGACCCGATTGCCGACAAGATCATGATTGCGGCAGTGATCCTGCTGCTCGTCTTCACCCGCGACATCACCGGCTATCATGTCATCGCGGCGCTGATGATCCTGCTGCGCGAGATTATCGTGTCGGGCCTTCGCGAATTCCTTGCGACGTTGCAGGTATCGATGCCGGTGACGCAGCTTGCGAAATGGAAAACGACCTTCCAGCTTGTCGCCTTCGGGGCGCTGATCCTTGCCGGCGCCTTGCCGGCCATGGACTGGATCAAGACCGTCGGGCTTGCTTCGCTGTGGGGTGCCGCGGTGCTGACGCTGATCACCGGATGGGATTATCTGCGCGTCGGCCTGAAGCATATGGATTGAGCCGATGGCGCTGAACATCGCCTATTTCGCCTGGGTGCGCGAACGGATGGGGATTGCCGACGAGACGGTCGACCTTCCGGCGGCGGTCGCCGATGTCGGCGCCCTGGTCGCCTGGCTCGCGGCGCGCGATGCGCGCGGCAAGATCGCCTTTGCCGAACCGCACCGTATCCGCGCCGCCATCGATGGCGTGATGATGGGGCCCGACGCGCCGCTTTCGGGGGCGAAAGAGGTCGCGCTGTTCCCGCCGGTCACGGGCGGATGATCCGCGCGCTCGTCCAGCCGGGGGCGATCGACGTCGCCGCCGAACTCGACCTCCATGACGCGGGCGGGCATGGGGCGAGCGCGAGCTTTATCGGGCGGGTGCGCGGCGAGAACGACCTGACCGAGTTGTTCCTCGACCATCACCCGGCGATGACCGCGGCGGGTCTGGCCGATCTGGCGCACGCTGCGGCCGATCGCTGGCATCTTTCGGCGCTGACGGTGATCCACCGTATCGGCGCGATGGTGCCGGGCGAGACGATCGTCCTGGTTCTGGCGAGCAGCGCGCATCGCGCCGAAGCACTGGCGGCGTGCGAGTTCCTGATTGACCGGCTGAAAACCGACGTGATGCTGTGGAAGCGCGAAACCTTTGCGGATGGACGCGTGCAATGGGTCGAAGCGCGCGAAAGCGATCAGGCGCGCGCGGAGAAATGGGGCGCCTAATCCCCCTGATGCTTGCGGAAGATATCGGCTAGCATGCGGAATTCCTCGGCGCGCGGGCTGCCCTTGCGCCAGACGAGCGCGATCGTGCGCCAGTCGTGATCGGAATCGAGCGGGCGGGTGTCGATGTCGGTATGATCGAGGATGCCCGCCTCGATCGCCATCTGGGGCAGCATCGTGATGCCGAGGCCGTTATCGACCATCTGGACGAGCGTGTGCAGCGACGTTCCCATCATCCGCGCGCCGGCGCGCAGTTCGGGGCGGTTGCAGGCGGCGAGGACATGGTCCTTCAGGCAATGGCCGTCCTCGAGCATCAGCATCTGCGCGGGGTCGATCTGGTCGGCGCTGACCATCGCGGGCAGGTCCTCGCTCTGGTCGCCGGGAAAGGCGACGAACAGCGCATCGTCGAACAGCGCCTCGCTCTCCACATCGCCACAGGCATAGGGGAGGGCGAGGAGGACGCAGTCGACGGTGCCGTGATGGAGCGATTCGCACGCCTGCGCGCTCGGCTCTTCGCGGAGGAAAAGCTTGAGCGACGGGCGTTCCTTGCGGAGGCGCGGGAGCAGGCCGGGAAGGAGGAAGGGCGCGATCGTCGGGATCACGCTCATGCGGAGTTCGCCGACGAGCGGGGCGGCGGCGGCGGCGGCCATGTCGGCGAGTTCCTCGGCCTCGCGGAGCACACGGTGCGCCTTTTCGACGATCGCATTGCCGAGCCCGGTGAAGCGCACGACGCGGCGCGTGCGTTCGACGAGCGTCTGCCCGAGCAGGGTTTCAAGCTCGCGGATCCCCGCCGATAGCGTCGACTGGGTGACGTTGCAGGCGTCGGCAGCGCGGCCGAAATGGCCGTGCTCGTGGAGCGCGACGAGATATTGCATCTGTTTCAGTGAGGGTAGGTAATTGTGCATTGATCGGATATAGCAATTATTGAGAAGGTTTTGAACAAGTTTGCCGATTAAAATTCGCCGCCATAATGGCGGCGTCTGTTGCCGCTTTTCGCGCCGCCGTGATAGCTATCGCTGATCAAACGGCGCGGAGGGGCGTATGGCAGTTTCCCGTTTTCTGATCGGCGGCGTCGCGAGCGCGCTGATGCTCACCGGCGGCCTGTTCATGTGGAAGGGCTATACGCAGATCGCCGAGGAAGAGGTGCTTCCCGACCCGCCGCCCGCCTTGCCGGCGATCCCGGTCGCGGCCGCGGGAGCGCCCAAGCGCGGGCCGGCGCCGCCCGCGTTGCCAGCAGCGAAGGAGGCGTCGCGCGAGGAGCGGCGGTTCAACCGCTTCGACCGCGACCGCAACGACCGGATCAGCCGCGTCGAACTGATGTCCTCGCGCACCGCGGCGTTCCGCAAGCTCGACAAGGACGGCAATAATCTGCTGACCTTCGAGGAATGGGCGGCGGCGACGGGGCAGCGTTTTGCGGGCGCCGACGGCGACAGGTCGGGCGACCTGACGCGCGCGGAGTTTGCGACGACGGCGCCGAAACGGGCGGCCGCCGCGAAATGTAGCTGTTAGGCCGCGACCCCATCGGCCACCCGGATCCACTCGGCGAGCGAGGCGCCCGCTCGCTGCGTATATCCCAGCTTGCGGTCCTTCTTGCGGACATCCTCGGCGAGCGGCGGGAAGAGGCCGAAATTGACGTTCATCGGCTGGTAGCTCGCGGCATCGGCGCCGCCGGTGATATGGCCTAGCAGCGCGCCGAGCGCGGTTTCGGGCGGCGGTGGGGGCAGGTCGCGACCGCCAAGCTCGGCGGCGGCGAAGCGCGCGGCGACAAGGCCGATCGCGGCGCTTTCGACATAGCCTTCGCAGCCCGTGATCTGGCCGGCGAAGCGAATGTGCGGCGCCGATTTGAGGCGGAGCTGCGCGTCGAGCAGTTCGGGTGAGCGGATGAAGCTGTTGCGGTGGAGGCCGCCGAGGCGCGCGAATTCGGCCTTCTCGAGGCCGGGGATGGTGCGGAACAGCTCGACCTGCGCGGCGTGCTTCAGCTTGGTCTGGAAGCCGACCATGTTCCAGAGCGTGCCGAGCGCATTGTCCTGGCGGAGCTGGACCACCGCATAGGGCCAGCGCCCGGTGCGCGGGTTGTCGAGGCCGACGCCCTTCATCGGGCCGAAGCGCAGCGTTTCGGGGCCGCGTTCGGCCATCACTTCGATCGGCATGCAGCCTTCGAAATAGGGCGTGTCCTTTTCCCAGTCCTTGAACTCGGTCTTGTCGCCGTCGACGAGTCCCTGGACGAAAGCGTGATACTGCTCCTTGTCCATCGGGCAGTTGATATAATCCTTGCCGTCGCCGATCGGGCCGACCTTGTCCCATCGGCTCGCCATCCATGCGATGTCCATGTCGATGCTGTCGCGGTAGACGATCGGCGCGATGGCGTCGAAAAAGGCGAGCGCGTCCTTGCCCGTCGCGGCGCCGATGCTCGACGCGAGGCCGGTGGCGGTGAGCGGGCCGGTGGCGACGATGGTGAGGCCCTCGGTCGGCAGCGTGTCGATGCGTTCGCGGACGATGGTGATGTTCGGATGGTCGGCAAGCGCCTTGGTTACGCCGCCCGAGAAGAGGTCGCGGTCGACCGCGAGCGCCGAGCCTGCGGGCACCTTGTGAACGTCGGCCTCGCGCATGATGATCGACCCGAGCGAGCGCATCTCGCGGTGGAGCAGGCCGACGGCGTTGCTGTCGCCGTCGTCGCTGCGAAAGCTGTTCGAGCATACCATCTCGGCGAGCGCGTCGCCCTGATGCGCGGGGGTCATGTCGCCGCCGCCGCGCATTTCCGACAGACGGACGCGGAAACCGGCCTCGGCGAGCTGCCATGCGGCTTCGGATCCGGCGAGGCCGCCGCCGATGATGTGAATGTCGTAGCTCATTTACCGTATCCGTTGACTTGCATGGGGTGCGCCGCGCGCGTCTTTTTTAAGCTTGCGCTGCTTTCGCCGCGCACTAGGCCCATTGAAAGCAAGATGCAAAGGGGCGGATGATGAGCGGGGAGCAGGGTTGGGATCGGGCGCGGTGGCTTTGGTGGCTGGCGCTGCTTGGCGGGATCAGCTTTTTCATTGCGGTTTTCCTGCGGCTCGACGGCCCCGCGATCTGGGCGTGGAAGACGAGCGGCGTTGGCTTGCTCGCGGTTTGGGCAGCGGTGAATGCGCGCGGGAAATATGGCTGGATGATCGCGGCGGCGCTCGGTTTCGGCGCGCTCGGCGATTATTTGCTCGACGCGAAGGGGCTCGAGGTCGGCGCGGTGGCGTTCGTCATCGGGCATATCATCGCGATCACCCTTTATCTGATGAACCGCCGCGCACAGACGACGCCATCGCAGCGCCTGCTCGGCTGGCTGACGATGCCCGCGACGCTTGCGATCGTGTGGGGCATGCTGAGCCCCGCCGCAGGCTGGTGGCACGCGGCGATCTATTCGCTGTTCGTTGCCGCAATGGCGGCGGCCGCATGGACGAGCCGTTTCCCGCGCTATCGCACCGGGATCGGCGCGATGCTGTTCCTCGCGAGCGACCTGTTCATCTTCGCGGGCGAGGGCGCGGTACTGTCCAAGGACGTCACGCTATGGCTCGTTTGGCCGCTCTATTTTGGCGGGCAGGCGCTGATCGCATGGGGCGTGGTGAGCACGCTGGCGAAGGAAGCGAAAGCCTAGTCCTTACCGGCGGCGCATGACGCCATCCATGCCGCGTCGTCGGGCTCGGGGCCTTCGCCCGAGAGGGTGCGGACTTTCGGCAAGCCGGCCTCGGGCCGCGCGGCGGCGCAGGAGAAGGCCTCGCCCTTGTCGGCGCCGTAGAGGCGGCTGCCGCAGGCGTGGAGCGTCCGGTTCGATTCGCCCCAGCCGACCTTTTCGGCACCGGCGGGCGCTCCCCCAGCGCAATATGTATCGGTTTCGGAACCCGGGTCGCCGCAGATCCTGTCGATGCGCGCACTCTTGCCTTCGGCGGTCGCGATAAAGCGCTGCGTATAATAGGCGTTGGTGGCGAAATCGCGCTGGACGCCGCAGACACGTGCGCCCTTTTGTACCGTTAGCGTGTAGGAGCAGATGCTTGCGCCCTGATAGGTTTCGCAGCTCATCCACGCGCCATCGAAGGGCCGGGATGCTCGTTCGGGCGCTGTGCCGCCGGTCAGCAAGGCGGCGAAGGGAAGGAGGGCGAGAGAGGCAAGGCGCATGGCAGGTCGCTTTCGTGAAGGAGTGCGGTCAGTCTATCCGCACATCCGCACGCGTGACAATGCCGGCGATCACACGCCGCGCCAATATTCCCCGTCTTTGGAAGAGGTTGGCGCCCTAACCGTCCCACGCGGCGATGGTCGTGCGGTGGAGCAGGCGGTCATAGCCGTCGTAGCCGCCGGTCGCGCGGTGGAGCAGCGAGCGGTTGTCCCACATGATCAGCATGTCGGGTTCCCATTCGTGTGAATAGCGAAACTCCTCGCGGCCCTGCCACTGGATGAGTTCGTACAGAAGCGGCAGGCCTTCGCTATCGTCGAGGCCGTCGAAGCCGATGATATAGCCGGCGCATCCGAATAGACCCTTCCGGCCCGTCTCGGGATGTTTGCGGACGAAAGGATGGAGCTGTGTTTCGAGCGCCTCCTCGCCCGAACGAATGTCCATGCTACGATCCTTGTCGTTCGCACCATACATGCCCGATGGGGCGTAGCCGGCGCGGGCACTGTGGATCGCCTGCAAGCCTTCGACGCGCGCGCGGAGATCGGCGGGCATCGCGTCGAGCGCGGCGTGCTGGTTCGAAAATTCGGTGTTGCCGCCGACCGGCGGGATAGTGATGCCGAAGAGGCAAGTGCCCGCGGGCGGGCGGTCCTGAAAGCTCCAGTCGCTGTGCCAGTTTTCGGCGAACAGCGGCGCGGTTTCGTCGGCCTTGCGCTTCACCGCGATGATATGGTCGTGACCGGGAATCGGGCGGATGAAGGGATCGTCGCCGAAGCCGCCGAAATAGCCGGTGAAACGCTCGAGATCATCCTCGCTCATTTTCTGGCCGGGGAAGGCGAGGACATGATGGTCGAGCCATGCCGCGCGGATTTCTGCGACCGTGCCGGTATCGAGTGGCTGGGTCAGGTCGACGCCGGTGACGCGCGCGCCGCAGGACTGGCCGCTGGGGGTGATCGAGAGGGTCATGGGGCGATGCTGCGCCGCTTGACCGGCGCGGTCAATCCCGCGCGGCAGGCCGCCCCGAAATATCGCCGAACCGATGTGCAAGCCGGGCAATCGCACCGGCAATTCAGCGGGGCGCCATGTTTCGGATCCTAATCTGCCTGCGGGGGGCAAGGACGGAGAAGATAAATGTTCCTGCTCAAGAAATTGGCGTTGACGGCATTGATCGGTGCCAGCGCGCTGGCCGCCATGCCCGTGGAGGCGGATGCGCGCGACCGCCACCACCGCCATGGCTATTATGGTCATCGCGACCATGATCGGTATCGCGATTATCGCCGCCACGACCGGCGCGATTATCGCCGCGACTATCGGCGCAGCCACTATCGCGACCGCGACTATTATTGCCGCCGCAGCAGCGGAACCACCGGCCTGATCGTCGGCGGTGCCGCGGGTGCCTTGCTCGGCCGCGAGGTCGACCGTTACGGCGATCGTCTGCCGGGAACGATCATCGGCGGCGCCGCGGGCGCACTGATCGGACGCGAGGTCGATCGCGGCGGCCGCCGCTGCTAATCCGGCGTTAGTCGTCTGGATGCACTTTGGCTGCCGTTGGTGGCCAAAGTGCATTGCGACATTGGAACGGGCGGTAAATTTTTTCCACCTGCAGACGAATTTCGGCGTAGAGGTCGTCACGGCGGACGTGCTTCCGCAGTTCGAGGTGGAGATCCAGATGAAGACGCTGATGAAATTTGCTTTTTCGTTGGGCCTCGGCCTGTCGCTCGCCGTCCTTCCGGCACAGGGCATCGCGGCGCTCCAGCAGGGCGCAAAAGCCCCGGACTTCACGTTGAGTGCGGCACAGGGTGGAAAGCCTTTCAGCCTTTCGCTGAAGCAGACGCTGAAGAAGGGGCCGGTCGTGCTCTATTTCTTCCCCGCCGCCTTTACCCCGGGCTGCACGATGGAAGCGCATCTGTTCGCCGAATCGAGCGACGACTTTAACCGGCTGGGCGCCCGCGTCGTTGGCGTCACCGCCGGCAATATCGAGCGCGTCGCGGAATTCTCCAAGTCGGAATGCCGCGACAAGTTCGCCGTCGCCGCCGATCCGGGTGCGAAGGTTGCGGCGAAATATGATTCGACGATGAAGCGACCCGACGGGACGATGCTGTCGAACCGGACATCCTATGTCATCGCCCCCAACGGAACGATCCTGCTGAGCTACACCGACAGCAAGCCGCAAGCGCATATTGAAAAGACGATGGCGGCCGTGCGCGCTTGGAAAGTCCGGCAGCGCTGATCCGGGTTTGAGGGACGCCCCGATGTCGAAATCCGTCTTTCTGGACGATCTGGAGATTGGTCAGTCGTGGCGTGGCGGCCCGATCGAAATGACCGAAGCCGATATCGTCCGTTTCGCGCGCGAATATGATCCGCAGCCGATGCATATCGATACCGCGGCGGCGGCGAGCGGCCGTTTCGGCGGGATCATTGCCAGCGGCTGGCACGTCGCTGCGCTCGTCATGCGCGATTTCGTCGAAAAGGCGCCGTTCGGAGACACGCCGCTGCTGGGGCTCAAGATCGACGATCTGCAGTGGCGCCTGGCCGTGCGGCCCGGCGACGTGCTCGACATCACGCGCGAGATCGTCGACATCGCACGCTCGAAGAGCAAGCCCGACCGCGGCGTGCTGACGATGCGGATGACCGTCACCAATCAGGATGGCGCGGTCGTGATGTCGTTTGTCAACCTGATGCAGATGCCGGCACGGCTCCAGTAACGGGCGCGCCGGCTATTTCGGCGTTCCGCTGTAGCCGGCGGCTTTGCGCAATTCGCCCGCGTCCATGACATAGCCGTCGCTCACGACCGTCACGACGCGGCGGAGCGCCCCGAGGTCGGTCGAGGCGTCGCCGTCGACGAGCACCATATCGGCTTCCTTGCCAACTGCGATCGAGCCGGTGCGCTTGTCGGCGCCGACAACGCGGGCGGGGAGGATCGTCGCGCTCTGGATCGCTTCGGCGGGGGTGAAGCCGGCCTGCTGGTATATTTCGAGTTCGCGGATCAGCTCGATCCCCCAGCCGTCGGTGCCGGCGACGATGGGCACGCCTGCCTTGTGCAGGCGGCCGACCAGTTCGACCATTTTCGCATAGCTTTTGCGATAATCGTCGCGCGTAAGCCCCTCGATGAGCGGATAGCCGCCAGCGGTGAACACCGAGCGTTCGAGGACGGGCGAGATGATGCCCATATAGGGCGCATAGGCCGGCTGGGGCTTGCCGCCATCCTGCGTCAGCATGCCTTCGAAAATGACGATCGTCGGGTCCACGATGGTCTTCTTCTTCGCAAGGTCGGCAACGAAGCCCTTCATCAAGGGCGCGTCGAGATCGACGTCCTTGAAATAGCGCGCCGGCCCTTCGACGCGCTGCCGCGTGTTCGCCTTGTCGATCACGTCGCGCGGCATCGATTCCATCACGACGAAATTGAGGTGGGTGAGCTCGTCGTAGCCCGCAGTCACCGCCTCGCTCGGCTTCATTCCGGCGGGGACGTGGCCGTGGACATGGAGGCCGAGCTTGTGCGCCTCGGCGGCGGCGGGCGCGATCCATGCGGGATTCATCGAGGTGTAGAATTTAACGCCCCAGAGACCCGCCGCCTTGACCCGGCGGACTGCGGCGATCGCCTCCTCGGGGCTGCTGACGACTTCGGCGCCCTGCGCCGCCAGCGGGTCCTTTTTGTCGATGATGACCGAGATAAAGGGTTCGCCCATCAACAAGCTGTGATCGGCGCGGCGCTGCGTTGCCTCGATCGCGCGATCGAAATTCGTGCCCGGACTGCGGAAGCTGGTGATCCCGTTCGCCATGTTCGACAGCACGTCCCAATCGTCGCCGATGTGGAGATGGCTGTCCCAAATGCCCGGGACCAGCGTCTTGCCGCGGCCGTCGATGATCTGCGTACCAGCAGGGGCTTTCAACGATCCCGCGGCACCGATGGCGGCAACCTTCCCGTCTTGGGCGAGGACCGCGCGGTTCGCGAGGAAGGCGCCCTTGTCGGCGTCGAATAGTTGGACATTGTCGAACAGCACCGGGGCTTTGGCGGCGGGCGCAAGGAAGCGTTTGGCTATGCCGGCGACCGCTTCGGCCGTCGCCTTTTCCTGCGTATTGCGCAGTTGTTTCAGCGCGCCCTCATATCCCGCGGGGATCACCGAGATGAAGCTGATGTCGGCGAAATAGTGCTTGTTCTCGTCGAGCCATACCGGGAAGGGGGATGGCAATATGCCGCTGACGAAGGCGAGTTGGACCGTCTTGGGGCCGCTTGGGCCCTGGATTACCTGCGTCGGGCCGAAGGTCATCCGGCCCTTGCCACTTGGCAGGAAATTCAGCCCGGCATCGCCCGCTGCCGCGAGCGCATCGATCATCGGGGCGTTGGCGATGCCGATACCGCCCGCCGGGATGTACCAGCCGCCGGCAGCGGCTTCGCCTGCATCATTCGCTGTTTTCCATGTGGCACGGCCGTTTGCGACGCGATATTCCTCGGCGGCATCGCCCGACGTGGTGACGCCGCGGACGGTCAACGCCTCGATCATCCCACCGGGGGCGAAAGTCGTGACCTGATCCATTTCGGTGATCCAGCCGCGCAGTTCCTGCGACCAGCGATAGGCGGTGCGGCCGTCGGGGAGCTGCCAGCGCCACTGATTGCCGTGCTTACCGGCTTCGGACACGACGACATATTGCACCGCATCGGCAGGCGGCTTCAGAAGCTCTTCCTTGGGAACAGGTTTCGATTGCACGACGCGGGGGGCCGTTTCGTGCGCATAGACGGGCGCGGCCGAGGCCAGAAGGGCGGCAATCAAAACGAGGCGCATCTATTATCTCCCCCAAGAACGGACAGTCGAAGCCCGATGGTGGTAGGAGGTTTCGAGGGCGCGAAGCAAGATGCGACCAACACCGACGAGCGTTCGACCAATGCGTCGATGAATGCGCTGGTCAATCGCGCCTTTGCAGGCTCACCACCGCATGAATCGGCAATTCGGCATAGATGTGAGGAAACAGGTCGCCGCCGCGCGCGGGTTCCCAGCGGATCGCGTCGCCGAGGCAGATCAGGTCCACCTCGGCGATCATCAGCCCGCTTTGACCCGCGAAATATTTCGCGATCGTCGTCTCGAGCTGCTCGGCGGTCGACAGGTGGATATAGCCATCGGCGATATCCACCGGGGCGCCGCGGAACACGCGTTCGCGTTCGAAATCGGCCCATTGCTGCGCTGTGAGCACCTTGAAGGCCGTGGCGGGCGTCGTCATTCGGACGGCGCCTCGCTCGCGGGCGCTTCAGCCCCGACTTCGGTGCCTTCGGCCTCTTCTTCGTCGCCTTCCTCGATCAGCGCCGCCGAGACGACATGTTCGTCCTTGGCGACGTCGAACAGGCGCACGCCCGCGCTGCCGCGCCCGATGACGCGCATCGTGTCGAGGCCCATCCGGATAAGTTTCGCCTGATCGGTGACGAGCATCAGCTGATGCGCCTTGGTCGCCGGGAAGCTCGCGACGACAAGGCCGTTGCGGGCGATGTTGTCGATATTGGTGATGCCCTGACCACCGCGGCCCGTGCGGCGATATTCATAGGCCGACGAGAGCTTGCCATAGCCGTTGGCGCAGACGGTGAGGATGAACTCCTCGCGCGCGGCCAGCTCTTCCATGCGGTCGGCGGGCAGCGTCGGTTCGTTCTCATTATCCTTCCACGGTGCAGCGCGGAGATAGGCCTCGCGCTCCTCGCTGGTCGTGCCGACCTTGTGGAGGATCGAGAGCGAGATCACCTCGTCGCCGTCGGCGAGGCGCATGCCGCGCACACCGGTTGAATTGCGGCTCTGGAATTCGCGGACGTCGTCGCCGGCGAAGCGGATCGCCTTGCCCTGGCGCGTCGCGAGCAGCACATCGTCGCTTTCGTCGAGCAGCGCGACGCCGATGAGCCGGTCGTCCTCGTCCTCGCCCTCGAACTTCATGGCGATCTTGCCATTCGAGGGCACGTTGGTGAAAGCGTCCATGCTGTTACGACGCACATTGCCCTTCGCGGTTGCGAACATGACGTGCAGCTTGCCCCATTCGTCCTCGTTCTCGGGCAGCGGGAGGACGGTTGAGATCGTCTCGTCCTTGCCGAGCGGCAGCAGGTTGATCATCGGACGGCCGCGCGTCGCGGGCCCACCCTCGGGCAGGCGCCACACTTTCATGCGATAGACCTTGCCCGCGGTCGAGAAGAACAGCACCGGCGTGTGCGTCGAGGTGACGAACAGGTTGGTGACGACATCCTCGTCCTTCGTCGCCATGCCGGCGCGGCCCTTGCCGCCGCGACGCTGGGCGCGGAAGGTTTCAAGCGGGGTGCGCTTGATGTAACCGTCGAGCGTGACGGTAACGACCATCTCCTCGCGCTCGATCAGATCCTCGTCGTCGATGCCGTCGGCGGCGGGGGCGACGAGCGTCTTGCGCGGGGTCGCGAATTCGTCGCGCACCGCGACCAGCTCTTCGCGCATCACGCCATAAAGTTTGACACGGTCGGCGAGAATCGAAAGCAGTTCCTCAATCTCGGCCGCCAACTCACCAAGTTCCTTGCCGATTTCGTCACGGCCGAGCGCAGTCAGGCGGTGGAGACGAAGGTCGAGGATCGCCTTCACCTGCACTTCGGACAGACGGTAGGTGGCGCTTTCCTCCATCTCGCCCTCGATCGCTTCGACGAGGCGGATATAGGGCGCGATTTCGCCGATAGGCCATTCGCGCGCGAGCAGGGCTTCGCGAGCGGCGGCGGGCGAGGTCGAGCCGCGGATGATGCGGACGACTTCGTCGAGGTTGCTGACCGCGACGACAAGGCCGAGCAAGATGTGCGCACGGTCGCGCGCCTTCGCGAGCTCGAACTTGCAGCGACGCGTGATCACCTCCTCGCGGAAGGTGATGAAGGCCGAAAGAATATCCTTCAGCCCGAGCATCTCGGGGCGACCGCCGCGGATCGCGAGCATGTTCGCGGGGAAGCTCGACTGCGCCGGGGTATGGCGCCACAGCTGGTTGAGCACGACCTCTGCGGTCGCGTCGCGCTTCAGTTCGATGACGACGCGCACGCCCTCGCGGTTCGATTCGTCGCGAATGTCGGCGACGCCCTCGATACGCTTGTCGCGCGCGGCTTCGGCGATCTTCTCGACGAGGCCCGACTTGCCGACCTGGAAGGGAATCGACGTCAGAACAATCGATTGGCGGTCATTCCTGCCTTCTTCGATGATATGCGTCGAGCGCATCATGATCGAGCCGCGGCCCGTGGCATAGGCGTTGCGCGCGCCGCCCTGGCCGAGCATCATCGCACCGGTCGGGAAGTCGGGGCCGGGGACAATCGCCATCAGCTCTTCGAGCGTGACGTCAGCACCGCCCGCAAGCTGGCGGTCGATCATCGCGAGCGTCGCGTCGATGATTTCGCCGAGGTTGTGCGGCGGGATGTTGGTCGCCATGCCGACCGCGATGCCGCCGGCGCCGTTGACGAGCAGGTTCGGGAAGCGCGCCGGGAGCACGGTGGGCTCGTCACGGCTGGCGTCATAGTTGGGCTGGAAGTCGACGGTGTCCTTGTCGAGATCGTTCAGCAGCACCATCGCGGTCTTGGCAAGGCGCGCTTCGGTATAGCGCATCGAGGCCGGCGGATCGGGGTCCATCGAGCCGAAATTGCCCTGGCCGTCGATGAGGGGCACGCGGAGCGACCAGTCCTGCGTCATACGCGCGAGCGCGTCGTAGATCGCGCTGTCGCCGTGCGGGTGATAGTTGCCCATGACGTCGCCGACGATCTTCGCCGACTTCTTGTACGGGCGACCCGGGACGAAGCCGCCTTCCTGCGCCGCATAAAGGATGCGGCGGTGCACCGGTTTCAAGCCATCGCGCACATCGGGCAGCGCACGGCTGACGATCACGCTCATCGCGTAATCGAGGTAGGACGTCTTCATTTCGTCGACGATATTGATCGGCGAAACGCCGTCCTCGGACGGCGGCGTAGGCGTATTTTCTTCGGTCAAGACCCGGCCTTTTTTCGTTCTTTCGGGAGGTAGATTTGGCCTAGCCGATGATGGGTGGAAAGGCCAGCGATTCGGTCGCTTTTTCCGCATTTTTTTACAGGCGAAAAGGGCCCGTAAAGTGCCGGAAAATCGGGTGAAGGCGTGACGTCACCGCGCTTCATCGCGGGGCTTGCCAATCGCTTCGCCAGCCCTAAAGCTTTGCGCCGATGACCGCTGCTCCATATCCTCGGCGCCGATGGCCCTGATCGCGCTGGTCGGCGCCTCCGAAACGCTGCCCGACGGGTCGCTCCGCGCGCTCGTCACCGTGGCCGCCGAAACGCTGATCGAGCGGCAGGCGGCGCGCCTCGCCGACGTCGGCGTGACGCATATCGCCGTCGCGGTCGCCGCAGTCCCCGCGGAGTTGCTCGCGACATGCGACCGCATCCGCCGCCGCGGCGTGAAGGTCACGCCCGTGCGCGCCGCCGCCGATCTGTTGGCGCTGGTCGAGGGCGACGACCGCATCATCCTCGTCGCCGACGGCTTGCGCGCCGGCGGGACGCATTATGCCGCGATCGCGAAGCCCGGCTCGCCCGCGATCCTTGTCACCGGCGACACGCCGCTGACGCAGATGTTCGAGCGCATCGACGCGACGCGGCGCTGGGGCGGGCTGGCGTGCATTTCCGACACGATGGTCGCCGAGCTCGCCGCGATGCCGGGCGAGTGGGACATGATGCTCACGCTGCTGCGCCTCGCCGTGCAATCGGGGGCACGGCGCCTCTATTGCGAGCCTGCATTGTTCGAGCAGGGCGAGATCGCGATCATCGCTGATCGCCCCACCGCCGTGCTGATCGAGCAATCGAGCCTGCAACAGGTCGAATATGGCGGCATGGGGCTCGGGCGTTCGGCGATCATGATGCCGCTGATCCGGCTTGCGGGGCCGTTGCTGGTCAAATCTCCGACGACGGCGCGCTATCTGCCCTATGTCACCGCCTTGCTGTGGGTGATCGTTGCGCTGCTCGCGGCGAGCGGGCTCGCGGCGGCGGGCGCGCTGGTTGCAATTTTCGGGGGGCTCGGGCTTGCCGCGATGCGGTTCCTGTCGGCGTTTCGCGCCGAAAGCGCCGCGCAGGACCGGACGCGAGAGGTCATCCGTACCTTTGCGTGGGTGTTGCTCGCTGGCTTCCCGTGGCTGCTGTCCCTGACCGGTCCGGCGCACAGGATGCCACTGTTTTCCGAGGCCGCGCTGGCGCCATGCCTTGCCGCAACGATCCTGCTCGCGCGCTGGCTGTACGAGGATTCAGGCGAACGACGGCGCTTTCACTGGCTGCTCCCCGATGCCGACCAGGCGTGGATCATGCTGGCGCCCGCGCTGCTGTTCGGCTTCGCGTCGTTGATGTTCGCCATCCTGCCGCTGCTCGCGCTGCTCCAGATCCTGCTCTGGCTGCGGCTCGCCCGGCGCCCGGAGGCGCGGTAAAACAAAGGTCTTCAAGGTTTAACGCCTATTAACGTCATGCTGTTATTGGCGGACGCGCATGATTGACTCGGTTTCCTCCCCCGGCATCGCCCCACCGTCGCCGACGCTGTCCGCGCGCCTTCGCGAACTGGCGGGCTATTTGGCCGCGCCGGCTGCGGGGCGTTTGACCGAGGAGCAGCGCGCGCTGTCGCTCGGTATCGCGCGCCGGCTGGTCGTCGATGTCGCGGCGCGGCTTCATCCCGGTATCGATCCGGTCGGCCTGTGGAATGAATGGATGCGCGGCGGATTGCCGTGTGCGGCGCGGATTGCCGGCCTCTGTTTCGCGCGCGCCGAGGAGCATCGCTGGCGCGAACAGTCGGCGCTGCGGACCAGTCCGCCACCGATCCTTGCCGAAACGGACACGGCGAACACCGATCCGTCTGCGGTCGGCGGTCCACTGTCCAACGTCGACCGCGCGTATCTGGCGCTCCAGATCGCCGACCGCCGCCGCTTCGACGCGATGGGCAATCCCGCGATCGCGGTCGCCGATCTCGATGGAGAAACTTTCCGCGCGTTGCTGCTCGATATCGCCGCGTGGCGGCTGGCCGCGGTCAGCGGGGACACGGCACGCGCGGCTGAGTTGGGCGACGCAGTGCGGGTCGCGACCGAACGGCATGCCGACGAGCGCGGAATCGAGCGCGCCGGACAGGCCTATTACGAGATTTTGGGTCCCGCCTTGGCCGATGTCGCCGCGGCGGCAATCGCGCGTCACAATTGGCCGACTCTGATCGCGCTTGCCGCCGCGGCGCACCGCCGTAGCTATGGCGATATGGCGATGACGCTGCTGACCGCCGAAAGTGCCGCCTTGCCTTCGCTACTCGCGCCCCTGCGCCTCGATCATGCCGCGCTGGCGCCGCTCGAGGCCTCGCTGACGATGCTGCCCGCGCGCGCGGTGGCCGATGCGAGCGGCGATGAGTGAACGCATCATCCGGGGCCGGATCGACCGGTCGGGGGCGCTGGTCAGCGCCGATGCGCCGCTGCTGCGCCTGCAACAGCGCGCCGGGGCGGGGTTGGACAAACCGCTGGCGCTGCCGCATCTCGCGCGGCTCGTCACGCTGGCGCAGCGGCTCAGCCGCGACATCAGTCGCCCGCTGTATGCCGCCGATGATCATAGCGACATCCACGCGCTCGTTCGCATCATACCCGATGCGGAAGGTGCGAGCCTCGAGATCAGCGACTGGCGCACGCGCCCCGTCACACAGCCACAGGTGCCCGCGATCGCCGACAGCACCCCGGTGCCGCAGAGCTGGGCGTGGGAATGCGATCAGCATCTGCGCATCGTCGCTTTGCGCACGACGGCGGATGCGCCGCCGGTGCCGGACGGGTGGGAAGGGTGCTCGCTCTCGGAGCTGTTCGAGCTGCAACCCGATGAGGACGGGCGTTTCCCCGTGCTCCGCGCACTTGCCAGACAATCGCGATTCGACGGCCAGCGCGTGCAGGCGGCAGGCGGGGCGATGACGCTGTCGGGCGACGCGTTGTTCGACGCGACGGGCCGCTTCACGGGCTTTCGCGGGCTCGCGGTGGTCGCCGATGCCCCGCCGCCTGCCGAAACGATCGCGAGCGCAACGCTTGTCGACCCGGCGTTCGGATCGCTGCCGCTGTCCGATCCGCAGTTCGGCCGCCGGATCGATGGGGCGCTGCGCGGTCCGCTCAGCCGCATCATCGCGACAGCGGAGACAATTTCGGGGCAATTCGACGGCCCGATCCGCGCCGATTATGCGCGCTATGCCGGCGATATCGCGCATGCGGGGCGCCATCTTCTGGGGCTCGTCGATGACCTCGCCGACCTCCAGAATATCGAGCGACCAGGGTTCAAGGCGGCGCAGGACGAAATCGACCTCGGCGACCTCGCGCGCCGCGCGGTCGGCCTGCTCGGCATGAAGGCCGAAGAAAAGGGCATCCGTATCGACGCGCCGCGTACCGATGACCGGGCGCCGGCCACCGGCGAATTCCGCCGCGTTCTGCAGGTGCTGCTCAACCTGCTCGGCAATGCGATCCGCTATTCGCCCGAGAATTCGCAGATATGGATTCGCGTCGACCGCGACGGCGATCGTGCAACGGTCACCGTTGCCGATCAGGGGCAGGGCATCGATACCGAGCAGCAGGCAGTGGTGTTCGAGAAGTTCGAGCGGCTGGGCCGCACCGACAGCGGCGGTTCGGGGCTCGGCCTCTATATCGCTCGCCGCCTGGCGCGCGCCATGGACGGTGATCTGACGGTCGACAGCGCACCGGGGCAGGGGGCGCGCTTCACATTGAGTGTCCCGGCGCGCGAGGGCTGAATCGAAACGGCGGCATGGTTGCCCATACCGCCGCTCGAAAACTTACGGAATTTGCCGCTTAGCGCTTGTCGACCGCCACATAGGGGCGGTGCGTCGGGCCCGTGTAAAGCTGACGCGGACGGCCGATCTTCTGTGCGGGGTCCGAAATCATTTCGTTCCACTGCGCGACCCAGCCGACGGTGCGGGCGAGGGCGAAGAGCGCGGTGAACATCGTCGTCGGGAAACCGATCGCCGACAGGATCACGCCCGAATAGAAGTCGACGTTCGGGAACAGCTTCTTGTCGATGAAATAGGGGTCGTTGAGCGCCATTTCCTCAAGTTGGAGCGCGACCTCGAACACCGGGTCGTTGACCTTGAGCGCTTCGAACACCTCGCGCACGGTCTTCTGCATCACCGTCGCGCGGGGATCGTAGTTTTTATAGACGCGGTGACCGAAGCCCATCAGGCGGAACGGATCGTCCTTGTCCTTCGCACGCGCGATATATTCGGGGATGCGTTCGGGACGGCCGATTTCGCGCAGCATGTTGAGCGCGGCTTCGTTTGCGCCGCCATGCGCGGGGCCCCAGAGGCAGGCGATGCCCGCCGCGATGCACGCGAAGGGGTTGGCGCCCGACGAACCCGCAAGGCGGACGGTCGAGGTCGACGCATTCTGCTCATGATCGGCGTGGAGGATGAAGATGCGGTCGAGCGCGCGCTCGACAACCGGGTTGACTTCATATTCCTCGGCAGGAACGCCAAATGTCATGCGCAGGAAATTGCCGGTGTAGCTCAGCGAATTGTCGGGATAGACGAACGGCTGGCCCACCGAATATTTATACGCCATTGCCGCAATCGTCGGCATTTTCGCGATCAGGCGGTGGCTGGCGATCATCCGCTGGCGCGGGTCGTGGATTTCGGTCGAGTCGGGATAGAACGCGCTGAGGGCGCCGACGACGCCGCACATCACCGCCATCGGATGCGCGTCGCGGCGGAAGCCGCGATAGAAGGTTGCGAGCTGTTCGTGCAGCATCGTGTGGCGGGTGATCGTGTTTTCGAACGTCGCCAGTTCCTCGCCGTTCGGCAGTTCGCCGTTGAGCAGGAGGTAGCAGGTTTCCATGAAGCTCGAATGTTCGGCGAGGTCGCCGATCGCGTAACCGCGGTGGAGCAGAACGCCTTCGTCACCGTCGATATAGGTCAGCTGCGATTCGCAGCTCGCGGTCGAGGTGAAGCCGGGGTCATAGGTGAACGCACCGGTCTGGGCGTAGAATTTGCGGATGTCGACGACGTCGGGGCCGACGGTGCCCGACAGGACAGGGTTGTCGACGGTCTTGTCGCCGAGGGTGATCTTCGCAGTGTCGGTCATATTTTGTTCCCTGTACTGACGGCGGGGAGAGAGAGTGGCTACGCCCCTGCCGGATAATGTTGCGCTGCGTCAAGTCGGGCGAGACTCACATCGCGTCCGAGCAGGAGCAGCACGTCGAAAATCCCCGGGGAGATGGTTCGGCCGGTTAATGCCGCGCGTAGAGGTTGCGCGAGTTTACCGAGCCCCAGTTCGGCGGCTTCGGCTTCGGCGCGCACGGCGGCGTCCAGCTCTTCTATCGTCCAATCGTTCAGCCCGCGCAGTCGCTCCGTGACGGCAGCGAGCAGGCCTTCGGGCGAGGCCTTTAGCACCTCGGCCGCTTTCTCGTCCACCGGCAACGGGTCGGGCTGGTAGAGGAAAATGGCGCCATCGGCGATCTCGTCGAGCGTCTTTGCGCGCGGCTTCAGCGACTCCATCGCGCGCGTCAGCAGGTCGCGGTCGGCATCGTCCAGCGCGCGGCCGACGAGTTTTTCCACGCGCGGCGCAACGAGGCCCGCGAGGCGCGCATTATCGGCTTCGCGCAGATAATGGCCGTTCAGATTTTCGAGCTTTTTGAAATCGAAACGCGACGGCGAACGGCCGACATGCGCGAGGTCGAACCATTCGGTCGCCTGCGCGCGGCTGATGATCTCGTCATCGCCATGGCCCCAGCCAAGGCGGAGGAGGTAGTTGTTCACCGCCTCGGGCAGATAGCCAAGTTCGTCGCGATAGGCGTCGACGCCGAGCGCACCATGGCGCTTCGATAGCTTCGCCCCGTCTGCTCCGTGGATCAGCGGGACATGCGCATAAACGGGCTCGCGCCAGTTCATCGAACGGATCAGTGCGAGCTGGCGGAACGCGTTGTTGAGATGGTCGTCGCCGCGGATCACATGCGTCACGCCCATATCATTATCGTCGACGACAACACTGAGCATATAGGTCGGCGTGCCATCGCTGCGCAGCAGGACGAAATCGTCGAGTTCGGCATTCTGGACCGTGACCTCGCCCTGGACCTTGTCGGTGATCGTCACCGCGCCGTCTTGCGGCGCGCGCAGGCGGATAACGTGCGGAACCGACGGATCGCCGTCGTCGCGATCGCGCCACGGGCTGCGGACGCGGAAGGGCAGGCGCTTTTCCTGTGCCTCGGCGCGCATCGCGGCGAGCTCGTCCTGCGTCAAATAGCAGCGATAGGCTTCACCCTTGGCGAGCAATTCGGCTGCGACCTCGGCATGGCGCGGCGCGCGCGCGAACTGGAATACCGTCTCGCCGTCCCAATCGAGGTCGAGCCACTGCATGCCGTCGAGAATCGCGTCGATCGCGGCGTCGGTCGAGCGCGCGCGGTCAGTGTCCTCAATGCGCAGCAGGAATTTGCCGCCATGGTGGCGCGCGAACAGCCAGTTGAAGAGCGCGGTGCGTGCGCCGCCGATATGCAGGAAACCCGTCGGCGAGGGGGCGAAGCGCGTCACCACGTCGGCGCCGGTCGCCTCAGGGGTCGCTGCTGCCATTTTGGTCTGGTTTTCGGTTGCCACTGCGGCCTCTTTCACTCAATTTGCCGCCCTTCTGGGCGGGGATCGGGGGAGCCCCTAGCATGGCGACAAGGCTGCTTCAAACGCCCATTGCTGCTCGCTGGGCAACTATCCGGAACCGGACAGGCGACGCGCTGGAGGCCCGGCTCGAGGCCGAGCGCGAGCGGATCGGGCTCTGGCTGCCTGTGGCGCTCGGCGCCGGGATTGCGGCGTGGTTCGCATTGCCTGCCGAAGCGCACTGGACAGGGTTGCTGTTCCTGCTCGCAGGCGGCGTGGGCGTGGGGCTGCTCATCGGCCAAAATAGCCGGTTGGGGCGGCTGATCGTCGTTGGATGCGGCATGATGGCGGCGGGCGTTTTGCTTATCTGGGCGCGCGCCATATGGGTCGCGGCGCCGGTGCTGGCGGCGCCGGTGGTGACCGAATTTTCTGCGATCGTGGAGCGCGCCGAGCCGCTGCCCGCCAAGGGGCAAATTCGCATAATCGCCCTGCCGCAGCGTCGCGCCGATTTGCCGCCGCGCGTACGCCTGACGCTGCGCAGCGAGCAGGGGGAGGGGCTCACGGACGGGGAGACGATCGGCGTCAGGGCACGGCTTATGCCGCCGCCAACGGCGAGCCTTCCCGGCGGGTATGATTTTGCGCAGCGCGCGTGGTTCGACCGCATTGGCGCGGTTGGTACCGTGCTCGGCGATATTTCGCGTGCGCCGGGAGCCGGAGCAGCGCCGCCGCCGCTGCGCAGCCGGCTCAGCGCGCATATCCATGCTCAGGTTGCGGGATCGGCGGGCGGCATCGCGGCGGCGCTGGTGACGGGCGATCGCGGCGCGATCAGCGAAGCCGACGAGGAGGCGATGCGGCGGAGCGGATTGGCGCACCTGCTGTCGATCAGCGGGCTGCATGTGACGGCCGTGGTCGGATTTGCGATGCTGCTGACGATGCGGCTGTTCGCGCTGAGCCGGCGGCTCGCGCTGGCGGGCTATGTCCTCCCGCTCGCGGCGGCGGCGGGCGCGCTTGCGGGGGGCGCCTATACGCTGCTCGCCGGCGCCGAGGTGCCGACTTTGCGTTCGTTCATCGCGGCGCTGCTCGTGCTCATCGCCTTCCTGATGGGGCGCGAGGCGATGACTTTGCGGCTGGTAGCGGCGGGCGCGCTCGTCGTGTTGGTCTGGCGGCCCGAATCGCTTGCGGGGCCGAGCTTCCAGCTGAGTTTTGCAGCGGTCACGGCGATCATCGCGCTGCACGAAAGCTGCCCGATGCAAAGCTTTCTGGCTCGGCGCGACGAAGCGTGGCCGTTCCGATTCGGTCGCGCCATCGCGGGCTTGCTGCTCACGGGGCTCGTCGTCGAAGTCGCGCTCGCCCCGATCGCGCTATTCCATTTTCACAAGGCTGGGCTTTACGGCGCGCTTGCCAATGTTGTCGCGATCCCGCTGACCACTTTCGTGATCATGCCCGCCGAGGCGCTGGCCTTGCTGCTCGACAGTGTCGGCCTCGGTGCGCCCTTCTGGTGGATCACCGAGCAGGCGATCGGCGCGCTGATCGGGCTCGCGCACGCGGTCGCCGACGCACCCGGTGCCGTCGCCATGTTGCCGACCTTCGCGGGCTGGGGCTTCGCGCTGTCGGTTTACGGAGGCTTGTGGCTGTTGCTGTGGAACACGCGCTGGCGGCGTATCGGCGCGGTACCGCTGGCGATCGGAATGGCGGCGTTGCTGGTACAGCCGCGCCCAGATCTGCTGGTGACCGGCGACGGCCGCCATATCGCCGCCGTGCTTCCCGATGGCAGCTATGCGCTGCTCCGCGACCGGGCGGGTGATTATGTGCGCGACAGCATGGCCGAGGCGGCGGGCGTCGACACGCCGCTCTCGGCGCTCGCCGAGCTCGATCATGTCGAATGTAATCGCGATTTCTGTCGATGGAGCCAGGGCGACGGCGCGCGGCGTTACATTATCCTCGCCTCGCGCGGGCGTGACCGGATCGAGGGCTCCGATATGGCGGCAGCCTGCGCCGCGGCCGATGTGGTGATCAGCGACCGCTGGCTACCGCGCGAGTGTATGGGGCGCTGGATGACGATCGACCGCGACAGCCTGGCCGAAACCGGCGGACTGGCGCTGTATCTCGGCGAAACGCCCGAAGCCGTCGCCACGCTTAGCGCGGGCGACGGCCATCCGTGGCGGCTACCGCAGCAGCTCAGTGGTAACGACGAAGTAATCCCGACAGGCGGCCCTGCACGATGACGCGATCGGCGGGATAGCGCTGCGGCTCATAGGCCGAGTTCGCCGGATCGAGGCGGATCATCTGGCCTTCGCGGCGGAAATATTTGAGCGTCGCGTCCTGTCCGTCGACGAGCGCGACGACGATATCGCCCTCGCGCGCGGTGCTCGCTTTCTGGATCAGCGCATAATCGCCGTCGAAGATGCCCGCCTCGACCATCGAGTCGCCCGACACTTCGAGCGCATAATGTTCGCCCGAGCCGAGCAACGCGGCGGGGACAGCGAGATTATTGTGATCCTCGAATGCCTCGATCGGCACGCCGGCGGCAATCTTGCCGTGCAGCGGAACCTCGATGATGTCGTTCGCCGCGATCGGTCGCATGGCAGGAGCAGCCTTGCGCAGCGGCACGACATTCTCACGTACCGGTGCGGCCTTCGCTGCCTCGGGCACCTTCAGCACTTCGAGCGCGCGGGCGCGGTTCGGCAGGCGACGGAGAAAACCTCTTTCTTCCAAGGCGCTTATCAACCGGTGTATACCCGATTTCGATTTGAGACCCAGCGCCTCCTTCATCTCTTCGAACGAGGGCGAAATGCCGCTCGAATCGAGGCGTTCCTGGATGAAGTGGAGCAGCTCATGCTGCTTTGCGGTCAACATCGGTCGTTCTCCATGATGCCATTACCGGACATATTGAGAACGATAGTGGAACAAAGCGGAACTTGTCAAGCGATGACAAGATAGTCCGCAGCATCGCCCACATTGCGCGGCGGCGCGCCGATCTCGCGGATCAGCAAGGCGTTCGCCGAGGCGAGGGGAAGGGTGCGACCGCTCTCCTGCCCGATCATCGGCGTCAGGCGGCCCTGTTCGAGTCGCGCGCGAAGATAGTCGCGGCGCCCGCCGCCTTCGGCGAGCGGAGCAGCCAGCGGGGCCCGATGGACGGCGGGTAGCGGCTCGCGCGCGCCCGCCAGATAGCGGACGAGCGGCAAAAGGAACAAGGTTGCGGTGACGAAGGCCGACGAGGGGTTGCCGGGAAGGCCGAGCAGGATCGCATCGCCGAGCATTCCGGCGATCAGCGGCTTGCCGGGACGCATCGCGATCTTCCAGAAATCGAGTCGTCCGCCCGCATCGTCGAGCGCGCCGCGGACATGATCATGATCGCCGACCGAGGCGCCGCCGACGGTCACGATGACGTCGTGACGTCGTGCCAACTCTTTCAAAACTTTGGCAAGTGTCTCACGGTCGTCGCGGATATGATGCGGGAGGACGGGGCCGTCGACCTCGCCGGCGAGCATCGCGGAGAGCATCGCGCCATTGCTGTCGGGGATCTGCCCCGGCGCGAGCGGGTGTCCGGGCTGGACGAGTTCGTCACCGGTGGTGAGGATAGCGACGCGGGCGCGGCGTCCAACCGCAAGCTGCCCCGCGCCGCTCATCGCCGCAGCGGCGATCGCGCCCGGGGTCAAGCGCGTCCCTGTAGGCAGCAGGCAGTCGCCCGCGGCGAAATCGGCGGCTTGCGACCGGATATGACGCCCGCGCGTGCCGGGGCCGTCGCCGGTCAAACGCAGCATATCGGCGTCATGCGCGACATCTTCCTGAACGATCACCGTGTCGGCGCCGGCAGGGAGCATCGCGCCAGTGAAGATACGCATCGCTTCACCGGGCCCGATCGGGCGGGCGGGCGGGGCGCCGGCGGCGGTTTCGCCGATCACCGTCCACGGCCCCGGCAGATCGTCGAAACGGATCGCATAGCCATCCATCGCCGAGAGCGGTGCAGCGGGCTGATCGCGCAAGGCGACGACATCTTCCGAAAGATAGCGGCCAAGCGCCTCGGAAAAAGCAATATTTTCGCTACCGAGCGGCGCGCGTAGCGCAATCAGCCGACTCTGAGCTTCCTCGACGGGAAGCAGCCCGCTCATTCGGCGCGCCAGTCGCCCGAGCGCCCGCCGCTCTTTTCGAGCAGGCGGATGTCACCGAGGATCATCGCGCGGTCGAGCGCCTTGGCCATGTCGTAAAGCGTGAGTAGCGCGACCGACGCGGCGGTGAGCGCTTCCATTTCGACCCCGGTGGGACCGGTCGTCTGCGCGGTGGCGGTGACCGATATGCCGCCTTCTTCCCACGCGAAATCGACGCCGACCTTGGTCAGTGCGAGCGGATGGCAAAGCGGGATGAGATCAGCGGTGCGTTTCGCGGCCATGATGCCGGCAATGCGCGCGGTCGAAAGTACGTCGCCCTTGGGTGCATTGCTGCTGCGGATCGCCTCGAGCGCGCCCGGCGACATGCTGATGCGGCCGCCGGCGACCGCGCGGCGCTGGGTTGCGGGCTTGGCGCCGACGTCGACCATATGTGCGGTGCCCGTTTCGTCGAGATGAGTCGGTTTCGTCATGTCGCCGAAACCAAGCAATGGCTGGCCGGAAAGGCAAGACGCTTTGGTCGTTTTGGTTCGTTTGAGCCCGAGCGGCCCGTCAGCAAGATTGCATGCGGGTCTTGTAATCATACAGACAATTGGCGCATGCAGTCCGGTATGAAGTCTGCAGACTGTACCATCTGAATCGGCTTTCGCGTTTCGACGCGAGAAGCCTCGATCCCGGCATGCGCGGAGCGTGCTGGTCAGCGTTTGCGTGCGTAAACGCGTCACAGGAGCCATCGATATGGCTCGGATTCAATGGTGATTTTGTGAAAAACTTCTTCGAAAGCCCCTTCAAGGGCATTACGCTTGATCGACAGGTTACGAACCCGAACATCGTCGTCGGCCGCTACAGCTATTATTCGGGCTATTACCATGGGCACAGTTTCGACGACTGCGCCCGCTTCCTTTTTCCCGATGCGGGCGTCGACAGGCTGATCATCGGTAGCTTTTGTTCGATCGGATCGGGGGCTGCCTTCATCATGGCGGGAAATCAAGGACACCGGAACGACTGGATCAGTACCTTCCCCTTTTTCTGGATGCCCGAGGTGCCCGCCTTTGCTGGTGCGGCCAACGGCTTCGAGCCGGCAGGCGACACCGTAATCGGCAACGATGTATGGATCGGATCGGAAGCGATCATCATGCCCGGGGTCAAGATCGGCGACGGCGCCGTGATCGGGACACGCGCCCTCGTCACCCGCGACGTCGAACCCTATGCCGTCGTCGGTGGCAACCCGTCGAAGGTGATCCGAAAACGCTTCGACGATGCGGATATTGCCCGGCTGCTCGAACTTGCGTGGTGGAACTGGTCCGACGAGCAACTTCGCGAGGCGATGGCGATCCTCACCAGTGCGGGCGCCGCTGGACTCCATGACCATTGGCGGAAGGTCATCGACGGACGGGTCTAGCAGGAGCAGGTGAGTCTGCCCGTCCCCGCGCCCGGACCGGGGCCGGGCAGGCGAACCCGATTGCCTTCGGAATTCACCCCTCCAGCAGTGCCTTCGTTGCCGCCGTGACGTCGTCCTGACGCATCAAGCTTTCGCCGACGAGGAAAGCCTTTACGCCGCTTTGCGCCAGTCTTTCGCAATCGGCGCGGCGCGCGATGCCGCTTTCACCGACGAGCAAGGTACCCGGCGGGACCAGCTTTGCGAGGCGCTCGGTGACCGCGAGGTCGGTTTCGAAGGTGCGAAGGTCGCGGTTGTTGACGCCGATCAGGCGCGACTGGAGCTGGGTCAGCGCGCGATCGAGTTCGGCTTCGTCATGCACCTCGACGAGCACATCCATGCCGCGTTCGAAGGCCGCCGCCTCGATCTCGCGCATCATGGCATCTTCGAGCGCAGCGACGATGATCAGGATCGCGTCGGCACCGATCGCGCGCGCTTCGGCGACCTGCCAGGGGTCGACCATGAAATCCTTGCGGAGCGCGGGCAGGGCGCAGGCGGCGCGCGCGGCAACCAGATAATCCTCATGCCCCTGAAAATAGGGGGCGTCGGTCAAGACGGACAGGCAAGCCGCCCCGCCGGCGGCATAGGCGCGCGCATGATCGGCGGGGTCGAAATCTTGTCTTATCAGTCCCTTGGAAGGCGATGCTTTCTTGATCTCCGCGATCAAGCCGAAACCGCCTGCGACGATCTTCGCCTGAAGAGCCGCGGCGAAACCGCGCACCGGGCCGGCGTCGATCGCGTCGAGTTCGGATAGCGAACGGAGCGCGGCGCGTTCGGCCACTTCCTCGGCCTTCGTGGCTAGAATTTGGGTGAGCTTGTTCATTTATAGGCGATCCAGCAATTGAGCAGCGCGTTGGCAAGGCCCTTGTCGATCGCCTCGGCGGCTTCCTCGACGCCTTCGAGCAAGCTGTCGGCGGCCCCGGCGACAACGAGTGCCTCGGCGGCGTTATAGAGCACGGCATCGCGATACGCGCCCGGTTCGCCTTCGAGCAGGCGGCGCAGCGCCTTTGCGTTATATTGGGCGTCGCCGCCGCGGATCTCGGCGAGCGAGCGCGTCGGAAGGCCCGCATCGGCGGCTGCGCTGCGCTGCATGCGGACGCCTTCGGGCGTTATGACCGCAACCTCATTGCCGCCCGCGAGCGATAGTTCGTCGAGCCCCTCGTCGCCAGAAATCACGCGCGAATGCTCGGTTCCGAGCCGGTGGAGCGCCTCGGCATAAACGGGAACATAGGCGGGCCGCGCGATGCCGACGAGCTGGCGCGTGACGCGCGCCGGATTGGCGAGGGGGCCCATCAGGTTGAAGATCGTGCGGCGGCCGATCGCCTTGCGGATCGGCATGATGCGCTTCATCGCCGGGTGGCGGGTGCCCGCGAACAGGAAACAGATGCCGAGGTCGGCCAGCTGTTCCTCGGCCATGCAGTCGGCGCGCTCCATGTCGAGGCCAAGCGCCTCCAGCGTATCCGCCGCGCCGGATTTTGAAGAAGCCGCGCGATTTCCGTGCTTTGCAACCGGAACCTCGCACGCCGCAACGACGATCGACACTGCGGTCGAGACGTTGAGCGTGTGATGACCGTCGCCGCCGGTGCCGCAGACGTCGATCGCGCCCTTGGGGGCCGCAACGGGGATCAGCCGGTCGCGCATCGCTTGCGCCGCGGCGGCGATTTCGACCATCGTCTCGCCGCGATCGGATAGTGCGATCAGGAACTCGGTGACCTGCTCGTCGCTCGCGCCGCCGTCGAGCATCGTCGCGAAGGCGTCGGCCGCCTCGTCGTGATCGAGCAGCGCCGAAGGATCGGGAAACGGCCCGAAGCGGCTCATGCCGCCTTGCGCTCGCCGACCGGCAGCCCCGCGATCTTGAGGAAATTGGCGAGCATCGCATGGCCATGTTCGGTCGCGATGCTTTCGGGATGGAACTGGACCCCGTGGATCGGCAGTTCGGTGTGGCGGAAACCCATCACCGCGCCGTCGTCGCTCGTCGCGTTGATCACGAGGTCGGCGGGAATGTCGACGACCTCGAGGCTGTGATAGCGCGTCGCCTGAAAGGGCGAGGGCAGGCCGGCGTAAAGCCCGCTGTTGTCATGGCAGACAGGAGAGGTCTTGCCGTGCATCAGATGGCCGCGCTGGACGGTTCCCCCGAAATGCTGGCCGATCGCCTGATGGCCGAGGCATACGCCGAGCAAGGGACGGCGCGCGTCGGCGCAGGCGGCGACGAGGTCGAGGCTGATTCCTGCCTCATTCGGCGTACACGGCCCGGGCGAGATGAGGATGGCATCGGCGCCGGTCGCGAGCGCGTCGCTCGCGGTCAACGCATCGTTGCGTTCGACGCGCACGTCGGTTCCCAGCTCGATCAGATAATGAACGAGGTTGAAGGTGAAGCTGTCATAATTGTCGATGACGAGGATCATGGGGGCGCACTAACGGTTTTGGAGGGGAGGGGGAAGGGATAGAAGCTTTTCGGGGTTCAACTCTTCCTTCGTTACTGTGCCATCAGCTTCGCGAGATCGTCCTTCCAGAATTTCGCCCAGGTGTGGGTGCCGTGCCCCTTGGTTTCGGCGCTCGCGGGGATGAGGATGAACTTTGTCGTCTTCATGCGCGCCGCTGCCTTTTCAGTGATGCCATAGGCGGGCGGGTTGATGAAATCGTCGGCCGAATTGATCCAGAGCACGGGCACGCGGATCTTTTCGAGATTCGGCCAGGGATTGTAGGTCCGCGAGCTGTCGAGCTGGTAGATGGTGTCGTTCGCGTCGCTCCGGCCAAATGCGCGCGCGAAAGCTTCGTCCTTGTATTTCTCTGCCGCTTCGCGCGTCGGATATTGCGCCTGTAGCGCGTAAGGGTTGGCGCCCGCGATCAGGACGAGCGAGGCGGCGGTGCGCAGGCCCGCGGCGGGCGGATCGGTATAATTGCCGTCTTTCCACAGCGGATCGGCCTTGATCGCGTCGATCGACAGCGTGCGCCACATGCGGTTCTGGCCCGCGATCTCGACGGGAAGGCAGGCGAAGGGAGCGAGCTTCTCAGCGAAGTCGGGCCATGTTTCGCCCCAGACGAAGGCGTGCATACAGCCCATCGACGTGCCGAGGATGAGCTTCAGTTTCTTCACGCCCAGCTTTTCGGTGAGCATCCGGTGCTGCGCACTCACCATGTCGTTATAATCGTAGCGCGGGAATTTCATGCGCAGCCCGTCGCTCGGCTTGGACGAGGCACCGTGGCCGATATTGTCGGGCAGGATGACATAATATTTGCCGGTGTCGAGCGGTTGGCCGGGGCCGAAAAGCTCGTTGGCAAATTGCGGCTGGAAGAATTGTTTGCCGCTGCCGCCGGTGCCGTGGAGGATCATCACGGCGTTGGTGACATTACCCTTGTTATCGCGCTGCGGCGTGCCGAGCGTCGTATAGTGCATCCTGATTTCGGGCAGTTTTTCACCCGTCGCGAAGGTGAAATCCTTGAGGATGGCGTCGCCCTCGACGGCGCTTTCGAGCTGGGCGTGAGCGGGAGCGGTGCCCGCGATGAGCAGGGCGAGCGGAGCTAGATATTTGAGCATGGCGGGACGCTAGCGTCCCGCCGGGCAAGGTCAAGCTATTGCCCGTAACCAGGCGTTCCGGCCAGCCGCACCGCCTCGCGCGCGGCGGCGAAGAGCGCGCCGGCCTTGGCCTCGCACTCGCGCTGTTCATAGGCGGGGTCGCTGTCGGCGACGATACCCGCGCCCGCCTGGACGTGCATCTCGCCGTCCTTGACGATCGCGGTGCGCAGCACGATGCAGCTGTCCATATTGCCGTCGGGAGCGAAATAGCCGACGCCGCCGGCATAGGGTCCGCGCGCATCGGCTTCGAGTTCGGCGATGATCTGGCAGGCGCGCACTTTCGGCGCACCGCTGACGGTGCCCGCCGGGAAGCCGGCGAACAGTGCGTCGATCGCATCCTTGTCGGGCGCGATGCGGCCGATGACGTTCGATACGATGTGCATGACGTGGCTGTAGAATTCGACGGTGTAGCTGTCGGTGACAGTCACGCTGCCGCCCACTGCCGCGCGGCCGACGTCGTTGCGGCCGAGGTCGAGCAGCATCAGATGCTCGGCGCGTTCCTTGGGATCGGCGAGCAGGGATTCGCGGTTCTCGACATCCTCGGCACTCGTGCGGCCGCGCGGACGCGTGCCGGCGATCGGGCGGATGGTGATTTCGCCGTCGCGGACCCGGACGAGGATCTCGGGCGACGAGCCGATCAGCGCGAAGCCGGGCAGGTCGAGGAAATAGAGGAAAGGCGAGGGGTTCACACGGCGGAGCGCGCGGTAGAGGTCGAAGGGCGGCAGGTCGAACGGCGTCGAGAAACGCTGCGACAGGACGACCTGAAAAATGTCGCCCGCGGCGATATAGTCCTTCGCGGTGGCGACCATCTGCGCAAAATGCGCGGGCGTCGTTGCGGGGTTCGCCGCGATGTCGGACGGCAGCGCGTCGGTCGGTGCGCGCTCGGCGTGGGCGCTGACGCTCGACAGCCGTGCGGCAGTGGCATCAAGCCGGTCCTGCGCCGCCTCGATCATCCGGTCGATGGCACCATCAGCATCGGGCCAGATCGGCGCGATCAGGAACAATTCGTCGGCGAGGCGGTCGAAGACGAGGATCGTCGTCGGGCGCACGAACACCATGTCGGGAAGGCCGAGACCGGCTCCCGGCGCGCGCGGGATGCGCTCGACGAGGCCGATCGTTTCATAGGCGAAGAAGCCGACGAGCGTTGCGAGCGCCTTGGGCAGCCCTTCGGGCACGTCGAAGCGGCATTCAGCGACGAGGTCGCGCAGCGCCTGGAGCGCGGGGGTGGCGAGGGGCCGGAACGCGTCGCGGTCGGTACGCCAGTCGCGGTTGATCCGCGCGGCGTCGCCGGTGACCTCGAACATCAAATCGGGGTCGAGGCCGAGCAGGCTGTAGCGTCCGCGCGTTTCGCCGCTTTCGACCGATTCGAGCACCCAGTCGCCGCGCCCCGGCTCGATCAGCTTGAGCGCCGCCGAGACCGGAGTTTCGATGTCGGCGATCAGCCGCTGCCAGACGACCGCGCCGCGGCCTTGCGCCAGCGCTTCGAGCGCGGCGGCCCTGCCTTCGAGGCTCACCCTTATTCGGCGACCGGCGCGGTGCCGGTCAGTTCGGCGCGCAATTGGTCGACGAGCTTCTTGTTGATCGTCACGCCCACGCGGCGCTTGGCTTCCGCTGACAGTTGCTCGATCAGCTCATTGCCGAATGCCGGTGCGAGCGGCTGCGCGATCGCGGCGACGCGCTGCGGCTCGATCGCCTTCGGATCGGGGCGCTGAACGTCATTGAGCGCGATCACCATCCAGCCACGATTGCCGGGGATTTCGAGCGTCTTGATGCTGTTCTTGGCCATCGAGAAGAGGAGCGCGAGTTCGGGCGGGACGGGCTTGCCGCCTGCGCCCAACTCGGCGCGGCGGCCGCCGATCGTCTGGACATTGCCGATATTCGGACCAGCGGCAGCGACGGCTTCATTGAGGCTCTTGCCGCCTTCGACCGCTTTGACGATCGCGCGCGCCTTGTCGCGGGCGACCTTCTGCCCTTCGGCAAAACGCCATTCGCTGAGCAGGTCGCCGCGGATCTGCGCGAACGGTGGCGGCGCTGCGGCGACGATCGACTTGACCGCATAGACGGCGAATTTCTCATTCTCGACCAGGGTCGCGATATGGGCTTCGCCTTCACCTGCGGCCTGGAAGGCCTGCGCGACGAGAGGGGCAAGTTCGGGTGCCGGCACAAAAGCAGGCTGCCCGGGCGCGCGGCCGCTGGGCAGGATCGCGGGCGTCTCGACGAGCTGGAGTTTGCGGTCGGCCGCGACTTCCTCGACCGCGGCGCCACCGTTCACGGCGTCCTGAAGCGAATTATAATAATCGACGATCGCCTCGTTCGCTTTGTTCTTGCCAAGTTCGGTGCGAATTTCGGCGGTGGCGTCGGCGAGGCTGCGTGCCGGGCGCCCTGTGACATCCTCGACGCGCGCGACCGTCCAGCCGAGGCCGGTCTGCGTCGGGCCGATCAGGTCGCCGCGCTTGGCGGCAAAGGCTGTCTTGGCGGCGGCGGCGCTGCTCGTCGCGGCATAAGCCGACTGGGTGAGGTCGCCGGTGGTCGAGGCCGAAAGACCCGCAGCCTGCGCCGCAGCGGCGAGCGAGGTGCCGCCGCGAACCTTGGCGGCGAGCGCCGTAGCGGCCGCCTGGTCGGGAACGATCACCTGCGCAAAGCGGCGCGTCTCGCTCGCGGCATATTGCGCGGCATTGTCCTTATAGAATTTGGCGATTTCGGCGTCGCTGACCGCGGGAACCGGCACCGCACTGCGATCGAAAAGCGCATATTGGATGACGCGGCGTTCGGGGACCGTGAACTTTGCCGCATTCTGCGACAGGAACGTCTTGAGCGCGGCGTCGCCGGGGTCGGCGGTCGGCGCAAAGGGGCTCGCCGGAATGAAGGTCGCCTGTCCGCGCCGCTGTTCCATCAACAGCGCAGCATAGGGCTGCGCCATGCCCGGCGCGATGCGCGGCATCGTCGCGATCGGCGCGGCAAGCTGCTCGATCAGCAATTGCTGGCGCAGGTCGCGGCGAAGCTGGGTTTCCGTCAGGCCGTTCTGGCGCAGGAAATTTTCGAAGACCTTTTGGTCGAACTTGCCCGACACGCCGGCGAAGGCGGGCAGGTCGGCGATGCGGCCGTCGATGAGGCGCTTGCTGACGCTGAAACCCATGTCGGTCGCGAACTGGTCGAAGGCGAGCCCTTCGACAAGCTGATCGAGGACCTGGTCGAGCGCGCCCGATTCGACAAAGGCCGCCATCGTGAGACCCGGCTGTTGCTGACGCGCCTGATTATAAGCCTGCCGCGCGCGCTCGCGCAGTTCGCCGACGCCGATCTGTTCGCTGCCGACCTTGGCGACATTCGCGTCGCCGATCCCGCCAAAGGTCGAATTGCCCGTCACATCGCCGAGCGCGAAGGCGAGCCCCACGAGGACGACGAAGCCGAGGGCAAGGAATTTGCCGATCGTCGAAGCAAACATGGCGCGAATAGCGGTAATCATGGAACGGGCATTCTTTCCGGCAGGGCGCGGGTCAGGCGCGGTTGCGCGTTGCTTTAGGCGGGAGGTCGTGCCGCATCAAGGCTGGAAAGGAGCTTTTCATGCGCGTGCAACGCGGCTTGCCTATCGCCCCCGCGCGCCGCTAGGGCACGGGCAACGTTAAAGTAGTGGGAGAGACAGGGATGGCGCGGCGCAAATATGTGGTCGGCAACTGGAAAATGAACGGCCTGTCGGATGCTCTCGGCGAGGCGCAGGCCATTTTTGCTGCCGCTGACGATCATTCCACGGTCGACGTCGCGATCTGCCCGCCCTTCACGCTGATCGGCGCGATGGCCGCCGCGGCGCCGGGCAGGGCAATTGGCGGGCAGGATTGCCATAGCGCCGCCTCGGGCGCCTTCACCGGATCGGTCGCGGCGCCGATGCTGACCGATATCGGTGCGAGCGTCGTGATCGTCGGACATAGCGAGCGGCGCGAAGGCTTTGCCGAAAGCGACGCCGATGTGCGCGCAAAGGCCGAAGCGGGCCTCGCGACGGGTCTCTCGGTCATCCTGTGCGTTGGCGAACCGCGCGAAATACGCGAATCGGGCGGCGCGATCGATTATGTGCTGGCGCAAATTGCGGGATCGGTCCCCGATAATTTCGACGCGCAAAGCCTTGCCATCGCTTATGAACCGATCTGGGCGATCGGAACCGGGCTGGTGCCCACCGTCGCGGACGTCGCGGCGATGCATGGCGCGATCCGCGGGGCGCTTGCCGCGCGCTTCGGCGGCGCTGCGGAGGATATGCGCATTCTCTACGGCGGGTCGGTCAATGGCGAGAATGCCGCCGAACTGTTGGATGCCGGCGACGTCGACGGCGCACTGGTCGGCGGCGCGAGCCTGACGGCGACGAAATTCGTGCCGATCATTGCGGCGGCGGCGACACTCGCGGGTTGAAGCTTCGACGCTTCGTCTCTATGTGCGCCGCGGGCGCGGTCCGTTTGAGGTCGCGCAAGTTCGGGAAAATATGATGTCCAGCCTCTTCACCTTCATTCTCGTCCTGCAGGCGCTCGTGGCCGCGGCGATGATCGGCGTCATTCTGATGCAGAAGTCCGAAGGTGGCGGCCTGGGCGTCGGCGGCAGCCCTGCGGGCCTGCTTTCGGCGCGCGGCGCAGCGGATTTCATGACCCGCGCGACGACGATCCTCGCGACGGCTTTTGTTGCGCTGTCGATCCTGCTTGCGGCAATGGCCTCGGTCGGCCGCAGCGGTTCGACGATCGACACCTCGCTGTCGAAGACCGCGCAGCCGCAGACGAGCGGTTCGTCGGCGCTGACCGGCCCGGCGCAGCCCGCACAGGGCGCACCGGCAGGCGCGGCGCCCGCTCCGGCGAGCGACGATCCGCTGGCAGCAGCAGCTGCCGCGGCGGCAACCCCGGAAGCCGCTCCGGCTCCCGCGCAGGCACCGCCCGCCAAGAAATAACCGGTGGCTTCGGCCTCCGCTTGAGCCCGCCCGGCGGAAATAATTTCCGCCGGATGCGATTCGACGGCTTGCGCCGTCCCCCTCCCGTTGAGTAAGTCTTTCCTCCCATGGCGCGGTTCATTTTTATCACCGGCGGCGTGGTCTCCTCGCTTGGCAAAGGTTTGATGGCGGCTAGCCTCGCTGCCTTGTTGCAGGCGCGTGGCTATCGTGTCCGTATCCGGAAGTTCGATCCCTATCTGAATGTCGATCCGGGCACGATGTCGCCCTATCAGCATGGTGAGGTCTATGTGACCGACGACGGGGCCGAGACCGACCTCGACCTTGGTCATTATGAACGTTTTACCGGCGTTGCGGCGCGGCAGAGCGACAATGTCACCTCGGGCCGCATCTATCAGGGCATCATCGCCAAGGAACGCCGCGGCGACTATCTGGGCGCGACAGTGCAGGTCGTCCCGCACGTCACCGACGCGATCAAGGAATTCGCGCGGGCCGAGATCGACGACCTCGATTTCGTGCTGTGCGAGATCGGCGGCACCGTCGGCGATATCGAATCGCTGCCGTTCATCGAGGCGATCCGGCAGCTCAAAAATGAAGAGGGACGCGAAAACGCGATCTCGGTCCACGTCACGCTGGTGCCTTACATCGCCGCCGCGGGCGAACTGAAGACCAAGCCGACGCAGCACAGCGTGCGCGAACTCGCGTCGCTCGGCGTCCAGCCCGACATCCTGCTCTGCCGCTGCGAAAAGCCGTTGCCCGAGAGCGAGCGCGCCAAGATCGCGCTCTTCTGCAACGTCCGCAAGGAAGCGGTGATCCCTGCGCTCGACGCCGACAGCATCTATTCGGTCCCCGTCCAATATCATGGCGAAGGTCTCGACAGCGAAGTGCTGCGCGCGTTCGGCATCCATGACGCGCCCGCGCCCGACCTGTCGCGCTGGTACGACATCATGGACCGCAAGCAGCATCCGGAGGGCGAAGTCACGATTGGCGTCGTCGGTAAATATGTGTCGCTGCCCGACGCCTATAAATCGCTCAACGAAGCGCTGGTCCACGGCGGCATGGCGCACCGGGTTAAAGTCAACATCCGCTGGCTCGACGCCGAAATGTTCGAACGCGACGAGGATCTGGCCGCCAATCTCGAGCCGATGCACGGCATTCTGGTGCCCGGCGGTTTTGGCGAGCGCGGGTCCGAGGGCAAGATTTCGAGCGTGCGCTTTGCGCGCGAACGCAATGTGCCCTTCTTCGGCATCTGCCTCGGCATGCAGATGGCGTGCATCGAAGGGGCGCGGAACACGAGCGGCATCGCCGACGCGTCGAGCACCGAATTCGGCCCGACCGACGAGCCTGTCGTCGGCATGATCACCGAGTGGATGAGCGCCGAAGGCCTGCAAAAGCGCGGCGCCGACACCGATATGGGTGGCACGATGCGCCTCGGCGCCTATGAGGCGAAGCTGTCGCCGAACAGCCATGTCGCGAGCGTCTATGGCGCGAACGACATCAGCGAGCGTCATCGTCACCGTTACGAGGTCAATAACGCCTATCGCGAGCGGCTGGAGAAGGGCGGTCTGGTCTTTTCGGGCATGTCGCCCGACGGCATGTTGCCGGAAATCGTTGAGCGCCCCGACCATCCGTGGTTTATCGGGGTGCAGTTCCATCCGGAACTCAAGTCGAAGCCGTTCGACCCGCATCCCTTGTTCGCGGGGTTCATCGAAGCGGCGGTGAAGCAGAGCCGGCTAGTCTAGCGCCAGGCAAAAGGGGTGTAGGGGCAATGGATCACGCGAGACTCGCCGAGTTGCAGGGCCCCGACAGCATCTTTTCCGGGCTTTCGGTCGAAGATTGGGCCGAAATCGCGCGCCGCGCGGTGCAGGTCAATTTCGTCAAGGGCAAGGAATTGCTCGTCCAGGGCGACCCGGGCGACATGATGCTGATCCTGACCGAGGGCACCGCGCGCGTGTCGATGCTAACCTCGGGCGGGCGCGAAATCGTGCTCGCCTATGCCGAACCCGGTGCGGTGCTCGGCGAGATCGCGCTGCTCGACGGCGGCGAACGCACGGCGTCGGTGACCGCGACGAGTGCCGGCAGCGCGCTCCAGCTCGGCCGCAATGCGCTCAAGGATTTTGCCGCGAGCCATCCCGAATTCGCCTGGTCGCTGATGCAGCAGCTCGCTCGGCGACTGCGCACCGCCGACCAGACGATCGAAAGTGACCGCGCTTATGCGTCGGGTCCGCGGCTTGCGCGCTACCTCAAGCGGCTGATCCGCAAGGATGTCGAGGCATCGCAGCGCGTCGAGCTCAGCCAGACCGAACTCGGCAACTTTGCCGGCATGAGCCGCGAGCATATCAATCGCCAGCTCAAGAGTTGGGAGGAATCGGGTGTGATTTCGCTCGAACAGGGGCGCGTGCGCGTGCTTGATGCCGATATGCTCGAAGATATCAGCGAGAGCGAAGGCTAGGGCCGGAATCACAACGCCCGGGCCTCGTTTCCAAGACCCGGGCGCCTGTGACGAACACTCGCCATCCCCCTTTGTTGCAAGCCCGGCGAAAGGCTTGCACTCCCTGGAGCCGGGCCTTTGGGCCGCGTTGAACCAGAAGCCATCGGAGTAGGTCCGCAGTTGGGCTTTGTCACCCTCTGGCGGGTAGTTGGCCCCGATTTTGCCGGCCGCTGTGACCTAAGCGCAACACATTCATATAATCATTTGGCTTTTGACGTCACGCAGGCGCCCATTGCCAGCACTGTCTGACCTGCCTAAAGCGGCGCAATGCGCGAACCTTTTCCTGCGCCGCAAAGGCCAATCGCTCCATGATCCTGCGTCCGTACGAACGCACCATCTTCAAACGCTATTTGCTCCCGCAGCGCGGCGAAGGGTTTATCTTCGTCGCCGCAGCGTTCAGCTTTACGGCGGTCATGCTCGGCGTCGCAGCGCTGGTGATCGTGATGAGCGTGATGAACGGTGTGCGTTCCGACTTGTTCGACAAGATCGTCGGCTTGAACGGCCATGCGGTGGTGCAGGGCTTTGGCGGGCGGATCGATGACTGGCAGGATGTCCTGAAACAGGCGAAAGCGACCCCCGGCGTCGTGTCGGCGACACCGCTGATCGAGCAGCCCTTGCTCGGCACCTATAGCGGACGCGTCGAGGGGATTTTGGTACGCGGCATGACTGTGCCCGACATCCGCAAGAACGAGACGCTGAACGGCAAGGTTCTTCAGGGTAGCCTCAATTCATTGACCCCGGGATCGGGCAATGTCGCGATCGGCAGCGAACTCGCCCGAAATTTGGGCGCCACGGTGGGATCGAACCTGACGATCATTAACCCCGCGGGGCGCTCGACCCCCTTCGGCACGGTACCGCGCGAGATCAGTTACCGCGTGTCGGCGATTTTCGAGATCGGCGTCTATGATTTCGACAAGGCCTATGTCGTGATGCCGATGGAAGATGCGCAGTTGCTGCTGCTCACCGGGGACCAGGTGCAGATGATCGAGGTCAAGACGACCGACCCCGACAAGGTCGGCGAGATATTGCAGCCGCTGGCCGAAAAGGTGGCGGCAAAGGCGGTGGTGTCCGACTGGCGATCGATGAACGCGAGCCTGTTCGAGGCGCTGTCGATCGAGCGTGTCGCGATGTTCGTGATCCTGTCGCTGATCATCCTTGTCGCATCGTTCAACATCATATCGTCGCTGATCATGCTGGTGCGCGCGAAGACGCGCGACATGGCGATTTTGCGCACGATGGGCGCGCCGCGCGATTCCGTGATGCGTATCTTCATGGCAATCGGGCTTTCGATCGGCATTGCCGGGACGATCGCCGGCATGATCGTCGGGTTCAGCCTGCTTTATTTCCGCCAAGGCGTGTTGCGCGGGGTCGAGTTCATTACCGGCCAGCCGTTATGGGACCCGTCGATCCGCTTCCTCACCGAATTGCCGTCAAAGCCCGATCCGGTCGAAATCACCGTGATCGTGATCATGGTGATCGTCTTCAGCTTCCTTGCGACGCTCTATCCGGCGTTCAAGGCGGCTAATACCGACCCTGTGCAGGTGCTGCGTTATGAATGATGTCGCGCTGGAACTGATCGATCTGAAGCGCAGCTTCACGCAGGGTGAGGTGAGGATCGACGTGCTGCGCGGCGTCAGCGCCAGCCTTCGCCGCGGCGAGATCGTGGCGCTGCTCGGCCCTTCCGGATCGGGCAAGTCGACCATGCTGCAGGCGGTGGGCCTGCTCGAGGGCGGCTTTGGGGGCACGATCCGCATCGACGGCGAGGATGTCACGCGCTTCGAACAGGGCGAGCGGACCAAGACGCGGCGCGAGAAGATCGGCTTCGTCTATCAGTTTCATCACCTGCTCCCCGATTTCAACGCGATCGAGAATGTCGTGCTCCCGCAACTGATCCGCGGCGCGACGCAGGCCGAAGCGGAGGAGCGCGCCGCCGACCTGCTCGGGCGGCTGGGGCTGGGCGAGCGGCTGCATCACAAGCCGAGCAAGCTGTCGGGCGGCGAGCAGCAACGCGTCGCGGTAGCGCGCGCGCTCGCGAACCGGCCCCTGCTCGTGCTCGCCGACGAGCCGACGGGGAATCTCGACGAGGCAACCGCAGACCGGGTGTTCGACCAGTTCGTCAAACTGGTGCGCGATCATGGCTCGGCGGCGCTGGTGGCGACGCACAACGAGCGCCTCGCTGCCAAGATGGACCGCGTGCTCCGCTTGCACGAGGGGCACATCGAGGCGTAGGCTCGCGCCGACAGAAGGGGACGGATTATGGCGCTTTATGATCTTTCGGCGAAGCTGCCCGGCGGCGGAACGCAGTCGCTGGCCGACTATAAGGGCAAGGTGCTGCTGATCGTCAACACGGCCTCCAAATGCGGCTTCACCCCGCAATATGAGGGGCTGGAGGAGCTGTACCGCGACTATAAGGATCGGGGGTTCGAGATACTGGCATTCCCGTGCAACCAGTTCGGCGCACAGGAGCCGGGCGATGCAGAGGAAATCAAGAATTTCTGCTCGCTGACCTATGATGTCAGCTTTCCGCTGATGGCAAAGATCGACGTCAACGGCGATGAGGCCGACCCGATTTTCAAACATCTGAAGAAGGAAAAGAGCGGACTGCTCGGTAGCGGCATCAAATGGAATTTCACCAAATTCCTCGTCGATCGGACCGGCAAGACGGTGTCGCGCCACGCGCCGACGACGAAGCCCGAGCAACTACGCAAAGAGATTGAGGAACTGCTGGGTTAAGCCTTGGCAGAATCAGTGCTGTCACTGTAGCGTCATCCGATGGCCTACAGCCCCTTCGTTCCCCTGCGCGTCTTTTCCAGCTTCACCATGCTGGAGGGGGCGATCGAGCCCAAGGCGATTGCGAAAGCCGCGCGCGAGCGCGGGTTTCCGGCGATTGCTGTAGCCGATCGTAACGGCCTTTATGGCGTCATGGCCTTCGGCGACGCGTGCAAGGCGGCGGGCGTGCAACCGATCGTCGGCGCGCTGCTGAGCGTTGCGCGGCCCGGACAGCGGCTGGCGAACGGCGCGCCGCAGATCGACTGGCTCGCGCTCTATGCGCAGGACGATACGGGCTATGACAATCTCTGCGCGCTCGTGTCGGCGGCGCATCTCGGGCGCCCGGTCGAGCAGGACCCGCATGTCACGCTCTCCGATATCGCCGGCAAGACCGACGGCCTGATCTGCCTGACCGGCGGCGGCGAGGGCGCGCTGGCGCGGCTGCTGGCGGGCGAGCAGAAGACCGCGGCCGACGACTATGTCGAGCAATTGGAGGCGCTGTTCGGCGGGCGGCTCTATATCGAATTGTCGCGGCGCGGCGACGAGGTCGAAATCGCGGCCGAAGCAGCGCTGATCGATCTCGCTTACGCGCGCGCGCTGCCGATCGTCGCGACCAACCCGGCGAATTTCGTCGAGCCGCAATTCCACCCCGCGCATGACGCGATGCTGTGCATCGCGCAATCGGCCTATGTCGAGAGCGAGGACCGGCGCGTGTCGAGCCCCGAGGCCTGGCTAAAGCCCGCCGAGGCGATGGAGGATGCGTTCAGCGACCTGCCCGAGGCGATCCACAACACGCTCGTCATCGCGCAGCGCTGCGCGTTTATGGCGCCGAAGCGCAAGCCGATCCTGCCCAGCCTTGCCGGCGACCGCGAGGGCGAGGCGGCGCAGCTCAAGGCCGACGCGCATGCCGGGCTGACGGCGCGCCTGACACATTATCCCGAGATCACGGACGAAGAGCGCGAAGCCTATGTCACGCGGCTCGACTTCGAGGTCGACGTCATCACGCAGATGGGTTTCCCCGGCTATTTCCTGATCGTTGCCGACTTCATCAAATGGGCGAAGGCGCATGACATTCCGGTCGGACCGGGGCGCGGTTCGGGCGCGGGCAGCGTCGTCGCCTGGGCGCTGACGATCACCGACCTCGATCCGCTGAAGCTCGGCCTGCTGTTCGAACGCTTCCTCAACCCCGAACGCGTATCGATGCCCGACTTCGACATCGACTTCTGCGAAACGCGGCGCGGCGAAGTGATCCGCTATGTGCAGGAGAAATACGGCCGCGATACCGTTGCGCAGATCATCACCTTCGGTAAGCTGAAGGCGCGCGCGGTTCTGAAGGACACGGGCCGCGTGCTCCAGATGAGCTATGGGCAGGTCGACCGGCTCGCGAAGCTGGTGCCGAACCATCCGACCGATCCGTGGACGCTCGAACGTGCGCTCAACGGCGTTGCCGAGTTGATGACCGAATATAAGCAGGACGACGGGGTGCGCCGCCTGTTCGACATGGCGCGTCAACTCGAAGGCCTGCCGCGGCACAGCTCGACGCACGCGGCGGGGGTGGTGATCGGCGACCGTCCGCTCGACCAGCTCGTGCCGCTCTATCGCGATCCGCGTTCGGACATGCCGGTGACGCAGTTCGACATGAAATATGTCGAAACCGCGGGTCTGGTGAAATTCGACTTCCTCGGGCTGAAGACGCTGTCGGTTCTGAAGGAAGCAAAGCGGCTGCTGGCGCTGCGCGGAGTCGATGTCGATCTCGACGCGCTCGCGTGGGACGATACGGCCGTTTACGAATTGCTTCAGCGCGGCGAGACTGTCGGGGTGTTCCAGCTGGAATCCGAAGGGATGCGGCGCACGCTGTCGGCGGTGAAGCCGACCAATTTCGGCGACATTATCGCGCTCGTCGCGCTCTATCGACCGGGGCCGATGGACAATATCCCGCTGTTCGGCGCGCGCAAGAACGGCCGCGAGTCGATCGCCTATCCGCACCCGCTGCTCGAAGGCATCCTCGCCGAAACCTACGGCATCTTCGTCTATCAGGAACAGGTGATGCAGGCGGCGCAGATCCTGGCGGGCTACAGCCTTGGCGGCGCCGACCTTTTGCGCCGCGCGATGGGCAAGAAAGTCCAGGCGGAGATGGACGCGCAGCGCGAGACCTTTGTGAAGGGCTGCGGCGAGCATAACCAAATCGCGCCGAAGGCGGCGAACGAGCTGTTCGACTTGATCGACAAGTTTGCGGGCTATGGCTTCAACAAGAGCCACGCCGCCGCCTACGCCTTGCTGTCGTACCAGACGGCGTGGCTGAAGGCGCATTATCCGCACGAATTTTTCGCGGCGTCGATGTCATTCGACAGCCACCAGACCGACAAATTGTCAATCTTCATCGACGATATGCGCCGCCTCGACGTCGGCATTGCGCCGCCGTCGGTCAACGACAGCGAGGCCGATTTCTCGGTCGGGCGCGGCGATGACGGGCTGACGGTGCGTTACGCGCTTGGCGCGCTCAAGGGCGTGGGCGAGAAGGCGATGGAGGCGCTCGTCGCCGAACGCGCCAAGGGCGATTTCGCCTCGCTCGACGATTTCGCGAGCCGCATCGATCCCAAGCTGCTCAACCGGCGCCAGATCGAGGCGCTGGCGGGCGCGGGGGCCTTCGATCCGATTGAACCCGACCGTCCGCGCGCCTTTGCCGGTGCCGAAAGCCTGCTCGCGTGCGCCAACAGCTCGGCGCACGAACGGTCGACGGGGCAGGGCGGCCTGTTCGGCGGCGACATCGCCATCGCACCGGCGTTGCAGCTGCCCGCGGCGGAACCGTGGACGCTCGCCGAACGGATGACGCGTGAGAAGGACGCCTTCGGCTTCTATTTCTCGTCGCATCCGGTCGAGCAATATGAGGCGATCATCTCGGCGCGCGGGGCGCGCTCCTATGGCGATATCTGCGCCAATGTCGAAATGACGCCGGGAACGCGCATTCCGATGGTGATGGCGGGCATGGTCGAAAGCGCGCGGCCGAGGGTGTCGCAGCGCGGCAATCGCTTCCTCAACCTGACGCTGTCGGATCGCAGCGGGCAGTTCCAGTCGAGCTGTTTCGACGAGATCGCGAGCAAGACGCTCGAAGCGCTGGCAGCCGATGGCGGCTGCGCGATTCTGTCGGTCGAACTCGACCTGCTCGAGGGCGAGGAAACGCCGCGCGTGACGGTGCGCGGCGCCCAATCGCTCGTGGACATCGCCGCGACGGCCGCGCTGCAGCTGACTTGCCGGGTCGAGTTGCCCGACGCGATCCCCGAAATCGCGAGCTTCCTGCAAAAGCGCGACGATGCACGCGGGAAGGTTGTCATCGCGACCCGCGACCCGCTGACCGACGAGGATATTCATGTCGAACTGGGGCGCGGTTTCGCGCTAGGGCCCGACACCGTCTCGCGCCTCGAAATGGTCGCGGGGGTGAGCGAAGCGGCGCTTTCGCTCGTCGCGCAACGCGATTTCCGGGTGCGCTAGACAGGCACGGCCCCCGTTTGCCTCGCTAATTCCCAACCTCCGGCTCGGCAGAATCTAACGGATGACGGCGCCTCGCTTTGGAGGAGCGGTTGTTTTTGGCTTGGCCCTTGCACCGCCCCCCTTTGCGGCCTTATCCCTAGGCAAAACCACAAGAGGATGTCGTTATGGGAATGCAGGGCCAGCCATTACTCGTCACCAGCCTGATCGATCATGCCGCGCGCGAGCATGCGGGGCGCGAGATCGTGTCGCGCTGGGCGGATGGCAGCATGACGCGGACGACTTGGGGGGAGGTCGGAACGGATGCACGCCGCTTCGCCGCCGCGATGACGAAGCTGGGAGTGCAGAAGGGCGACCGCATTGCGACGCTGGCGATGAACCATGCCCATCACTTGGTCAGCTGGTACGGCAGCGCAGGCATGGGCGGTGTGTTGCACACGGTGAACCCGCGGTTGTTCGACGAGCAGCTCATCTACATCATCAACCATGCCGACGATCGCGTGCTGTTGTTCGATGCGATGTTCCTGCCGATCGTCGAGCGGCTGCGCCCGCAATTGCCGACGGTTGAGCATTTCATCCTGTTCGATGCGCCGGCGCGCGAAGGCTATCTCTCGTACCGCGACCTGATCGACGCCGAGGATGGAAGTTTCGAATGGGTCGAACTCGACGAGCGCGACCCGGTCGGGCTTTGCTATACGAGCGGGACGACGGGCAACCCGAAGGGCGTCCTTTACGAACATCGCTCGAACGTCATCCATGCGATCACCGAGATCCAGCCCGACGTGTTCGACATGTCGAACCGCAGCGTCATCCTGCCGATCGTGCCCATGTTCCATGCCAACAGCTGGGGCATTCCCTTTGCGGCTGCGACCGTCGGCGCCAAGCTGGTCTTTTCGGCAACCAACGACGCGCAGGTTCTATGCGACCTGATGCACGACGAGGGCGTGACGCATAGCGCGGGCGTTCCGACCGTATGGCTGGCAATGTTCGGCCATATGGATGCGACGGGCATCGATTATGGCAGGCTGCAACGCGTCATCATTGGCGGATCGGCCGCGCCGCGCGCGATGATCGAGCGTTTCATGAAGGCCGGCGTCGAAGTCGCGCACGCGTGGGGGATGACCGAAACCTCGCCGATCGGCACCATGGGCAAACGGCCGTGGAACTGGGACGAGATGGGTTTTGACGAACGCGTCGATGTCGTCTGCCGCCAGGGCTGTCCGCCATTCGGGGTCGAATTGCGCATCGTCGACGACGAGGAGAATGAGCTGCCGCGCGACGGCGTGACGAGCGGACGGCTGCAATGCCGCGGACCGTGGATCATCCAGCGCTATTTCAAGGCCGACAAGGATACGACCGATGGCGAGGGCTGGTTCGATACCGGCGACGTCTCGGTCATCCATCCCGACGGCGTCATGCAGATCACCGACCGCGCGAAGGACGTCATCAAGTCTGGCGGCGAATGGATCAGTTCGATCGAGCTGGAAAATGCTGCGGTCGGCGCGCCCGGCGTACAGGAAGCGGCCGCCGTCGGCGTCTATCACCCGAAATGGGACGAGCGGCCGATCCTGCTGATCGTCAGAAAGCCGGGCGCCGAGACGAGCGAGGCGGCGATCGTCGAATATCTGCAGGACAAGGTCGCCAAATGGTGGTTGCCCGACGAGATCGTCTTCGTCGACGAACTGCCGCACACCGCGACGGGCAAGATTTTGAAGCGCCAGATCCGTGACGATTACAAGGATTACAGGCTGCGGTCGCTCGACGCAGCCTAGAACAGCTCCATCTGCCCGTCGCGTTCGGGCGGACGAAACAGGTCGCTGCGGAGCGGCGGGAAGCTTTTGTCCATGCCATGTTCGCGTGCGGCGCGTTTGACGCGCGTGCGAATGAGCTGCGCCCATACGCCGTGCCCCTTCATGCGTGTGAAGAAATTCGGGTCATTGTCGCGGCCGCCGCGGATGTCCTGCACCATGTGCATGACCTTGTCGGCGCGGTCGGGGTAGTGCGCGGCGAGCCAGGCGCGGAAGAGCGGAGCGACCTCATATGGAAGGCGCATCAGGATATACGACGCTCGGATCGCGCCCGCTTCGGCGGCGGCGGCCATGATCGCTTCGATCTCGTGATCGGTGATTGCGGGGATGATCGGCGAAATATTGACCTGCGTCGGCACGCCGGCTTCGATCAGCTTGCGGATCGCAGCGAGGCGGCGGCGCGGATGCGGCGCGCGCGGTTCGAGGGTGCGCGCGATCTTGGGGTCGAGCGACGTCACCGACACTGCGACACCGACCAGATTGTCGCGCGCCATATCGGCGAGCAGATCGATATCGCGGAGCACACGGTCGGACTTGGTGGTGATGATCAGCGGGTGGCGCGTTTCGGCAAGGACTTCTACGATCGCACGGGTGATCCCCCATTCGCGTTCGATCGGCTGATAGCCGTCGGTGTTGGTCCCGATCGCGAGAGGCGCCGCCACATACCCGCGCTTGGCGAGTTCGGTACGCAGCAACTGCGCAGCGTCGGGTTTGGCGAACAATCTGCTTTCGAAATCGAGCCCGGGCGACAGATCGTGAAAGGCGTGCGTTGGACGCGCGAAACAATAGATGCAGCCGTGCTCGCAGCCGCGATAGGGGTTGATCGAGCGGTCGAAGCTGATGTCTGGCGACTTGTTGCGCGAAATGATCGTTTTCGGATGCTCGACCGTCACCGTCGTGCGCAGCTTCGGCGCGCCTCCGTCAATCGCTTCTGCCGCGTCGAGCCAGTCGCCATCGGCGACGCGTTCGGCCGATCCGGTGCGGGTGGGGCGCAAATTTGTGGGCGCGCCGCGGCCCGCGACAGGGGGGAGGGGTTTGGACGATTCCACCGGGAGAGCGTAGCTCTCCATGCGGAACAAATAAAGAACAAATCGGCTATTCAGTCAGGCGCGGCATCAGCTCGACGAAGTTGCAGGGCTTGTGGCGGCTGTCGAGTTGGGTCGACAAAATGCCCTCCCACGCGTCGGTCACCGCGCCCGTCGAACCGGGCAGCGCGAAGATATAGGTCCCGCGCACTACGACAGCGCAAGCGCGCGACTGGATCGTCGAGGTGCCGATCGTCTGATAGCTCAGCCAGCGGAACAACTCGCCGAAGCCGGGGATGTCCTTGCCGTCGAGCCGGTGCAGCGCCTCGGGCGTCACGTCGCGGCCCGTGAGGCCGGTGCCGCCGGTGGTGATCACGACGTCGACCTCGGAATCGTCGATCCAGTTGTGGAGGCGCGAGACGATCAGCGCGGTCTCGTCCTTGATGATCGCGCGCGCGGCAAGGATATGGCCTGCGCCGGTAAGCAACTCCTCGAGCTTGTCGCCCGAACGATCCTCAGCCGCGCTGCGGCTGTCCGAAATCGTCAGGACCGCGATGCGGACGGGTTTGAAGACGAGGTTTTCGTCAATCGGCATTCGACAGATCGCCGACGTAGCTCAGGCGCGTGCGGTCCTTGCCGTCGGGGAAGCGCGGCCATTTACCCTGCGCCAGCGCGGCGCGGCTGACCGACGGCTTGCCCTGCTGCGCTTCGTACATCCAGTAATTGCGCAGCACGATCCCGACATAACCGCGCGTTTCCCAATAGGGGATCGATTCCATATAGAGCAGCGGATCGCCATTATCGCGGATTTCAGTCTGCCAGCGCGCGATCGGCGCGGGGCCGGCGTTATAGGCCGCGATGACTTTGGGCAGTTGGCCGCCGGTCGACGGATCCTTGCTCAGATATTGCAGATAGCTCTGCCCCATATCCATGTTGACCGCGGGGATACGGAGGTCGCCCGTCCCGCTGTCGCCGCGCCAGCGCGCAATGTCGCGCGCAGTGCCCGGGCGGACCTGCATTAGGCCGAACGCGCCCGCGGGGCTGACGACGCTGCGCTGGAAGCGTGATTCCTGAAGCGTATGGGCAAAGACGAGCGCCGGATCGACCTTCCACCCGCCATTGGGTTCCCATTTGGGCTGCGGATAGCGTGCTTGTGCGGACGGCTTGCGGCCCTGCGGCGTGTTGTGCGCGAGGTAAAGCTGCGTTTCGGGCAGGTTCAACACGCCCGCGATCGCGAGCAATTGTTCATGCTGGCGCATATCGCCGATCCGCGCCTGATGCCGGAGCGCCGCGTCCGCATATTTGTCCTCGCCGATTTCAGCGAGCGCCATCGCGGCGCGGACGTTGGGCAGGTCTTCGAGCGCGCGCCACGCGCTACGGTCGGCGCGGACATTCTCGCGCTGGCGGTTCGGTTCGACGCCGAGCGTTTCGGCGGCGAGCAGGCCGTAGAAGGTCTCCTCGTTCGCGGCGGCGGCGCGGAGGCGCTGCTGCACCGATTCTGGCTCGCCCGCGGCGATCGCGGCACGCGCCGACCAGTAATAGGCCGCGGCACGCTGTTCGCTGTCGGGCGCTTCCTTTGCGACGCGGTCGAAGGCCGTGAGCGCGGTGCGATAGTCACGGGTGCGCCATGCGGCGAGCCCCTTGACCCACGCGCCTTGCGTCGCCCACGCGCCCTGTCCGCTGGTGCAGTCGTTCGCGAGGCGGAGCGCATTCGCGTCGTCATTCTCGATATAATAGGACCAGGCGACCTTTTGTCGCCATTCGCTACGTGCTTCGGGGCTCAGCTGGTCGCCGGCGGCGTTGAGCAAGGCTTCGGCACCGGCGGGGTCGTCATTCTTGATCCGTTCGGGGATCGTGCGGGCGAGCGCTGCGGCGGCGGGATCGCCGCTCACAGCGTCGGCGCCCAAACGGCGCGGCGCGCTGCCGGCCCAAGCGAGGCGTGCCTGAAGAGGAAGTGCAGGGAGATCGGTCGCACCGCGCTTCGTCGCGAGCCGGCCAAGCTGTTCGGCCTGCGGCAAGAAGGGCGAGCGCGAGAGGATCGGCATGATGTCGGCGACTTCGGCACGCGGGCTGTTCGGTGCGGTCAGCAGTTCGGCGCGCAGGAAATCGGTGAGCGGACCATTGTCCGAGCTGTCGAGCAAGGATTTGGCTTCCGACCAGCGCTGGCCGCGGATCGCCGTCAGCACCTGCGTGTAGAGCTGCTTCTGTTTCGACGTCAGGATATCGGGTACGGTCTGCGGCACCGATACCAGGTTGCGGTCGCCGGCATCGGCCGCCAGAGCAGGCGATGCGGCAAGAGCTGCGGCCAGAACGGCGCATGAAATGAAAGTCTTGGTCATATTCTGCATCTGTCAACGTCCCCAGTTGAGCAGTTTCAGGCTATCCCACGCAGCCGCCTTTTGAGCGGGCCGGGCCAGCAGCATCGCGGGATGCGCGACAGCCACAGCCTCCAGCTTGCCGCCATCTTGGTTAATATTCAGTAACTTTCCGCGCGCATCGGGCAGGGCGATGCTTGCTGCCATGCGAACGATGTCGCCGCCGATCAGGAGCAGCCGGCCCGGTTTCGCGAGCCGCAGATGGTGCCAGAGCAAGCGGTCGAGTTCGGCCGCCTCGGCGCCGTCGCAGCGGCCGCCCGCGGGGCGCGTCACGGCGAGGCTGGCGACATAGCAGTCGCCGCGCGTCCTGCCGATCGCCTGCAGCATTGCGTCGAGCAATTTACCCGTTTCACCGGAAAACAGCGTGCCGTCGCGCTGGTCGTCGATCTCGGGCCATGCGGTGAGCAGCATCAGCGGCGCACCCGCCTCGCCGACGGGAAGGATGCGGCGTGCATCCCATTGACTGCCGGGTACATCGGTGCCTTCGGCCAACCATTGCTGAAATTCGGTCCAGTCATCGGGGAAAACCACCGGGCCCTTGGCCTCGGCGGCTTGGGGCGCTTCCTGCCGCTGGAGCACGGCGGGGAGGGGCGCGAGTTCGGGTTCGGCGGCGAGCGCCGGCCTGGCTTTCGGCTTGGCTGCCGCAGCGTCATTCGCCGGCGGCAAGACGAGCCAACCCGCCGGTTGCTCACCGACGAGCGCGTCGAGGCCCGCCAGCGACCACCAGTCGCTAATGCTTTCCGCCAGCAAGGCTGTGTTTGGCCCACCCATGATTTTGTTTAAAACAGGCAGTTGACGGACGCGTCAATTGGCGGGCATCGCAATTCGTGACAGAATGAGCGCAGGGCACGATGAATGTCCGCGCAGGGACGGCAGAAAGGTATTTGCGGTGAGCGAACGGGAATCGATGCCCTATGACGTGGTCATCGTTGGCGCAGGGCCGGCGGGGCTTTCGGCGGCGATCCGCCTCAAACAACTGGCGAACGACGCGGGCAGCGAATTGTCGGTGTGCATCCTCGAAAAGGGATCCGAAGTCGGCGCGCATATCCTGTCGGGCGCCGTCATCGATCCCAAGGGCCTCGACGAACTGCTGCCCGAATGGCGCACGCAGGGCTGCCCGCTCGCCGAAGTGCCGGTCAACGACAACCAGCATTGGGTGCTGACCAAGACCAAGAAGTTCGGCCTGCCGCACATCATGACGCCGCCCTTCATGCACAATGTCGGGACGTACACCGGCAGCCTCGGCAATCTGTGCCGCTGGCTCGCCGAACAGGCCGAAGGGCTGGGCGTCGAAATCTTCCCCGGCTTCCCCGCCGCCGAGATCCTCTACAATGAGGATGGCTCGGTCAAAGGCGTCGCGACGGGAGACATGGGCGTCGCGCGCGACGGCAGCCACAAGGGCGACTACGCCCCCGGGCTCGAACTCCATGCGAAATATACCTTCTTCGCCGAGGGCGTGCGTGGGCATCTGACCAAGATGATCAAGCCGCAGTTCGGCCTCGATGCCGATTGCGAGCCGCAGGTTTACGGCCTTGGCGTCAAGGAATTGTGGGACATCAAGCCCGAGAACCATGCCGCGGGGCGCGTGATCCACACGCAGGGCTGGCCGCTCGATCAATACGCCAACGGCGGCGGTTTCCTTTATCACCAGGCGAACGGGCAGGTCGCCTTGGGCTTTGTCACCTGGCTCAACTATCGCAATCCGCACATCTCCCCCTTCCAGGAGATGCAGAAGTGGAAGACGCATCCCGAGATCGCGAAGATCCTGAAGGGTGGCAAGCGCGTGTCCTATGGCGCGCGCGCGATCAGCGACGGCGGGCTGCAATCGGTGCCGAAGCTCGCTTTTCCGGGCGGCGCGCTGATCGGCGACACCGCGGGTTTCCTCAACGTTCCGCGCATCAAGGGCAGCCATACCGCGATGAAGTCGGGTATGATGGCGGCCGAAGCCGCGTTCGCCGCGGTGACCGCGGGGCGCAGCAGCGACACGCTCGACGCCTATCAGGCCGCCTATGACGAAAGCTGGGTGAAGAAGGAGCTCAGCGTCGTCCGCAACGTGCTGCCGCTCGTCGAGAAATATGGCGACTTTACCGGCACGATCCTTTCGGGGATCACGATGTGGCTCGAAACGCTGAAAATCAAAGTCCCCTTCACGATGAAGCATCATCCGGACAATGAAAGCCTGTACCGGGCCGACATCATGCCGAAACCCGACTATCCCAAACCCGACGGCGTGCTGACCTTTGACCGCCTCTCCTCGGTGTTCATTTCGAACACCAACCATGAGGAAGACCAGCCGGTCCACCTGCAGCTCAAGGATCCATCGATCCCGGTCGCGTACAACCTGCCGCTCTATGATGAGCCCGCGCAGCGTTATTGCCCGGCAGGCGTCTACGAGATCGTGGGCGAAGCCGAAGGCGATCCCAAATTCGTGATCAACGCGCAGAATTGCGTTCACTGCAAGACGTGCGATATCAAGGACCCGACCCAGAATATCAACTGGGTCACCCCCGAAGGCGGCGGAGGCCCCAATTACCCGAACATGTAAGCCCGCGCGCTTCTTCCTGATCGGCGCCGCAATCGCGGCGGCGGTTCCGGCGCATGCTGTCGACGACAATGGCGCCGCATTGAACGCGCTGGTGCGCGCGCGGCTGGCAGAGGAGGGCGGCGAACCCGCCGCGGCGCTGTCGGCGCTCACCGCCGTGTCGAGCGTCGCGCCCGACTTGCCGGGCCTGCGCGGGCGGATGCTCGAACAAGCGATCGAGGCCGGCGACCTCGATGCCGCACGAGCGGCCGCGCTGAGGCTGTGGGCCGGCGGTGACCGCCGTTTCGATGCCCAACTCGTCTTGATGGTCGACGCCATGCGGCGATCGGACTGGAAGGCTGCGCGCGACTATATGGCGGGGCGCAATGACAAGGCTGGAGCCGACACGATCGGGCGGCTCATCCTGCCCACGGTCAATGCGTGGATCGATGTCGGCGCGCGCGAAAAATTGCCCGAGCGCCATCTGCTTGCGGCCAACAACCGCACGCGCCCCGAACCGTCGCTGTCGCTTCAGGTGGCGCTCGTGCAACTCGCGACGCTGCGCCCGGCGGAGGCGACGGCGCTGACCGACGGCATCACGCTCACCGACCGTACGAGCCAGCTCGTCGGGCTGCGCGCGGCGGCGACACTCGAAAGAGCAGGCCAGCGCGATGCGGCGGAACGGCTACGCGGACGGATCGCGCTCGCTTCGGGGCAGCGCGAAGATCCGATGCTATTGCTGCCCGAGCAGCCGGTTTCTACTCCGCGCGCGGGAACAGCGCTGTGGCTTGGGCTGCTTGCCGACGGGCTGGCGCGAACCCCGGGCGGCAGTTCGAAAGTCCCCTTGCTGTTCGCGCGCGCGGCGCATTGGCTCAGCGACCAGGATTGGGCGGTCCGCGCGACGCTGGTCGAGGCGCTCGACCGCAACGGGCAACAGGCCGAAGCAATGAGCCTGCTCGATACGGGCCGCACGGAATTGCCGCCGGTGCTGGTGATGCGTCGAGCAGAACTGATGGCCGATGCCGGTGATCTTGCCGGCGCGGCGAATCTCGCCGAGTCCGCAGCGGCGCGTAGCGATGCGCGCAGCCTGCTCGTGCGGCTTGCCGACATCATGCGGCGATCCAACGACCCGAAGGCGACCGGGCGCGCCTATGAACGGCTCGAAGCGGCGCTGGGCGACGGCGAAGGCGATCAGGCGCTTCGAGGAACCTTGCTGATCGCGCGCGCCGAACTGCTGTTGCAGGCGGACGAGTGGGATGCGGCGCAGCCGCTCATGGAAAAGGCCGTCGCGCTGCGGCCCAACGATGCCTCGGTGCTCAATTTCGCCGGCTATTCGGCGCTCGAGCGGCGCAAGGATGTGAAGCAGTCCCTGGCTCGCATCGAGACGGCGTGGGCGAAGGAACCACAGAATGCGAGTATCGCCGACTCGCTCGGCTGGGCCTATTTCCTGACGGGGCGGACCGACGACGCCGTGAAGCTGCTCGAAAAGGCGCAGCTCGGCGAACCCGGGAATGCCGTGATCGTCGAGCATTTGGGCGATGCCTATTGGCAGGCAGGGCGCAGGTTCCAGGCGCGATATAACTGGCGCGCCGCGGCACTGTTCGCCGAGGCCGAAATGGCGACGCGGCTGGAGGCGAAGCTGCGCGACGGGCTGACGCCTGCCAACACCGCACCGTGACGGCGTTTCGCGAGACCGGCTGGGCCAAGATCAACCTCGCGCTGCACGTCCGGGGTCGTCGGGCTGACGGCTATCACGAGATCGAGACTTTGTTCGCCTTCGTCGATGGCGGCGACGCGATCGCGGCCGAGTTCGCCGAGGCCGACAGCCTGACGATCGACGGCGAGTTTGGCGAAAACCTCAGCGCCGGCGACGACAATCTGGTGATGCAGGTGCTCGCGCTCCTTCGCGGCCGCTATGGCGCCGACCGCGTGCCCCTGCTTGCGGTGACGTTGTCCAAGCGGCTGCCGGTGGCGGCAGGGATCGGCGGCGGGTCGGCCGACGCCGCCGCGATGGCGCGGCTGATCCGGACGCACTTCCTGCCCGAACTGGGTGATGCGACGCTGGCGCGGCTCGTCAGCCCGCTTGGAGCCGATGTCGCAGCCTGTGTGACGAGCACGACCTGTCTTGGTGTCGGGGTTGGGGAAGAGTTGAGCCCGGTGCCCGAACTGCATCTGGCCGGGACGCCCGTGCTGCTGGTAAATCCGCGTCACCCCGTCGCGACTGGGCCGGTTTTCGCGGCGTGGGACGGGATCGACCGCGGACCGCTGTTCACGGGCGCAGATTTTCGCGCCCAACTTTTCAGCGCACGCAACGATCTGCAGCGCCCGGCGATCGCGCAGTGCCCGGCGATTGCCGACATCTTGCTCGAGCTCGGGGGACTGCGCCCTTGGCTCGCGCGTATGTCGGGGTCGGGTGCGACCTGTTTTGCGCTGTTCGATGCGGCGGCCGAGCGCGATGCGGCGGCGGCGCAATTGGCAGCGCGGCATCCGGGTTGGTGGACGATGACGGGAGCATTGCGGTGAGCGAAGCGTGGCGGCAACTCGGCGAAGCGCGCGCCGGCGGCATCCTGTTGATCGCCGATCACGCCTCGGCGTTTGTGCCCGATGACATCGACCTCGGCATCGACACGGCGCTGCTGGCCAACCATATCGCGATCGACATTGGTGTCGCCGGGGTGTCGAAATTGCTGGTCGAAAGCGGCGCGGTCGACGCCGCGATCCTCGGCGGCGTGTCGCGGCTCGTCGTCGACTGCAACCGCGATGAGGATGCTCCCGGCGTGCTGCCAATTGCCAGCGACGGACATGCGGTTCCGGGCAATGCGCTCGACGATCATGCCCGCGAGGCTCGGCTGGCGCGGTTTTTCCGGCCCTATCATGCGCATATTGCGGACACGATCGCGGCGCACCGTCCGGCGATGATCCTGTCGCTGCACAGCTTTACGCCGTCGCTCGCGGCGCATCCCGATCAGGCGCGGCCATGGCACGTCGGGGTGCTCTACAATGAGGACGACCGGCTCGCGGCGGCGGCAATCGCCGCTTTGAAGGCCGAGAATATGACCGTCGGCGACCAGCAGCCCTATTCGGGCAAGCTGCTCAACGCGACGATGAACCGTCATGCCGAGGCGAACGGTATTCCCTATGTCGGGATCGAGATGCGGCAGGATCTGGTCGGAGACGCGGCGGGGCAGGCGCTCTTTGCCGAACGGCTTTCTCGCATGTGCAGCAAAGTTGCATTGAATCTGACCAAATAGGCGTGTAGAGGCGCGTCTCTTCGCTTAATCTTGAAATAAAATTATCAGGACGTTATAAAATGCCTTCTTATCGTTCACGCACCACCACCCACGGCCGCAACATGGCGGGCGCGCGCGGCCTGTGGCGTGCGACGGGGATGAAGGACAGCGATTTCGGCAAACCGATCATCGCGGTGGTCAACAGCTTCACCCAGTTCGTACCCGGGCACGTCCATCTGAAAGACTTGGGTCAGATGGTCGCGCGCGAGATCGAGGCGTCGGGCGGCGTCGCCAAGGAATTCAACACGATTGCGGTCGATGACGGGATCGCGATGGGGCATGACGGCATGCTCTATTCACTGCCGAGCCGCGACCTGATCGCCGATAGCGTCGAATATATGGTCAACGCGCATTGCGCCGACGCGATGGTGTGCATTTCGAACTGCGACAAGATCACGCCGGGCATGCTGATGGCGGCGCTGCGGATCAATATCCCGGTCGTTTTCGTGTCGGGCGGGCCGATGGAGGCCGGCAAGGTCGTGCTGAAGGGCAAGGAGGTCGCGCTCGATCTGGTCGACGCGATGGTCGCCGCTGCCGACGAAAAATATAGCGACGAGGAGGTCACGGCGATCGAGCGCTCGGCGTGCCCGACGTGCGGGTCGTGCTCGGGCATGTTCACAGCCAATTCTATGAACTGCCTGACCGAAGCGCTCGGGCTCTCGCTGCCGGGCAATGGCTCTACGCTGGCGACGCACGCCGACCGCAAGGCGCTGTTCCTCAATGCCGGACGGCTCGTCGTCGAAATGTGCCGCCGTCATTATGAGGAAGACGACGTCAGCGTGTTGCCGCGCAATATCGCGACCTTCGAGGCATTCGAAAATGCCATGAGCCTCGACATCGCGATGGGCGGATCGACCAACACCGTACTGCATCTGCTCGCCGCCGCCTTCGAGGCCGGGGTCGATTTCACGATGGACGACATCGACCGGCTCTCGCGCCGCGTGCCGTGCCTGTCGAAGGTCGCGCCGGCGAAGAGTGACGTGCATATGGAGGATGTCCACCGCGCGGGCGGGATCATGGCGATCCTCGGCCAGTTGGAACGCGCGGGGCTGATCCACGCGCACCTGCCGACGGTGCACAGCGCGACGCTGGGCGATGCGCTCAACAAATGGGACATTTCGCGGACCAACGATCCCGAGGTACAAAAATTCTTCATGGCGGCGCCGGGCGGCGTGCCGACGCAGACGGCGTTCAGCCAGGATCGGCGCTGGGACGATCTCGACCTCGATCGCGAGGCGGGCGTGATCCGCTCGGCCGACCATGCGTTCAGCAAGGATGGCGGGCTCGCGGTGCTCTCGGGCAATATCGCGCTCGAGGGCTGCATCGTGAAGACCGCGGGTGTCGATGAAAGCATCCTGAAATTCACCGGCCCTGCCAAGGTTTATGAAAGCCAGGATGCGTCGGTAGCCGCCATATTGACCGGGCAGGTCGAGGCCGGCGACGTCGTCGTCATCCGTTACGAAGGACCGAAGGGCGGGCCGGGGATGCAGGAAATGCTGTATCCCACGAGCTATCTCAAGTCCAAAGGGCTCGGCGCCGCGTGCGCGCTCGTCACCGACGGCCGCTTTTCGGGCGGCACGTCGGGGCTGTCGATCGGCCATGCCTCACCCGAAGCCGCCGAAGGTGGCGCAATCGGACTGGTCGAGAATGGCGACCTGATCGAAATCGACATCCCGAAGCGCACGATCAACCTGCTGGTCGCCGACAGCGTCCTCGCCGAACGCCGCGCCGCGATGGAAGCCAAGGGCGATGCCGCCTGGCAACCCGCGAAGCCGCGCCCGCGCAAGGTTTCGGTAGCACTTCAGGCCTATGCCGCGATGACGACCAGTGCCGCGCGCGGCGCGGTGCGCGACCTGTCGCAACTGAAGGGCAAGGGATGAAATATTTCGGGGGGGTATTGCTGGCGCTCGTTGCGCTTACGGGCTGCAACCGCGCACCCGACAATGGCGAGCTCGCCGAAGCCGAAGCGCGCGGGTCGCGCAAAGCCGCCGAAGACGGCCGTATCGAATGCGCGCTCGAAGGCTCGAAGCTGTTTGACCGCACCTGTACCGTCGAGGAAATGAGCGGCGCCGACGGGGCGATCCTCGTTGTCGGGCGCAGCAACGTCGGTTACCGCCGTCTGCAGATTACCACCGACGGGCGCGGCGTCGTGTCGGCTGACGGCGCCGAACCGGCTAAAGTGCGCATCGTCGGCGACAATGTCATCGAGGTCGCGATCGGCAACGACCGTTACCGCCTGCCCGCCAATACGGGCGGCGCGAAGTAAACGAAATCATGCTAGGGAAACGGCTATGTCCGTCCCCGCCGACGCCCCGATCCTGACCACCAAGGCGATGCGCGAAGCCGAGGCCGCGTGTGCGATCCAGGGAACGTCGCTGTCCGAACTGATGGAGCTGGCGGGCGCAGCAGTCGCCGATACCGCCTGGCGCATGGCCGCGGGCGCGCCCATCCTGATCCTCTGCGGCCCAGGCAATAATGGCGGCGATGGTTATGTCGCAGCGCGCTTACTCGCCGAGCGCGGCGCATCGGTGCGCGTCGCCGCGCTCGCCGAGCCGACAACCGATCTGGCGAAAGCCGCGCGCGCCAAGTGGAGCGGGCCGGTCGAGCTGCTCAACGGCCGCCTTGCACCGGCACCCTTGATCGTCGACGCCCTATTCGGCGTCGGATTGTCGCGGCCGGTCCCGGACGGGCTCGCTACGATCCTCCGGCATTTCGCCGACCGACGGATCTTGGCGGTGGACCTGCCCAGCGGGGTGGAGAGTGATGGCGCCGAAGATTGGACGCCGCCGCTCGCCGCCGATGTAACGCTGGCGTTGGGGGCGCTCAAGCCCGCGCACGTCCTGTTGCCGACGGCGCCCGGCTGCGGGCGCGTCCTGCTTGCGCCCATTGGTATATCGGCGAGCAAGGCGATGCGCAGCTTGCCCGCGCCGCAGAACCCCACACCTGATGCGGCGGCACATAAGTTCACCCGCGGGATGGTGCTGGTTTTTGCCGGGCCGATGCGCGGTGCCGCCGGACTGACTGCCGCGGCGGCGCTCCGTGCGGGGGCGGGTTATGTCGTCCTCGACGGTGCCGAGCGCGCGCCCTTTTCGGCGATCATCACCGAAAGCGACGAGAAATTCGGCGAGCGACTGGACGATCCGCGCGTCGGCGCTGTCGTGATCGGACCGGGATTTCCGGCAGGCGACGAGCTGCTGTTCGACGTCGAAGCCGCGCTCGATTCGGGCAAGCCGCTCGTCCTCGATGCAGCCGCCATCGCCGCCGCGCTGCCGCGCCTCTCGGAAACGCCGCGGAAGGCGATCCTTACCCCGCACGAAGGGGAGTTCGCACGTGCGTTCCCGCAGCTATACGGCAGCAAGATCGACCGTGCGAAAGCTGCCGCCGCGCGGACGCGCGCGGTCGTCATCTATAAGGGCGCCGACACGATCATTGCCGCGCCCGACGGCCGCGTTGCCGCCGCTTGGCCCGGAAGCCCATGGCTGGCGACTGCGGGAAGCGGCGATGTGCTTGCGGGTGCATGCGGTGCGATGCTTGCGCGCGGGGGCGATCCGTTCGATGCGGCCATCGCCGCTGTGGGCTGGCATATTGCGCGCGCAGCGGCTATCGGCCCCGGCCTTGTGGCCGACGATCTTGTTAGGGACTGAAAATGAGTGAAGCTGCGCTGATCGAGCGCATTGCCGCGCGCGGCGATGGCGTGACGGCCGACGGTCGCCATGTGGCGGGCGGCGTGCCGGGCGACCGCGTCCGCGACGACGGGATCATCATCCCGGGCCCGAACCGCACCCAGCCGCCGTGCCGTCATTTCGGCAAATGCGGTGGCTGCCAGTTGCAGCATGTTGCCGAACCCGCCCTTGCCGATTTCGTGCGCGACCGCGTTGTCGGCGGCTTGCAGGGACAGGAGGTTGCGTTCGGCGACGTTCTGCCCGCGGTGTTGTCGCCCGCCGAAAGCCGCCGCCGCGCCGTGCTGACCGCGCTCCGCACGGGCAAGCAGGTCGCGATCGGCTTCAATGCGGCGCAGAGCAACCAGATCGTCGACATGCGGATGTGCCCGCTGTTGATGCCCGAACTCCTCGCGCTGGTCGCTCCGGTACGCGAATTGCTGACGATGATCGCGCAGCAGCGGCGACCGGTGAAGGTCAAGATGCAGATGCTCGACCAGGGCGTCGAGCTGATATTGGAAGGCGTGAAGGCCGAGGGGCTCGACGCCGCGATGGCGCTGCAGGATTTTGCCGGCGCGCACAAACTCGCGCGCTTTGCGATCGATCAAGGCGACGGCCTCGAAATCCTCTGGCAGCCCGAGCCGCCGACAATGCGTTTTGGCGACATATTGGTCGAAGTGCCGCCCTTTGCTTTCCTGCAACCGACGGCGACGGGGCAGGCCGCGCTGGTCGATGCGGTGCGCGGCGCGATCGGTGACGCTCCGGCGGTCGCCGATCTGTTCGCGGGCGTCGGCACCTTCGCGCTGTCGGTGCAGGCGGGGCGTAAAGTTTATGCCGCTGAAGGCGCGCGCGATGCGATCGCCGCGCTGATGGGCGCCGCAAACCGGGCACGGGCATTGGTGGCGACCGAGCACCGCGACCTGTTCCGTCGCCCGCTGGTGCCTACCGAGCTCAATCGTTTCGGTGCGGTCATCCTCGATCCGCCGCGCGCTGGCGCGGAGGAGCAGGTCAAGGAATTGGCGGCATCGACGACACCGGTCATCGCTTATGTCAGCTGCAATCCCGCGAGCTTTGCGCGCGACGCCAAGATGCTCGTCGAGGGTGGCTATACGCTCGACTGGGTGCAGCCCGTGGGCCAGTTCCGCTGGTCAACCCATGTGGAACTGGCCGCACGTTTCTCGCGCTAAAAGATCAGTGCAGCACGAAGCCGATGAAGGCGTGCACGCACAACGCAATCAGCGCGAGGCTGGCGAGCGCGAAGATGCCGAAGCGCCACATCACGCGATTGACCGTCGCCTGGATCAGGCTGTGCAGGATGCGCAGGCCGACATAGGCCCAGGCAAGCTGCGCATTGAGCCCGCCGCCCATGCCGCCGACGGCTAGCGCGAGCGCGACCGCATAAAAGACCGTCGGCTGCTCCATCAGGTGATTATAGTTGTGCGCCTTCCACTGCACCTCGGGCGGCAGCACCTCGTCGAGGCTCTTGCCCGTGCCGCCGACCATCTTCGCGGCGTCGATCTTGGCGCGGCTCATCGCCGGGATGCGCGTCGCGTACATCCACAGCCACATCACCATCGACCAGAGCGCGAGCGTCGCGACGGGTCCCAATATTGCGTTCGTATCCATATCTCTCTCCCCCTCAACCCAATGTGGCGATCACGGCTAGCAACGACAGCGCGAAAAGGCACAGCGTCGCGACCGAAAAAATGACGAAACGCACCGGCACGCGGTTCACCGTCGACTGCCAGAAGCTGTGGACGATGCGCAGCACGACATAAGCCCAGGCAAGCCCGCGCGTGAGGTCGGTGCTGCCACCCGACAGATGCAGGAAGATGATGACCGCGTAGAAGAGCGTCGGTTGCTCGCACAGATGCGTGTAATTATGCGATTTCCAGTTGGTGAGCGGCGGCAGCACGCCTTCCAGGTCGACGCCGCGTCCGCCAGGCGGCGCGGCCTTCAGATCGATGCCGACCTTTGAAAAAGCCTGGAAGCGCGTCACACCCGCCCAGGTCAGCATGATCAGCGTCCACAGCGCGAGCACCGCGCCGGGCGCGAGCAGATTTTCAGGCATACACTCCCCCTCGTTCGTTGACCGCGATGCTACGCGGCAGCGCTGACAATGCAACCGGCGAAGTTCAACGCGCCAGCTCGGCCCGGATCGCCACGCCGTCGCCGTCGACGCGCGGGGCGAAGCCAAGATCACGACCCGGCATCGCGCCATATTTTACCGGGGGCTGCATTTCGTGGAACCCGCCGATATCGGGATGCTCGCGGCGGCGGAAAAATTCGGTCGCGACGAAATGCGGGTCATCCTTGATATCCTGCAGATCGCGGACCGCCATCGCGGGAATGTCGTTCGCGGCGAACAATTCGAGCCACTCCGCGGTGGTTTTCGCCGGGGTCTTCCGTGCGATTTCCGAATAAACGATCGGCATGTGCTGGCCCTTGGCCTTGGCAGCTTCGAACTCGGGCGTTTCGGTGAGCCCGGCGCTGCCGAGCAGGATCATCAATCGTGCGGTCGATTCGGGCGTGTAGGGGACAATCGCGAGATAGCCGTCGCTGGTCGGGAAGGGCTGGCGCGTCGGGTCGAGCTGGCGCGGATAGCCCGCAGGCCCGATCGGCGGGTCGAGCGTCGCGTCGCGCAGATGCTCGACGAGCATGAACGAAGCGAAGCATTCGAACATCGGCACCTCGACCTGCTGCCCTTCGCCGGTCCGGAACTTGTGGACGAGCGCGGCGAGGATGGCCTGCGCACCGAATTGCCCAGCGATCTTGTCGGCGATCAGCGAAGGGAAATAGCGCGGGCGCGGATCGCCATCGACGCGCGGAAGCAGGCTCGTGGTGCCCGTCGCGGCCTGAATGACGTCGTCATAGGCCTGGAGATCGGCATAGGGGCCGTCCTGTCCGAAACCCGTGCCGTGGACATAGATGATGTCGGGCTTGAGCGCCTTGCAGCCCGCATAATCGAAGCCAAGGCGCGCGATCGCCTTGCCGCGGACGTTGTGGAAGAAGACGTCGGCAGTCGCGATCAGGTCGCGGAGCACGGCCGCGTCGTCGGGTTTCTTGAGGTCGAGCGCGATCGAGCGCTTTCCCCGGTTCACGGTCAGGTGGATCGATCCCATCGTCGGATCGGGGACGCCGCTGCCCAGATAGCGCGAGATGTCGCCCGTCCCCGGCGTTTCGACCTTGATGACTTCGGCGCCGAGATCGGCGAGCATCTGCGTCGCATAGGGGCCGAAGATGACCGTGGTGAGGTCGACGATCCGGATCCCTGACAACATAGGCGCACATCCTCTCTCTGCTTTGCGGGGCAGGATAGAATGATTGCAAAGTAAAACGGAAGAGGCTTCGGCGATTTTCGTTACGCGGCAGCCGACGCCGCCTCGGCGCCGTCATTCCCGGCGGCATAGGCGGCCGAAATCTTCCGATAGGATCGCGAGCGCAGGGCGATGATCGTGAGGGCCACGCCAAGCAGGCCCGCGATTGTGAAGACGACGGCGATCCCGCGCTCGGGTCCGCGTCCGTACCAGTCGCCGATCGCCTGCGCCCCCGCGCCGTCGGTCATGAACGGGACGAAGATGAACTGCGTCAACGGCGCGATCAGGAAGGCGGTGAGCGGTGAGGCAGCGAGCTCGACCGACTGGGCAAAGCCGAAAACGCGGCCCTGCCGCTCGAACGGCACGACTTTTTGCAAGGTCGTCTGCTCGGCGGCTTCCGCATAGGGGCCGAAGAACATCCAGATGAAGCAGCCGATCGTCAGCAGGATGATCGACGACTGGACGGTGAATACCGCCGCGACCGCCCAGGTGACGAGGTTGACGATAAGCAGGGTCCGCACCGGGTTCGCGCCGAGCCCCGTGCGCGCGATAAGTGCGCCGCTGAGGATGAAGGCGCTCGATGTCACCGCCCACAACAGCCCCCATGCCTCGACCTTCATCAACGACAGGCCGTAAGCGTCCATCAGCGCCATAAAGACACCGCCGAGCAAATTGTTGAAGGCGGAAAAGAGGATCAGCGCGAACAGGCCCGGAATGCCGAGAACGATGCGGAAGGTCCCGGCAAGGTCGATACGGCGCGGCTCCGCATGCTCCTCGGTCCCGCGCGGTTCATCGATATGCACGAAGAGCAGGTCGATCGCGGCAATCAGCGACAGGGCAATAGCGAACCCCAGCGTCGCGACCATTCCGCCCCATGCGACGAGGAAACCGCTGATCGCCGAGGTGGTGAGGAAGCCGATCCCGCTGACCATTCCGACGAGGCCGTTCGCCTTGTCGCGCCGGTCCTCGGGCACCAGCAGGGTCACCAGCGTCGGCAGCGCGATCATGCGAATGTTGCCGGCAATCACCGCCAGCATCGACACGAGAATGAAGAGCCAGAGCGTCACGCTGCCTACGTCGGCGTTGCGGATATCCGGATCGAGCAGATAGCCGCCGAGCGCCGCCGCATAGAGGATCAGCGAAGCGATGCTCGACAGCATCATCATGTTCCGCTTGCGGTGATGGTCGACGAGGCTGCCGAACCAGATGCCGAGCATCGCCGTCAGCACCAGATAGATGCCCGCGATCATCCCCGTCGCGAAGACCGACTGCGTTTCGAGGAAGGTCCAGAAGGTCAGCGCGAACCACACCGTGAAATTGGTGATGTTGGCGACCAGATTGTTAGCAAGGAGATGATGGAAGGGCTGCATGGGCCGCGCAATCTAGCGGCCCCGCCCAAAAGAGAAAGGGCCGGTCGCATCGCTGCGCCGGCCCTCTCATTTTTCGCAAATGCGGTTCGTCAGAACAGCTTGGTCACCGTTGCGCTGCGGCGTTCCTGTTCGACTTCGCCGGTGTAGAGGCTGACCATCGGCTCGTCGCTGACGACATGGGTCTCGTCGGCGCCGAAGCCGTTGAACTTGGTCCGCATCGCACAGCCATAAGCGCCGAGCATCCCGATCTCGATGAAGTCGCCGGCCTTGATGTCCGCGGGCAGGTAGAAGGGGCCTGCCATATGGTCGAGGTCGTCGCAGGTCGGGCCGTAAAAGCTGAACGGCACCATCTCGGCGTCGCTCTCGGCGTCGCGCTGCAGCGTGACGGGGAAGCGCCAGCCGACATGCGCGGCGTCGAACAACGCGCCATAGGCACCGTCGTTGATATACAGCTCATCGCCGCGGCGCTTTTCGACGCGCACGATCAGCGAGCTATATTCCGCCGACAGTGCGCGGCCCGGCTCGCACCACAGTTCGGCCGAATAGCTGATCGGCAGGCTTTCGAAGCTGCGATGGATCGTCTCGAAATAGGCGTCGAGCGGCGGGGGTTCCATGCCGGGATAGGACGAGGGAAAACCGCCGCCTACGTCGATGATGTCGACCGTGACCGACGCCGCGACGATCGCGGCGCGGACGCGTTCCATCGCCTGTGCATAAGCATGCGGGGTCATCGCCTGGCTGCCCACGTGGAAGCAGATGCCGAGCGCGTCGGCGGCCTGGCGCGTCGCCATCAGCAGTTCGACGACTTCGTCGGCTTCGGCGCCGAACTTGGCGGCAAGGCTGAGCTTCGAATGATCGGACGAAACGCGCAGGCGTACGAGCAGGTTCAGATCCTGTGCGCCTTCGGTCGCGCGGACGATCTTTTCGAGTTCGTCGAGCGTGTCGAGCGAGAAGGTGCGCACACCATGCTTCCAATAGGCTTCGGAAATCGCTTCCTCGGCCTTGACCGGATGCATGAAACAGAGCGTCGCTTCGGGAAGCGTGCGCGCAACCAGACGCACCTCGGCGATCGAGGCGACGTCATAATGCGTAACACCCGAATCCCACAGCACGCGCAGCAGGTCGGGCGACGGATTCGCCTTGACCGCATACATGGTCGTGCCGGGAAATCGCTCGATGAAGAAACGCGCTGCGCGCCGCGCGGCGTGCGGGCGGACAAGCGTAACAGGTTCGATCGGCGAAAGTGCCTGAATCAGCCCGTGGGCGCTATGATGCTGGTGCAACTCAAGGGACCCCCAAAAATAACGTTAAACACAAAGGCTGCCTTGCGGTTATTGGAAGTCCCCCTGGGGCAGCGGAGGGCGATATATGCAGGGGGGTCCCCCCTGTAAAGACCCTTTGGCGCAATTTTGTAACGCGAAGGTAACACTGGGGGCGAACCGGGCCCCATGTGCGCCAAACCGCGCAAATGCGAGACAAAGCCGTGCCGCCGCGCTAGGAATGAAACATCGCCAAACCCGAAAAGGACCTCCCCGCCATGGTGTCTCGCGCCGACGTAAATCACAATTTTTCCGACGCAGAGCTTCAGGAACTGGCAGCCTTCGGCACCATCGAGTCGCACAAGGCCGGCGATCTGCTGGTCGAGGAAGGCGCGATGGCGCCCGATTGCATCGTGACCCTGTCGGGCCACACCGACATTTTTGCCTCGACCGATGAGGGGCGCAAGCGCGTCGGCTGGATGGAGCATGGGCAGTTCGCTGGCGACCTGTCGGTGCTGACGGGGCAGCGTCATCTGTCACGCGTCGAGATGGGCGCCGACGGCGATATCCTGCGCATCGCGCACGCGGACTTCCAGCGCCTGATCGCGGGCAACAGCTATTATTCGGACATCTTCATCCGCGTGCTGTCGGCGCGGCGCGAGTTCAGCAAGCATCGCGGCTTTGCGGTGACGATCGTGATCGGCGCGGCGATGGACCGCAGCGTCTATGCCTTGCGCGACCTCCTCATGAAGCATGGCGTCGCGCATCGCTGGTTCGACCCTGCCGACGGCCCCGTCGCGGGACATCTGCTGGCCGAGCGCGGGCTGACCGAGGATCAACTGCCGGTTGCCATCCTGGGCGCAGCCGATGTGCTGATCCAGCCCACGCCGGAGCAGCTTGCGGTGGGGCTCGGGCTCGACCTGCTTCCTGACGGCGCCACCGCCGACGTCATCGTCGTCGGCAGCGGTCCCGGCGGGCTGGCGGCGGCGGTCTATGCCGCGTCGGAGGGCTTGTCGGTCATAGCCCTCGACTCGCTGGCACCCGGTGGCCAGGCAGGGACTTCGTCGAAGATCGAAAATTATCTGGGCTTCCCCACCGGGATTTCGGGCAACGAACTGGCGCGCCGCGCGACGGTGCAGGCACAGAAATTCGGGGCGCGACTGGTATCGCCGGTCAGCGCGGCATCGATCAACCGCGATGGCGACGACGCCTATTGCCTGCACCTCGCCGATGGCCGCAAATTGCGCAGCCGCGCTGTGGTGATCGCGAGCGGCGCCAAATATCAGAGCCTCCCGATCGATGGCCTCGAAACCTACGAAGGCCGCGGCATCTATTATGGCGCAACGCCGATGGAAGCGCAGCTCTGCAGCGATGCCGAGGTCAGCGTCGTCGGCGCGGGCAATTCGGCGGGGCAGGGCGCAATCTATCTCGCGAGCGTCGCGAAGAAGGTCTATGTCATCTTCCGCCGGTCGAGCCTGCGCGACACCATGTCCGAATATCTGGTCAAGCGGCTCGAAGAGCATCCGAATATCGAGATTATTCCTTCGACCGACGTCATCGCGCTGCACGGCGAGGACCATCTGGCCGGCGTGACCTATCGTTGCCGCGAGACCGGCGCAGAGGATCATTGCGACTGCAAATTCCTGTTCCTCTTCCTTGGCGCGAGCCCGAATACGCGCTGGCTGCCCAAGGAAATGGTCTGCGACGAGCGTGGTTTTGTTAAGACCGGCGCCGACATCGCACCGCTCGAACTTGTGAAAGCTGGCTGGTCGCTCGACCGCATGCCAAGCCGCCTCGAAACGAGCTGGCCGCGCATCTATGCCGTCGGCGACGTGCGCAAGGGATCGGTGAAGCGCGTTGCCTCGTCGGTCGGCGAGGGATCGGTGGTGGTGAGCCATATCCACCAAGCGCTGGCGGAGACGGGCCCTTCCGCCGGTTGACCTTGTCCGCTTTCGAGCGATAAGCTCCTGTCTTCGAACCGAAAAGGGAGCGTCGGATGAGCTTGGCAGCACTCGTGATGATGATGGCGGTACAGGGAGGCGGCGAGCCGCTGCCTGCGAAAACCGACATCCCGAGCGATTTTTCGACCGTCATCTGTCCAACCGAAGCGGCCGCGCGCACGATGCTCGGAACCTATTATGGCGTGCAGCCGGCGCCGCGAAATCACACGATCGACACCGGCCTGTTCTTCAAGGGGCTGGCCGCGACCGGGTGCACGCAAAACAGCCCCGACGCGAAATCGACGATCACGATCAAGGAGGTGGTCGCGCGGCGGACGCTGGCGCTTGCACCGGGAAGCGAGACTTACCTTGTCTATCGCGGGGCAAACGCAAGTGGCGCCGAGGTTGTCGGGATCGTCGACGAGACAGGGAACGCCAAGCATCCGCGTACCGATTTCGAACGCTGGCTTGCCGAATTTGTGCCCGATGGCGTGCTGAATCATGATCCGGCAACGATGGGCAAGCTCTATCTCTGCTCAACGGCCGATGGGGCGCGGGCAGCCGTCCGCGCGATCCCGACCAAGGGCAATGAGGCCACGCGCAATGCGGCCTTCGCCAAGGCTCGAACGGCCAATGCTTGCCGCGAGGCCACCGCAGGCCGTTACAAGATCATAGCGCGTTACGAGAACCGGACGATCGCGTGCGGGTTCGAGTGCGAAGACGTCTGGAATGCACTCGCCGCGACCGACGCGCGCGGACGAGCCGTTGCATTGATCTTCAACGGCTCGCACTTCTGACGCGCGATCACCCCAGACGTGTCTTGAAATCCTCATAACCGAATTCGCGGATCAGCTTCAATTCGTCGCTCTCGCTGTCCCACAGCCAGATCGACGGCAGCGGAACGCCGTTGAAGGTGTTCGTCTTCACCATCGAATAATGCGCTTGGTCGAGGAAAGCGAAGCGCTGGCCGATGCGTGCGCCGCCGGGCAGGCGGTAATCGCCGATCACGTCGCCCGCGAGGCATGACGGACCGCCGAGGCGTGTCGGCATGCCCTCGCTGCCTTCGCCGAGCATCGCGGGCCGGTACGGCGCCTCGATCACGTCGGGCATGTGGCATGTCGCCGAAATGTCGGTGATGCCGATCGGCATGCCATTGTCGAACAGGTCGAGCACCTCGCCGACGAGGATTCCGGCGTCGAGCGCGATCGCTTCGCCGGGCTCGATCATCACATCGCAATCGGTCGATGCCCGCACCTGCTTCAGGAAGGCGATCAGATCGTCGACCTGATAATCGGCGCGTGTGACATGATGCCCGCCGCCGAAATTGATCCATTTGAGCTGGTTGAAGAAGGGCCGCAGCATCGGCTGAACCGCTTCCCATGTCCGCTGGAGCGGCGGAAAATCCTGTTCGCACAGGCTGTGCATATGGACGCCGTCGACGCCCTCCATATGTTCGGGCAGCAACTGGCTGATCGGGAAACCGAGGCGGCTACACGGCGCCGCGGGGTCGTATTTCGGAACCTCGCCCTCGCTGTGCATCGGGTTGATACGCAGGCCAATGTCGAACGTCTCGCCCTTCGCGCGCAATTCGTCGAGCAGCGGACGGAAGCGCGTGATCTGGCCGGGCGAGTTGAAGATCAGATGATCGGACAGCGCCGCGATCTCGGGCAGGTCGGCTTCCTTATAGCCGGCGCAATAGGTCGCAACTTCGCCGCCATATTCGCCGCGGCCGAGCCGGGCTTCATAGAGACCCGAGGCGCAGACGCCGTCGAGATAGCTGGTCACGGTGGGACCAAGTGACCACATCGAAAAGGCCTTGAGCGCCGCGAGCACGCGGGCGCCTGATGCATCGCCGATATGGCGGAGCACCGCCAGATTGGCGCGCACCTTCGCAGTATCGACAACGAAGGCGGGTGAGGGGACGCGGCTAAGGTCGAAGCGGGCAAAGGCTCCGGGATCGCCGGCACGGGTTTCCATGTCGCTGTAAAATCCTGTCAGACCGCAATCGGTCCCTTGAAAATGAAGAACGCCCCCGCCGCAATCAGACCGAAGCCGACGAGATGGTTCAGGGTCAGCTTCTCACCGAGCCAGAAGACCGCGAACCCGGCGAATATGATCAGGGTTATGACTTCTTGCAAGGTCTTCAGTTCGGCGGCGCTATAAACGCCATAGCCGATGCGGTTCGCGGGGATGACGAGGCAATATTCGAAAAAGGCGATTCCCCAGGCGATCAGCACCGCGAGCCAGACCGGACGCGACACGGCGCCGAGCTGCCCGTACCAAGCAAAGGTCATGAAGATGTTCGAGACGAACAGCAGGCCGATCGGCGCGAGATAGGCGGTCATTTTGTGTCTTTCGTGAGCGGCAGCACGTCGGTGAGCAGCGCGGCAAAGAAATGCCCCGGCTCCTCGACCATCGGCATATGCGCCGAATGTTCGAGCCAGACGAGCTTCTTTGAGGGTGCTTCAACCTGTCCGAACCACTGGGCCGCCACAGGCGATGGGACAGTATAATCATGCCGTCCGAGCAGGAAGACGAGCGGCACGTCCATCTTCTTCACCTTCGTGAAGCTGACGTTGGCGAGGCGCGGCCAGAGCGTCGTCACCGAAAATTCGCTGCCCTTGCCCCATGCCTGCCGGTCGGTCTCGGTGTACTCCGGTGACAGGCGCGGCGTCTGAAAATAATATTTGAGGTCGGGCTTGTTGTAGATGAGCGAGCCATAGGGGATCGCATATTTGCGCCAACCATCGGCCTTGGCGATGGTGAAATCGCCCGACGGATAAGGGGCGAGCGCGTCGATCGCGGCGACGGCCTCTGCGTTGCCCGACGCGAGCGCCTTGGCGCGCGTCCACGCCATGCCGGCCTTTTCGCCTTCGCGAAAATCGATGCCCTGACCGACACCGACATAGGCGTAGAGGAGGTCGGGCCGCTTCGCCGCGACCGACAGGCCGACGATCGATCCCCAGCTGTGCCCCATCAGCACAACCTTGCGCTTGGCGTAGCGCTTCCCGAGCAATTCGATCAGTTCGATGGCATCGTCGCGGTAGCGCTCGACCGTCATCGTCGGCGCAAGCGTCACAGGATCGTTGAGCGGATAGCTGCGACCCGCGCCGCGCTGGTCGTACTGGACGACGGTGAAGACATCTTCCCATGGCCGCTGGAACGCCCAGGCAAAGGGCATTTCGACCGCGCCCGGACCGCCATGGACGAAGATCAGGATCGGATTGCCGCGGTCGGAGCCGCGTACGTTCACAACCTGTCGCGCGCCGCCGAGCGTGACCTCGAACGTTTCCTGCACCCCGTTCGGCGTGACGATCTTGCCGATGTCGGCGACAATCGCACGCGCCGGAGCGTAAGCGTCGTCGGTTTGGGCGGTGGCGGGGGTGCTGAGAACGGCAAGCAGAGCAAAAGCCGCGATGAGGAACTTCATGAAAACAACCCCTTCGTCATTTCCGCAAAAGCGGGAACCCATTCGGCCGTCGCTACTGGGTTCCCGCTTTCCCGAGCACGCCTTTGTTATAACTCGCTTGAAGTGGCAATTTGAACCCACAGCGGCCTGCTGCCGCTTTTGACTCGATGTCCACAATCCGGTAGCGAGGCGGCAGTTGATCCTGCGAGGTTTCGGATGAGCTGGCACACACCCGAGCGCCTGACGGCAGGTGTGCTAGCGAGCGTGTGTCCTGGAAAGCTGCAGCCGTTTGATGCGCAACGGCGATTCGGTTCGTGGCGCTCGACGGCCATTGCCGCGGGGATGCGGAAAGGCAACCATGACGCCATCGCTGTGTGCGACCGGCGCGCCTAACGGGCTCGCACAGCCGGCACCCTGTGCACTCGGGACCGAACGCGCGAATAAAATTCGAAATAGCGTGAGCCAAGGAGGCGGAAATTGCATCCAATATGGCAACGAAATAGGAGATATGGCCGTAAGAAAAGGCTTTCCTACAATATATCTGGCACATAGCCTTTTGGGGTCGAGGGGTAAATTGCTCCTGTGAAAGCGATTCGGAGGGGCCGTTGTCAATAAAACGGGTAAATTTGCTCGCGCTGAGTTCGATGCTCATCAGCGCATCGCCGTCATTTGCCGCGGAAACCGTCACCTACACCTACGATGCAAAGGGGAGACTCGTGACAGTCGAACGGACGGGCACCGTGAACAATGGCGTCAAGACGGAGTACACGCACGACAAGGCCGATAATCGACAAAACGTCAAAGTGACGGGCTCGCCCAACGCGCCGCCGCCCTAGAATGTGGATATGACCGAACGGCCTTATGCTTGTTAGCATCGCGAGGCTGCAGCGTAAGTAACTGCACTGGCGCCAGCCAGAGGGGGGCAAAGATATGGGTGCTAGGAATTTGTGTGGAGACGCGAAGCTGATTGGCGCGTCGTTTATTGCCGCGACACTCTTTTCTTCGTTAGCTTGCGCGCAGGATTCCGGCCGCCAATTCGATCCTCCTGTTAAGACCGTTGATGAAAAGGGAGTGGATTTGGTGAACGGCCAAGCCCGCATCTCCATTCCTCTCGTTTCTTTTGGCGAAGGCGCAACCGCTCTAAAATCGAGCTATGAACTTGCTATACCTGCTGGGAATAGTAACGGAGCGCTGCAGCCAAATCCGCGCGGTAAATCGTCATATATCAATGAGTTTGGCATTCTGACGGGCGCCACCATTGCTGATGGATCAGGATATTTTCGAACCGGGGGCTATGATTACATCAATCCGAACGGATCTAGGTATAGCAAGAGTATTGGGCCAGCCAACGTTTTCAGATTCACGCCCCCTTCGGGGGCCAGTTCAATATACGACGCTTCGGGAAATAGAGTAGTTTCCTCAACCGGCTTGTTGAGTCCAATGGGAGACCAGCCGGAAGTGTTCAATGAAATCGAGCTTGCGAACGGCGAGCGGTGGACTTTCCATAGAGATATCGTGAATGTCCCCGTTGGAGGCGGTTTGTCGGCCGGGATCGACAGACTGAGGTTTGCGGTCTCGTCGCGCGGCTACGGGATTCAATTCCTCTATCGGACCAACGCAACGCCGACGTCGATGGCGGGGTCGGTAAACTGGAATTCACCTACAAAGATAACAGCTTATAATAAATCTCAAATTTTTTGCAACGAGCTCATTAAGCAAGAATGTGCGTCCGTATCTGCGCTTCCTTCCGCAAATATTACCTATAATGATGCTTTTAAATCAATCAAGATTACCGAACCAGGCTACTCCGATGGAGTGGAAATTGTCATTTCGAGCGGAGCCGTGGTAGTTCGCCAAACGGCGATTCCTAGCTCATCGGTCACGTATACGGCAGCAGGGGCCAACGACGGAGAGACTAGTTATGTAAGTTCGATCACCGATGCGAATGGGACCTATAATTATACCTACTCGGTGAACATCGACGATAGTGGATATGTGCCATTTATGGGGGCAACTTCAACGAATCCGCTTGGAGGTGTGAAAGAGGTATCTGGCCACACGCTTTTCGGCCAGATGACAACATACACGGACGAGAATCTTCGCAACTGGTGGTCACATGTTTCGGCGCATCCGGGAGACTATCGGGTCTATGGATATACCGACCCGGAGCAGGGCGGCATAAATCTGGGCCGGGATAACCGCAATAACATCACGGTCGCCGAGCGCAGCCCGAAGTTCGGCTCCGGGCTTTCGCCAGTCACGATCTATTCCGCGGTTTATCCGACCCACTGCGAGAACCCGCGGACTTGCAACAAGCCGGCCTCCGAAACCGATGCGCGCGGCGCGACCACCAATTATACATATGATCCCGCGCACGGCGGCTTGCTGACGAAGATGGAGCCCGCCCCGGACGCGGGAAGTTCGCGGCCTTTGACCGTACGGAGCTACGTCCAGAAATATGCCTATGTGAAAAATGCCAGCGGCGCACTGGTTCCCGAAGCAACTCCCATCTGGATGCCCGCAACGGAGACGATCTGCCAGACAACGGCAGGAAGCAGTACGCCTGTGTGTGATAGCGGGGCGCAGCAGGCAACTACCGCATATGAATATGGTGCTGACGGTACCGCAGATAATCTTTTGCTGCGCGGGGTCGCAGTGACGGCAGGCGGCGTCACGCTGCGCACTTGTTACAGCTATGATTCCTTGGGTCGTAAAATCAGTGAGACGCAGCCCGCTGCGAATCTCGCAACCTGCCCGTAAAGGAGGAAAGTGTCATGAATCTTCCTAAGCTGGGCCGCAGCCTGATCGCGTTCGCCACTGCGGCTCTCAGCGTCGCCGCGCAGGCACAGACGTCGCCATCACCCTACACGAGCGCCACTCGCTATGACGCAAGCGGAAAGGTGACCGGTACAATCGCACCCGATCCGGATGGGGCGGGTCCGCTGGCGTATGCGGCGACCCGCCTGACTTACGATGGAGCAGGCCGTCTCACGAAAACGGAAACGGGTGAGCTTGGAAGCTGGCTATCCGAATTGGTAGCTCCGGCTAGCTGGCCATCGGGTCCAACGGGCTTTTCGGTGCTCTCGTCTGTGGAAATTAGTTACGATGCATTCAACCGGAAGTTGAAGGAGGTATCGAAGGGCTCCGACAATCTTCCGGTCTCGGTTGTTCAGTATAGCTATGACGTTCTGGGCCGGTTGGAATGCACGGCGCAACGGATGAACCCTGCTGTCTACGGTAGCCTGCCTGCCAGCGCCTGCACGCTCGGCACCGAAGGAAGCTTCGGCCCCGACCGCATCGTCCGCAACAGCTATGACGCGGCGGGCCAGCTTCTGAAGGTGCAGAAGGCGTATGGGACGGTGCTGCAGGAAGACTATGCGACCTACACTTATAGTCCGAACGGCAAGCGCATGAGCCTGACCGACGCGCGCGGGTACAAAGCGTCAATGACATATGACGCATTCGATCGCCAGACACGGTGGAACTTCCCCTCGCCGACTACCCCCGGCGTCGTCTCGGTCACCGACTACGAAGAATATGGCTATGACGCTAACGGCAACCGTACCTCACTACGGAAGCGTGACGGCTCGACGATCGCCTATCAATATGACGCGCTGAACCGTAACACGGTCAAGGTCGTCCCCGAGCGAGCCGGCCTGGCGACCACGCACACGCGTGACGTTTATTATGGATATGACCTGCAGGGCCTCCAAACCTACGCCCGGTTCGATAGCCCGACCGGCGAGGGACTAACCTTCACCTATGACGGCTTCGGGAGGCTGGCTCATACCAACACGCTAATGGACGGCGTGTCGCGCTCGATCGCTTCCTGGTTCGACCGTAACGGCAATCGGACCGATATGGCTTGGCCGGACGCAGGCGGCGCTGGCGGCGGTTATGATGCGGCGGTGACCTCCTATACTTATGACGGTCTCGATCGGATGGTGACGCTTTTCCAAGGCGGTGTGGCCTGGAGCACGAACATGGTCGACTATGCGTATAATAGTCGCGGACTTCGGTCCTTGCAGACGGGCCGGTTCGGACCAGTGACAAGCTTCGGTTATGATGCAGTCGGCCGGCTGAGTGCGCTGTCGCACAATCTTGGCGGGACCGCACAGGATGTGGCGTTCAGCTATGGCTATACGCCGGCGTCGCAGATGGCCCAGCAAATACGCGACAATGACGTCTATGCGTGGACCGCTCATTTCAATGTCGACCGCAATTATACCGCGAATGGGCTCAATCAATATACCGCCGCAGGACCGGCTTCGTTCACCTATGATGCGAACGGTAACCTGACATCAGACGGGTCGACGACCTATGTCTATGACGCCGAGAACCGGTTGGTCAGTGTGAGCGGAGCGAAGAATGCGACGCTGCGGTATGATCCGCTCGGTCGCCTTTACGAGACGGTCGGGAGCACGACCACGCGGTTCCTCCATGATGGCGATGAACTCGTTGCCGAATATGATGGCAGCGGCGCTATGTTGCGCCGCTATATGCATGGCAAGAATGTCGACGATCCAGTTATATGGTACGAAAGCAGCAGCCCTTCAGGTGGCCAGCGCTGGCTGCATACCGACCATCAGGGCAGCGTCATCGCGATCACGGACGCCGCCGGTAATCCGTTCGCGGTCAACAGCTACGACGAATATGGCATCCCCAAGCCTGGGAACATTGGGCGTTTCCAGTACACTGGGCAGGCTTGGCTGCCCGAGATCGGCATGTATTATTACAAGTCCCGGATATATTCGCCGACGCTCGGCCGGTTCATGCAGACCGATCCCATCGGATATGACGATCAGGTGAATTTATACGCCTACGTGGGGAATGACCCGATTAATAGAACGGATCCGAAAGGCGAGCGAGGGGCGGCCGTCGCAGCCGGTCGCGTCTGTGCTGCCAGGCCATTGGAATGCGGCCTCGCCGCCGCGGGCCTAGCCTTGATTTGGGCGTCCGCTACGATATCGGGCGATCAGGCTGACCGAATTCGTAATGGACGTCGCGTGCGGTCGCCTAGCGACCTTATGGTTCCTCCTGAACCCGTTCTTCATGACTCAAGCGATGCACCGCGGCCGGAGGATCGGCGTCGTGGCACGCGTCCGACGGATGCCCCTCGCGGGACCCGACCAGTCGACAGTGTAGGTATCGATAAGGATGGCGTCCACGAGATAAAGGATGGTATCGGCGCGAAGCCCAATGATTGGGTGGGGATAGCTCCGAATGGTGATATTTACACGACCGATCCACTAACCGGAGAGGCAATAAATGATGGCAATATAGGGGATTATGGAATCGAACTCGGATCGAAGGGCGGCAGAGATAAAAAAGGGGCTCGCAATCGTGGATGGGGAGACGACTATTGAACGTACCTGTCCTAGTTTCCTGCGCCGTCTGGCACAACTTTTTGCCGGTTCAGGTGATCCGGGAAGCAGTCAATCTTGTACCTAAAATATCGTGGTCTCGAGGAGATGCGCCAAACGGGAGGACCCCAAAAGACCGAACTTATTGCAGATTTGAAATCGGTACAATCGATCTGGGAATTTCCAATTTTGATCGAACGCCGTTCGAAAGTTTCTCTTCATTGAAACGTATAGGTGGATTCTTTTCTAGTGGCGGGGTAATTATATTTTACTTGAAGCCCTTGAGTGAAGCGGAATTGTATCTTGATTACGGGTTTCTTGAGATGATCTCAAGTATTCCGGCTGAGCTTGTGATAAGGTAGCTGTAGGGTGAAATAAACAAGGATCAAAACTTGGATAAGGAAAATATGATATTTGAAACGATGAATTGCCGGCGAGGATTAGCCGAAGTGATTAATTTGGTTTTATCGAGCAGAGCGTTCCGAAAATTCCGTTTCTTAATGCTGACTTGGAACAGAGGCCCCCGCATATGGGTCGTAGTTAGAAGTCGACGATCCCGGAAGTGGAATAACCGTAGGTGGCCGTTGGGAATTAGAAGTTACCACGGGACGGTCGCGGACAGAGCTCGCTGAACCTGTTAACACTGCGACGATGCCTGACGCCCCAAACAGGACGAAGCACCCGATCACCACGACGATGCCGCGCCGCAATTCGAGCCGCCCTGACAGCATCAACAGCCCGATCGCCGCAACGGCAATCACGGCGATCATGGTCGCGGTTGAACCCAATGCCACGCTCTGTATCCAGTGAATTGCATCCTCGATTGGGCTATCGACTGGCGGATCAGCGAGTGACAAGGTCGGCAAATACATCTGAAATCCACTTGCACATTTTCGACGAGATTAAAACATGTTGGCTGAACCCGAACACGCTTCCAATCTGGTGACAATTACTCAGTTTCGGCTTGGCAGTTTTATACCGCGCGGGCTATCCCACCTCGCGCATCGCCGCCAATGATTCCAAATGGCGCAAGGGGGTTTAGTGAAGCTAAAAACTAAAATCGCGGGTTGGACTGCTTCGCTCGCTGGATTGTTCCATGCCGCAACTGCCCAAGCTCAAGAACTTGTCGACCCTGAAGGCTCAGGCGTGTTCGTCTCGGCGGTTCAATGGCTCCAAGGCACCCTCCTCGGCACTGTTGCTACCGTCGTCGCTGTGATTGCGGTCGCCACGGTCGGCTTTATGATGCTGACCGGGCGGATAAACTGGCGTTACGGAGCGACCGTTATCCTCGGCTGCTTCATCCTGTTCGGTGCCGCGAGCATTGTCGCGGGTATCCAGTCCACCGCCAGCCTCGGGCGCTGAGACATGAACAGGGTCGAGCGCGATGTGATGTTCGTCGCGCTGACGCGGCCGCAGATGTTCGCAGGCGTCACTTATAGCTATTTCGTCGCCAATGCGGTGATCGCCACCGAGCTCTTTTTGATCTTCAAGTCGATCTGGGCGCTCGTCATCGCGCTTGTCGTTCATCTGGCTGGTGTGCTGCTGTGCCTCCGCGAACCGCGCTTCTTCGACCTTTGGCTGACCAAGGTCGGGCGTTGCCCCCGCATCCGCAATTATTCGATCTGGCAATGCAACTCCTACCGGCCCTAGCTTCCTCTGCGAAAGTCGTGGCCAAGGAAGCGCCGGCCGGTCGGCATCTGCCCTACAGCCACCATGTCGACGCGCACACGATCGCGACGCGCGACGGCTTGCTGATGCAGATCATCGCGCTGCGCGGGCTGCTGTTCGAGACAGCCGACACCGACGAGATCAACTATCGCAAGCGGCTTCGCGACGCGATGCTGCAGTCAATCGGCTCGTCGCGCTTCGCCCTCTATCATCATATCGTTCGCCGCCGCGTCGACGTCGGGCTCGATGCCAAATTCGACGATCCGTTCTCGGCGAAACTCGATGCCGCCTGGCAAGGTCGGCTCGACCGGCGCCAGCTCTTCGTCAACGATCTCTACCTGACGCTGATCCGGCGTCCTCTTCAAGGGCGCGTCGGCCTGCTCGATAGCTTGCGCGAAAAATTGAGCCGCACCAGCTCGCCCGTCGAGACCGCGGCACAGGATTTACGCCAGCTCGACGCCGCGCGCGAAACCCTGATGGCGGCGCTTGGCAGCTATGAGCCGAGGCTGCTTTCGGTTTACGAGGGCGAAGCTGGACCGTGTTCCGAGCCACTCGAATTCCTCTCCACCCTCTACAACGGCGAAAACCGCCCGATCTTGCTGCCTACGCAGGATATCGGCGCCTATCTCCCCGACCGCCGCGTCAGCTTCGGGCAGGAGGCGATCGAGCTTGCGCCTGCCGGACATGCGGAGCGCAGCTATCTCGGCATCGTCTCGATCAAGGACTATCCGGGCCAGACGAGCCCCGGCATGTTCGACGAGTTGCTGCGTCTGCCGTTCGAGCTCACCGTTTCGCAGTCCTTCGGCTTCATCGAGCGTCAGGCCGCACTCGGCCGCATGAACTTGACGCTGCGGCGGATGCGCTCAGCTGAGGACGAGGCGCTGAGCCTGCGCTCCGAACTGTCAAACGCCAAGGATGAGGTGGCGGCGGGCCGCTCGGGGTTCGGCGAACATCATATGACGATTGCGATCCGTGGGAGTTCGCCCGATGAGGTCGACGCCGGCGTCGCCGAGGCGCAGGCAGCGCTGGCCGATCTCGGCATCATCGCGGTGCGTGAGGAAATCGCGCTCGAACCCGCTTTCTGGGCACAGTTTCCCGGCAACTTCAAATATATTGCGCGGCGCGGCCTCGTTTCGACGGGCAATTTCGCAGGCCTCGCGAGCGGCCACAATTTCGCGCTCGGCCAGCCGCACGGCAATCATTGGGGCGATGCGGTCACCTTGCTCGAGACCACCGCGGCGGGACCCTATTTCTTCAATTTCCATCAAGGCGATCTCGGCAACTTCACGATCATCGGACCGTCGGGGTCGGGCAAGACGGTCGCGCTCAATTTCCTGCTCGGGCAGGCGCGCAAATATGATCCGCGGATCGTCTTCTTCGACAAGGACCGCGGCGCCGAGCTGTTCGTTCGTGCGATCGGCGGGCGCTACGATGTGCTGCGGCCGGGCACGCCATCGGGGCTCAACCCGCTCCGGCTCGAGGACAATGCCGCCAACCGGCAGTTCCTGATCGACTGGATCGCGCTGCTTGCGGGCACGGCGGACGTCGAGGAGCTTGCGCAGATCAAGGACGCGGTCGACGCCAATTATGCGCAGCCGCCGCATCACCGGCGCCTCCGCCATATCGTCGAACTCTTCCGCGGTGGCCACCGACCGCATGCCGACGATCTCTGGTCGCGCTTGCGTCCATGGTGGGGCGACGGCGAGCGTGCCTGGCTGTTCGACAATGAAGAGGATGCCACCGACCTCGCCGTTCGCTCGGTCGGGTTCGACATGACGCAGATCCTCGACGATTCCGCGGTGCGCACGCCGGCGATGATGTATCTCTTCCACCGGGTTGAGGAGCGGCTCGACGGCAGCCCGGCGATCATCGTCGTCGACGAAGGCTGGAAGGCGCTCGACGACGACGTCTTTGTTCGCCGGATCAAGGATTGGGAGAAGACGATCCGCAAAAGGAACGGCATCGTTGGCTTTGCGACGCAGAGCGCACAGGATGCGCTCGAAAGCCGGATCGCGAGCGCGATCATCGAGCAGGCCGCGACGCAGATCTTCATGGCGAACCCCAAGGCGCGCGCCGAAGATTATGTGAATGGCTTCGGACTCACGCCGCACGAATATGAACTGGTGCGCTCGCTTCCCGACAGCGCGCATTGCTTCCTGATCAAGCATGGCAACGAAAGCGTCGTCGTGCGCCTCAATCTTTCGGGCGAACGCGAGCTACTGACGATCTTGTCCGGGCGCGAGCGTACGGTGCGCCTCCTCGACGAACTCCGCGCCGAACATGGCGATGCGCCCGAGGCTTGGTACGACGCGCTGATGGAGCGTGCCTGATGGCTGTTTGCGACGCCATTCCAAGCCCCGAAAGCTTCGCGCCGAGCTTACTCTATTTTCTCGACTGCCAGGCGCAGCTGATCGGGTCCGAGGGCTATCGCGCGCTCGCCGCACCCGGATCGACGGCGTCGATCCTTCTGACCGGGATGGTCACCTTGCTGATCGCGTTTCTCGGTTACCGGATGCTGCTTGGGCATACGCCGACAATTCGCGAAGGTGTGCTCACCTTCGTCAAGATTGGCCTCGTTCTCGTGCTCGCGACGAGCTGGCCCGCCTACCAGATATTGGTCTACGACATCATCCTCCGTGCGCCCGCCGAACTCGCCGCGACGATCGGCGGCGCCGCGAACCTTCCGGGAAACGGAGGCGGGCTGGTCGGGCGGATCGACGGCGTCGACCAGGCGCTCAAAGTCCTTGCGATCGAAGGCGTCGGCCCGGTCGCGCTCGGTCCCGACGGGCGTCCGCTCATGCCCTCGGTGCCGCCACCGCCATTTCTTGGTTTCGACAGCTTCGCGCTCGGCTTCGCGCGCGTCATCTTCCTCGTTTCGACCGTGGCATCTTTCGCCGTGGTGCGGATCGCGGCGGCGCTGCTGTTGTCGCTTGCGCCCTTGTTTGCCGCCTTCCTGCTGTTCGATGGAACGCGCGGGCTGTTCGAGGGCTGGCTGAAGGCGCTGATCGGGACAGCGCTTGGCAGTCTCGCGATCGCCATCACGCTCGGTATCGAGCTCGCCTTTATCGAGCCGTGGCTGGCGAGTTTGCTGGCAAGGCGCGCGGGTGATCTCGACATCGTCGGTGCACCGGCGCAGCTCTTCGCTGCCGCCATCATCTTCGCGATCGCTCTGGCTGCGGTCATATGGGTGACGGCGCGCGTGGCGATGAGCCTCCGCATTCCGGCGTGGCTGCCTGCAATGCAGAACGGCTGGGCCGCAGAAACTACGCAGCGCGCCTCGCCCGCGCAGACGACGGCAGCGGCACATCCCCCGATCGAAAGCCGCTCGCGCGCGGCCGCGGTCGCCGATGCCATCGCGATCAACCAGCGCCGCGAGACGCTCGCCGCCGAAGGCGCCGGTGGCTCACGCGCGGTCCATATCGCGCGCAGCCTTGCCGGACAGGAGCGAGGCGATCGATTGGACCGGCTCCCCGAAAGGGATCGATCGAGCCGCCGGACCCGTAACCGTATCTCCTCACGCGCGATTGCCAGGGACAAGCGACTATGAAGAAGTCCGAAGCGCTCGACGCTTATTATGCCGAAGCCGATAGCTGGGCGAAGGATCGCGGCGATGCGCTCCGCGCATCGCGCCGCACGGCTTGGTGGGTTGCTGGCGGCGCCTCGGCGATCGCGATCTGCGAGGCGCTGGCGCTCCTTTTCCTGACGCCGCTGAAGACGGTTGAGCCCTATACGCTGCTGGTCGACCGCCAGACGGGGTTCGTGCAGCAACTGAAACCGCTCGAAGCCGAGACGATCTCGCGCGATCGCGCGCTCACCCAATCCTTTCTCGTCCAATATGTGATCGCCCGTGAAGGCTTCGATATCGATACGGTGCAGGGCGAATATCGCAAGGTCGGCCTCTGGTCGGCTGGCGCGGCGCGCGAGAGCTATATTGCCGAGGTCCAGGTCTCGAACCCCGACAGCCCGCTCATGCGCCTGCCGCGCTCTTCGCTCGTCGACGTGCAGGTGAAGAGCGTAACGCCTATGAACGACGATACGGCGATGGTGCGTTTCGATACGCAACGGCGCGATGCTGGCGGTCAGGCGCATCCCGCGCAGCCTTGGGTTGCGATCGTCCGCTACGGCTATAGCGGTGAGCCGATGAGCGTTGCTGACCGGATGATCAATCCGCTCGGATTTAAAGTGAGCTCCTACCGCAAGAGCGCAGAGGCGTTGACCGTGGTTGAGCCCGGTGCGGCGGCGGCATCGGCGAACGCTTCATCGGGCGCGGCAGGATTGCCTGTACAGGGCGCCGTTCCGGCGGTTCCGAGCCGGCCATGACGCCGCGGTTCGCCCTTGCTGTTTCGATAGCGCTCTTCGGCGCGAATGCGAGCGCGCAAATCCGTCCGCAACCGGGCTACGGCGACGCCCGGATGCAGATGATCGATTACCGGCGCGACCAGGTGGTCCAGATAGAAGGCGCGCCCGGATACCAGGTCCTGATCGCGCTCGCCCCCGACGAGCGGATCGAGAATGTCGCGCTCGGCGACAGCAGCGCATGGCAGGCAGTCGCGAGCCAGAGCGGTAACCTGCTCTTCGTGCGGCCGACGCAGGACGGCGTCAGCACCAATATGACCGTCATAACCAGCGCGCGCTTCTATGCGTTCGATCTGGTGCCGGCGAACGGCGCGCCGCCCTATGAGGTCCGGTTCCGTTATCCCGCCGAGCCCGACGGCAATATGTTCGCCGGGGCGACCGAAACAGCCGCGGTTGGTCAATATCGTCTCAGCGGCACGCGTTCGATGTGGCCGGTTCGCATGCACGACGACGGCGTCAGGACCTATATCGACTGGCCGCAGGACGTCGCGCTTCCCGCAGTCTTCATCGTCGACGATCTCGGGCGTGAACGGCTCGCCAACGGCAATATGCGTGGGCATCTTTACGTGATCGACAGCGTCCAGGATCAACTGCTGTTCCGCATCGACCGCAAGACAGCGCGCGCCAAACGCTATTTGCCGCAGGGTGATGCAAAGGAAGGCGGCAACCCATGAGCACGCCAGCCCCAGACGCTTCTCCTGGCGAACCGACAGAACGCGGCGCCATGCCTCGGGTTGCGCGTCCGCGCGCCGGACTCTCAAGCACCGCGATTATCATCGGGGCGGTTCTGGCCGGCATCCTGCTCTTTACGATTCTCGACGCCCGCCGCCGCGCCTTGTCGGCACCGGCCGTCCGACCCGCGCGTGCCGATCTGGTCGGTGCTTCACAGGCGCTGCCGACGCTTTATATCCCGCCTGTGCCGCGCACGGCTGCGGTCCCGATGCCCGTAGCACCAGCGATCGCGGTGCAGCTGACGCCGCCGTCGCGGCCGCAAGCCGTCCCGGAGCCGACACAGTCGCCGTCGGTTCCATTCCCTCCGCAATCCTATGGTCCGCCGCCGGCGCCTGCTGCGCCGCCACGTGCCAGCGGCGGCGCGATCCTTGTGATCGACAGCTCGCAGGCGGCGCCGACGGGCGAACGCGCGGCGCCCACTGCCGAGGGCGGTGCCGCGCAGATACAGACGAGCACGGCGGCTCGCAGCCGAGCAGGCGCGATGTCCAATCGCGCGACCACCGTCCCGCAGGGCACATTGATCCCGGCCGTTCTCGAGACTGCACTCGATTCGACGGGGGCAGGTTTCGCTCGCGCGCTGGTACAGCGCGATGTTCGCGGCTTCGACGGCACCCGCGTCCTGATCCCGCGCGGCAGCCGTCTGATCGGCGAATATGCTTCGGATACCAGCCCGGGGCAGAAGCGTGCTTTTGTCACTTGGACGCGGCTGATCCGCCCCGACGGCGTGACGATTTCAATCGGATCGCCCGCGACGGACCCGGTGGGGGTCGGCGGTGTCCGAGCCCGGGTCAATAGCCATTTCTTCGAGCGCTTCGCCGGATCGATCCTGCAGACGGCGATGCTGATCGGCGGCAACCTTGCCGCGCGGTCGGTCGGGGATTCGGTCGTCGTCGCGCTGCCGGGGGCGTTCCCGGGCACCGCCGCGACGGCGCCGGCCACCCAGATTCCGCCAACGCTGAGCGTCCGGCAGGGAACGAGCGTCAGCGTGTTCGTTGCGCGCGACCTCGACTTCACGGGGGTCGAGGCGCCGCGATGACTGCCGCTGCTGTCGCCGATCGAGTCTATCTCTCAAGCTACCTCGCGCCGCTTGCCTTCGCGCTGGAGCGCGCTGACGTCACCGACATCTATATCAACAGGCCCGGCGAACTTTGGCTCGAGACGCTTGGTGGCAAGATCGAGCGGCACGACGTACCGGCGCTCGATGCCCCGCTGCTTGCCCGGCTCGCAAGGCAGGTGGCGGCACTCAATCACCAGGGAATAAGCCGCGAGCATCCTCTGCTCTCGGCGAGCTTGCCTGACGGCTCGCGTATCCAGATCGCGCAGCCGCCTGCGACGCGCGGCGAGATGGCGATCGCCATCCGCAAGCATGTCTCGGCCGATTTGACGCTCGACGATTATGTGTCGTCCGATGCGTTTCGAGAGGTTCGGACTGCTGGGAATGCACAATCGACGGTGATCGATCGTGTCCGCGATCTGGCCGAGGCCGGCGATATGGGAAACGCGCTCCGTGAGGCCGTGCGCGGCCGTCTCAACATTCTGATCTCGGGAGGCACGTCGTCGGGCAAGACGACTTTCCTCAATGCGTTAATTCGCGAGATTCCGCCCGACGAACGGCTGATCTTCATCGAGGATACGCCGGAGATTCGGTTGAAACATGACAATGCAATCGGGTTGATCGCGGCGCGAAGCGCTCTTGGCGAGGCGCATGTGACGGCTAACGATCTCGTCTCGGCATCTCTGCGAATGCGGCCCGACCGGATCATTCTCGGCGAACTTCGCGGGCCCGAAGCATTTGCGTTTTTGCGGGCCGTCAATACCGGGCATCCGGGCTCGATGACGACAATCCACGCCGACAGCGTCGAGCGCGCGTTCGAGCAGCTCGCGCTCCTTGTTCTCGAAGGCGGCTCTACGCTCCAGCGCGAGGATATTCTCGCTTACGTGCGCATGACCGTCGACGTCGTTCTGCAGCTCACACGCGACGCGAGCGGGCGAAAAGTGTCCGGGATTGCTGTCCGGGAAATTCCGAAGTGATCGGCGGCATTATGCCGAGCTGTAGTTAGTCTGGGCCGAAGGGGGGGGGGGCGCCATGTTTCTGAAAGAATATCGTCAATTTCTAGCTGCGCTTTACTTGGTCGCAGCTCTTTTCTGTATTCCCGCAAATGCGGTGACGGTAAGTGCAAGCGCTTCGCAGCCGACGCTTATTGGCAACACCGTCGCGGGGAAAACCTATCGCGTGACAGCGTCCGGCGTTGCGGATTTGTTCGCTGGATGGAACGGCCAGGGTCTGCCTTTCTCTGCAAACGGGAAGCCGACCTATGCGTTTCCGGCCCCCTACGCACCCTTTTATCCGAACGGCTTGGATAACGACCCGAGCAGCGGGCCTACCGCCTATGGCATCGGCGGTCCTCAAAAGCTTTACGGCGCTCTTCTCGGGACGTTCAGCGCATCGCCGCAGAGCCATTCCGACTATTTTATGATGGGCAACTATCATGTCTTCACGGCGAACTCATCGGGCGCGCTCTACGCAAGCATCAATGATTGCTGCTTCTGGGATAATGCCGGGAGCTTTGAAGTCTCGATGGTCGAAGTCCAGGCGGCGACGGTGAGTACCGCCGCGACCCTGCCCGTCTTTATCGGTAATGTGGTTGCAGGCAAAACCTACCGCGTCATGGCGTCTGGCGTTGCCGATATAGGCGTCGGTTGGAACGGCCAAGGGCTGCCGTTCACCGCGAACGGTAGGCCGACAAGACCGTTCCAGGCCCCCTATTCAGCATTTTATCCGAACGGCCTGGATTATGACCCAGCCAGTGGTACGACCGCCTATGGCGTTGGCGGACCGCAAAAACTTTATGGCTCCCTGATCGGGGCTTTCACGAGTTCGCCTCAAGTATACGCCGATTTTTTCATGATCGGCGATGACTATATATTTACCGCGGGATCGACAGGCGCGCTTTACGCCATGATCAACGATTGTTGCTACAGCGACAATGCGGGTGGCGGCGGATATGACGTTTCAATGTCTGAGGTACCGAACTCGGGTGGCGGCGAGACAATCCAATATTCCTATGACGCAAAAGGCCGGCTGGTGAAGGTCCAGCGGAGTGGCGGCGTCAACAATGGCGTGATCACCGAATACGCCTATGACAAGGCTGACAATCGGCAAAATGTCAAAGTTACCGGATCCAGCAACTCACCCCTACCTTAACAAGTTACGAGAAGCAGGGCTGCCGGTGACTATGGCCTAGTGTTGACGATGATGTTCGTAGCGGATGGCGTCGGCGTCATCGCTTGGTAGGCTGGCCTACGTACGGTAATCAGGTATAAAGCAGAAGAGTGCGCAAATTTGACTTCGCGAATGGTCGCCCTCTCTGTGACCCCTTCGAGATGCAATGTCGGTAGCCCAGAGTTCACGGGCACACCTTTGTTATAATTCGTTGGAAGTCGTCATTTGAAAACTTCGAGCGCAACGGGAGTGCGTTTGCCTGATCCCATCCGTTCGGCCGTGCCGCTGACGGAGGTGTGCCAATGCCTAATATTCTGGGGAGAACCATACCGCGCCACGCAGGATGACGTCTCCATGGCCAAGCAAATCAAGCCAAATGGCCTCGGCCGTCCTGGCGCGCCTCGCTGACGGGAGTATTCATTCTCCAAACTCGACTGAAACAAGTGTCTTTGCTTTCGAATTGACACAAACTCGAGCATCCCCTCCTGCGGCTGCTTTTGGTTGAAAATACTGAACACAATTATTTCTATTTACTATCGAAGTCGCGCAATATTCTTGAGATTTTCTTATTTTATTTAAATCTAAAATTTCAGACAAAAATTTATCAGAGATATTTTTTGTGCCTTTGTCTATCAAGCTTGAATCTTCAAATTCATCAAAATGAAATCTCTCGCCGCAGCTTGCAACGGCAACCACATCATCATCTTTAAAAAAATGAAGACCCAAGAAAACTAAAAAAGTCGCCAATGAGATGCCCAGAAATATCTTGAATGATTTATTCATTGTCTTGGTGCTTGGCATACCGATCCCCTTTTTGCGTCCACGGCAACGACCGTCAGGCCTTTTCCCGAAAGTTGACTCCTGTCACCCGGGCTCAGCCAAAGATTGCCGCTTGGGTGAGAATGGATCAAAAACGAGGCGGTAACGCCTTTCTTCCGGAGAGCATCACTGCCGAGAATCCATGCGCCAGTCCCCATGGAGTCCACTGTGCCAGGATAGACTACAGTCATCCAGAGGCGACCGTTACCATCAAATCCTCCATACACACCATGTTCCAAGCCCGTCGCTTTGGTCTTCTCTATGATCTCATCCACGCGCTTGCCCAAGGTGCCTTGGTCCATCCGACCCTTGAGATCGCTACATTCAATTTTTTTCGGTTTGGCCGGGGGCTGCCCGCTCCCAACTATCGGAGCTGCCGCCGGATCGCCCTCTCCCCGGCGCAAGAGAGCGCTAAAATTGGTCATCACCATCCTGCAGAGAAATCCGCAGTGCCCATTGACGACGATGTCCGCGAGAATTCGGTCGCTCACGAAGCCGATTCCACCGCAGTTTACGCTGGTAAGGGAGCAATTCTCGCGATCAAGCCCTGTCGGATCGGAAAAGTTCACCGGATCGCTTTTGACATAATTGTACCAATTCATCCCATCGCTGTACCCGATCGGATCGGTCTGCATGAATCGTCCGAGGGTCGGCGAGTAGATGCGCGCCTTGTAGTACCACATCCCAAGCTCAGGAATCCAAGCCTGTCCAGTATAGCCAAACCGCCCGACATTGCCCGTCGCGGGTATCCCATATTCGTCATATGAATTGATGCTGGTTGTCGCGCCTGCACTGTTGGTAATGCCCACAATGCTGCCGCGCTCGTCGGCATGCAGCCAGCGCCGGTCGCTCGTTCCCGATCCTTCGTACCAGACAAGCGGCTCATCGATGCCGGGTCCGGGGACGTAGCGACGCGCCACTTGCCCCGAAGGCGCAACGATTTCCGTGATCAATTGATCACCCGACCAAGCAAAACGCGTGTCGGCCCCCGAGCTTCCGTTATATGTTCCTAGCAGCCGGTTGCCCGTCGGCTCGTAATTCATGACAAGGCCGTTTGGACCCGTCGTCAGGCGGTTCTCGACGGTATAGCCGTAGCCATTGCTGCCCGAGCTGGTGAGGTTGCCGCGCGCGTCATATCCAAGAAGATTGACTCCCGCGGCGGTCAGCTGGTTGAGACCATTCGAGGTATAGGGCCGGTCGACATTATAATGCCCACCCCAAGCATAGACATCGTTGGAGCGTGTATTGCTGATGATCTGGCTAGCCGGGTTATAGCCGAAACCTAACGTCAGATCCTGCGCGGTGCCTGTCAAATCCTGTGTGAGCGACCCAAGACGCGAGATGCCATCGAAACCATAACTTGTCACCGTCCCGTTGCCACGTGTGACGCTCGTGCGGCGGCCTAGATTGTCATAGCCATAGCTGGCGAGGACGCCGACGCCCGAGATAGCGCCATTTTCGCGGATCGCGGTAACATTGCCGGTCGCGTCATAATCATAATCGACATAGAAACCATCGTGCCAAGTCAGCCGGGTCTGGCGTCCCGCCGCGTCATAAGCATGATAGGTGGTGGCGTTATAATTCTGCTCTACCGTCAGCCGTCCGAGTGCGTCATAGGTAAAGGCGTTGACAGCCCAGCCATTGCCCGTCGCCTTCCGGAGCCGACCCAGCAGGTCATATTCATATGCCAGGTCCCAATAGGCGCCCGCCACCGGCTGGTCATAATATGTCAGGCGGTTGAGATTGTCATAGGAATAAGCGATTGTCTGGCCATCGCGAAGCCGGCGGCTTGTTACATTGCCATTTGCGTCATAGCCGAGCTGCTCATAATCTGCGGCATTTGCCGCATTTGTACCCTTGGCTGTCGAAGGATATTCGGTCTTGGTCAGGCGGTCGTGGCCGTCATAGCTATATTCCGTGCGATTATTCTCGGCATCGATCACATAGTCCGCCTTGCCGTTGCCGGTGTAGCCGGTTGTCATCTCGTCTGCCTGTTCTGGCGTCCCGACCGCGATTTGCACCTTCGTTACTTGCCCCGCAGCATCATAGCTATTCTTGGTGATCCGGTCGGGGCCAAAACTGCCCGGAGTGCCCAAAGTGCACGCCGAGGCTGGCAAGCTCGCGTAGCTTGTCGGATTCATCCGTTGTGCCGTACACTCCAGCCGGCCCAATGCATCATAGCTATATTGGGTTGCGGCATAGTTGGTGCCGCCTGACGACAATATATCGCTCACCTTGCGCGCATTGATATCATAGGCGGTGGTCACGGTTTCGGCGGGCGAAAATGCCGCCCAGTCGCCATCCGATTGGCTGTTTACCGTGCCTTGCTCGACCTTGTTCACCTGCCCCTGGAGGTTATATGTGATCCGTTCCGCCCGATGCGTGCGCGGTCCTCCACCATCGGGGTCCGGACCCGTCATACCGGTAATCTGCCGCGCCGCATCGTAACGATAGCGCGTCACATCGGCTGCGCCTGGCAGGGGGCCATCAACCGACGAAACATTGCCTACCGCATCGTATCCGGCTTCGGTAGTCGCAGCGAGCACTCCGTCGCCGGAACTCGTTGTTGCCTGTGTTCTGTTGAGATTGTTGGCCGTACCCCCGACGCCATAAGCAAAGGTGGTCTTTACCTCGTCAGAGGTTCCCGCGCACATCGCCACTGTCTGACAAGTCGCGATTGTCGTAAGCTTCTGGATTGGTTGCCCTGATGCCACGACTACGCCGCTGGCATTCTTATAGTAGGCCTGAAGGCCGGAATAGCCGAACCTTGTTTGTGGACGAACGCCGTTCGGCTGGGCAGGCTGAGTAATCGTTAACAGGCCCCCGTGAGACCCATCATAGGTGAAATCGGTTTGATTGCCTTTTTCGTCCCTGCGCCACTCGGGCTTGTTGCAGATAATGGGATTGGAACAACTTCCAGCAAAGCCAGCCGTGGCAACCGAAGTGACTGTTCCAGAACCGGGTTTCGCCACCCGCGACATTTGGGTTTGGTTGCCTCGTGCGTCATACGCATATTCGATATAGTTGCCTTCTGGAAACGTCATTCGCACAAGGCGCGAAGACGCATCGTAACTGTAGCTTGTCGTCCGACCCAAGGGGTCGGTGCCGCTCAGAAGGGACTCACGCGCTATGTCAAACGTGTAAACCCATTGTGCGGATGCAGCATCCGTGACGGTAGTGGTTCGGATATTTCCGGCGTCAGCATAAGTGTAGTTTGTCGTAACACCTTCCCTTGTTACGGATCCTACGCGGCCTGATCCATTATATCCGATGACCACATCATCCGATACACTTGATGGCTTACGAACCCCAACCAGGTTCTGGTTGACATAGGTATATCGAGAAATTCTTCCCAAGACATCCGTCACGAGTTTTGCATTGGGATTATCAGTAGCTGTAGAGAATGAAAGAGAGGGCCAATTCTGAGAAAAGCTGCAGTTATACTCGCAACTTTCATTTGCCAGATTAAATGCAGTCGCCTTGACGACATTCAAAAAGGCGGGGACCATCGTCACATCGCCCGCCGAATTCGATTGATATGAAAATACAACCCGAAAGCCGCTATTATTGGTCACGGATGCCAGCCTGACGGCATTTTCATATACTGCACAGGATGAGGCGCCAAATTGCGTGCAAATCAGTCTGGTTTCATAGTTTAGCGTCAATATTTCGCCATTGGGACGCGTCATCTTCGTCAGCATGGCCTCGCTTGACGGGAATCGACCGCCTGCAGATTTGCTGAAGATCGACTGGGTGCCATCCGCTTGGGTATAGGTGTATGTCCCGGCGGAGCTGTTGAATGTGAGCGTTGAGCCCCTCTGCTCGCTGGGCACCAACAATGCAGAAAAATCTTCTATTCTTCCTCCCAGGTCGACACGGAACGAACCGTTTCCGAATTTGATGAGCGCGCCTTTGGTGGATTCAATCCAGCCGCCGTAGCTAGAAAATCGCTCGTAGGTGAGGCTGTTTTCTCCGGATCCTATCGACAAGGTTCCCAAGGTGGTCATGTATGTGCCGCGGAATAGGTCCACCTCGCTTCCGTCTTCAAACGTTCTTTTTGGCGCGGACGCGCTTGGTGCGCTCTGGGCCCAAGCCATGGAACTCATCATCGTCGAGCCGATGAGCGTCAAACGAAGCATTGTGCGAGCACTACGCCTAACCCGGCTGACTATTCTCCGCCGCATATGATCCCCCTGAAAACGTAGCTTCAAAATTTATTGGAGCGTAAGGCGCAATTTCAGGGCGGAGGGTTCGGCGAGTTAATCGTCTTCACCCGCGTGCGGTTGTCGGCCTTGTCGTGCTCATAGTCGACGGTGACATTGTTATTCACCGTACCTGCGCGCACGACTTTCACCAGCCGGCCTTGGGCGTCGTATGTGCATGTGATGACTTCGGCTGCGATTGCGTTTGACGCGACGGTCAACGATACCAAGCCAGCTAGAAGTTTTCGCCCGCTTCCTCGCATTCTTAAGCCTCACATGATAAGGTTAGAATCCAATACAAGACCATTCTATGGATTGATCATGTTCAATGTCCTGTCAATACGAATTGGGCTTATAATTATATGGCGCTGCCCGCTCTGATCTGGCGGCTCAAAAGCGGCTCCATTGAGGCCTTCCTAATCGGATAGGGCATAAATATTCCCAGCTTGGAGCGACGGGCTCCAATCAGGTCACAACGACGGTGCCTTTGCATCTCCATGTCGCGGCGTTCTGCGCGGTGGCAGAGGTGAGCGAGGAGCGAGGTGGAGAGCTTGAATTCATCCTTGCGCGCTTCCCGACGAAGTCATCTTTGTGACTACAGGTAGAAGAGTCGACGACGCGATGCCGAAAACGATATTCGCTGACCGCCATTCCAGACATCGTCAATGAGGGCCCGAAACCCGATGCCAGCCGTGTCATAATGCCGGTGGCCTCGGGTTCCCGAACACACCGACATTATAACTCACTGAAAATCGCTATATAGGACCTGCGCCGGTACGGCACAGAACTCAGACATATCCAATTTGGACATAATTCTAGGCGACTAGCGCGGAGAAAGCGGACAGTCGCGATTGACTCTTCTGTCACAAAGTCCAACCTCGCGGTAACCGGTGACAGAAATGCCGGTTGGGAGGATGACGCAATGCGAAGCATTCTGGCCGTTTGCGCCTCGATGTGTCTTTGGTCGAGCGCATTGGCGACGGAGACCATCACTTACACCTATGACGCCAAGGGACGACTAGTAAAAGTCGTACGCTCTGGGACGGTAAACAACAATGTCACGACCGAATATGAGCACGACAAAGCCGATAATCGCGCTCGGGTGAAAACGACCAACTCGCCTAATCTTCCTCCTTAAGCTTTGCGTTACATCTGATGTTTCAGTGAGGGGAGGTCTGCGGTGGCGAAGATTGAAACAGGATGCGAACGCGCTTTGGAAAAGTCCGAACCCGTTCAAGGTATACTCGCTTCTCGTGCTCGGCTTCTCCGCAGCACTTTGGTGAAGTTGACAGCTCTCTTGGGGCTAATCGGTACGCCTGCCTATGCACAGGACTTTAAGCCTGCCAACCAGCCAGTGCTTCGGGCAGAAACGGATGTAAATGGCGTTGACATGACGGGCGGTGGCTATCTCACCGCTTCTCCATTGAGCTTCAATGCGCCGGGCGCAGGTCATCTTAACTTGCGAACGACCTTTAATGGTCGGCGGCTCACGACCTCTCTCAACATCTATATTGATGACCAGACCTATACGCGGTGGGATATCGGCGATCCGAACGAAAGGCACCTTAGGGTCCACTTAGGCGGGCTCGACCGCCTTTTTACGTGCTACACTAGCGGGCCCTGTACACCGTCAACTGAGACCGACGGCTCTTCGCTCACGCGAACTGGAACTTACACGTACGTTTTCCGCGATCGCGAGGGCGCAACCTTCACCTTCTTCAACATGATCCAGCAGCCGCTGCCGCCGTGCTACGATGTCGAGTCGGGATGTAACAATGCGGGCTATGTCGGCTACGCGTATGTTTCGACAATCGTATATGCCTCGGGAGAGAAACTGACCTACCAACCGTTCGCTACGATCACTGGCAGCAGCGGCAACTATACGATCACCGACACCATCACGAGCAATCTTGGCTACAAGGTGACGTTCGCACGCACGCAAGCGACATCGCCCACAACGAGCATCGCGGGATTGAATTGGCTGACATACCGGCCAGGCGGGCAGGTCAACACCTCGATCACTCTCTTCAACGGTACGGCGAGCATAGGCGCGCTGAACTCAAGTCTCGTTTATACCACGCCCTATTCCGACGCGGTAGTGACACAGCAGGATGCGCTCGCACGTACATACCGCCTTGATCTCCATGCTGATCCCGCACTGATGTGCGGTGCAACGCTCGACACGACCCAGTTGCTGCCGAAGACGGTGACAACTCCTGGCGGGGTGGTGACAAATATCACTTATCATAATCTCGCCACATCCAATCCCGGCTTTAACAATGTCCCGGTTCAGACGGTCAGTCGCGGCGGCCAGACATGGCAATATGACAAGCGCCTAACCGGCAGGACGGCGACAAAGCCTACGGGTAGCACTTACGCGGTCGATACGTACTGGACCGAGACTGGGTATGATTACGGGGAATCCCTCAATTGTGGCCAATCAAGAGTGTCGCAAAAAATTACTCAGGCGACCGACGGCTTGAGCCGGCAGACGGCTTACGAATATGATCTTTACAACTTCCATCAGCCGAAGAAGGTCACGCTCCCCGAGGCGAACAACTTCTCCTACGAGCATGATGCTCGCGGCAATCTCACCAAGGCTACGCAAGTTGCCAAGCCCGGCTCGGGTCTCGTCAACGTCGTCATCTATCAGGCAGGGTATGATGCAACCTGCACGAACCCGGTAAAGTGCAACAAGCCGAACTGGATCAAGGACGCGAACGGCAATCAGTCGGATTTCACTTACGATCCGACCCACGGCGAAATCCTGACCGCGACGCTTCCCGCCCAACCAAGCGGCGTGCGACCTCAGATGCGCTTTACCTACACGTCGTACAACACGGGCGATGGCGTGATCTACCGGCTCACCCAGACCTCGATGTGCATCACGTTGAGCAGTTGCGCGGGGACATCGGACGAGGCGCTCACCACAACCAGCTATTGGAATAGCACCTTCCTGCCTGCGACAATTCTTCAGAGCCTTGGTAGTGGTGGGACAACCATATCCACAGGGTATAGCTATGACTTGGCCGGCCGGCAGACCCAGATCACCGACCCGCGCGGTAATTTGAGCGCCATCGTCTATGATGCCGCCGGACGGAAAGTCGGAGAAATCTCGGCTGACCCCGACGGCGGAGGACCGCTGCCGCGTCGGGCAAAGCGTATTACGCTGAATGGCGACGATCAGCCGACGCGTGTTGAAGAAGGAACGGTCGCGGGAATGACCGCCGGCGATCTCGCGGCAATGGCCGTCGATCGCTACGTCGATACGAGTTACGACACATCGGGCCGCAAAGTGAGCGAAAAGCTTGTTTCTGCGGGTACGACACATTCCGTTACGCAGTTTAGCTACAAGGCGGATGACAAGCTGGAATGCACAGCGCAGCGCATGAACTCTGCGGTCTTTGCTAGCCTACCTGGAAGTGCTTGCACTCTCGGAACCGAAGGCAGCTTTGGGCCCGACCGGATCACCAGAAATGTCTATGACGCCGCGAACCAGCTAACGAAAATACAGAAGGCATATGCGACCGCGCTGCAGGAGGACTATGCGACCTACACATATAGTTTGAATGGGAAGCAAACGAGTCTGACCGACGCCCGCGGCTTCAAAGCGTCGATGACGTACGATGGTCGAGACCGTCAAATCAAATGGCACTTCCCGTCGCCAACGACGGCAGGAACGGTTTCGAGCACCGATTATGAGGAATATGGCTACGACGCCAACGCGAACCGGACGTCGCTGAGAAAACGTGACGGATCCACTCTCACCTACCAATATGATGCGTTGAATAGAATTGTCCTGAAAACCGTTCCCGAGCGCCCCGGCTTGTCGTCGACCCATACCCGGGATGTCTATTACGGATATGACTCGAGGGGCCTGCAACTCTATGCGCGTTTTGATAGCGCGGTCGCCAGCTCCGAGGGACTGACCTCGACATATGATGGCTTTGGACGGCTGGCTTCTTCAGCATTGAAGATGGACGGCGTTACAAGATCGTTGGGCTACACATCCGATAACAAAAGCAATCGCATTGAACTGACTTGGCCAGATAGCTCGAAGCACAGCTACGCATATGATGGTCTCGACAGGATGTCAGTGCTCTACGAGGGAGCTCTCGGTTCGACCACCAACCTGATTACATATGGCTACAACAGTCGGGGTCTTCGTTCGTCGCAGGACGGTCGCTACAGCCAGTATACAGCTTTTGGGTATGATCCCATCGGTCGCTTGAACAGCCTAGGACATAATTTCCCGGGCAGCTCGAGCGATGTCGGGTTCACCTATAGCTACACTCCGGCCTCGCAGATATCGCAGCAGTCGCGAGACAATGACAGTTACGCATGGACGGCCCATTTCAATGTCGATCGGAGCTACACGACGAATGGGCTCAATCAATATACCTCTGCTGGCCCCGCATCCTTTGCGTACGATGCGAACGGTAATCTGACGTCCGACGGGTCAACGACGTATACTTACGATGTGGAGAACCGACTGGTGAGCGCCAGCGGCGCCAAGAGCGCGGCACTCCGTTACGACCCTCTTGGCAGGCTCTACGAAACAGTTGGCGGCGGCAGCACCACACGCTTCCTTTACGACGGTGACGAACTTGTCGCGGAGTACGACGCCGGCGGAACGCTTCTGCGCCGCTACATCCATGGCAAGAACGCCGATGACCCGGTTATTTGGTATGAGGGTAGTAACCTCGTTGCACCGCGTTGGCTCCATGCCGACCATCAAGGCAGCCTTATTGCTGTGACGGACAGCAGCGGCGGCGCTCCAGTCGTAATCAATAGCTATGATGAGTATGGGATCCCGGCGGGGAGTAACCTGGGTCGTTTCCAGTACGCGGGTCAAGCGTGGATACCGGAACTGGGAATGTACCATTATAAGGCGCGGGTCTATTCTCCCACCTTGGGGCGATTCCTGCAAACAGACCCGATCGGATACGAAGATCAAATCAACTTATATGCTTATGTGAGAAATGATCCAATAAATCGGTTTGACCCATCCGGCCTGGATACTGAGGTTACAATTTATCGTAATGGCTTTCACGCCTTTATAGTGATTACTGACACCGAGAACCCTCTCCGGGTGGCGATCGCACGAGGCGGTCCCAACGATAATTATTCCGGCAGCGCTGCCTTGCCGGCGTCTGGCTCAACGCGCGGGTCGTCGAGTTCTGGCTCGACGGGGGCGAGTTCCGGAGCGTCGAGTGGTTCTTCGACCCGCGACCGCTCTGGCACTTCAGGGACATCCGGTAGCTCTGGCAGCGGAACTAACGGCTTGGGCCGCCTCCAACTGGTTGGCGAAGTCACAGACATTGCCAACAGCACTGATCGGGATATCTACAACGCAAAAGGCACCGTCACGGTGGGGTCTGCTACTGTGACAGATGATTTCTCTGAGGTGGTGACGCGCGTCAAATCGTTCACCGACTCGGTCAACGAAGCTGATCTGACCTATGGATTAATTACGCAGAATTCTAATTCCTACGCTGGAACCGCATTTGAGCAAGCGACAGGCGAGAACCGGCCCGACAACAACTCGGGAGGGTTGCTACCGGCGTACAGGAAGGATCTCTGCAAGCAGCAAGGTGTGCAATGTCAGTGAAAATTACTTACAAGTTTTTTCCTGTCTTCTTGGCCCTTTCGGCCTGTGGTTCCAGTGTTCAGAAAGAGGCTGAAATGATGAGTAGTACCTCAGACGGAGCCTCTTCTGCCCTAACGAACCGGGCTTCGTTCGTTGGCAAGGGTGTGAATAGCTTAGAAGCTGCGCTAACGCGTTCTGGCCATAAATTTGAGATCAATCAAGTGCTCGAACCTTCCTTAATTCCTCGTCCCAGCACTCCCGAATGCAAAGATTTGACTTTTGACAAATTCTTCTATCTCATCATAGAGAATTTGGAATTCAATGAGAGATACAGGGTTTTTATTTTGGATGATAATATTGTGTGCCTTGAGCCAGATTTTGGGTATAAAAATCCATATCAAAAATAATTCTCTACGTTAATATTTCAGATGTCCCGTGTCCTAGGCCGCCATAGATCGACATCCACTTTTAGAACGTCGCTTCCGACATCCCTTGCCGTCGAGCTAGGTCAGCGGCCTCCACGCCCGCCTCCGCCGCCTTCAGCACGCCAATGATCTGCTCTTCTGAAAGCCTCTTAAGCCTCATCTGTCGGCCCCTCCTTCATGGCCGGATTCTATCACAGTTGGAGGAAAATCGGGGGGTCATGTCACCAACTATCGACAAGCTATGCCTCTTATGCGGCCCTGTTTGGGTTCCCGAACGTACCGATAGACGGCTCTAGATTTGAGGCCGACACGAAGGATAAACACTACCTTTCAGCGGCGGCTCGATCTTGATGTAGCACCGCACGGCTTTCTTCGATTGTTTGGCGGCCCGTTCGCAGTCAGCGATGGCCTTCTTGTTCTGATGCCGCATTTCGGCGGCATTGGATAGAGCTCGCCACGCCTCGGGGCTTCCGACCCGCAGCAAGCGAACCCCGGCTTCCCATACCGATGGCTCGCGAAGCACTCGCATCGCAATCTTCTCGGGCATATGCCAGCTCTCCGGAAGCTGCCGCGCAAGGATTCCCGGTACGATCGCCCAGAACAGGCATCCGGCCAGCACTCCGCCACACGCCGCCCATCTCAAATACTCGCGCTGATAGGAGGCACTCCAGGCCGACGCGACGACCTTGGTCAGGTCGCGCATCGCATGATTATATCGGGTCTCCGCTGCCGCGATCTGCTCGCGGTCCGATTGGCGGGCGCTGCGCGCCGCCTGATCCATCCGCTGCGCCATGCCTTCGGGGGTCATAGCCATGGCAGGCTTGGCGGCAATCGTGTCCAGCGTATCGGACACGGCGGCAAGGGACTCAGCCATTTCGCCAAGGGTGTCGCTGTAGTCCGGGATGTCGATGTCGGCCTTCTCGGTCGCGAGATTCTCGACCGCCCGGCGCATCAATGCGATTTCGCCTTCGAGGCGGGTGAACGCGGCCACAGCGAGATCCTGAGGCTGAGCAGCTTGGTCGTCGGTCGTCATTCATCCTTCTCCTACATGCCTATTCCGATGCCGAGCGAGCGGGTGCGCCCGATCGCGGCAATGTCGGCCAGCTCCTGAGCGATGGGGCGCACCGAGCGCATGTCGATGCCGAGCGAGGCCTTACGGGCACTGAGGATCGATTCGACCTGCGCGTCCCGCTCAAGGCCCTTCGCCATCGCGCCCATCTGGCCCGATATCTGGCGCGCCGCGTCATGCGCCCCTTTGCGGGTGAGCGTGTCCCGCTGCTGACGAAGCTGCTGCCAATTGTCGGTAAACCGGTCGGCGCGTTTGCCGGGATCGATACGGATTTCGGATTCGAGCTGCATCGCACGGATCGCCGCCCGGCTATCGCCTCGCGCCGCCGATCCGGCCAGTTCGGGCTGCCGCTCGAACGCCGACGCCAGATCGGCACGCGCGTGGGGACGAACTGCGTCGAGATCGGCGCCGGCCTTGTCGAGTGCGCTGCGCTGGTGCGCGAGCGGCGGATACCCCTTGGCCGTCATGCGGTCGATGTCGGCCTGCGCACGGGCATAGCGTTCGACCGCGCGCGGCAAGGCGTCGGCTCGCTGCGTCTGCTGCGGTTCGATGCTCGCACGCGTCACGGTCGGCTTGAACCCCGCGAAGATGCTGCGCGCCCTCTCGGGCACGGCCTTGACGATCTCGGCAACGCGTTCGCGGATAGTGATGCCGCGCCGCTCGGCAAATGCACGCGCCGGATCGGCCTTGGCATAGTCGCTCGCCATATCCTTCGCGCGCTCGCGCGACAGCGTGCGGACGAGCTTGCCCTGATCGGCAAAATCATCCCGGCCATAATGGAGCGCGATCCCGTCCCGGTGCCGCGACATCGCGACATAGGCGCTATGGCTATCCATGCCCGGTGTCGCGAGCACATGGGCGCGATCAACGGTCATGCCCTGCGCCTTGTGGATCGTCGCCGCATAGCCATGATCGATGTCGCGATAGTCCTTGATGTTGAACGCGATCGATCGCCCGTCGTCGGTGCGGACCGCCATGCTTCGTTCGCTGACGTGCTCGACGGTGCCGAGCGTGCCATTCTTCACGCCAAGGCTGCGCTCGTTGCGCAGGAACATGACTCGATCGCCCGAAGCAAAACTGCGGTCGCCGCGCTCGACCTTGATCGCGATATTCTCGCCAAGATCGCCGCCCGCGTGCATCCGATCGCGCGCAGCCTCGTTGAGCGCGCGCACTTCGTCATTGGTATGGGTGAGGATGATCCGGCTGGCATCCGGATGGAGCTTCCGGTCTTTGTCCCATTGCCCTACCAGCTCCACGCGCGCCGCTTCCCTCGTCTCGGCGGCGCGCACCATTCCTGCTTCGTCATAGGCGCGGATCGCGTCGCCGGTGCGTCCCGTGGCAATCTCACGCGTCGCCTCGCGCTGCCACTCCGCATGCTGACGGCGGACCTCGCCGATTTGAGCGCCCCCGTGCCGCTCGTGGAGCGAACGGAAGGCAGCACCCGCTTCGATCGACTGCAACTGCTGCGGATCGCCTACCAGCACGACCTTGGCGCCGGCGTCAGCCGCATGGCTCAGCACCCGCTCCATCTGCCGCGTGCCGACCATGCCGGCCTCGTCGATGACGAGCACGTCGCGCGACGTGAGAAGGTCCCGCCCTTGCGACCAGCCATGTTCAAGGCTCGCGATCGTGCGCGAGGGAATGCCGCTGCCATTCTCCAGACCCTCGGCCGCGATGCCCGACAGCGCGGCGCCGCGCACGTTCAGGCCCGCATCTTCCCACGCTTCGCGCGCAACTCCGAGCATCGCGCTTTTGCCCGTCCCGGCATAGCCGACGACGATTGCAAGGTTTCGCTCGCCCGTTATATGCGCCAGCGCCGCCTGTTGCTCGCGACCAAGCTTCAGGCCGGTCGTTCCGGCGATGTCCTTCCCTCCCTGGGGTGATGTCGCCGGGACCTTCATCCCGCGATCCTGCGCAAGCCGCTCCGCCGCATCGTGAAGGCGCTGCTCGGTGTCGATCATGTAGCGCGAGGTGAACCGGTCTTCGCCGCGTCCATCCTGTCCGAGCGCGATTAGATCGGGCGATGAACGAACTGCGCCGAGCACGGCATCATATTGTCCGCGTCCATCGCTATGCCGGTGCGCGAACATGGCGATGTCGCGGTTCGTAAATGTCGCTTGGCCGTGCGTGATCGCATCGAGCGCAAGGCCTGGGTTCGCGATGATGCGTTCACCGTTACGCGCTGCGATCTCGCGATGCTGGTCGATCCGTTCGGCCTCCAGCCCGCGACCTTCCATACGCGATGCGGCGGACCCGATCTTGTCCTGCGGCTCGAGGTCAATCCCTTGGGCTTCGAACGACCGGTGATCGACGCGCGCATCGATATCGAGTTCGGCAAGTCGGGCATTCACATGATCGGCCCAGCGCTCGCGCCATCGCTCGACCATCTCTGTCTGGTTCCAGTCGCGGACCTTCGCGCCGAACCCCGCCTTGCCATCGGCATCGACGACGATCTCGCGCATCGACAGCATGACATGCGCGTGCGGTTTGGCGAGCCCGTCAGCACCGATATCCCAATGGACATTAAGGTCGGCGATCATGCCGCGGTCGACGAACTCGGCTTGTACAAAATCACGGGCCAGCTCGATGCCCTGCGGCTGATCCATCTCGCGCGGGATTGCGAACTCGACTTCGCGCGATAGCTGCGCATCCTTCCGCTTCTCGAACGCCTCGACGTCATTCCACAGGCGTTCGCGATCGTGCCATTCGTCGGGCGCGTTGTCGGGCAGCAGCACTTCGCTGTGCACGACGCCTGTCTTGTTCGTGAAATCATGCGCCCTATCGAGTCGATCATCGTGCAACCGATCAGCGGACCGATAGGCAGCGGCGGCAACTGCACTGCGGCCCGAAGCGCGGCTGATGACTTTGACCGAGAGATGGAAGATCGCCATGACGGCCATCCATCTACACTTCAAAAGCCACGTCGGCACGACGTATAAGCGCGCCCTCACACGGAAAAATCCGCGGAGGGACTAGGCTGTGCCAGCCCGTCCCGACGACCTTGCTGCGCATCGGGAGGCGCGTCTTTATGATGGGTGCATCACCCCATCATGGAGATGCGACATGCGCAAACCACGCGATATCGATTCGGAACTGAAGGCGCTCGAAGCCAAGGCGAAGACCCTCAAGGAACGCCGGTTTCGCCAGCTTGGAGAACTTGTCATTGCCACTGGCGCCGACCACATCGACACCGAGATTCTGGCAGGTGCATTGCTTGGCGCCGCCACGACCAAAGACACGGACACGAGGGAGGGCTGGCGCAAGGCGGGCGCGGCGTTCTTTCGGCGCGGCGAACGCAAAGCGGCGACGGGACCTGATCGCGGCGCAGCGAATGACGCGGCGCCTGGTCGCAATGCGGCATCGGCTTGAACTGGCGCAGGCACAAACCGGCATGCGTGAATGGCAGATCAAGCGGCGCGAACGCACGCGCCAACTCATCGAACTCGGCGGGCTCGTCGTGAAGGCGGAGCTCGTCGATCTTACCGACGATGACCGAGCGATGCTTTACGGCGCGTTCTTGTGGATGGCGGACAAGCTGCGAAGCGAGGATGGCGCCCACGCAGCCGCGCTCTGGCAACGGCGCGGCAAACGTGCATTCGGGACCGATGCGTTGCCGCGCGGCGATGATCCTGCCATAGGCGCGCCATGACGCAGAAACTCACGGAGACCATATTGCGCGTCGTCGAGCGCGCACCGCAATGGGTACGCCGCGATCTCGACAGCAAGGATGCGATCGCCCGCATCCGCGCCGAGGAATCGCTCGCGGCCATGATCGCCGACGCGCTCGGCAAACGAACTGCCGACGACTGAACGCTATTTCTTGAAGAGACCCACTGTTTTCTTGCGGCCGCCGCCGCGTCCCTTGGTCCCAAGTCCGATTTCCTTGGCGAGCGCGCGGCGCGTCTCGGCATAGTTCGGCGCGACCATCGGATAATCCTTCGGCAGGTTCCACTTGGCGCGATAGTCATCAGGCGTCATGCCGAACTGCGTCATCAGATAACGCCGCATCATCTTGAGCTTCTTCCCGTCTTCAAGGCAGACGATATAGTCGGGCTTCACCGACGAACGGACTGACACGGCAGGCTGCTGGGGTTCGGGTGCCGGCTCGGCCTTAGAACAAAGTCCGGACAGCGCCTCGTGCACTGAACGGATGACGAGCGGGAGGTCCGATATGGCAACGCTGTTGTTGCTCACATGTGCCGCGACAATATCGGCCGTCAGCGTGACGAGCGTTTCCTGGTCTTCCATCATAATCTCCGCATCCGGTTCGATAGCATCCTATCGATCCGCGCCATGCACCGATGTCGTGACCGCATCAAGCATATCGCACGGCAACCTTGCGGCATCGGTGCAAGGCGCGACTGATATGTTTCTCGACCGTCTTGGCACTCAGCCCAAGTTCCTCTGCGATTTGCGCATAGGTGTGATTCCGTAGCCGGTGCATCAGGAAGATGCGCCGGGTCCGGCGCGGCATGGCGAGCAGCGCTTTGCGCAACGCCCGTCGCAGTTCCGCCGCTTCGATCTGGCCGTGCTGCTCTGGCGGCACGGAAGCGTCGCGCGCTTCGTCCAGCGGGCAGAGCATGCGTTGTTTGCGGTGCCATGTCCGCGCCCGTTCGATGAGAAGATTATGCGCGGTCCGCGCCAGATAGGCTCGCGGATGCTCGACCTTTCCGAATGCTCCGCTGCGAAACATGCGTGTGAACGCTTCCTGCACAAGGTCGGGCGCAGCCTCGCGCCCAACTCTCCTTCGAAAGTAGTGAAACAATCGCACTTCCTCGGCCCGATAGAAGGCCGCGAAGGCGGCGGTCGAACCGGGCAAGAGTGGACTATCCCGTTCGGCGGTTTCAGTGTCGAAGCCGCGCCCGACGTACGCCCCGGTCAACATTGTTCTGCGATCGCAGCGCGGCACAGCGCCAGCGCTCGCACCAGATGATAATCGACGGTCGCCACGGTAATGCCGAGGGCTGCGGCGATCTCCTTGTAGCTCATGCGCCGCACGCGCCGCATCAGGAACACGCGCCGAGTCTTGGGCGGCATCGCGCGCACCGTTCGTCGGAAGAGGTGGGCGAGGTCCGCCGTCTCGATGCGCCACGATTGATCGGCGCATGGCGTTGCGTCGCGCGCCTCATCAAATTGGTAGAACGCGGTCGGAGCCGATTTCTTCAGCCGCGTGATGTCGATCAGCAGATTGCGCGCGATCCGGGTCAGATAGGCCTGAGGACAATCGGCCCGTTCAAGCGCGCCGCTGCGCAGCAGCCGTGCGAAAACCTCCTGCGCGAGGTCGAGGGCAGCGTCGCGTCCTACCTTGCGCCGGAAATATCCTAGGACGCGCGGGTGCTCTGTCCGGTAGAAGGCGTCGAAGGCGGCGGCGGCACCGGGTGCGGTCATGACCGCATACCCCGGTTGTCGCCAGCACCCAGCGGTGCATCGCGCGATGCACGATAGAGGGTGATGCCGGCCTCGATCCGGTCGAGGATGAAGGTGTCGCCTTCGGCCTTGGCGATGCGGATGTCAGACTTCGAAAAGATCTGCAGATCGACCGCGCAGCGATTGCGAAGCTCGCGGCCGATGACATCGCGGGCGCGTCGCCAGCATCGCTCGTCGGTGAATAGCGGATGGTTGACGACGATCCAGAATTCATAGTCGGAGAAATCGATCGTTCGTCGATCTTCATACCAACTTCGCCGCGCATAGGGGCCGATCAGGATGATGCGCTTGATCCGGCCTGGCTCGGGTGCCTGCACCTGCGATGGCTCGAAGAAGCATCGCAGAATGCGCGTGATCGTCTCGATCTCGCGCTGCTTGCGGCGGATGAGATGGCCGACGCGCGCCATCACGACTTCGCGCGCGTAAACGTCGTTCGATGTTGGGGGTGTCATTGCAAGCTCGCACAGCGGCGGTCCGCGCAACGATGCGCGGATGTGCAAGCGGTGTCCGCTGTGGGGTGCCGCAGGAGCGGCTTACAGCAACTGCCCGACCGTGTGGCCGAACCTACATGATGCCTGGCAGGACTATCCTCGGGATGACCGCCAGTCACTCCATCCCGTAGCGCCGATTATGCCAGAATCCATGAGTCCGGACAAGCGGCACTGCCGGGGTAAGTATTCGCTAAAAATCTGACTGCACGTAAAAGGACCGATTGTTACTCGCACTCGGGACAACTTTCGTAATAATTCACGACTGGTCCGGGGACATCATTCTGTGATTCTCTGCCGCACGAGGGGACACTCATGGTTTTCCGCTGGATTTCAAAGCTCACGTCAACGTCCGGCTCAGCTGTTCCTACCGTCAAATTCGACGCCGCCCGAGTTACGACTGCTGTCCGCGCGGATATCTGGGCGAGGATTCAAGAATTCGAGGATTTGCCGGTCGGCGAAGAGGAGCGAGTTTTTGAGACTACTTTGCGATCCGTGGCGAGCGGTCGGGATGTCGGACTGCTGACAAACGCTCTCGTTGAGATGAATGTACCGCGATCACGGGCGGCCTACATCGCGACCTATTTGAACAACCGCGCGACCTCGCTCATGAATGTGGCGAAAGCATCCGATTTGGGGCTTACCGAAGGCACGTGGCTGTATTCCGGGGCTCCGTGCTATGGAACGAACAATCCAAGCTTTGCCGAGCGTGAGATGGATGCTGCTCACAAATCGGTCAATCGGAAGAAGTTCCCGCTCGACAAGGGCATGAATCTCAATGGCTCGTGGACCTACCCCGGAAGTGAACCCGGCTGCAAATGCGTGATGGCCCCGGTCGTACCCGGCTTCGACAAATAGTCCGGCCGCAGACTCAGCGCTACTCGCGCGAGGCCTCTTCGAGTTCGGCGATCTTGTCGGTGCAGACCTGATGGACAACGCGGCCGAGTTCCTCGACTCGCTCACCCATCCATGCCAATTCTTCCTCACTGATCTTGTAGTGCTTGCTGTAGCGGGCCTTCGTGTAGGCTTCCTTCAACTTCTGGAACATCGCCCGCTCGCTGCGATTGGCCTCCGGCCATACACCGTGAAGGCGTCGGTCGAGCCCTTCGGCCAAAGAGCGAAGGAAGGCGATGTTATGATTGTACGGCACGTAGAAGGTCAGTGTCAGTAGCAGGCAAGCGTAGAGGCGCTCGGTCGCCTGATGGAGATTGAAGGCGGCGTCCCGATATTCGCCCTGCGATCGACAGAAGAAATAAATCTTTTGAGAACTCGCGGCGAGCGGCATCCACTCGTCAAAATATTCCTTCGCCGTCTCCAGCGCCTGCTGAGGCGTTTTAGGTTTGGGATTGTGGAGTTCGCGGCCATCCGCGTCATATATCGCGATACCATCCTTCGCGACCTCCATGAAGAAGACGCGTCCATGCGCGAGCCCGTCATTCACCTCATGCAACGAATGAACGATGAAGTTGACCGGCGTGCGCAGCGTCTTCTCGATCGTGTAGGCGCGGATCAGCCGTTCCTCGGCCTTCGCCCAATAAGCGGCGCGGTCGGTCAGCTCCTTCTGGCTGACGATCACGAGGATATCGTAGTCGGATTTATACTGGTTCGCGGACAGCGGCGCGTCGACCCAATCGCCTCTCGCGTGACTGCCGAACAAGATGATCTTGAGAATGCGGGCGCCCTTGCGGCGCCCGGTCGCATTTTCGGTCGCCTGCCCGAACTCGTCGAACAATATCTCGACGATGCGCTCAAGCTCGCGCTGCTTTGCGGCAGGAAGGTGATCGACGTCGGTTCGCATGGGTCCGAGAATCTTCGGGCAGTTCCCGTCGGTTGGCAAGGACAGATTGCCCGGCGCTTTGCGCCGGGCGGAAAAAATTGGAGGAACGGACGGGCCGTTCCTCCATGATGACCATGCTCGCAGGTCAAGCCGCCTGAAGCATCTCCGGTTCGGCCTCGACCGGTGCCGGGACGAACAGCGGCGCAATACGCTCGCTCCGTTCGACACAGCCGACACCGCCGCGATCAGTATAGCCGGTCGGCGGAAAGGCGAACCAGCGCGGATCCCAGCCCTCGACCCTCGCGCGCCCGTTGCTGCCGGTCAGGCAATCGACGAGAATGCCGCGCTGCACCTTTGCGGTCGCCTCCGCATTGGCCTCGGCGACATCATCGCCAGCGACCTCGGCAAGGACCACGGTCAATACCTGCTTGTCGCGGAGCAGATCGGGCAGCACGTTATCGTCCTGCCAACAGGTCTTCATGTCAGTGCCAATGAGTTGGCCCAGCATCTCGACCTCGGCGCTGCTCACGGCCAGTGTCTCGCCCATCACGACGGGAAGGATGGCCATCACCGCTTCATCGGACAGGTTCGCCAGACGCACGAACAGTCCGGCGATACCATGCTCGCCATCATAACCGCCGACGAGATGGGGGGTGTCCCTGTCGAACCCGAGCAGGTCCAGCACCGCTCGCCGCGCCTTGTCGAACGCGGCCTCGCTAGCCGATACCGCGACGCTCTCGGCAATTGCTTCACTAGCCGCGCGCTGCTTCTCGACATCGACCCGCCACAGCGGAGACCCGATGATGGCATGGGCGACCATCATGCGCAGCGCGATCCCCGGATCGGACAGCAACGATGCGCGCACGGCGGCATGACGATGAAGATCGATATAATTGCCGAGCGCCGCGCTGACCTCGGGGCGCACCGGCTTGGGCGTGTCGATGGCTTCCCCCTTGGCGCGCTGCCGCGCTTCCTTGCTGGTGATATAGTCCTCGTGGAACGCGACTTCGCCGCGATGGCTGACGGTAACAAAGACCTTGCCACCCTTCTTCTTCGGGCAGCGTTCATGCTCCCAGCTATTGAAATGGGCACCGCGCTCCATGACGACGACCTCTGACCAGCCGCTATCGCGATAGAAATCCGCCTGCTTCTCGACTTCGGTCATCTGCGCGGTCCAGAACGCATCGGCGTCGGCAAAATAGCTGTCCTCGCCGAACAGGTCGGAGACGATCTCGCCAGCGTAGCTCGCGACATCGAACATCGCGACCTTGGCGGCAATCGCACTGCCGCCGAACAGCCATGCCTTGAGCTGGGCGCCGGTGGGCGCATGCTTCTCCGGACAATCGACCAGCCCCAGCCATTCGCGCTGCTGCGCCTTGGTGGCGAGCGTCAGGTGCCGCATGGTGACGACGTCGATCTTCTCGGCCCGATAGAGGCCCCGGATGCGCGGGAGCAGATTGCCGATGGCGAGCGTGCGCTTCACCTGAAGGCCGGTCAGTCCGAAAGTCAGGCCGATATCCTCGACGCTCCGCCCTTCGCGGGCGAGGCGGGTGAAGGATTCGCAGCGCGACACCTCGTCGGGATCGAGGCGAGCGATATTTTCGATCAGCGAGGCTTCGAGTGCTGCCGCATCGTCACCAGCCTCCATCACGGCACAGGGCAGCGGGTCTATGCCGTCCTGTTCCTCGGCGACGGTCAGCGCCGCATGGTAGCGCCGCTTGCCCGCAACGATTTCATAGGATCCGTCCTCCGTCCCCGGCCTGACGATCAGCGGCACGAGGATACCGCGCGCCCGTACCGATGGCAGGATGTTGGTGAGGTCCGGCTTCTTCGCGGTCCAGCGCATGTTGGCGGGCGACACGGCAAGCTGCGAAATCGCGATATGCTTGAGTTCCATGATAATCTCTCCTTGCTCTTTCCAAACCACCGCAGCCCCGGCTGAGCGGGGTGGGCGGCGAGAGCGACCGGAGAGGCCCGACTGCAAGGCAGGGCGCACCGCAGGCCGAAACGCATGTGGAGGACCCCGCAGGGGTTGCGCCCTGCCGGGCGGGCCTCAGAGGAGAGCGACGACCACCTCGCACGGCCGGAGGCCATCGCCAGCGCGCGGCACGCGCGATGACCTTCGAGCCGGAGCCTGGCTCCGGCCTCTCGCGTCAGTCGATCGTCACGGCGTCAGCCGACGAGACGGTGCGCAGCGGCGGCTCGGTGGAGCGAAGCGGAATAGAGCGCGGTCGCCGGAGGCGAGACGTTGCCCCGGACCTTCATTTCCACTTCAGCTTTGCGCCTCAAATCGGCCGGTAAATCCTTTATCGACAGCCGCCCGAAAGCGGCCGTTCGATTAACACATGGATAGTAGCGGCTTGGCGCCTCCAACCAGTCGATAGACCTCTGTATCTCCTGGTTCCCAAAGCGGCCAGTCGACTTCGGCCAGTTTCGTTTCGGGATGATCGGCTGCGGCCAAGTTCGGAGGAATGGTCTACCGACAGGTGGAGCTCGCGAAAATTGTCCGGTCGGAGCTCATGTGGCGCTGTCGACTTGGGGCGATTAATGCCCGGCGCGGTCGCCCGTCCTCGCCTGACGTCATGAACAACCTCCAGAATGGATCGCATTTTTGCTCGCCTCCAAGGCAGAGCTTGGCGGCTTACCGTCCCTCACGGCCGTTTCAGCCGGGAGTTTGCCGTTGTTCCGACATGAGCATTTTCGAACAACTTAACTTTTGTAAGCGAGCTCAATTTTTTTGAGGCTTATCGCATTGTGGTTATGCAACTTATAGATGAGTTTCGCGTTGTTGAAAATGGAACGGGCATACGGGGTATTTTGCTTAGGTGTCTAAATAAAATTCGGCTTGGGATGGTCGATCTAAGTTTTAGATATTTTAAGCTTTAGTTAACATTTTTGAATATTGATTCGATCACATGTGACAATAAAGTCGAGAACGGGACCAGTTTCAACATCTCATCTTGGGAGGTTTGGGGATGGCTCAGGGTAAATTGGTCGACTATGTCCTGCTCGATAAAATGTCCGGACGCCAAATATCGTCTTCAGGTACCCGAATAGATTTGAAATCGCCCATGGTCGTGAAGCTGTTTTCGCGACGCGACGAGATAAAAGAGATCGTTCGCGAGGGCGATAGTCTCACAATAAGGTTCGATAATGGCGATGCGCTGACCATCGACCATTTTTTTACCCAAGACAGCAGTCTGTCCAACGACCTCATCCTTGAGGATCGTGACAGCGGAGCACTTTGGCAATGGTCGCCGACCGCGACGGGCGGTGACGGTCTGGTGCCGCTGCAATCGGTCGAATCCCTGCTGATCGCGGGAGAAAATCATTCGATCTTGCCGATCCTTCTCGGTGCGGGCGCGATTGCAGGCCTTGCGGCGGTTGCAGCTGGCGGCGGTGGCGGCGGGGGGAGCGACAACGTTCCGGGTAATGGAAATACCCCCAACAGGACGCCCACGGCGGTCGACGATACGGCAAGCGCGAACGAAGACACGCCATTCAGCTCGACCGTTCGGCTCGTGGCCAACGACACCGATGCCGATGGCGACGCGCTGACCGTGGTCGCCGGGACCTTTGCGACGGCGCAGGGTGGGAGCGTGACGATCAATGCGGACGGCAGTTATATTTATACGCCGGCCCCCGATTTCAGTGGCGCGGACAGTTTCAACTACACCGTGAACGACGGGCGCGGCGGCAGTGATGTCGGCACAGTGACGCTCACGGTCGCTGGCGTTAACGATGCGCCCACGGCGGGCGCAGACTCGGCGACGACATCCGAAGATACGCCAGTGGTGGTCGATGTCCTCGCGAACGACAGCGACGCCGAAGGCGGCGCTTTGACCGTCACCGCCGCCACCGCCACGAACGGTACCGTCACGATCGACCCAGCGACGGGCGCGCTGACCTATACGCCGAATCCGAACTTCAGCGGCAGCGATACGATTACTTATACGGTGAGCGACGGCACTGGTGGATCGAGCAGCGGGACGGTCGCTATCACGGTCTCGCCGGTCGCGGATGTCCCGGTTGCGGGTGCCGACACGGCGACAACCGATGAAGATACGGCGGTCGTGATCGACGTGCTAGCCAATGACAGCGATGCCGAAGGCGATCCGCTGACGGTCACCGCCGCAACGGCAACGAACGGCACGGTGACGATCGATTCGGTGACGGGCGCGCTCACTTACACCCCGAATGCGAATTTCAACGGCAGCGATACGATCACTTATATGGTGAGCGATGGCGCAGGGGGAACTGGTACCGGGACGGTCGCGGTGACGGTATCCCCCGTCGCCGATGCGCCGGTCGCAGTCGACGATGTCGTGACCACCATCGAAGATACGCCGTTCAGTTCGGTGGTCAGCCTGATCGCGAACGACACCGACGGCGATGGCGATGCATTGACTGCGGTCGCGGGCACCTTTGCAACCTCACAGGGCGGCAGCGTGACGATCGCGGCGGACGGCAGCTATGTCTACACGCCCGCGGCGAACTTCAACGGGACCGACAGTTTCACCTATACGGTGACGGACGGGGCGCTGACCGACACGGGTACGGTGGTGCTGACGGTTACGGCGGTGAACGATGTCCCCGTTGCAGGCGCCGACGCCGCGTCCACCGCCGAGGATACGCCGGTGGTTATCGATGTGCTGGCGAACGACAGCGATGCCGAAGGCGACCCGCTAACGGTCACGGCCGCTTCCGCGGCGAATGGTGTGGTGTCGATCGATCCGGTGACGGGCGCGCTTACCTATACCCCGAATGCGAACTTCAGCGGCACCGACACGATCACCTACACGGTGAGCGACGGGGCGGGTGGAACGACCACGAGCACGGGGACGGTCATGGTGACGGTGTCGCCGGTCGCGGATGCGCCGGTCGCGGTCGACGACGTGGTGACGGTGGTGGAGGACACGCCGTTCAGTTCGGTGGTCAGCCTGATCGCGAACGACACCGACGGCGATGGCGATGCATTGACCGCTGTCGCGGGCACTTTTGCGACGGTGCAGGGCGGTAGCGTTACGATCGCGGCGGACGGCAGCTATGTCTATACGCCGGCCGCTAACTTCAGCGGCACCGACAGCTTCATTTATACGGTGACCGACGGCGCGCTTACCGACACCGGTACGGTGACTTTGACGGTCACCGCGGTGAACGACGCGCCCTTGGTGGGCGCCGATACCGCATCGACGGCCGAGGACACGCTGGTGGTGATCGACGTGCTGGCGAACGACGGCGATGCCGAAAGCGATCCGCTCACCGTCACGGCTGCCTCCGCAACGAACGGAAGTGTGGCGATCGACCCGGTGACGGGTGCGCTGACCTATACCCCCAATGCGAACTTCAGCGGCAGCGACACGATCAGCTATACGGTGAGCGACGGGGCGGGCGGTACGAGCACAGGGACAGTCGCGGTGACGGTTTCGCCGGTCGCGGATGCACCGGTGGCGGTTGACGATGTTGTGACCGCCACCGAAGATACGCCGTTCAGTTCGGTGGTCGGCCTGATCGCGAACGACACCGACGGCGATGGCGATGCATTGACCGCGGTTGCGGGTACCTTTGCGACCGCGCAAGGCGGCAGCGTCACGATCGCGGCGGATGGCAGCTTCGTCTATACCCCTGCGGCGAACTTCAACGGCACTGACAGCTTCATTTACACAGTGACCGACGGTGCGCTGACGGACACCGGCACCGTGACGCTCAATGTCACGGCGGTGAATGACACGCCTGCCGCAGGTACGGACACCGCATCTACTGCCGAAGACACGCCGGTGGTGATCGACGTGCTCGCCAACGATGCCGACGCCGACGGCGATCCGCTGACGGTAACGGCTGCCTCCGCAACGAACGGAAGCGTGGCGATCGACCCGGTGACGGGTGCGCTGACCTATACGCCCAATGCCAATTTCAACGGCAGCGATACGATCAGCTATACGGTGAGCGATGGCACGGGGACGAGCGCTGGAAGCGTCGCGGTGACGGTTTCGCCTGTGGCTGATGCGCCAGTCGCCGTCGACGACGTGGTGACGGTGACGGAGGACACGCCCTTCAATTCTGTGGTCGGCCTGATTGCGAACGACACCGACGGCGACGGCGATGCATTGACCGCGGTCGCCGGTACGTTCGCGACGGCGCAGGGCGGCAGCGTGACGATCGCAGCGGACGGCAGCTATCTCTATACGCCCGGCGCGAACTTCAACGGCACCGACAGCTTCCTCTATACGGTGACCGATGGCGTTCTGACCGACACGGGCAGGGTAACGCTGACCGTAACCGCGGTGAATGACGTTCCGGTCGCCGGCGCCGATACCGCGGCCACGGCAGAAGACACGCCCATGGTGATCGACGTGCTCGCCAATGACAGCGACGCCGATGGCGACCCGCTCACCGTCACAGCCGCCACTGCGGCCAACGGGACGGTGAGCATCGACCCCGTTACGGGTGCGCTCACCTACACGCCTGACGCGGGTTTCAGCGGCACCGATACGATCAGCTACACGTTGGACGACGGTGCGGGCGGAACGGTCGGCGGGGCCGTGGTCGTGGTCGTATCGGCGGGCGCCGCCGTACCGGTCGCCGTTGACGATGCAGTCAGCGCCACAGAAGATACGCCTTTCGTGTCGGCCGTGAGCCTGATCGCCAATGACACGGACGCCAACGGCGATGCTCTGGCGGCGGTTGCGGGCACTTTTGCGACGGCGCAGGGCGGCAGTGTCACGATCGCGGCGGACGGCAGCTATGTCTATACGCCGGCGGCGAATTTCAGCGGCACCGACAGCTTCATCTATACCGTGACCGATGGCGTTCTGACCGACACCGGCACCGTGACGCTGACCGTGGCGGCGGTGAACGACGGCCCGGTTGCGGGCGCCGACACGGCATCGACAGCCGAAGATGTGGCGGTCGTGATCGACGTACTGGCGAACGACAATGATGCCGATGGTGATCCGCTGACGGTGACGGCCGCTTCCGCAACCAATGGTGTGGTAACGATCGATCCGGTGACGGGAGCGCTCACCTATACGCCCAATATAAATTTCAGCGGCAGCGATACGATCACCTACACGCTGAGCGACGGTGCGGGCGGAACGACCAGTGGGACAGTCGCGGTGACGGTGTCGCCCGTCGCCGATGCACCCGTCGCGATCGATGATGTGGCGACAGTGACCGAAGACACGCCGTTCAGCTCGGTGGTCAGCCTGATCGCGAACGATACCGACGGCGATGGCGACGTTTTGACGGCGGTGGCCGGGACCTTTGCGACCGCGCAGGGCGGTAGCGTCACGATCGCGGCCGATGGAAGCTATGTCTATACGCCGGCGGCGAACTTTAGCGGCACCGACAGCTTCATCTATACGGTGACCGACGGGGCGCTCACCGACACCGGGACGGTAACGCTGACGGTGGCAGCAGTGAACGACGTGCCTGCGGCAGGCGCCGACACCGCGTCTACGGCCGAGGATACGCCCGTGGTCATCGACGTTTTGGCGAACGACAGCGATGCCGAAGGCGATCCGCTCACCGTCACGGCCGCCTCGGCGACGAACGGAAGCGTTACGATCGATCCGGTGACGGGTGCGCTGACCTATACCCCCAATGCGAACTTCAGCGGCAGCGACACCATCACCTACACGGTGAGCGACGGTGCAGGCGGAACGAGCACGGGGACGGTGGCAGTGACGGTGTCGCCCGTCGAAGATGCACCCGTCGCGGTCGACGACGCGGTGACGGTGGTGGAGGACACGCCGTTCAGCTCGGTGGTCAGCCTGGTCGCGAACGATATCGACGATGACGGCGACGCCTTGACCGCGGTGGCCGGCACCTTCGCGACCGCGCAGGGCGGCAGCGTCACGATCGCGGCGAATGGAAGCTATGTCTACACCCCGGCGGCGAATTTCAGCGGCACCGATAGCTTCCTCTATACGGTGACCGATGGCGCGCTGACGGACACCGGGACGGTAACGCTGACGGTGACGGCGGTGAACGACGTGCCTGTCGCAGGCGCCGATACCGCTTCTACCGCCGAAGATACGCCGATTGTTATCAACGTGCGGGCGAACGACATCGATGCCGATGGCGATCCGCTGACGGTGACCGCCGCTTCCGCAACCAATGGTGTAGTAACGATCGACCCGGTGACGGGTGCGCTGACCTATACGCCCAATGCCAATTTCAACGGCAGCGACACGATCAGCTACACGGTGAGCGATGGCAATGGCGGCACAGCCGCCGGCACCGTCGCCGTTGTCGTCGCGCCCGTTAACGATGCACCCAGCGTGGTCAATGCGAGCGCCAGCGTGGCTGAATCGGGGCTTCCCGGCGGCCTGCTCGACGGCGGGGCCGTGGCGGCACCGACAAGGGCTACCGGCACGATGACGCTGTCGGATATAGACGGTTCCATAACCAGCGTGGGCGTGACCGGTCCGGCCGGTCTGACGTCCAACGGAGCGCCGATCAGCTGGGCGGGGAGCTTTGCCGGCGGCGTCTATACGCTGACCGGCACGGCCGGCGGTGCCACGGTCGCCGTGCTGACTCTGAACACGTCGGGCGCCTATAGTTTCGACCTGGCGCGCCCGCTCGATCACGCAGTCGCGGGTCAGGATCTACTCTCGCTGGGCTTCGTCGTCACGGCGACGGACAGTGGCGGCGCGTCGTCGGACGGCCTGCTCACGGTCGACGTCCGCGACGATGGACCGGCGGCGCAGCCCGCCGAGCATATCGTCGTCGGCGTGCCCGGCCAGGCGTCGGGCGATCTGGCTGTCGGCTATGGCGCGGACGGCGGCCATGTCCAATCCATCACCCTTGGCACCTATACGCTGACCTACGACCCCGACGCGGATGCTATCACGGGAACGGGTACGCTTGGTACGGTTGCGAGCTGGAGCTTCGACCCTGCGAGCGACCGGTTGCTGATCAACACGACCGCGGGCGAGACGATTTCAGTCGATATGGTGACGGGCGAATATGATTATGCAGCGCTCGCGACAGCCGCCTCGCAAGCGCAGGGACCGGTGGTCAACGTCAATGCGTCGGCGAGCCTGCTCGGCCTAGTCAATGCCGATGCGCTGGATCTGATCGGTATCGGCACCGACCAGATGCTGACCGCGGTCGATGCCAACAACAATATCTCGCAAGTTCAAATTCGTGCGGAAGCGCTGCTGGGCGCCGGTCTGAGCCTTAGTACCAGCGCGGGCTATCATCTCGCCTGGTCGGCCGCGATGGCGGCCGAATTCGGCCTGACCGTGGTCGAAACCAACAATATCTTCGCGATCACCATCGGCATCCCGCCGCTGGCGGTGAGCGTGAATACGCAGTCCTTCTCCGCGCTGTCGATCACATCGACCAACGGGCAACCGATCGACAATCTGCGGCTGAACGAATTTCTGGCGACGGTCTATGTCCAGCAGGCGGGCGGCCTCAATCTCGCGGCGCTGAACCTTTTGCCTACCATCTCGATCACCGCGACCGACGCGACCGGGGCTGTCGCAACCGATTCTGACAGGGACCTGCTGGGGACGAGCTTGCTCGACCCCTCGAACGATCCCGCGGGTGTTACGGAGGGCACGGCTGCAGCGAACACCCTGACCGGTACGGCTGAGGACGAGCGCCTTTATGGCTACGCCGGGATTGATAATCTGAGCGGCGGTGCGGGCAACGATCTGCTGCGCGGCGGCCTTGGCAATGATGTATTGAACGGCGGTGCGGGCAACGACATCATCGTCGGCGGCCGCGGGAATGACGCGCTGACCGGCGGGACGGGGAACGACCGCTTTATATGGGAGGCCGGGGATCAGGGAGCCGCGGGTGCTGCCGCACTCGACGTGATCACCGACTTTAACGGAGCACCCGTCAGCGCGGGCGGCGACATCATCAACCTGGCAGGGCTTCTGCAGGGAGAGGCTGCGGTCGGCAATATCGCGGGCAATCTCGCCAATTATATCCACATCGCCGTCGCCGGCGGGAACACGATCATCTCGCTCAGCTCGACCGGGGGCTTCGCAGGCGGCTTCAATGCGGCGCTGGCGGACCAGCAGATCCAGCTTTCGGGTGTCGATCTGACCGGCGGGCTTACGTCGCAGTCCGAGATCATCGGCAGGCTGCTTGCGGGCGGCAATCTGGTCGTCGCGCAGGCGAACGGTTCGGCGCAGGCGAACCGGCTGACGACGATCGAGGCGGTGATCGCCGACAATGACGGGGACACGGCATCGACTTCGGTATCGTTCGACAGCCGCACGCCGACGGTCACGCCAGGCAATCAGGCGCCCATCGCGCAGGCGACCGATGTCGACCTGCTCGGCCTTGTGGGTTTGAGCGCGCTCGACATCATCGACCTCAGTCGGCAAGCGGTTGTCGCGTTCGACCCCGACGACAATCTGCAGCGGGTCGTCGTGTCCTACGCCGCGCTGGTCAGTCTGAATCTGGCCGATGCGGAACTGACCGTTTCGAACGCCCTGGCGGCCGAACTCGGATTGTCGGTGTCGGTCGTCAATACGGCAGGCATATTGGGCGTCGTCGGCCCAACCTCGACGCTGACGATCACGTCGGCCGATGGGCGAGTGATCGACAATTTTGCGGTGAACCAGCTGCTGGCGACGATGCAGCTCGAGTCAGGCGTCAACTTGCTGGCGCTTTTGCCGCCGGCCAGTCTTGATGTCAGCCTGCTTGGAACTTTCAGGGTCACCGCGACCGATTCCGACGGTGCGGTCGATACCGACCTGATCTCGACGCTCGCTAACGCCGACGTTCTCCAGGGGCTGCTCGGCGCGGGCGGCAGCCCCGACATCGTCGAAGGCACGGCGGCAAACGACAATCTGACGGCGACGCCGGCCGGATCGATATTCGAACGTCTTTATGGCCATGCGGGGGACGATACGCTCGACGGAGGCAGCGGCAATGACCTTCTGGCCGGCGGTGCCGGCAATGACGTGCTGACGGGAGGGATCGGCAATGACATCCTGATCGACGGCAATGGCGCCGATATTTTCAACGGCGGCGCCGGCAATGATATCCTCGTCCTTTCGGGCCTCAATTTCCTCTCGATCAACGGAAATGCAGATTTCGACACGCTGGTGCTCGATGGCATCGACCTCTCGCTGAGCGGAGGCGGTAGCGTAACCAATATCGAGCGTATCGATCTCGGCTTCGACGATGACAGCAATGTGCTCGATATCTCGGAGGCCGGCATTTTGGCGGCGACCGGTGGCGGCGTCCTGCAGGTCACGGGCGACACAAATGACATCGTAAACCTGAATGGCGCTTGGACCGTGGGTGCAAGCCCGACCATCGGTGGCACGGTCTATGACCAATATATGCTGAACGGCGCCACAGTTCTGATCGAGCAGGGGGTCCATGTCATTGCATAGTCTCGCTGTATCTTTTTGCGTTCCAATGCGGGCATGATCGGCGACACGGAGGCGGCGGGCGGCGCCGCAGCGGGGTTGCGCTTCAAGCAACGACGAGGGCAGGTCGTGCCCCCGTTGCTGGCGGCATTGTCGCTGATCGTCCTGCCCGACCCGGTGTCCGCGCAGGCGGCCGCGCCGACTTACGGCCCGCCGGGCGTCGAGGAAACGCGCGCCGAGGGGGTGGCCTGGTTCGATCCGCAATTGGAGGAATTGGCGAACCGCGCCGTCGCGGGCCACCCTTCGATCGCTGCGGCGGAAGCGAATGTCCGTGCGGCCGGGGCCGACCTCCGGGCTTCGCGCTGGCAGCGCTTTCCTAGCCTTGGCGTCGAGGGGCTGATCCTCGGCCAGCGAAGCGACCGGGCGCAAGCGACCGTCACGGTCGAGCAGCCGATATGGACCGGAGGCCGGATCAAGGGCTCGATCAGCCGGGCGCGGGCGGCCGAGCAGGCGGCACTGGCCAGCTACGATCAGGCGATCCTCGACATCGCGTTGCAGGTGGCCGCGTCCTACTATGAATTTTTCCGGGCAACGCAGCGCCGCGCGATCCTGGACAACAGTCTCGAACAGCATCAGCGCCTGCTCGCATCGATGGAGCGGCGGGTTGCGCAGGAGGTCAGCCCGCGGTCCGATCTCGAACTTGTCCGTGCGCGGACCGCGCAAGTCTCGCAGCAGATCAATCTGACGGTTGCGCAACAGCAATCCGCGGTTCAGCGCCTTCGCGAGCTTGTCGGCGATCCCTTCTACACTTTGACTTCAACCTATCGCGAAGCCTCCGATCTGCCCCAGTTCGACCGCGAGGTGCTTCTCGCGGAGGGCCTCGCTTTCGATCCGGGTTTGCGCCGCGTGCGCCTGGAGGCCGAGGTCGCCGACGCCGACACCCGGATAGCCAGAGCCCAGACATTGCCGCAACTCAACGCGCAATATGGATATGGCGAGTTTAACGGCCACCAGATCGGCTTGGCGTTGCGGATGCAGATGGATGGCGGTCTGTCGCGCTTTGCCGCCGCCGATGCCGCGCGTCTGCGGCAGGTATCGAGTGAGGCGCAGATCGGAACCGCCGAACGCGAGCTACGCGACATATTGGTGATCGATCACGTCGAATATGAAGCTGCGACGGCGCGAGTGGAGACGACGCGTTTTTCGGCGGAAGCATCGCAGCGCGTGACCGAATCCTACATGCGCCAATTCACCAGTGGCAGACGGACATGGCTGGATGTGATGAACGCGGTCCGCGAGGGTACGACGGCGCAGATCGACGCGCTCGACGCGCGCGTAAATATGCTTGCCTATTTCAGTCGGCTCATGATGCGGACGGGGCGATGGCAACCGGCCGACGAGGCGCGCGGCCTATGACCCAGCTCTATCTGGAACTGATCGAGGCACTGGCCCGGCGACACGGCGTCAGCCTAGCGCCGGATTGGGCGGCGGGCGTGCCCGATGATCTGGATATCGGCGATCCCGACGGTCTTGATAAACTTGCTGCGGCGCTCGGTTGGCCCGAGCCCCGGCGCATAAGCGAGCGACCGCGCGCCAACGCTTTCCCGCTGCTCATTCTCACGCCCTCGGGCTGGGCGCTTGCGGAACAGTGGGAAACGCGGGCGACCATCCGCGCATCGGCAATCGGCGGGGTAGAACAGGTCGTGTGGGACAGGAGCTGCCTGTTGGTCGAGATGCGTTTTCCGGCAATGGCCGAAAGACGCAACTTCATGCGCGCACACAGCATTTTCTGGTCCGCGATCATGCGCCGCAAACATATTTTGTTCGAGGCGATTGTTGCGACGATCGTGGTGAACACACTTGCGCTTGCGACGTCGCTCTACTCGATGCAGGTCTATGACCGCGTTATCCCTCGCGGGGGTTTTGCGACCCTTTGGGTTCTGACGGCGGGGATCGGCTTTGCGTTGCTGATCGACTTCGCGATGCGCGTGATCCGGGCGTTGATGGTCGGGCGCGAGGCCATGGCGGTCGATGCCGAAGTGTCCGAATATTTCTTCGACCGCATGCAGGCCGTGCGCCTCGACGCGCGCCCGCCGGGTATCGGGACGATGGCGGCCCAATTGCGCGGACTGGAGCAGGTTCGCCAGCTTTTTTCCTCGGCTTCGATCTTCGTTATGGCGGACCTGCCGTTCGCGCTGCTTTTCCTGGCCGTGATGGCGGTGATCGGCGGCGTCGTTGCGATCGTGCCGCTCGCAATCTTTGCCCTGTCGCTGCTACTCGCCTTCGTGTTTTCAAAGGGAATTCGCGAACATGCCGACAGGACTCAGGTTACGGGCAATCGCAAGAACGGCCTTTTGGTCGAAGCGCTCGATGCCTCGGAAACGATCAAGGCCAACCGGGGCGGATGGCATATGCTCGCCGCGTGGAACGATTTGATCGACGCGGTCAACGGCCATGACGTAAAGGTCCAGCGCTGGTCGGTTTTCGCCAGCCAGACCTTCTCCTTTCTTCAGCAGATCGCATACGTCGGCATCGTCGTGTGGGGCGCCTATCGCGTCAATCAGGGCGAGATGACGATGGGCGGGCTGATTGCCTGCACGATCATCAGCGGCCGGATAAACGGCCCCCTCGTCGCCTCGCTGCCCGGCTTCGTCGTCCAGTGGGGTTATGCCCGCGCGTCGCTCCGCGCGCTCGACCAACTGCTGGCGACGCCGAGCGATCAGCCGCTCGATGTGCAGAAAATCCGCCCCGATACGCTCGCATCGGTGCTGAAGGTTGAAAATGCCGCATTCGCGCATGGGGAATCGCGTTTCGGCCTTGGCGTTCCCAAACTGGAAATCGGACCGGGAGAACGCGTCGGGATCATCGGATCGGTCGGCGCGGGCAAATCGACGTTGCTCCGTATGCTGGCCGGGCTCGTTCCACCGCAAAAGGGGCATGTCTTGCTCGGCGGAATCGCGCTCGACCAGATTGCCGAAGACAGTTTGCGGCGCGAAATCTGTTATTTCCCGCAGGACTACCGACTGGTGTCGGGAACCTTGCGCGACAATCTGACGATGGGCTTGCCCAATGTCCCGGACGATCGCCTGCTGGAAGCCGCCTCGCGCACGGGGCTCGACGATCTGGTGCGCACGCATCCCAAGGGGCTCGACCTTCCGGTATTCGAAGGTGGGGGCGGATTGTCGGGCGGTCAGCGCACCATGGTGGGCCTCGCCCGCGTTTTCCTGCTAAAGCCGCGCTTCCTGTTGCTCGACGAGCCGACGTCCAATCTCGATCAGGAGAATGAGGCGCGCGTTCTCGCCTTCCTCGCCAAACTCAGCGACCCGTCGACGTCGATCGTCATCGTCACGCACAAGCTGCAGTTCCTGGGTGCGATGTCGCGTTTGCTGGTCATGCAGGCGGGGAGGATCGTGCTGGACGGCGACACCGCGTCGGTGCTTGAGAAATTGCGCCGCGGGGAGAAGGCGGCATCCGCCATTCAGCAGCCGCAGGCCGGGAGCTAGAAATGGCGCTGCCCAGAGTCTTTCGCCGATCGAGCATGGTCATCAACATGACTGCCATCGCGCTCGCCGGACTGATCATCTGGGCCGCATGGGCCGAGATCGATCAGGTCAGTCGTGCGACGGGGCAGGTCATTCCCGCCGGGCGGGTGCAGCTGATCCAGAGCGCCGATGGCGGCGTGATCGGCGAAATCCTGGTGCGCGAGGGCGATCGCGTCCGGCGCGGACAGAAGCTCGTCGTCCTCGACCCCGTCCGCATCCAGGCGGCGGTGGAAGAATCGCGGGCAAAGGTAGCGAGCTATCGGACGATCAAGAGCCGGGTCGAGGCGGAGCTGTTCGATCGTCCGCTGGTCTTTACCGAGGATGTTCAGTCATTTCCGGAATTCGTGGCAAATCAACGGCAGCTATACAGCCGCAGGCGGACGGCGCAGGCAGCGGACATCGGCACCTTGCGAAACATGCAGGCCATTGCGCGCCGCGAGCTCGAAATGAACATGCCGCTCCTCGAATTTGGCGACGTCAGTCGCAGCGAGATCATGCGGCTTCAAAGGTCGGTCGCGGATATCGAGGGACAGATCGCAAACCGTCAGAACAAATATCTTCAGGATCTCCAGGCCGAATATAGCCGGACCGAAGAAGAACTGGTTGTCGCCGAACAGACGTTGAAACAGCGACTAGCCGCGTTGGATGCGGCAATCCTCTTCGCGCCCACGGACGGCGTGGTCAAAAATGTGCGCTTTACGACGATCGGGGCGGTCCTGCGGCCGGGAGACGAGGTTTTGCAGATCGTGCCGACGGGGGACAAACTCATTATCGAAGCCAAGGTGTCGCCGACGGATATCGCCTATTTGCGGGTCGGCCAGAATGCTTCGGTGAAATTCGACGCCTATGATTCCTCGATTTATGGCTCGGCGGAGGGCCGCGTCACTTATATCAGCCCCGACACGCTGACCGAACAGAAGCCAACCGGCGAGCAGATTTTCTATCGCGTTAACGTCACCGCCGACGCCCGATCGCTGCGACCGAGGGCGCGAGAAAATATCGAGATCCAGCCCGGGATGACCGCGACCGTCGAAATCAAGACGGGCAAGAATACGGTGCTCGGATATTTGCTGAAGCCCATATCCAAGACATTCGGCGATTCAATGGGTGAACGCTGAGCTTACCTGTCCGCGACGTGCCTTGAGCCGCTGAATCATCTGGGCTCGGGAACCACGAAACGCAGCCCGCGCATCATCGCCGCCGGAACGACGCTGCCATGATATCTTCGTCGGCATGGGCTCGGGGCGTCATTTCGGGGGGAGCAAGCCGCTCTACATCCTCGTTTCCAATCGCACATTTTCGGCAGCCGAGCAGTTTGCCTATGACTTGCAAGCGATGAAACGCGCGGTTGTGGTGGGCGAGCGGACGGGAGGAGGGGCGCACCCTTATGAGGATAGGCCGGTCGGTGACAGGTTCATGCTCGCCTTGCCAGAGGGGGCGATCGATCAATCCCATAACGGGTGATGACTGGGAAGGTACGGGCGTGCTCCCCGACATCGAGGTTTCGGCCGATGCCGCGCTCGACGCCGCTCTGAATGCGGCGCGCGAGCAGTTTCGTAATCAAGGCGGGTCTTAACCTCGGCGCCGGCTCGACCTGGTTTCAATGGAAGAGGCTTGTCCAATCGCGCTCCGCAAAGCGCGTTAAAGTTCATGGGGAAAGATCGTCGCGGCCATCGGGAGGCCCGATCTGACCAGCGGGGTGGCGTCATGACGAAACCCTGCGGAGACTTGGGGGTTGGTAGTTTGAACCATCAACCAACCGGGAAGAGGATTGGGGCCATGTCGCGCTCAGCGGCGGTGGGCCCCATGCCAAATTCGGCGTCTGCTTTCTCGTCGTCCCGACCTGAAAGCAGACGGTCCGCAACCGGCCAGATCGCGACGGCGGCGGAGCATCGGGCAGAGTGAGGAATTAGCCGGTTGGGTTCAGCAGGACCCAAAGGCGAGCTATTCTGCCATCGACTACCTCGGCCATATCCGTTCCCGTCACCATATGCGGAATGGATGAGGTGCCCGCATACCAGCGCAGTGCCGCTATGCCGTTTTGGCCGACGCCGTCGGCTTCCGGCGTAAACCGGAAGTCAGGACCGAACTGTTCTAGCAGCTTGCCGGCGACGGCCGAGATTGCCTCACGTCCCTCGATAACAGCATCGGGCTCGTACATGATCGGGTCTGCGACATAGAGTTCTGCGATTGCAGCGGCCCGCAGGTCGGCGTTACGCTCGTTGAATACGCGCTGGAGATTTGCGCGGAGAAGCCGGTTGAAGTCGACTGGAGCGGCTTGATCGGCGCGGTCGATGCTCGAGGACATGGTCATTCTCCTTGCTCGTTTTCGGGTGTCGGCGCATTGCGCTGGTCAGGGGAGGTCGACCAGCAGTACTTCGGCGTCCGTCTCCGCCTCGACGAATAGTTTGTCTTCCGAAGTGATCGCAGCGCCGTCGCCCTCGCGCATTTCTGTTCCGTTCAGGCTCACGATTCCCGCGATGACCTGGACCCAATAGCCGCGAGCCGGGTCGAGAGTGCGTGCGAGGGTTGCGCCATCATCGAGACGAGCGATCTCCATCGCCGCGTCCTGCCGCAGCGTCAGCGATCCGTCGCGGCCGTCGCGGCTGGCGACGATGATCCAGCGGTTGCGCTCGCCGTCGTCGGCGAACGATTTTTGCTCATAGGACGGCGGACCACCGGTTTCGGCGGGGATGATCCAGATCTGGAGCAAATGGGTGCGTTCGTCGGCGCTCGGATTGCGCTCGCTGTGACGGATGCCTGTGCCGGCGCTCATCCGCTGGACCTCGCCTGCGCGGATGACGGCGCTATTGCCAAGATTGTCGCGATGCTCGACAGCGCCCCTCAGCACGATCGTCACGATCTCCATATCTTCGTGGCCATGTTCGGGCAAACCGGCGCCGGGGACGACGCGGTCTTCGTTGAGCACGCGGAGCGCACGGAATCCCATATGCTTGGGGTCGTTATAGTCGGCGAAGGAGAAGCTGTGGCGGGCGTCGATCTGAGCCCCTTGGTGACGCCCGCGGGCGCCGCGATCTCTGAACTGGATCATTCTTCTTCTCCCATGGCGGAGCGCCGCCGCGACGGCGGCGCTCCGATCTGCCGTCACGCGGCGTCGACGAGGACGATTTCGCTGTCCTCGATCGCGGTCACGCGCAGCACGTCCATATCGCTGATCGCCGCGCCGTCGCGGGCGTTCACCCGGACGTCCTCGATCTGCACCGCGCCCTTCGCCGGGACGAGGTAGGCCTTCCGGTCCTTGCCCAGCGGATATTCCGCCGTCTCGCCCGCGAGAAGCGTCGCGCCGACGACGCGCGCGTCGGTGCGGATCGGCAGCGCGTCATTGTCATTGTCATAGCCCGAGGCGAGCGTCACGAACTTGCCCGACCGTTCGCCCTTGGGGAAGGGCTTAGCGCCCCACTGTGGCGCTTCGCCGTCGCGGGTTGGGATGATCCAGATCTGGAAGATCTTCGTCGTGACGTCCTCCAGATTATATTCCGAATGACGGATGCCGGTGCCCGCGCTCATCACCTGCACGTCGCCCGCTTCGGTGCGGCCCTTGTTGCCGAGGTTGTCCTGATGCGTAATCGCGCCTTCGCGGACATAGGTGATGATTTCCATGTCGCGGTGCGGGTGCGGCGGAAAGCCGGTCTGCGGCTGGATCGTGTCGTCGTTCCAGACGCGCAGATTGCCCCAGTTGGTGCGCGCGGGGTCGTGATAGCCGGCGAAGGAAAAGTGATGCTTGGCGTCGAGCCAGCCGTGGTTGGCGCCGCCGAGGCTATCAAAAGGGCGAAGTTCGATCATTTTCAGTCTCCGTGGCGCACCGGGGTCGGCCGCCGTTGAAGAGGATTTAGGGATTGCAGGTCATTTGGTTCAGTGGGATAAATTGCTTCGAAACGTTCGAGGAAATGGAAAAGTGAGCAACCCGGGCACGCCGACGCTGGACCAGCTGCGTATCTTCCTTGCCATCGTTGACACTGGCAGTTTTGCGGCCGCCGGGCGCCAGCTCAATCGTGCCGTTTCGGTGATCAGCTATGGCATTTCCAATCTCGAGGTGCAGCTCGGCCTCACGCTCTTTGAGCGCGAGGGGACGCGCAAGCCGCAACTCACCATCGCGGGCCGCGCCCTCCTGTCGGAAGCGCGCGCGATATCGGTCGGCATCGACGGGCTGCGCGCCAAGGTGAAGGGGATGCTCGACGGGCTGGAGGCCGAGGTCGATCTGGCGGTCGATGTGATGCTGCCGTCCGAGCGGCTGGGCAAGGTGCTGCGTGCCTTTGCGGCCGAGTTCCCGACTGTGCAGCTCCGGCTCCATGTCGAGGCGCTGGGCGCGATCACCGCCATGGTACTCGATCGCAAAGCAATCCTTGGCGTGTCGGGGCCGCTGGCGGCCGGCGTCGAGGGCGTCGAATGCGTCGCCGCAGGATCGATCCCGATGGTGCCGGTGGCGGCCCCGGACCATCCGCTCGGCCGGATGGAACGCATCCCGCCCGGAGCCGGCCGCGACTACACCCAACTCGTCCTGACCGATCGCTCGCGCTTCACCGAGGGACGCGACTATTCGGTGATGAGCCCCAAGACCTGGCGACTTGCCGATCTCGGCGCCAAACATGCGTTGCTGCGGGAGGGGATAGGCTGGGGCAATATGCCGTTGCCGATGATCGAGGCCGATCTGGTTGCGGGAACGCTGGTGCAGCTCGCGATGCCCGATCATCCGGGCGGCACCTACCGCTTTGCCGGCGTCTGGCGCCGCGATACGCCGCCGGGACCGGCGGCGTCCTGGCTGCTCGAACAGTTCGTGGCACTCGGCGAGCGTGATGCCGAGGTTGCCGGGATGATCGACCTTTAGAGCTTCAGCATCGCCTCGGCGCCGATCATGCGGATCGTGCGCGCGGTGCCGGTGTCACGTATATAGGAACCTGGGCGAAAAGCCGAGAGTGAGGCTGTGAAGGAAAGCAGGTCGCTTGCCTGCCAGCCCGCCGAAATCTCGATCTGATCGCCGATATGCATCGCTCTGCTGTCGCCCGCCCGTCGGATCAACTGGCCGGGAATGTCATAAATGCCGTCGCCGCGGCTTTCGCGCCAGAAACGCGCCGCGACCAGCTCGATCGTCACGCCCTTACCGAAATCGAAATCGACGCTGGGATGGAGATTGACGATGTTGCGCGGGCCGATCGGCGAGAGTTCGCCGAAATATTTGCCCTTCGGAAAGAGTGCGTTGAAAGTGCCAAGCCGGCCGTCCGACGGGTTGCGGTCGCCGCTCGCGATATTGGCGCGAAACCGCAGGCGCGGTTTGAACGGCGCGTCAGCAATGCTCCATGCCGTTTCGGTCGCCATCGACCATGCCCGAATGCGATCGCCGCCGAAATGCCCGCGCTGGAGCATTGCTTCCCAGTTCCAGCCGAGACTGCCGCGCTTGCCGAAGAAGCGGAGGCCGAAGGTGTCGCGGGTCTCGCGGCCGGTGCGGCCGGCAAAACGGGCCTGATCATTTTCAGAGCCGAGCCAATATGCGTCGATGCCGATGTCTTTCGAGGGGGCGACTGTCGCGTAGACGCCGTCCAGCAGCCGCGTCTTCGAGGTCCGGTCGTCGAAGTCGCCGCTGCCCACCGCGATGGGCCGCAAGTGGAAGGCGTCGATACGAACCGGACCGCAATCGACGATGGCGCGGACGCCGTCGAAGGCTTGCGGAATGTTCGGGCCGTAGCGAATGCCGACGAGCCGTTCGGACCCCAGCGCGACGAGCGCGCGGCCGCCGCGCACGGTGAGGCCGCCGTCGCTGCCGAATGGAACGCGGACGTCGGCAAAACCCTGCAGCAGATCGATCCCGGTTTCATCGACCGGCCCCTTTCCAGCGCCGACACCGCGCGCGTAGCCCGCGATCCCTTGCACGAAGACGCGCGCCGGGCCGGCGTGAAGATCGGCGTGCGGCATGACACGCAGCCAGAGATAGCCATCGTCGGCGGCGGGCGGGTCGCCCCACAGATTGTCGTCGAATCCCTCGAACCGCACCCGTGCTTCGCCGCCCAACGTCAAATAGGTCGAGCCGTCCTGTATCAGCGGGATATACTTAGCCTGACGCCATCCTTCGTGCGGCGCCTCCGACAGCAGCGACCAATCTTCGTCGTAGCGAAGATTGGTTTGTTCGACCACCTGCGCCCACGCTGCGAGGGGCAGCAGCGCCGCGAGGAGGGCGAGCGCGCGCATCAACGGCGCGAGACGAAGTGGCGCACCACCGGTGGCGTGTCGCCGGTCTGGAAGGCACGCAGCGCTTCCTGCTGCACGCGGTCGGCGTTGGTCACACGGTCATGCTGGCGCAGATGTTCGAGCCAGCTTTCGACGGTGAAGCTTTCGATCACCGTGCCGGGGTGGGCGGTATCCTCGTAAATGCCCCAGTGGATCGCGCCGTCGCGGCGACGGATGCGGCGCATTTTCTGCATTTCGGCGAAGAAGGCGGGCACCTGTGCCGGGTCGATGCGATATTCGACCGTCACCAGCACCGGCCCGCTGTCATGCTCGACCGCGCCGTCGACGATCGGGGCGGGCCAGTGCGCCGAGGGGGCGAGGTCGAGCGTGCTCGCCTTGTCGAGCGGGAAGCGCCAGGCAAGCAGCAGCCCGGCGAGCGCGAGCAGCGTCGCCGCGACGAGCAGCGTCGACGGCACGCCGATGCTCGACGCGACCGATCCCCAGAGCGCCGATCCGCCCGCCATCGATCCCTGAAAGACGAGCAGGTAGATGGCGAGAGCGCGCGCCTTGACCCAGCCGGGCGAGGTCGCCTGCGCGCCGCCGTTGAGCGAGGCCATCATCGCGATCCATGCGAGACCCGCGACGAACAGCGCCGCCGATGCCGTCCAGAAGCCGCCGACCAGCGACAGCGCCGCCATCGCCGCGGCGAGCAGGACCGAGGCGGCGAGCGTGATCGTATTTGCTCCCATGCGTCCGCGCAGCTTTGGCATCAGGATCGCGCCGCCGATCGCGCCGAGCCCCATGAAGGTCAGGAGACCGCCGTAGCCCGCAGGTCCGAGCCCGAGGTCACGCCGCGCGATGATCGGCAGCAGCGCCCAAAGCCCGCTGGCAAAGACGAAGAAGCCGACCGAGCGGATCAGCACGACCTGCAGTTCGGGCGCGCGCATCGCATAGCGCAGCCCCGCGCGCATCGCGCCGACCATATGCTCGGCGGGCAGGTGGCGGTCGGGGGCCGCGCGGCGCCAGCGGAACAGGACGATGATGACGCCGACGACTGACAGCGCGTTGACCGCGAAGACGGCGGCGGGTCCGGACGCGGCGATGATGACGCCGCCAAGTGCGGGGCCGATTGCGCGGGCGATATTGACGCCGAGCGAGTTGAGCGCGACGGCTTGTTGCAGTGCCTGCTTGCCGACGAGTTCGGGCACGATTGCCTGAAATGCGGGCGCCGAGAAAGCGGCGCCGACCGCGATCAGCGCGGTGAAGACGAGCAGCACCCATGCCGTCGTGAAGCCCGACAGCGTGATCGCAGCGAGCCCGGCGGCGCCGACTAGCCCGAACAATTGCGCGCCGATCAGCAGGCGGCGGCGGTCGACGATGTCGGCGAGCGCCCCGGCGGGGAGTGCCAGAGCGAACATCGGAAAGGTCGTCGCAGCCTGCACCAGCGCGACCATCAGCGGGTCGGGCGAGAGCGAGGTCATCAGCCAACCCGCGCCGACGTCGTGCATCCAGGTGCCGACGTTGGAAACGATCGTCGCGATCCACAGTGCGCGGAACATCGGGCTGGCGAGCGGGCGCTCAGTGGCAGGGGAGATGGTAGCACTACTCATGCCTTGCGCTCCTGCACGATGGCGGCGAGCACCAGTCCACCGATCAGGCCGACATGCTCGAGGAAGGTGTTGCGCTCGTGGAAGCGCGCCATCGGATCGGCGACCTCCCAGAATGGGTGCGCGATGAGCGTCGCGGCGGCGGTAAAGACGCCGAGCGCTCCGGCGCCGAGCCAGGCCTGCCGGCCTAGGATGACGAGCAGCGAGCCGCCGATCTGGACGGCGATGGTCAACGCGACGACGAGCGCGGCGGGCTCAAGGCCGAAATGCCGCGCTTCGCCGAGCGCGCCGCCAAGGTCGAACAGCTTGGCGATGCCGCTGGTCCAGTAGGGAAGGGTGAGTAGGGCTGCGGCGACGGCCGCAAAGCGGCGGTCGCCGAGCAGGCGGGCGACAGGGGCAGGGGTGTTCATCGTTCAGACCGCCCAGCAGCCGCAGCCGAAGGCGCCCCAGAAGCTCTGGACGTCGGCGGCGGGAACATTGGCGCCGAGCGCCGCAGCATGGTCGTGGCCATGAACGTTGCAGGCACTGGCGCAGCCGCACGCCGCTGCCATCTTCTGTGCGCCCTCGGGGCGGCGATAATGGCCGCCGAAGGTCGCGACGGGCGACCAGTCGGGCATCGGCTTGGGCAGCGCGGGCGCGATCGGGCCATAGTCGCCTTCGCCATGCACCACCTTGCCGCCGAGGATGGTCAGAACCGCGCGCAGGTGGACGATCTCGCTTTCGGCGACACCGAAATAATCGTCCGACAGTAGTGCGAGGTCGGCGAGCTGGCCCGCCTTGATCTGGCCCTTTTTCCCGACCTCGTTCGAGAACCATGTGTTCTTCTCGGTCCACAGGCGCAGCGCGGCTTCGCGGTCGAGGCGGTTGCGAACGGGATAGAGCGTCGTACCGCCAAGCGTCTTGCCGGTGACGAGCCACGAGAGCGAGACCCACGGATTATAGCTCGCGACGCGCGTCGCATCGGTCCCGGCGCCGACGGGGATACCGGCCTCCATCATCCGCCTGATCGGCGGGGTCGCCTCGGCGGCCTTGGCGCCATAGCGCTCGATGAAATATTCGCCTTGGAACATCATGCGGTGCTGGACCGCGATGCCGCCGCCGAGTGCCGCGATGCGGTCGATGTTGCGCTCGCTGATCGTCTCGGCATGGTCGAAGAACCAGTTGAGGCCCTGAAGCGGGATGTCGCGGTTGACCTTTTCGAACACATCGAGCGCGCGGCTGATCGTCTGGTCATAGGTCGCGTGGAGCCGCCACGGCCATTTGCGCTCGGCGAGCAACCGGACGACGGGTTCAAGGTCGCTTTCCATATTGGCCGGCATGTCGGGGCGTTCGACGCGGAAATCCTCGAAGTCGGCGGCGGAATAGACGAGCATCTCGCCCGCGCCATTGTGGCGATAGGTGTCGTCGCCGTCGCCGGGCTTCACTTGGGTGGACCAGGTCGCGAAGTCCTTGAGCTCTTCCTTCGGCTTTTGCGTGAAGAGATTATACGCGATGCGCAGCGTCATCTCGCCATCCTTGTGGAGTTTCTCGATGATCTGGTAATCGTCGGGATAATTCTGGAAGCCGCCGCCCGCGTCGATCACGCTGGTGACGCCGAGCGAATTGAGTTCGCGCATGAAACGCTTCGTCGAATTCACCTGATACTCCTCGGGCAGCTTCGGGCCCTTGGCGAGCGTCGCATAGAGAATCGTCGCGTTGGGCTGCGCGAGCAGCAGTCCGGTCGGGTTACCGGCGGCGTCGCGGACGATCTCGCCGCCCGGCGGGTTCGGCGTGTCCTTGGTATAGCCCACGGCGCGAAGCGCGGCGGCGTTGAGCAGCGCGCGGTCATAGAGGTGGAGGATGAACACCGGCGTCTCGGGCGCCGCAGCGTTGATCTCGTCGAGCGTCGGTAGGCGCTTTTCGGCGAACTGATGCTCGGTGAAGCCGCCGACGACGCGCACCCATTGCGGCGGCGGCGTGTTTTGCGCCTGCTTCTTCAGCATCGCCATCGCATCGGCGAGGCTCGGCACGCCGTCCCAGCGCAGCTCCATATTATAGTTGAGCCCGCCGCGGATGACATGGATGTGGCTGTCGATCAGCCCGGGGATCAGGCGGCGGCCCTTCGCGTCGATCACCGTCGCGTCGGGACCGGCAGCGGCGCGGACCGCCTGCTCGCTGCCGACGCTCAGGAATTTGCCGCCGCGGATCGCGACTGCCTGCGCGTCGGGATTGGCCTTGTCGAGCGTGGTCACTTTGGCGTTGACGATGACGAGGTCGGGCTGGGTCATGGCAAAACTTTCCGAAGCGGTGAGAAGGGCGGTGGTGGCAGCGCCGGCAAGCGCTTGGCGGCGGGTGATCGGGTTCATGCGTCATGCTCCTTGGTGGAGGCCGGGGTACCCAGGATCTGCGGGGCACAATCCTCGCGGACGAAGCGGGCAAGTTCGGTACGGTCAGCAAGGCGTTTGGCGACCGGCACCATCTGCTCGCCCAGCAGGATCCCGGCGAGACCGACGAGCGCGATCACCGGGGGAGCGGGAGAACGGACGCCGGTAAGACCGTAGACGAGGCCGGCGAGCAGCCCGGCGCCCAGCGAGACCAGGTAGATTTTCATCGCTCCGTTCTCCCTTCCTTGCTTCAGCTGCGCACGAAGGCGAGCAGGTCGGCGTTAAGGATGTCGGCGTTCACGGTCAGCATCCCGTGCGAAAAGCCTTCATAGATTTTCAGCGTGGCGTTCGGCAGGATTTCGGCCTGCAGCACGGCGGCATTCTTGTAGGGCACAATCTGGTCGTCGTCGCCGTGGAGTACGAGCGTCGGGACGGTGATCGCTTTGAGGTCGTCGGTCTGATCGGTTTCCGAAAAGGCCTTGATGCCGTCGTAATGGGCCTTGGCGCTGCCCATCATGCCCTGACGCCACCAATTGTCGATCACCGCAGGGATGACATTCGCGCCGTCACGATTGAACCCGTAAAAGGGACCCGAGGGCAGATCGCGGAAGAATTTCGAGCGATTGGCCGCAAGCTCGCTGCGCAGGCCGTCGAACACCTCGATCGGCAGGCCGCCGGGGTAGCGGTCGGTCTTCAGCATGATCGGCGGCACCGCGCTGACCAGCACCGCCTTGGCAACGCGGCCCTGCGGGATGCCGTGACGTGCCACATAGGCCGCGACCTCGCCGCCGCCGGTCGAATGGCCGATATGGATCGCATCGCGCAGGTCGAGATGTTCGGCGACCGCGGCAGCATCGGCGGCATAATGGGCCATATCATGGCCTTCGCTCACCTGTTCCGACCGGCCGTGGCCGCGGCGGTCGTGCGCGACGACGCGATAGCCGTTCGCGAGGAAGAAGAGCATCTGCGCGTCCCAGTCGTCCGACGACAGCGGCCAGCCGTGGTGGAAGACGATCGGCCGGGCGTCCTTCGGACCCCAATCCTTGTAGAAGATGTTCGTGCCGTCCTTGGTGGTGACATAAGCCATGGGAAATTCCTTCGCGTGTCTGAAAGATGATGATGAGCGGGGTGGGGCCGGGCGGCGGAATGTCCGGCCCCGGGGGAGATCAGTGGCCGCCTTCCGATGCGCCGAACATCGTCTTGGCATAGGTGATGCCGAGGCCGTAAGCGCCGCCCCATTTGCGGGCGATGCCGGTGGTCAGGTCATAGGTTTCGGTACGTGCCCAGTCGCGCTGCAGTTCGAGCAGATATTGCAGCGCGGTGATCGGCTTCGCACCGGCCTGCACCATGCGTTCGACGGCGCGTTCATGGGCTTCTTCCGAAATGTCGCCGCTGGCATCGGTGATGACATAGGCGTCGAACCCCTGTTCGAGTGCCGAGAGCACGGGGCCGACGATGCAGACCGAGGTCCAGAGGCCGGCGAACACGATGCGGTCCTTGCCGATGCGGTTGACCTCGTCGATCACCGCGGCGTCTTCCCACGTGTTCATGCTCGTGCGGTCGAGCAGCCTCTGGCCGGGGAAGGCGTCGGTGATCTCGTCGAACATCGGACCCGAGAAGCTTTTCTCGGCGACGGTAGTAAGTATGGTGGGGACATGAAAGCCGGCGGCGCCATTGGCGACGAGCGCGGCGTTGTTGCGCAGCAGTTCGGGGGCGATCGACTTGGTGGCGAAAGCCATTTGGGACTGGAAGTCGATGAGGACCAGCGCGTGGTTGCCGGGATCCAGCAGCGCGTTGGCGGGGGTCGGGGTGGCTTTGATCGGCATGGTTGATACTCCTGTTGGCTAATCCTGCTCCCGATCCGATCGGGGTGAGGACGGTTTAGGCAGCAACGCTTGTGCGAAACAGAATGATAAAATTGTTCTGGACGTTCGATAAAATAGAAAAGTGATCGGCGATGATCGTCCCGGCCTCCGCGAAACGGGGCTAGCACCGGTCCATCATTTTGCAGGGATAAATAGGGGTAAAAAGTTGAACGCGCGCCCGCTTCGCGACCTCGATGGCGACGGCCAGCCGGTCGGGATCGGCGACGCTTGCAAATGGCTTTGCACAACCTATCGTCGTCGCGGTTCGGGGAAAAGCAGAGGGAAACAGTGCCGGGCAACACCAGTCTCCACGCCCTGTCGCAACAGGGCGCCTATATGTTCGGCGACTTCCGGCTGCTGCCCGAGCGTCAGGTGCTGTCGTACAGGGGTAAACCGGTTACTCTGGGCGGTCGGGGCTTCGATATTCTTACGCTGCTCGTCGCGCGGGCCGGCGATGTGGTCAGCAAGGCCGATCTGTTTGCCCATGTTTGGCCCGACTATCTGGTCCACGAGCATAATCTGAAGGTCAATGTCGGCAATCTGCGCCGCGTGCTTGCCGAATTCGATCCGTCCACCGATTACATCGCGACGATCGCGGGGCGCGGTTACAAGTTCGTTGCGCCGGTGGAGAGCGATGCGCCGCACGCGCTGCAGTCGGCCGACGCGACGGGCAGCCATTATACCGCGCCGCCGAATGTCCCACATCTCTTCGGCCGCGAGGAGGCGATCCTGCAGATCTGCCGGCAGATCGAAGCGCCGGGCTATGTCACGATCGTCGGGCCGGGCGGTGCGGGAAAGACATCGCTCGCGGCCACAGCCGCGCAGCGATGCAGGGGGCCGGAGGACGCGATCGCCTTTGTCGATCTTTCGACGCTGAGCGACCCGCGCTTCGTCGTGCCGGCGGTCGCCTCCGCACTCGGCGTCTCGCTCGGCCTCGACGATCCGATCGCGGGCGTGATCGACCTGCTGCGCCGTCGCCGGCTAATCCTGATCATCGACAATTGCGAACATGTCATCGCGATGGCGGCAACGATAGCCGAGCGCATCGCTTCGGAGCTGCCGGCGGCGCGCATGCTGATGACCAGCCGCGAGCCGCTGCGCACGCGACACGAACTGATTCACTTCCTCGCGGGACTCGCCTATCCCGACGGCGCGCATCCCGTAAGCGCAAGCGACGCGCTCGATTTTCCGGCGGTCCAGCTCTTCCTTTCGAAAGCGCACGGCTCCGGCGCGGCGGCGATGACCGATGACTATGCGCGGCATGTCGTTTCGATCTGCGCGAGGCTTGAGGGGCTGGCGCTCGCGATCGAGCTGGCCGCCGGCACGGCGAGCTGCCTCGCGCCGTCCGCGCTGGAGCAATTGTTCAAGGACGGGTTCGAAACGATGAACCGGGGGCCACGGGATGCGCCCTTGCGGCACCAGACGCTGGAGGCGACCCTCGACTGGAGTTACCGGCTCCTCCCCGAACGCGAGGCGGTTTTGCTGGAGTTGCTCTCGGTTTTTTCGGGCCGTTTCACCGCCGACGATGCGGAAGCCATCTACGCCGCCGGCGGCCTCGACCCGATGGCGGGGCGTGACGCCTTGTCGCAGCTCGTGGCGAAATCGCTGATATCTTCGGAAATGGACGATGGCGCACTGCGCTATCGGCTGCCCGAAAGCACGGGAGCCTATGCCGCGCAGCGCCTGTTCGGAGCGCCCTATCGCGAGCGCGCCCGGCGCCAGTTCGCCATGCGCGTCAGGGACCGAATGCAGGCGGCCGAGCGCGACTGGTCTTTGCAGACCTCGCGCGCGTGGCTTCGCAAGCATCGGTCGCAGATCGACGATGTCCGCGCCGTCATGGGCTGGGCCTTTGACCCGTCGGGCGATCCCACGATCGGGGTCGATCTGGTCGTCGCCGCCTTGCCGCTGTGGCAGGAGCTGTCGGCCTTCAAGGAGATGCTGGCTGCGATCGATCTCGCCGGTACGGCGGGAGTGGCGGTGCACGCGCTCGAGCCCATCGCCCGGGTCAAGCTTTCGACCGCGCGAGCCTGGGCCATGACGCTGGCGCGGCATATGCACCCCCGAACCGACGCGGCCTGGCGCGAGAGCATCCGCGACGCCGACCTCGCCCGCGATGCGGAGTTCGCGCTGCGGGCGCTGGGCGGACAAGCGGTGTTTCTGGCCTATTCGGGTCGCCCGCTGACCGCCCTGCGGAGCATGACGGACTATGCGGCGGCGTCGGGGCTCGACTGGGATCGCGCGCCCGACGGCAAAAGATTGCTCGCGCATGTCGAGGTGTATGCGGGCCGGCTGTCGTCGGCGTCCACCCGCCTTGCCGAATTGACGGACGCCTGGGGCGATCTGAATGACGGGCGGGGCCTGTCCCGCTTCCAGGTGGATCTGCCCGTCGCGATCGGCCTGTCGCAGTCTTTCCTGCTGTGGCTGCAAGGACAGCCCGGACGTGCCGCCGAAGTGGCGGGCCGCGCCGTCGATCGCGCCGCCGATCTCGATCATATGATTTCGCTCGGTAATGCCATTTCCCTCGCGGCCTTGCCGGTCGCCTATCTGAGCGGCGACCTTGTCGCGGCCGCCCGTTTGCAACGGCAACTGGCCGACGTCGCCAGGCGCGAAAATGTCGGCATCTATGAGGGCACCAGCCGCTTCTTCGAAGGGGCCATTCGGTGGCGCGATGGCGATGACGCCGGGTTGGCGCTGATGGAGCAGGGCATTTCGGAACTCTACCGGCATGGCTGGCGCGCGCGCGTCGCCTTTTACCGGTGCTTGCTGGCCGAAGCTTGGATCGATGCCGGCGAGGTCGAACGCGGCGAAGCCTGTCTGGGAGATATTCTGGCGGACCGCGACGTACGAGAGGAGCGCTGGTGCCATCCCGAACTCTGGCGCGTTGCGGGAGTCGTTAAAGTGCATCGCGGCCAGCCTGCGATGGCGGCGCGCTATTTCGACAAGTCCCGCCGCTACGCCATGTCGATGGGGGCCGGAGCGGCGCTGGACCGTGCGATGTCTTCCATCGCCGCGACACAGTAGCGAGCCGACGCCCTCGCCGGTGGGGCATCGGGTACGGCGATGAACGCGGCCGCCCTGTCCCGGGAACGCCTCCAGATAAGCGCCCCGGTTCAGAATGGCCGCGTTCCGTGTCGCGCGATCAGCTTGTCTCGCGCGCGGCCTGCTGGGCCCGAGCATAGCTTTCGGCCACCGCCGCATAGTTGGGCGCGACGAGGCCGTAGAGCTTGCCGAGTTCGGCCGCTTCGGGCCGCGCCCAAGTCCGGTGGAGTTCGGACAGCAGGGCATTGGTCGAGGTCGGCTTGACGCCACCCTGGACAAAACGCGCGAGCGAGATGCGCGATGCCATCTCGCTCGGGTCGCCCGACGCGTCGAGCACGGCGTAGACGTCGTAGCCCGCCGCGCGGGCGTCGAGGGCGGGGAACATCACGCAGACGCTCGTCCACACGCCCGCCATGATCAGCGTCTTGCGCCCCGTGGAGCGGACCTCGGCGACGAAATCGTCATTGTCCCATGCGTTCACCTCGCCCTTGCGCGGCACATAGACGGCGTGTGGCGCATAGTCGTGGATTTCGGGCATCAGCGGACCGTTGGTGCCGGCGGGCTCCGACGCGGTCGTGATAACCGGAATTTCAAGGAGCGTCGCGAGCCTGGCGATCATCTCGACATTGCGGCGAAGGTCAGAGACCGGGATATCCTTGACCGTCTGGAACAGGCCCGACTGGTGATCGAGAAGCAGGATCAGCGCGTCGGACGGGTCGATCAGCGTCGCGCCGCCGCCGGAGGGAAGCACGCTCGATTTGGATTTGCTGCTGTACATGGTCATTCTCCTTCTTGGGTTGCATTCATCGGGGGAAGGCTTCGCGCGAGGAAGTCGCGCAGGATCGGGACCATCTCGTCCGCCTTCTCCTCAAGGGCGAAATGTCCGGTGTCGAAGAAATGGAGCTGCGCGTCCGGCAGATCGCGGAGAAAGGCGCGCGCGCCGCCGGGCAGGAAAATGGGATCATTCTCACCCCACAGAATCAGCGTCGGCGGCTGATGCTCGCGGAAATAGCGGTGAAATTCCGGATAAAGCGCGACGTTGGTCCGATAGTCATTGATGATGTCGAGCTGGATTTCGGTGGCGCCCGGGCGGTCGAGGAAGAACTGGTCGATGAGCCATGCCGCCGGATCGATCTGCGCCGTGTCCGCCGCCCCAGTCAAGTACTGGAAGCGCGTGCCGTCGAGCGTCAGGAACGGGCGCATCGCATCGCGGTTGGCCGGGCCATTGTCGGCCCAATAGGCGCGCGTCGGCGCCCAGAAATCGCCCATGCCGTCCTCATAGGCATTGCCGTTCTGCACCACCAGCGCGGTCACCCGGTCGGGATGCGCGAGCGCCAGCCGAAAGCCGGTCGGCGCGCCATAATCCATGACGTAGAGCGCATAGCGCCCGATGCCGAGCTGCTCCAGAAATGCCGCGATGATGTTCGAAAAACTGGCAAAGCCATATTCGAAAGCCTCGGGCGAGGGCATGGCGGAGAGTCCGAACCCCGGAAGGTCGGGTGCGACGACATGATAGCGGTCGGCGAGCGCCGGAATCAGGCCCCGGTACATGTGCGACGAGCTCGGGAAGCCGTGGAGCAGAACGACGACGGGCGCGCTCCGTTTGCCGGCTTCGCGGTAGAATATCTCCACGCCGTCGACGATCGCTATGCGGTGACTGGTCATGTCTTTTCCTTCCAGATGCAGGCTGCGGGACTGCGGGCCCCGCAGCGGCACGTCATTTGCAGAGCTTGCGGTCGAGGAAGTCGCGAATGAGCGGCGCCATCACGTCGAGCTTGTCCTCAAGCGCGAAGTGGCCGCTGTCGAGAATATGCATCTCGGCGTCGGGAAGGTCGCGCAGATAGGGATGCGCGCCGGCCTCGGGAAAGATCACGTCGTTCTTGCCCCAGACGATCAGCGTCGGCGGTTTGCGCTCGCGGAAAAAGGCCTGGAATTGCGGATAGAGCGGGACATTGCTGCCATAGTCGCCGAGGAGGTCGAGCTGGATGTCCTTGTTGCCCGGCCGGTCGAGCAGCGCCTGGTCGATCACCCAATTGTCGGGACTGATCCGCGCCACATCCCCCATGCCATCCGTGTACTGGAACTTGGTCGTCTCGAGCGTGAGGAGGCCCGCGAGTGCCTCACGGCGTTCGGGCGTCTTCTCGGCCCAATAGGCTTTGATCGGATCCCAGAAGGCGGCGAGCCCCTCGGTATAAGCGTTGCCGTTCTGGACGATCAGGCTTTCGACCCGCTCGGGGTGCTTGAGCGCTAGCCGGTATCCGATCGGGGCGCCATAATCCATGACGTACATGCTGTAGCGTGTCGCGCCGACCTTTTCAGCGAGCTTGTCGACGATGTCGGTCAGGTTCGCGAAAGTGTATGCGAAGGCCTTGTGGTCGGGCGCGTCGCTCTGGCCATAGCCCGGATAGTCGGGCGCGATGACGCGATAGCGATCCGCGAGCAGCGGGATGAGGTTTCGGAACATATGCGACGAGGTCGGGAAACCGTGGAGCAACAGGATGACCGGCGCGTCTTTGGGCCCGGCTTCGCGGTAGAAGACCTTCACGCCGTCGATCGTCGTGCTCTTGTAGTGGATGACGGGCACGGCCTGTGCCGCCACCACGGGTTTGGAAGGGGTGCAGCTGGCGTCGGCCGTGACCGGCGCGAGGGCGGCGAGAAGTACGGCAGCGCTTGCGAGATATCTGTTCATTGTCCTTGCCTTTCCATTGGGTGCAGATCGATCGGCACCTTGCGAAAGGGAGGGCTATCATCGGGGCAGACAGGACCCGGGATAAATAAGGGTAAAAAGTTGAACGCGGGGTCCCTGCCGCATGAGCAGAGAGGGCGTGCTAATCCTGTCTACAGGAAATCCGAGGCGTGGGTATCCGGCCCGAATTGTCCGCTTCCCCGGCGCGCGGCCTGAAAGCTGACAGTCCGCAACCGGCCATAGCTGGCTTCCATCGGTTCTAAACGTAGCGGGGTTTTGAGGTCGGTGGCCCTCCTTACACGCGCGTGTCTTTGGGCGACAGGAGGTGACGAACTCCGACGCCGGGACGGCATGAGAAAAAAAGATTCCGTGGCGAGTTCGTACGTCCGCGTACAACGGAGTTCGACTGCGTCCGATGGAGTTTCAATGAGCGACTGAGATGCCCCGTGGCGCCATGAAGAGACAGTTGCGCGGCGGCTTCGAATACCCAATTCTGCAGTCAGGGGAGCCCAGCAACCGTCAGCCGATGGAGTATCTTCCGTGTCCAGCTCAGACAAAATCCTCCGCCTCAAGACCGTCCAGGATCGAACCGGCCTGTCCCGCTCGACCATCTATCGCAAGATCGCCGAGGGGACGTTCCCGGCGCAGCTCAAGATAAGTGTTCATGGTGCCGGCTGGCATCAGTCCGCCATCGACCAGTGGGTCGCGGACCCGGCCGGCTATCGCGCCGACAACGACAATCGTCCTGCACCGGGCGGCAATCATGGCGGGCGATGAAGCGCCACGCCCGGACCATCTGACCGCTACCAATGACAATGAACAGGGCCTCGGTCGCGTGCAGGTCGATGCCGCGCTGACGCGCGTCGCGGAAGCAATCGGGCGGCACATCGCTCGCGAGCATATCCGGTCGCGGCGGGCGGCCAACGACAATGAGCCTCCGGAAAACACGAACGGCCGGAAGCGTTGACGCTAGGGTCATAGGGGCGGACACCGTCTTTACCGGCTGTCGGGAGTTGTTCCCGCTCATGCAAAGGAAGATGAGATGATCCGCGTCGCCCTCTATGCCCGCTATTCCTCGGACCAGCAGAGTTCGGCGTCGATCGCCGACCAGCAGCGCATCTGCCGCGAGCGCGCGGAGCGCGAAGGCTGGCACATTGCCGGCACCTATGAGGATGCTGCGATATCGGGCGCAAGCATGATCCTGCGGCCCGGTATTCAGAAACTGGTCGCCGATGCGCAGGCCGGCACCTTCGATATCGTGCTCGCCGAAGCCCTCGATCGCGTCTCGCGCGATCAGGCCGATGTCGCGACTCTTTTCAAGCATCTCCAGTTCGCGCGTGTTCCGCTGGTCACCCTCGCCGAGGGTGAAATCTCCGAGCTGCATGTCGGGCTCAAGGGGACGATGAATGCGCTGTTTCTGAAAGACCTCGCCAAGAAGACGCATCGTGGTCTGCGCGGACGGATCGAGAGCGGCTATTCGGCGGGTGCGGTCGGTTATGGCTACCGGATGGTCCGGCGCCTGACGAGCGAGGGCGAGCTTGTGCGCGGCGAGCGCCAGATCGAACCCACTGAGGCGCTGATCGTCGAACGCGTGTTTCGCGAGTTCGCGAGCGGCAAGAGCCCACGCTCCATCGCCCGCGATCTCAATGCGGAGGGCATCGTCGGCCCTGCGGGTAAGGCGTGGCGTGACACGAGCGTAAGGGGCGATGTCAGGCGTGGCACCGGCATCCTCAACAATGAGCTTTATGTCGGCGTCCGCGTCTGGAACCACAAGCACACTGTGAAAGACCCCAGCACCGGCAAGGAGGTCACCCGCCTCAATCCGGAATCCGAATGGATCAGGAATGCGGTTCCCGATCTTCGCATCGTCAGCGACGACCTATGGGCTGCGGCAAAGCGCCAGCAGGAAGTGATCGCCGAGCGTTATGTGAATGTCCGCAAGGCGGCGCAGACCGGTGCGCTCCACCACACGCGGCGTCCTGCCTATCTACTCTCGGGCCTCCTTCAATGCGGCACCTGCGGTGGACCTTTTGGCATCGTCGTCAGTGACCGTTACGGCTGCACCGGCCATCATCGCAGTCACAACTGTGCCAATGTTCGCACCATCCGCAGAGAAGAGATTGAGCGCCGGGCGCTGGCGGGCATTGCGGAGCGGTTGGTGTTGGCCGACAAGATCGAGGCGGCGGTTGCGGCCTATGCGGCGCATATCAATCGCGAGAACCGTGAGCGGCGTGTTCAGGCCGATGCTGACGGAAGAGCACTGGCCCGGATCGACAAGGCGGTGGCGGGCATCATGGCGGCTATCGAGGACGGCCTTTACCAGCCCACGATGAAAGCGCGCATCGCCGAACTGGAACGCGAGCGGGTCGAGGTCGAAGCACGGCTCGCCGAGGCGCCGCCGGTCATCCCGGACGTGCATCCCGGCATCGCTGAAATCTACAAGCGCAAGGTGGCTAGGCTGACCGAAACGCTGAACGACCCGGATACACGGCTTGATGCTTCAAGCGATATCCGGTCGCTTGTCGGACGCATTGTCCTTCACCCCGGCGACAAGCGGGGCGAGGTCCATGCGACCTTGCATGGCTCGCTGATGGGGATACTGGACTTCGTTAGCGACAATCCCCAACCCGACGCCAGCCGAGTTATAACATCGGTGGCCTCGGGTTCGCGGGAATGACGAAAAAGGGAATGGACTCAGAAATCCAGCGGGCCGTCCAATTCCTTCACCTGCCAGGGCAGGCCATGCTTGTTCAGCATGTCCATGAAGGGATCGGGATCCATCTGCTCCATGTTGAACACGCCCCCCTCACCATTTGGGCCGCTCCACGTGCCGGTGACCATCATCGCCGCGCCGATCATCGCGGGAACGCCGGTGGTATAGCTCACCGCCTGATTGCCCGTCTCGGCGAATGCCTCTTCGTGATCACAGATATTGTAGAGATAGAGCGTCTTTTCCTTGCCGTCCTTGCCAAGGCCGGTCGCGATGACGCCGATGTTGGTCTTGCCCTTGGTCGTCTCGCCGAGGCTCGACGGTTCGGGCAGCACGGCCTTCAGGAACTGCAGCGGCACGATCTCGCGGCCTTCGTAGATGACGGGGTCGATCCGCGTCATGCCGACGTTCTGGAGGACGGTGAGGTGCGTGATATAAGCCTCGCCAAAGGTCATCCAGAAACGGATGCGCTTGATCTCGGGCAGGTGCGTCTTCAGGCTTTCGATTTCCTCATGATACATGAGGTACATCGTCTTCTCGCCGACCGCTTCGAAGTCGAACTTCTGCTTCACCGACATCGGCGGGGTTTCGACCCAGCCGCCATTTTCCCAGTGGCGCGCGACCGCGGTCACTTCGCGGATGTTGATCTCCGGGTTGAAGTTGGTCGCGAAATGCTGGCCATGGTCGCCGCCGTTGCAATCGAGAATGTCGAGCGTGTCGATGCGGTCGAAATGATGCTTCTTGAGCCATGTAGTGAAGACGCTGGTCACGCCGGGGTCGAAGCCCGAACCGAGCAGCGCCATCAGCCCCGCATCCTTGAAGCGGTCCTGGTACGCCCACTGCCAATGATATTCGAACTTCGCCTCGTCGCGCGGTTCATAGTTGGCGGTGTCGAGATAATGCGCGCCGGTCGACAGGCACGCCTCCATGATCGTGAGATCCTGATAGGGGAGCGCAAGGTTCACGACATGCGTCGCGCCGATCGAGCGGATCAGCGCCGCGGTCGCGTCGATATGGTCGGCGTCGACTTCGGCGGTCTTGATCGTGACGCCGGTGCGTTCCTTCACCGATTCGGCGATCGCGTCGCATTTGAACTTGCGGCGGCTCGCCAGCGTGATGTCGGGAAAAATGTCGGGGTTCATCGCCATCTTATGCACCGCGACCGATCCGACGCCGCCTGCGCCGATCACCAGAACCTTGCTCATGAAAAATCTCCTGCCCGCTATGCTGCGGCTTGTGTTGTATGCCGCGCCCTATAGGACGAAGCCATGACAGAACAAAGCCCCGATCCCTTGCTGAACCCGAACCGCGCGCCCACGCTTGCAGGTGTCGAACGCGCCGCGGCGAAAGTCGCTGCATTGTTGCCGCAAACCCCACTGCTGCCGCTCGAGGTCGACGGCAGGACAGTGTGGTGCAAAGCCGAATGCCTGCAGCCCGTCGGCGCGTTCAAGATTCGCGGCGCTTGGCACCGGCTGACCGATCTCACACCCGAACAGGCGGCCGCAGGTGTCGTCGGCGTGTCGAGCGGCAATCACGCGCAAGGTGTCGCTTGGGCGGCGAAGCGGCTCGGGATCAAGGCGACGATCGTGATGCCGAGCAACGCGCCCGCGATGAAGCTCGCGGCGACGCGCCAACTGGGCGCCGAGGTGATACTATACGACCGCGTGACCGAATCGCGCGATGCCGTTGCTGCGAAACTGCTTTCCGAGCGTGGCGGCACACTCGTCCACGCCTATGGCGACCCTTGGATCATCGAGGGACAGGGCAGCGCCGGAACCGAAGCCAAAGCTCAGATGGCGGCGCGCGGCGTTGCCGCTCCCGACAAGGTTGTCGCCTGCTGCGGGGGCGGCGGGCTGTCGGCGGGGCTCGCGCTCGCACTGCCTGACGCCGAGATTATCGCGGTCGAGCCCGAAGGTTGGGACGATGTGACGCGCAGCCTTGCCGCCGGGGAAATCCTGTCGGTCGAAGACATGACCTATCCGACCGAGTGCGATGCGCTCCAGACGCCCGAAACCTGGCCGATCAACTTTGCCGTCCTGCAGGCGCGCGGCGTGAAGGGCGTCGCGGTAACGCGCAGCGAAGTGCGCGACGCGATGCGATTGGTGTTCGAGAAACTGCATCTCGTCGTCGAACCCGGCGGCGCGGCGGCGCTCGCGGCGGTGCTTGCGGGCAAGGTGTCGCTCACCGACGCGACGCTCGTCACCTTGTCGGGCGGCAACGTCGATCCGCTGAAGTTCGCTGAAATCATTACCGAATAGGCCGGCGGAAACTTATCCGCCGACGTGCGTTTGGACGGGGAAGGAGAAGCATGATGCAGAAGAGTGCAATTTTGGCGAGCGCCGCGGCGCTGGTGCTGCTGGCGGGCTGCGAAAAAGCCGAAGCGCCCGCGCCGGCACCCACTGATGCGACGACGACCGAGGTTCCGGTCGAGACCACCCCGCCTGATGGCGCCGAGGCGGCTGACCCCGCGACCGCGCCGCACCGCTTTGCAAGCTGGGCCGGCAAATGGACCGGGGTCGAAGGCATGTACGCCACGATCACCACCGCCGAGCCCGGCAAATACAAGCTCGAAATGCAGTCGGACCTCGACACCAAGGGGACCTATGACGGCGAGGACAGCGAGCATGGCATCAAGTTCAAGCGCGGAACCGAAGAGCTCAGCCTACGCCGCGGCAACGGCGATGAAACCGGCCTCAAATATCTTGCCGGCAAAAAGGAATGCCTGATCGTCAAGGAAGGCGAGGGTTACTGTCGCGACTGACGTTACGCCGGCGACACATCTTTTTGATGCTGTCGCCGGATTGTCATCGAACCGGCACGGGAATGGCATGAAAGCCTGTCATGGGCGGCCCCGGATCAACATTGTCCGGGGAACCCATTCGAATGGCAAGCCTACCTAATCGCAAGATCGCAGCCGCCGTCGTTCGCGAGGATGGCGAACAGAAGCAACGCCTGCTCGACCGCGCTTTTGCGCTGGCCTTCAAGGGCCTTGTCTACGCCCAGATCTGGGAAGATCCCGTCGTCGATATGGAGGCGCTGGCAATCGAGCCGGGCCATCGAATCGCGACGATCGCGAGCGGCGGCTGCAACGTCTTCTCTTACCTCGTCGCCGACCCGGCGGAGATCGTCGCGGTCGATCTCAACACTGCGCATGTCGCGCTGAACAACCTCAAGCGCGTCGCGATCCAGCGGCTGCCCGACCATACCAGCCTGCACCGCTTTTTCGCCGACGCCGACAATGAAGCGAATATCGCCGACTATCGCGCCTTCGTCCGCCCGCATCTCGACGAGACGAGCCGGCGCTATTGGGAAGGGCGCGACCTCGTCGGCCGGCGCCGCATCAACGGCTTCGCGCGCGGGCTCTACAAGCGCGGGCTGCTCGGCAATTTCATCGGGCTCGCGCACCTCGTCGCGCGAATGCATCGCATCGATCCACGCCAGTTCCTCGCGGCGAAAACGATCGAGGAACAGCGCGCGATCTTCGAGGAGAAACTCGCGCCCTTGTTCGACCGCAAATTCATCCGCTGGGTAACCGACCAGCGCTCGTCGCTGTTCGGGCTCGGCATCCCGCCCGCACAATATGATGCGCTCGCCGGCGGCAAGCCGATGGCCGACGTGCTCCGCGCGCGCCTCGAGAAGCTCGCGTGCGACTTCCCGCTCGAGGACAATTATTTCGCGCGGCAGGCGTTCGGGCGCGGTTATGGCAAGGGCCGGACGGCGTCATTGCCGCCCTATCTGCAGGCGGGCAATTACGACGCTGTCCGTGGGCGCGCCGAGCGAGTGACGATGCTCCACGCGAACATGACCGACATGCTCGCTGCAGCCGATGCGGCAAGCTTCGATCGCTATATCTTCCTCGACGCGCAGGACTGGATGAGCAACGCCCAACTGACCGCGCTGTGGAGCGAGGTCACGCGCACCGCACGCCCCGGCGCGCGCGTCCTGTTCCGTACCGCCGCCGAACCGAGCCTCCTGTCAGGCCGGCTTCCCGACGACCTGCTTGGGCGCTGGGATTATCGCGCGGCGGAGTCGCTCGATTACACGCGGCGCGACCGGTCGGCGATCTATGGCGGGGTTCATCTCTATATATTGAAAGACTGATCCATGACCGGGGGGGAGGGGCACGCCGAACTGATGGACGGCGTCTATCGCGGTCAGCGTCATATCTATGACCTGACGCGCAAATATTATCTGCTGGGTCGCGACCGGCTGATCGACGAACTGACGCCGCCAGTTGGCGGACATGTACTGGAGATCGGGTGCGGCACCGGGCGCAACCTGATCGCCGCCGCGCGTTGCTGGCCGGGCGCACATTTCCACGGGATCGACATTTCGGAAGAGATGTTGAAATCAGCGCGGGCCGCCATCGCGCGCGCGGGGCTGACCCGGCGCGTGACGGTCGCGCGCGGCGACGCGACCGGTTTCGACTCGAACGCCTTGTTCCGCATCAAAAGCTTCGACCGGATCTTCCAAAGCTACACCCTGTCGATGATCCCCGATTGGCAGGGCGCGATTCGCGAGGCGGTCGATCATCTTTCGGCTTACGGATCGCTGCATATCGTCGATTTCGGGCAGCAGGAGGAAATGCCCGACTGGTTTCGTGGTGTGCTGTTCGCGTGGCTCGCGCGCTTTCACGTCGAACCGCGCGCGCTGCTGGTCGAAGCCGCACGCGAGGCGGCGAACGACGCCGGCGCGCGTCTGGCGGTGACGCGGCTTTATCGCGGTTATGCCTGGGCGCTGCGGCTGGACAAACGCCCACGCTAGCCTTGCCAAGCGACGCGCCACCTGCTCCTTTGACGCGGGGAGGGGCGATGACCGACACTATTCAACAGGCAGGGCAGGCCGAACTGCCGGCGATTATCGAAACGCTGGCGCAGGCGTTCCAGACCGACCCGGCGCTATCGTGGATCTTGCCCGATCCCGTTCACCGGCAGCGTGCGCTGCGCAGCTTGTTTCATGTGTTGGCGCCCGCCGACCTGCGCGTCGGTGTCGCGCTGCGATCGGCGGGCGATGAGGCCGCGTCGCTCTGGCGTGCCCCCGGACGAGCGCATAGCGGCACGCTCGAATTCCTCCGCACGGTCATCCCGCTCGTCGCGACCTTCGGCGCCGCGCTGCCGCGCGGGCTGAAGGTGCAGGCCAGCATCGACGCGCACCGCCCCAAGGGGCATTTCTGGTATCTCCATTATGTCGGCGTGCGGCCTGAGCATCAGGGCAAGGGGCATGGCGGTCGGATCATCCGCGCCCAGACGGCGGTCGCCGACGCCAAGGAACTTCCCTGCTGGCTGGAGACGGCGACCCCCGAAAATGTGCCGCTGTACGAGCGGCTCGGCTTCGTCACGCAGGCCGAATGGGATCTGCCGGCCGGGGGGCCGCATTTCTGGGGAATGATGCGGCCGGCGCGCTGAGTTTATCGGACCGTCGGTTTGGACGCCGGGCGCGCCGCGTTGAAGGAAAAGGCGATATCGACCCCCGCCGCAATCGCATCGGTTGCGGCCCATTCGCCCTGACCGACGCCAAAGGCGGTACGGTCGATGCGCGCGGTGCCGGTCACGCGGGCTTTGTCGCCGTCGATGCGCAGCGTGAACCGCACGGTTGCCGGCTTGCTGACGCCGTGCAAGTCGAGTGTGCCGCGCGCCTCGTATCGGTCGCCGCCGAGATGGCGGATGTCGCGCGCAGCAAAGACCGCACTCGGGTGCGATCCGACATCGAAGAAATCGCTGCTCTTGAGCGAATCGTCGCGCTGCCCATCGCCGGTGTCGGCCGAGGCGAGGTCGACCGTGACGCGGATCATCGACTTGGCGAGCTCGTCCGGGCTGAAACGGATGACGGCGCGCCAGCGACTGAAGCGGCCGTCGACCGCTTCGCCATTCCAGCGTGCGGTGAAGCCGAGCCGTCCGCCTGAGGCGACCGTCCAGTCGGCGAGCGGCTGGGCCGTGTCTTCGGGCGCTTCCTCGTCCGCTTCGGCGGCAGCGGCTTCATCCTCCTTCGTGGTGGGCGCAACAACGGCCGTTGCGGGGGCCACGGTGGGCGTCGGCGATGCCTTCTCTGCGGGGGGCCGCGTCCGTTCCGGGTAGATCGTCTGGCCGGCGACAAAGGCCGCGCCAACGAGTGCCAGCGCGCCGATGGCCGCTCCTGTCGCCTTTCCGCGTGCAAAAGGGATCATCCGCTGGAGTTCGGGCTTGCCGAGCAGCCACTGATGACGCAGCGCACCGGCGATATGGAGTGCGAACAATCCGATCGCGAGCCACGCCATCGCGCCGTGGATCGATTCGGCTGGTTCGTGCCAGCTCCGGCCAACAGGCAGGTGCGGCCAGGGGACGATGCCATAAAGCAGCGTCGGCACCTGAACGCGCGCGGTCGAGACAAGCAGCCAGCCGGTGACCGGCCCGAGGATCATCACGAGATAGAAAAGCCAGTGCACCGTGCCGGCAAGCGCGCGCGTCCATGCCGGACCTTCGGATGCGGGCGGACGCGATGTGAACAGGCGCGCGGCGAGGCGCGCGAGACTGAGCAGCAGGATCGTGATGCCGACCGATTTGTGAAGCTGATAGCGTGCGAACAATTCGGGGCTGTTGTTCCCCTCGAGCGCCCAGCCCAGCGCGATCTGGAACGCCAGCAGCAATGCGATGAGCCAGTGAAGCGTGATGGCGGTGTAGCTATAACGCTGTGCTGGCATGACAATCTTTCGCGATGGGGAGAGGATTCGGACCCGATGCTATCGTATCGGCTCGATCTTGTCGAAGGGCGCGCGCCCCCTCTTCGGGTGTCAGATGAACGAAATGAGGAGCAGGATGATCGCAACGGGGACGATCACTGCGAGCCCCATGATGCACCCAATGCGCTCACGCCTGTTTGCAGGAACCCCGCTACCGGCGTCGATGACGAGGCCCAGCATCTCCAGCAGCTTCGCCAGCATTCGTAGGACTAATCGTCGAAACCGACGAACCGCACCGCCTCGTCGATACTCTTGCGGTTCGACACCACCGCATTCGCCGGGAAATCTGCATCGGGCCAGCCCATCGCGACGCAGATCATGATGACCTGATCGTCGGGGATGCGCGCATGTTCGCGCACGACGGGGCTTTGCATGATCCCTTGGCTGTTGATGACGCAGCCGAGCCCGCGCGACCATGCGGCATTGACCAGCGCGTTCGTCACCGCGCCGCAATCGAACGGCGCGATGTCGCTGCCGAGCAGCACGCGGTCGTAAGTGACGACGATGCTGACCGGCGCATCGAACTGGCGAAAGCCGCGCAGCACCCAATCCTGCCGCGCATCCTTGTCGTCGCGCGCGATGCCCATCGCGCCGAACAATTGCTTGGCGATCTCGATTTGGCGACCGCGGTGATCGTCGGCGATGCCGTCGAAGCGGCGGAATTCGCGGCTGTCGGGTTTGCCCGCGAGTATGCCCTCGGTGTTGCCTCGACGGATCGCTGCGAGCGGCTCACCGGTGACAACCGAGAAATTCCAGCACTGGTTGTTGAACGAAGAGGGCGCGCGCATCGCGACCTCGAGGATCTCGGCGATAAGCGCTTTGGGAACACGCTTGTCGAGGAAGCCGCGGATCGAGCGGCGTCCGACGACGACGTCATCGTAACGGGGTGCTTCCGTCACGCGGCCTTCTGAAGCTGGAGTTCGAGCCGATCCCAGATTTCGACGAGCGCTTCGGTCAGCTCGCGCATCATCGCCTCGTCATGCGCCGGGCCCGGCGTGAAACGCAGGCGTTCGGTGCCGCGCGGCACGGTCGGGAAATTGATCGGCTGCACATAGACGCCATATTCGGCAAGAAGGATGTCGCTGATCTTCTTCGCGCGCACCGGATCGCCGACCATCAGCGGGACGATATGCGTCGTCGAATCCATCACCGGAAGGCCGGCGTCGCGGAAGCTCTGCTTGAGATAAGCCGCGGCGTCCTGCTGCGCGTCGCGCTCGACGCTCGACGCCTTGAGGTGCCGGACGCTCGCGAGCACGCCCGCGACGAGCACCGGCGACAGGCTGGTCGTGAAGATGAAGCCGGGCGCGTAAGAACGGATCACGTCGATGATATTCTTGTTGGCGGCGATATAGCCGCCCATCACGCCGAACGCCTTGCCCAGCGTGCCCTCGATGATCGTCACGCGGCTCGCGGCCTCGTCGCGGTCGGTGATGCCGCCGCCGCGCGGGCCATACATGCCGACAGCATGGACTTCGTCGCAATAGGTGAGCGCGTTATATTTGTCGGCGAGGTCGCAGATCGCGTGGATCGGGGCGACATCGCCATCCATCGAATAGACGCTTTCGAACGCGATCAGCTTCGCCGCGTCGGGATCGTCGGCGGCGAGCAGTTCCTCGAGATGCGCGAGGTCGTTGTGGCGCCACACGCGCTTCTCGCAACCCGAGTTGCGGATACCCGCGATCATCGACGCGTGATTGAGTTCGTCCGAATAGATGATGCAGTTCGGCAGCAGCTTGCCGAGTGTCCCGAGCGTCGCTTCGTTCGAGATATAGCCCGATGTGAAGAGCAGCGCGCCTTCCTTGCCGTGGAGGTCGGCGAGTTCATGCTCGAGGTCAACGTGATAATGCGTGTTGCCGCCGATGTTGCGCGTGCCGCCCGAGCCGGCGCCGACGTCGTGCAGCGCCTCTTCCATCGCGGCGATGACCTTGGGGTGCTGCCCCATCGCGAGATAGTCGTTCGAGCACCAGACGGTGATCGGCTTCGGCCCGTTATGGCCGGCGAAGCAGCGTGCGTTCGGAAAGGCGCCCTTGTTGCGGAGGATGTCGATGAAGACGCGGTAGCGTCCTTCTTCGTGCAGCCGGTCGATGGCCCGAGCGAAAATATCGTTATAGTTCACGTTTAAGCCCCGCAGTCAGGTGCCTGTTCAGGTCTTTGGGCGCCGCTCCCTCCGGCGGCACTTAACAGCGGCCCAATAACGCCGAATCTGGCTGAAATCCAGTGCGAACGATTCGCAATTTATAGGACAAATTGTCCTAACAAATTGCCCTGTCAGATCGTCTCGATCGTCCCGATCCCGTAGGACGCGAGCGCCGCAAGCGGTGGCGGCGGGCGGTCTTCGCTGCGGGTGAAGACGGCGATGCCCGGCGATGCTGCATCGGGCCAAGCCTGGCCGGCGGTCAAATGCGCGATGCGCCGCGCGATCCCCGCCGCACCGTCGATCAGCCGGACACCCGGTCCGACGGCCGCCTGCAACTCCTGCTCCAGCAAGGGAAAATGGGTGCAGGCAAGGACGATGACATCCATCGCGTCGCCGCCCGGCTGGTCGCGCAGCCCCGCAACAGCGCGCGCGATGACTGCGGGGTCGATCGTTTCGCCGCGCAGCTTGGCCTCGGCACCGGTGACGAGGCCGGGGCTGCCGTGGCGCAGCACGATCTTGCCGTCGGCGAACTTCGCGCTGAGATCGTCGACATAGGGCTGGCGTACCGTCGCCTCGGTCCCCAGCACCCCGATGACGCCGCTTTTGGTGAGTTCGGCGGCGGGCTTAATCGCGGGGACCGTGCCGACGATCGGCAGGTCGAGCGCAGCGCGGACATGCGCGAGCGCTATGGTGGAAGCAGTGTTGCACGCGATCACCGCGAGCCGCGGCTGGTAGCGTTCGACGAGGCGCCCGAGCAGCGCCGGAACGCGCGCGGCAAGCTCGGCTTCGCTTTTCTGGCCGTAAGGCAGCCCGGCATAGTCCGCAGCATAGACGATCGGCGCAGTCGGCAGCAGCGCACGCGTCGGCCCCAGCACGGTGAGCCCGCCAAGGCCGCTATCGAAGAACAGGATGGGCGCATCGGGGGCAGGGGCGTTCATTCGCGTCGCCTAGCAGGCACGGGCGGCCGCTATCAAATCCATTTTGGCGGTCACGCCGTCCTAATCGATTGATTGCGTCGCCCAACATCGCCACAACGGGCTCGAACGGAGCGGGGTTTTCATGACGATTTTTTTGCTGGTCGCCGTCGGCTATCTTCTCGGCTCGATCCCCTTTGGCATCATCCTGACGCGCCTCTTCGGCGCCGGAGATCTGCGCCAGATCGGCTCGGGCAATATCGGCGCCACCAATGTGCTGCGCACCGGGCGCAAGGGGCTGGCGGCAGCGACGCTGATCCTCGACGGCGCGAAGGGCGCGGTCGCGGTTTTGCTTGCGCGGCATTTCGTGCCCGAACTTGGCGAGCATGCCGCCATGATCGCGGGCGCGGCGGCGATGATCGGGCATTGCTACCCGGTCTGGCTTAACTTCCGTGGCGGCAAGGGCGTCGCGACTTTGCTCGGCCTCGCGCTTGCGCTCGCCTGGCCGATCGGTCTCGTGTTTGCCGTGGCGTGGCTTGGTGCAGTGCTGCTCCTTCGCATATCGTCGCTGGGCGGGATGCTGGGCGCGATCTCGGCCCCGATTGCGGCGTTGGCGTTGGGTTATCCGGTCTATGCGATCGGTCTCGCGGGGCTCGCGGTGGTCGTGCTGTGGCGGCACCGCGAAAATATCGCGCGGCTGCGCGCCGGGACCGAGCCGCGCATCGGCGGAAAGAAAGAAACCGCGTGACGCACGCCGAACGGCTGGCACGGCTGCGGTTGATCCGCACGCCGCACGTCGGTCCGGTGAGCTGGCACCAGCTGATGTCGCGCTTCGGATCGGGCGAAGCCGCGCTCGATGCGCTTCCCGACCTCGTACTGCGCGGCGGGGCAGGGAAGGCCCGCATCGCGCCCGTAGAGGTCGCCGAGCGCGAACTGGAGCGCGTGGCGCAATTGGGCGCCCGCCATATTTTCAGCGACGATGATGATTATTCGCCGATGTTGCGCGAGGTCGAGGGGGCGCCGCCTGTCGTCGTCGTCCGCGGCGACACCGCGATGCTGAGGCGGCCGTGCGTCGCGATCGTTGGCGCGCGCAACGCCTCGGCGATCGCATGCCGCTTCGCGCGCCAGCTCGCCGCCGACCTCGCCGCGCGCAATGTGACGGTGGTCAGCGGGCTCGCCCGCGGGGTCGACACCGCGGCGCATATCGGCGCGCTCGGCGGATCGACCGTCGGCGTCATCGCGAGTGGGATCGACATCGCCTTTCCGCCCGAGAACACCGCGTTGCAGGAAAAGATCGCGAGCGACCAGCTGCTGATCGCCGAACAACCGCCGGGGACCGAACCGCTCGCGCGTCATTTTCCGTCGCGCAACCGCATCATCGCCGGGCTCGCGCACGGGACGGTGGTGATCGAGGCGGCGCCCAAATCGGGATCGCTGATCACTGCACGGCGTGCTGGCGATTATGGGCGCGAGGTGATGGCGGTGCCGGGTTCGCCGCTCGATCCGCGCGCGCAAGGGTGCAATTTGCTGATCCGCGAGGGCGCAACATTGGTTCAGACGATCGACGATGTGATGGAAGCAGTCGGGCCGATCGATGCGCGGATGGTGCGCGAACCGGTGCAGCACTACGCCGCCGCTCCGACGCCTGCGGACGCAGGCGATGGCGAGCGCCGGTCGCTCATCGACCTGCTCGGGCCGACCCCCGTCGCCGTCGACGAACTCGTACGACAGTCGGGGCAGGCGGCGGCGACGGTGCAGCTCGTCCTGCTCGAACTCGAGCTAGCGGGCCGCGTCGAGCGCCATGCGGGGGCAAAAATTTCGCTCGTGTGATGGCGCGCACTGACGACTGACTACCGATAATCCAACGCCTCATCGCGGTTCAGCCACGGTTCAGCGGCCAAGTCACAGGCAAATGATATTGTGTCACATGGTGGGGAGTTTGATGATGCGAAGCCGGTTTCTGACGGGTGTCACGATGGTTGCGGTGCTGGCTTCGGCGCCCGCGCCAACCCCGTTCGCCATGGCACACAGCGTGCCCGCCCCCGACCAGGGCTTCTGTCGCAACGCCGGACCCTTGCCCCAGCTCGACCCCGAGGTGCGGCCACAGCCGCAGCAGGTGCACAGCAGTATCAAGACGCGGGGAAGCGAGAAACACGATCGCGAAGAGACGATGGCGGTCGAGCCTGCCCCTCCGCCACCGCCGCCACCTCCTCCGCCCCCTCCGCCGATGGCCCCGCCACCACCGTCCTATGCCGACGACGGCGCTGATGTGGTCGTGACAGGATCACGAGCGGGCACCAGCTCCAGCGACGCCGCTGCCGAGGCGCCGCCGCCGCCACCCGCGTCTGCTGCGCCGGCTCCGGGTTCGTCTTCGGATTTTGCTCGCGTCAGCCCGGGCATCGTCCCGCCGCGCCCCTATCCGCGGCCGCAACCGCAATCGGGCATATTGACCGCCGGCGAACATGACGATTTGCTCAATCCCGAGCTTTACGCTTCCTATGTTAATCGCAGCGGCGATCTGGGGCAGGAGGTACAGAGCTTGCCGCGCGTCGACACGACGCGCGTCGTGACGGTGAAGGTCAACGACCGCAGCGGCCAGCCGATCCCCTTCGCCGATGTGGTCGTGACGTGCAGCGACGGCAACAGCATCACGATGGCGACGCAGGCCGACGGCAGCGCAGTCTTCTTCCCAGGCCTCGACCGGCTGAGCGAGCGGATCACCGTGTCGGCGCGCAAGGCCGGACGCACAATCGCCGACGCGCGCCCGGTACTCGTCTCCAATGCCGCGGGCGGGCAGGTCGTCGGCCTCACCGCAAGCCAATCGGCGACGAAAGCGACCAAGCTCGACCTGATGCTCGTCGTCGACACGACCGGCAGCATGGGTGACGAGATCAATTACCTGCAGGCCGAACTCCGCTCGATCATCGGGGCGATCACGGCGAAGCACCGCGACCTCGATATCCGGATCGGTTTCGTCTTCTACCGCGACCTTGGCGACGACTATGTGACGCGAACGATCGCTTTCGATCGGGACATCGGCCGCGTACAGGGCGCGTTGGCGCAGCAGGATGCGAACGGCGGCGGCGACTATCCCGAAGCGATGGATCAGGCGATGATCCGCGCGGTCGGGCAGGACTGGCGTCCCGACGCAGTGAAGTCGTTGCTGCTCGTCGCCGACGCGCCGCCGCATGACGACAAGTTCGGACGGACGTGGCAAGCCGCCGAGGCGGCGCGTGCGAAGCGCATCCACATCACCCCCGTCGCGGCGTCGGGCGTCGCCGACAAGGCCGAATATGCGATGCGCGCGATGGCGGCGGCGACCCAGTCGCGCTATTTGTTCCTGACCGACGACAGCGGGGTCGGCAATCCGCACGCGCCGCCGGCGATCGATTGTTATCTGGTAACCAAACTCGATGCGCTCGTCCGCCGCGTGATCGACAGCCAGATCAGCGGCCGCCGGATCGAGCCCGACGACAACGAAATCATCCGCAGCGTCGGCAAATATGATGCCGGCAAATGCATCCTGCCCGCCGATTTCAAATGGCAGAATGGATAAGAAAAAATCCGGCTTGACGGAATCAAGCTATCCCCGCCACCCTCGCGCGTACATGTGAGAGCCGGTGACGGGGATAGTTTTTTAATGCAATTGGTAATTGTGGAATCGCCTGCAAAGGCGAAAACGATCGAGAAATATCTCGGTCGCGACTTCAAGGTTCTGGCCAGCTATGGCCATGTCCGCGACCTGCCGCCCAAGGACGGTTCGGTCGATCCCGACGACGGCTTCGCGATGCAATGGCAGCTGTATCCCGACAAGACGAAGCGAATGAAGGAAATCCAGGACGCGGCGAAGGGCGCCGATCGACTGATCCTCGCGACTGACCCTGATCGCGAGGGCGAGGCGATCAGCTGGCACGTGCAGGAATTGCTGCGCAGCAAGAAGGCGCTGCCGGCGTCGGTCGATCGCGTGACGTTCAACGCGATCACCAAGCAGGCGGTGACCGATGCGATGGCGCATCCGCGCGAGCTCGATACCGACCTGATCGACGCCTACCGCGCGCGCCGTGCGCTTGACTATCTCGTCGGCTTCACCCTGTCGCCGGTGCTTTGGCGCAAGCTGCCCGGCGCCAAATCGGCGGGCCGTGTCCAGTCGGTCGCGCTGCGCCTCGTCGTCGAACGCGAGCGCGAGATCGAGGCCTTTGTTGCGCAGCAATATTGGTCGGTGACGGGGCTGTTCGAAATGGGCGGTACGCCGTTCAAGGCGCGGCTTTCCCGTTGGAAGGGCGACAAGATCGAGCGCCTCTCGATCACAAACGAGGCCGATGCGCGCGCCGCCGAGGCCGATGTGAAGGCGGGCCATTTCACCGTCGATACGGTCGAGACCAAGCCGCTGACGCGCAATCCGCCGCCGCCCTTCACCACCTCGACGTTGCAGCAGGAAGCGGCGCGCAAGCTCGGCTTCTCGGCGAGCCACACGATGCGCATCGCGCAGGCGCTCTATGAGGATGGCGCGATCACATACATGCGTACCGACGGTGTCCAGATGGACGGCAGCGCGATCAGCGCCGCGCGCAAGGCGATCGCGACGCGCTACGACGGCGGCTATGTCCCCGACCAGCCGCGCCAGTATCAGACCAAGGCGAAGAATGCGCAGGAAGCGCATGAGGCGATCCGCCCGACCGATTTTTCGAAGGACAAGGCGGGCAGCGGCGATCATGCGCGGTTGTACGAGCTGATCTGGAAGCGTGCGCTCGCGAGCCAGATGGCGTCGGCACGGCTCGAACGCACGAGTGTCGATCTTTCCGACGGCACGGGCAAGACGGTGATGCGGGCGACCGGGCAGGTCGTGAAATTCCCCGGCTTCCTCGCGCTATACGACGAAAGCCGCGACGATGCCGGCGACGATGACGATGCGCGCCTGCTGCCCGCGATGGCAAAGGGCGATGCGCCGGCGAAAACCGGCGTCGAGGTCGAGAGCCACGAGACCCAGCCGCCGCCGCGCTATTCGGAAGCGAGCCTCGTCAAGAAGATGGAGGAACTCGGCATCGGGCGTCCGTCGACCTATGCGTCGATCCTGCAGGTGCTGAAGGACCGCGCCTATGTGACGGTCGAGAAGAACCGCTTTATCCCCGAGGAAAGCGGGCGGCTGCTGACGGCGTTCCTCGAGCGCTTCTTCGAACGTTATGTCGGCTACGACTTCACCGCCGGGCTCGAGGAAGAACTCGACGATGTGTCGGGTGGCCGCGCGCAGTGGCAGGCGGTGCTCGAACGTTTCTGGCGCGATTTCAAGCCGCGCACCGGCGAGGTGATGGAGCAGAAGCCGTCGGAGATCACCGCGGCGCTCGACGAGTTTCTCGGCCCCTATCTCTTCCCCGACAAAGGTGACGGCAGCGACCCGCGCCTCTGCCCCAACTGCGGTACCGGGCGGCTCGCGCTGCGCGGCGGCAAGTTCGGGCCGTTCATCGCATGCAGCAATTACCCCGACTGCAAATTCACGCGAAAGTTCGCGCAGCCGGGTGGCAGCGATGCTGGCGATACCGGGCCGGAAACGCTTGGTGCCGATCCCGACAGCGGGCTGGAAGTGACGAAACGCAGCGGACGGTTCGGCCCCTATGTCCAGCTCGGCGACGGTAAGGAGGCAAAACGTTCGTCGATCCCGAAGGACATCCCGGGCGAGGATTTCGACTTCGACTATGCGCTGCGGCTTCTGAGCCTGCCGCGCGAGGTCGGCGTGCATCCCGAAAGCGGCAAGCCGATCATGGCGGGGCTGGGGCGCTATGGCCCCTATCTGCTCCACGACGGCAAATATGCGAAGCTCACCGGCACCGCCGAAATCTTCGACATCGGCATGAACGCCGCGGTCGTGCGCATTGCCGAGGCCGCGGCGGGCGGCGGGCGTGGGCGGACCAAGGCCGAACCGCTCAACACCTTCGGCCCGCATCCGACGAGCGGCGGCGAGATGAAGCTGATGGAAGGGCGCTTTGGCCCTTACGTGACCGATGGGACGACCAACGCGACGCTGCCCAAGACCGCCGACCCCGCAACGCTCACGCTCGAAGAGGCGATCGCGCTGATCGATGCGCGCGCCGCGAAGGGACCGGCGAAGGGCAAGAAAAAGGCGGCGCCGAAGAAAAAGGCTCCAGCGAAAAAGCCTGCGGCCAAGAAGGCGCCGGCAAAGAAGAAGGCTGCCGCCGAATAGCGTTAACGCGCGGCGTTTGCGCCGTAGAAGAGCCGTGATAGGGTGGCGCATCGGGAGGTCTTTCGATGCGCCATTTCTATGCCGTGATCCTGCTCGCCATCCTGTCCGCGCTGTCACCGCCCGCTGCGGCACAGCCGACCCGCTATCTGATCTCGGCGCAACCGATGACCGATACGCCGCCCGGCACGCAGGCGTGGCGCGTGCAATATTGGACGACGAACGGCAGCGGCCAGCGCCTTGCCGTCACCGGCATCGTCGCGGCGCCGATGGAGGCGATCCCGCCGCGTCCGCGCCGAGTGATCGCCTGGACGCATGGCGCATGGGGCGTCGCCGAGAAATGTGCGCCATCGCTTAGCCCGAACTTCTTCGAATATTCCGCCGGGATGAACGCCGTTCGCAACGGCTATGTCGTGGTCGCGCCCGATTATATCGGCCTGGCCAGCCCGACGATGCATCCGTTTCTCGTCGGGCATGACACCGCAAACGCCGTGCTCGATGCCGTGCGCGCGGCGCGCGAAATCCCGGGCGCGGCGGCGGGGAGCAGCTTTGCCGTCTGGGGGGAATCGCAAGGCGGCCACGCCGCACTTTGGACTGCGATATCGGCGCGCAGCTACGCGCCCGACCTCACGCTCGTCGGCACCGCCGCGGCGGCGCCCCCGACCGACCTTGGCGCGAATCTCGCGCAAGGAAGCGACAAAAATGCCCGTGCGCTGCTCCTGTCTTTCGCGCTGCATAGCTGGTCGACGCTCTACGGCTTCTCGCTCGACAGCATCACCAACCGTACCAATCAGGGCATTATTCGCCGGCTGTCGGAGAATAATTGCGTGAGCTTCAACAAGAAGCCGAAGCTCGGCACGATCCTCGGCATCCTGACCATCGCCCGCGCGACGAAGAACAAGGATATTGCGAGGATCGAACCCTTCGCCTCGTTCGAGCGCACCAACAGCGTCGATCCCGCGCGCGTGCCGGGGCCATTGCTCATCGCGCAGAGCAGCAAGGACACGATCGTCGCAGCCCCGGTGACACGCAAGTTCGCGAAGGCGGTGTGCAAACGCGGCACCCCGACGCGCTGGATCGACATGACCGGCGATCATGGCGCGAGTGCGAAGGACAGCGCGCAGGAAACGATCGGATGGATCACCTCACGCTTCGACGGCAACGCGCCGCCGAATGATTGCCGGCGGATTTAGCGAACGACGCTAATCGAACGCCCGCGGGTCGACGGTCTCCTTCGCGAACCAGGCCCGAGCATCGGGACGGAACAGGAAAACGATCGAAACGGCGGTCAGCGCCGTACTGACCAGCGAAATAGCAAGCGCAAAACCGCTGGGTGACAACGGGTCATTGATCGACGTCAACGTCGACACGACCCCAAATCCCATAACCACGACGTAGATCCATTTCGCGACATTATTTGCCCGCCGTGAGATCAGATACCAGAGGAGGAAGCTGAGCGCGAAACCGAAGGCCAGAGCAAGGCCAACGGCGATTACCGCGATGTCAACCGAGCCTGAGAGGAGCGGATCCTTCTTCAAGCCGTCGACGACAGTCGTCCAATGGAAAACCATGCCACCGATTCCCAAAAGGATCGATGCCCAGAAGCTGCGCTCGAAATTGATGATGGATATTGGACGCCCCATATTGTCTCCCCCGTCAGTCGACCCAATCAAGCCCCATGTCGCGATAGACGCCGCGGTCCTCGTCCCAGTTCGCCTTGACCTTCACATGCAGGAACAGGTGGACCTTGCGGCCGAGCAATTCGGTCAACTCGGCGCGCGACCTGCTACCGATTTCCTTGATGCGCTCGCCCTTGTGGCCGAGGATGATCGCGCGCTGATTGTCGCGCGCGACGAGGATTTGCTGATGGATTTCGGCGCTGCCGTCGGGACGCGTCGAGAATTTCTCGGTCTCGACGGTCGACTGGTACGGCAGTTCTTCGTGAAGTTGGCGATAGAGCTGCTCGCGCGTGATCTCGGCGGCAAGCATGCGCTCGGGCGCGTCGCTGACCTCGTCCTCGGGGAAATGCCACGGTCCCTCGGGCATCAGCTTCGCCAGATGCGCCTTGAGTTCGGGCACGCCATCGCCGCTGCTCGCCGAAATGAAGAAGGTTTCGTCGAACGCGACCCGGCTGTTGAGCTCGGTCGCGATCGTTAGCAGCTTGTCTTTCTTGGTCAGGTCGACCTTGTTCAGCACCAGATATTTCTTCTCGGGGCGGTTCGCGATGCCTTCGAGCACGCGCTCGACGCGGCCCGTCAGCTTCGCCGCGGCATCGACCATGACGAGGATTGCTTCGGCTTCTTCAAGGCTTCCCCAAGCGGCCGCGACCATCGCGCGGTCGAGCCGGCGCGTCGGCGCGAAGATACCGGGCGTGTCGATCAGGATGATCTGCGTCTCGCCGTCCATCGCGACGCCCATCAGCCGCGTCCGCGTCGTCTGCGCCTTCGGGCTGACGATCGCGACCTTCTGGCCGACGAGCGCGTTGACGATCGTCGATTTGCCCGCGTTGGGCGCGCCGACGACGGCGACAAATCCGCAACGGTGGGTCATTCCTTTATTCCTTCAAGTTCGGCGAGCAATGCCGCCGCCGCGGCCTTTTCGGCCGCCTGTTTGCTCGTGCCCTCGGCCTCGGCGCGCGCTAGCTTGCCGACGGTCACGGCAACACGAAAGCGCGGCGAATGATCGGGTCCTTCGCGCGATACGATCTCATATTCGGGCGGGCGTCGCTTGCGGGCAAGCGCCCATTCCTGCAGCGCCGCTTTCGGATGCTTGGGTGCCGCCTGCTGCCCGTCGATCATCTCGCCCCAATGGGTCAGGATGAACTGACGCGCCGCATCGGCGCCCTTGTCGAGCCAGAGCGCACCGATCAGGGCTTCCATCGCATCGGCGGCGATATTGTCGCTATAGCGCCCGCCGTCGTTACGCGCCTGCGCCCCGAAGCGGATAAGCGCCGTCAGGTCGAGCTTGCGCGCGACCGTCGCACAGGTCGCGCCCGACGCAAGGACGTGCAGCCGCGACGACATTTCGCCTTCGCTCGCGGCAGGAAAGCGCGTGTAGAGTTCGGACGCGATGACGAGGCCGAGCACGCGATCGCCGAGAAATTCGAGCCGCTGGTAATCCGCGCGCCCGGTACTGCCGTGCGTCAGCGCCAGATCATAGAGCGCCGGATCGCCCGGAGCGCCGCCGATGATGCCGGCAAGCGCTCCGGTGTCGAGTGGATCGTTCAAAAACCGTCCCCGATGCGTTCCCAGCGCGCTGCGGTGAACCAGCTGATCGGGTTGATCCAGCTCGCCGATCCGTCGGTCGAGAACATGCCGACCAGCGCGTGGCCGACGAGGTTTTCCTCTGGTACCAGGCCGATACCCTGGTTCTCCATCGCGGGGAAGCGGCTGTCGGCGCTGCGGTCGCGGTTATCGCCCATCAGGAACAAATGACCTTCGGGCACGACGACGAGCGGGGTATTGTCCTCGGCGATCGTCGTGATGTCGAGGATGTTATAGCTTTTGCCGCTCGGCAGCGTCTCGCGGAACTGCTTGTAGCGGCACTGGCGCTGGCCGTCGGCGGCGATTTCTTCGAACTCGGGCGAATAGCAGGGCAGGGTGCCCGTCATGCGCGAGGCTTCGACCATGTTCGGGGTTACCGGAATGACGAAATCGGCAATGGCTTCGCGCTTCAGCGGTTTGCCGTTGAGCCAGACGATGCCGTCCTTCACCTGCACGCTGTCGCCAGGCAGGCCGATCACGCGCTTGATATAGTCATTGTCGGCAACCGGCGGCGCCTTGAATACGACGACGTCGCCGCGTTCGGGCGTGCGCGCGAAAATACGGCCGGGGATCAGTGGAACGCTGAACGGCAGGCTATATTTCGAATAGCCATAGGCCATCTTGTTCACGAGCAGATAGTCGCCGATCAAAAGCCGCGGCTGCATCGATTCCGACGGGATGTTAAACGGCGACAGGAAAAAGCTGCGGAAAATCAACACCGCGATCGCGAGCAGCGCGAGGAAACGGACGGTGTCGACCGCCTCTTCCTTGGCGGACGCGGGGGCCGGAGTGGGGGACGACGGCGCCGGGCCGTTCGGGGGCGTCACATCGGCGGTAAAGCTGGCTTGGGTCATGTCGCGCATTGGCGATGAATAGGTTGCCACGTCAAGCAAATATCGGTGGACGACACTGGCGCGCGGGTGGCGGCAGGCCTAGAGAAAGTTCGCGATTCACTCCCCCTGAAGGACAATAGACGATGACAACCGCATCCGACGCCTGGCAAGCGCTTTCGAACTGGCAGCCGCAGAAGCTGACCGACCTGGTCGCGACCGACCCCGAAACGCGCCTGCAGGCGATGGTGCGCAATGTAGCCGACATCCGCTTCGACTTCGCCAAGACTCACCTCGATGCCGCTGCTGTGGGCATCCTCTCGGGCCTCGCCGAAGCGCAGGATTTTGCGGGGCGGCGCAAGACGCTCTTTTCCGGAGGCATCGCCAACCCGACCGAAGACCGTGCCGCCGAACATAGCGCCGAACGCGGCGACGGCGCTCCCGAGTCGGTTCACGCCGCGCAGGCGCTGCACCAGCGGATGCGGATGATGATCGACGCGATCGAAGCCGGTGCGTTCGGCGAGATCCGCCACCTGCTCCACATCGGAATCGGCGGATCGGCGCTCGGTCCCGACCTGCTGATCGACGCGCTCGGCCGCCACAGCGACCGTTATGACGTCGCGGTGGTGTCGAACGTCGACGGGGCGGCGCTCGACGAGGCGTTTGCCAGGTTCAGCCCGGAACATACGCTGGTCGCGGTCGCGTCGAAGACCTTCACCACCACCGAAACCTTGCTCAACGCCAATTCGGCGCTGCAATGGCTCGAAGAGGCCGGCGTTGCAGACCCGGTTGGGCGCTTCATCGCGCTTACAGCGAAGCCCGAGCGCGCCATGGAATGGGGCATCGACGAAACGCGCATCCTGCCGTTCAACGAAAGTGTTGGCGGACGCTATTCGCTCTGGTCGTCGATCGGCTTTCCTGCAGCCCTCGCGCTTGGCTGGGACGCTTTCGCCGACCTGCTCGAAGGCGCGGCAGAGATGGACCGCCACTTCCGGCTTGCCGACGGTGCCGACAATATCTGCCTGCTCGCGGCATTCGCCGACCAGATCTACGCGAACCGCCTCGGCTGCCAGACGCGCGCGGTCTTCGCCTATGACGAGCGGCTGCGGCTACTCCCCGACTATCTGCAGCAGCTCGAAATGGAATCGAACGGCAAGTCGGTTACGCTGGACGGCCAGCCCGTCGGCCGCGAGAGCGCGCCGATCACTTGGGGCGGCGTCGGCACCGATGCGCAGCATGCGGTATTCCAGTTGCTGCACCAGGGCACGCGGCTTACGCCGGTCGAATTCGTCGTCGCGCGCGAGCCCGATCATCTGCTCGACGAAGCGCACCACGAAACACTGGTTGCGAATTGCATCGCGCAGGGCGCGGCGCTGATGACCGGGCGCGCGAGTGCCGACGGCGCGCGCAATTATCCGGGCAACCGTCCCTCGACGACGATCCTGCTCGACCAGGTGACACCGCGCAGCCTCGGCGCGCTGATCGCTTTCTACGAGCATCGCGTCTTCGCCAATGCCGTGCTGCTCGGCATCAACCCGTTCGACCAGTTCGGGGTCGAGCTAGGCAAGGAAATGGCGAAAGGCCTTGCCGAGGGGACGGTCGAATTCGACCCCGCGACGCAGGCGCTGATGCACGCCGCGCTCGGCGAGTGATCCCGCGCTCCATCACTGTGACCGCAAAATTCGATTGGCATCGTGCGGCGGTGTAACCACATAGGCCGCCGACGCGAATTGCACGCGACCACAAAGGATCAGGGGTTTTGAATGAGCGAGTTTGATTTCGACCTGTTTGTCGTCGGCGCCGGGTCGGGCGGGGTTCGCGCCTCGCGCATCGCCGCTTCGCATGGCGCGCGCGTTGCGCTGGCCGAGGAGTATCGTGTCGGCGGCACCTGCGTCATCCGCGGCTGTGTGCCCAAGAAGCTGCTCGTCTATGGCGCGCATTTCGCCGAGGACCTGAAGGACGCGCGCAAATTCGGCTGGGACGTGCCCGATTGCAAATTCGACTGGAATCGCCTGCGCGACAATGTGCTCGCCGAGGTGGACCGGCTCGAGGGGCTCTATGGCCAGACACTCGACAATCATAAGGTGACGTTGTTCAAGACCCGCGCGACGGTGATCGGCCCGCAAAAGGTGCGCCTCGCCGACGGGCAGGAAATTAGCGCCGAACGCATCCTGATCGCGACCGGCGGCTGGCCGCACGTGCCCGAATTCCCGGGCAGCGAACATGCGATCACCTCGAACGAGGTCTTCCATCTCGAAAGGCTGCCGAAGCGTGTGGTGATCGCGGGCGGTGGCTATATCGCCAACGAATTCGCGGGCATCTTCAACGAATTCGGCAGCAAGGTGACGATCGTCAATCGTGGCGACACCATCCTGCGCGGCTATGACGAGCAGATCCGCGACCGGCTGCTCCAGATTTCGATGACCAAGGGCATCGAATTCAAGTTCAACGCGCCGTTCAAGTCGATCGAGAAGAATGAAGACGGGTCGCTCACCGTCCACCTCGAAAATAGCGACCCTATCCAGGCCGACGCGGTGCTCGTCGCCGCAGGACGCGTGCCCAACAGCAAGGGTCTCGGGCTCGAAGAGGTCGGCGTCGAACTCGACAAGGATGGCGCGATCAAGGTCGACGAGACCAACCAGTCGTCGGTGCCGAGCATCTACGCGGTCGGCGACGTCACCAACCGCATCCAGCTGACGCCGGTCGCGATCCGCGAAGGGCAGGCGTTTGCGGACTCGGTGTTCGGCGGCAAACCGACCGTGGTCGATTATGCCAATGTCCCGAGCGCGGTGTTCAGCCACCCGCCGATCGGCGCCGTTGGGATGACCGAGGCCGAGGCGCGCAACAAGCTCGGCTCGATCCGCGTCTACACCAGCGACTTCCGCGCGATGAAGAATGTCCTTGCGGGCCGCAACGAGCGCGCGCTCTACAAGATGATCGTCAATGCCGCGACCGACCAGGTTGTCGGGCTGCACATGATCGGCCCCGACGCGCCCGAGATTCTGCAGGCCGCGGCGATCGCGGTAAAAGCGGGCCTGACCAAGGCCGATTTCGACGCCACCGTCGCGCTGCATCCGAGCATGGCCGAGGAACTCGTGCTGCTCAAATAATCCTGCTACCCTCCTCGCTCAACGAGTGGGGAGGGGCACATGACGGGCACGGCACTGGTTACCGGAGGCAGCGGCTATATCGCGGGCTTCCTCATCCGACAGCTGATCGACAATGGCTGGACCGTCCACACGACGGTGCGCAGCCTGAAACGCGAGCCCGAGGTTCGCGGATGGCTGAATGTCGACAACGACCGCCTCAGCTTCTTTGCAGCCGATCTCGAACATGATGCCGGCTGGGCGGAGGCGATTGTGGAGTGCACCCATGTCGCGCACGTCGCCTCGCCCTTTCCCTTGGGCGTTCCCAAACATGCCGACGAATTGATCGTCCCCGCGCGCGAAGGCGCGTTGAGAGCGCTACGTTTCGCGCGTGCGGCAGGCGTAAAGCGCTTCGTCCTGACCTCCTCAATGGCGGCGATCGCCTATGGTCATGGCAAGGGGCGTGATCTTTACAACGAAGCCGACTGGACCGACCTCGATAACCCCGAGGTCATGCCCTATCCGCGCTCGAAAACCGTCGCCGAACGCGCGGCGCGTGACTGGATGGCGGCCGAGGGCGGCGATATGGAGTTCGCCTCGGTCAATCCCGCCGCAGTGTTCGGGCCGCTGCTCTCGGACGACCTCTCGACTTCGATCGAGCTGGTGAAGCAATTGATCGAGGGCAAGGTGCCGATGTGCCCCGACATCGGCTTTGGGATCATCGATGTCCGCGACGTCGCCGAACTGCACTATCGCGCACTGACCGCACCCGCGATCCGCGACGAGCGCTATGTCTGCTCGGGACCGTTCCTGAAGATGATCGACGTCGCGAACATCCTGACCGAAAACCTCGGCGACAAAGCGAAGAAGGTGCCGACGCGCAAGATGCCCGACTGGCTGCTCAAATTGTTCGCGCTCGTCCGGCCCGAACTCAAGCAACTCGTCGCCGAACTCGGCAATGTGCGCGGCGGCGACAGCAGCCATGCGATGCAGACGCTCGGCTGGACGATGCGCACGCCCGAGGAAGCGATCCTCGCGACGGCGCATAGCTTGATAGAGCGGGGAATTGTGAAAACATAAATTCCCCTTCCCTTTATGGGAGGGGTTAGGGGAGGGCATGTCTAGGTCACAGACCCTCCCCCGACCCCTCCCGCAAGCGGGAGGGGCGTAGTCGTTACGCAATCGTCGGAACGATCCCGCCCTCGGCGCGGATCGCGGCGCCGTTGGTGACCGCCGCCAGCGGGCTCGCCAGATAGGTCACCATCGCGCCGATCTCGTCGGCCTCGATCAGGCGGCGGATCAGCGACAGCGGGCGCAGTTCCTCGAAGAAGGCCTTTTCGCGTTCGGCTTCGGGCGCATCGGGGTTGGACACCACCGAACGGATGAAGTCGGTGATCCCTTCCGACCGCGTCGGCCCCGGCAGCACGCTGTTGACGGTGACGCCGGTGCCCTTGGTCTGCTCGGCCAGCCCGCGCGCAATCGTGAGCTGCGCGGTCTTGGTCATACCGTAGTGGATCATCTCGGCGGGCGGCAGCAGCCCGCTTTCGCTTGCGATGAAGATCACGCGGCCCCAGTCCTTCTCGAGCATCTTCGGGAAATAGTGCCGCGACAGCCGCGCGCCGCTCACCACATTGACCTCGAAGATATTGTGCCAGTCGGCGTCGCTGATTTCGGCAAAGGCTTTGGCCTCATAGATGCCGAGATTGTTGACGAGAATATCGACCGCAGGAACCGCTGCAATCAACGCATCGGCGCCTTCGGCCGTCGCGGGATCGGCGAGGACCGCGCGGATCGTTCCCGACTGTGCCAATTCGGCCGCGGCCTCATCGAGCTTCTGCTGGTTGCGACCGGTGATGACGACATCGACACCTTCTTCGGCGAGGCGCTTGGCAATCGCAAAGCCAATGCCGGCGGTCGATCCGGTAACGAGGGCGGTCTTTCCTTTGAGTTTGAGGTCCATGACGAACTCCTTTCGCTTGGGTGCAATCTTATGGATGCAAGATAGCGCGACCCGCCATTGTTGATTAGAATGCGCTTCATCATTTCAGTGGTGATTCAAAATCAGGAATGGCGATGGACAACAGGTTCGGCGATATCGAAACCTTTCTGGCAGTGGCAAATGGCGGCAGCCTCGCGTCCGCGGCGAAGGCGCTGCGGTTGACGTCCTCGGCGGTCAGCCGCAGCATAGCACGGCTTGAGCAGCGTCTGGGCGTCACATTGATGCGCCGGACGACGCGTTCGCTCGCGCTGACGTCGGACGGCGAAGCTTATCGCGACCGGATGAGCGTCCTGCTCGCCGATATCCAGTCGGTCGAAGCGGGGCTGGGGCAGGAACAACAGGGGCCGCGCGGGCTGCTTCGCATCAACGCCTCGCCCTCGATCGGCACGATGGGCCTGTTGCCGATCCTGCCGCACTTTACAGCGCGCTATCCCGACATCACCGTCGATCTGACGCTATCCGATGCGATCGTCGATCTGGTCGAGGAGCGTGCCGACATTGCGATCCGCATCGGCCCGCTACGCGACACGAGCCTGCGTGCGAAGAAGCTCGGCCATAGCCGCATGGTGCTGGTGGCAAGCCCCGACTATCTCGCGCGGCGCGGTACGCCGCAAACACCCGACGATCTCGAAAAGCACGACTGCCTGCGCTTCAGCTTCCGCCGTTCGGTCGACAGCTGGCCCTTTCGCATCGGCGGCAAGATCGTGCAGCGCCCCGTCCACGGCAGCTTCTTCGGCAATTCGGGTGAGGTTGTGCGGCAGATGGCGGTCGCTGGCGGCGGCATCGCGCGGCACGGGCGCTTTCACGTTGCACAGGATATGGCGGCGGGGCGGCTTGTCGAAGTGCTGCCGGACTATAATCCGGGCGACGGAGAGGACATTCATGCGCTCTATGCACCCGAAGACCGGGCGGCGGCGCGCATTCGTGCCTTTCTCGATTTCCTGGAGGAGGAATTGGTGATCGAAGGCTAGCCGATCCGGTACGGCACGACGTCGCGCCGGTCGGGATCGACGAGGATCGGGCGGTCGCTTGGCGGAAAGGCGCGCTGATCGCAATCGTCGCGGGGGCAGATGCGACACGACAGGCCGATCCGTGTCGCCGCTTGCGGGGCGGCGACGTCGACCCCGTCGGCATAAACGAAGTCGCCAGCATATTGCGCCTCGCACCCCAGCGCGACGGCGTAGCGGCGTGGGCTGCGCGCGTAGCTACCCGACGGCTTCACCAGCCCCTTCGCCATCGACACATAGCGCAGGCCGTCGGGCGTCTCGGCCAGCTGGAACAGGATGCGGTCGGGGATAGCCGCGGCCTCGTGAACGATCCACAATGGGCAGGCGCCGCCAAAGCGTGCGAATTGCAGCCGCGTCGCGCTATGCCGCTTGGTGATATTGCCCGCCATGTCGACGCGGCAAAAGAACATCGGGATGCCGCGCGCGCCGGGCCGCTGGAGCGTCGAGAGGCGGTGGCACGCCTGTTCGAAGCTCACGCCATATTCGAGCCGCAGCCGGTCGATATCGTGCCGCACCGCACGCGCGCTGGCGCGGAAGGGGGCATAGGGCATCAGCACCGCGCCGGCGGCATAGTTGGCGAGGCCGACGTGGAGCAATTGGCGCGCCGCGGCGGTGCGGAGCGGCGAGGCTTCGACGACCGCCGCAATCTCGTTCGCCAAAGCGAGCGCCGCCAGCTGGTGCGCCAATTGGAACCGTCGGCTCTCGGCGGGCTGCGACGGGTCGATCACCAGGTGCCGCATCGTCGCATCGAAATCGCGAAGCGTCTGCGCCTGTTGATAGACGATCGAAATGCCGAGCGCGTCGCGCAGCCGCCGCTCGATCGTCTCGATGGCGGGGGAGGGATCCTTGCCGCGCAATTGCCCTGCCAAGGCCTCGGCGGCGCGGTCGATGCTGTCGACATAATTGCCGGCGTCGTGGAACCAGTCGCGAACTTCTTCCCACGGCAGGCGGCTTCCCTCGGCGGTGCCGCCGGTCAACGCCTCGTCGATGATCTGGAGCCGCTGCCCCGCGCGGCGATAGGCGGCGTGGAGCGCGACGAACTGGTCGGCGAGTTGCGGCTGCTGGAGCGCCGCGCGTTCGAGCTGCTCGGGCGGAAGCGGCGAGGCCGCGAACAGCGGATCGGCCGCCGCCTCGCGCAACGCGCCGGCGCGCCGGTCGCCCGCATCGGCCGCGACCTCCTCCCATTCGAGCGGAAACAGCTTTTGCAACCGGTCGAGCAGCGCCGGTGTCAGCGGGCGGTCGTCATGCTCGATCTGGCTGAGGTAGGAGGCGGAGATACCAAGCCGCGCCGCGAAATCGGCCTGGCGGATTCCCCGCGCATCTCGCAATTGGCGGAGTTGACGACCGGCAAAGAGGCGACGAGGCTGCACCGCAACAGGCTAGTTTGCAAATCATGACTTTGCAACTTTGCAAATTCACATTTGCATCGACTGTGCGAGCAAGGCAGATGGCACCGTCGCCATTGATGAAGAGGTCCGCATGTCCGCCAATATCGCCGAAATGGAACGCCGCCGCGCCGCTGCCCGACTGGGCGGAGGACAGAAGCGCATCGATGCGCAGCATGCCAAGGGCAAGCTGACCGCGCGCGAACGGCTCGACGTGCTGCTCGACGAGGGCTCGTTCGAAGAACTCGACGCCTATGTCGAGCATAATTGCACCGATTTCGGGATGGAAAATCAGAAGGTGCCGGGCGACGGCGTCGTCACCGGCAGCGGCACGATCAACGGCCGCCTCGTCTATGTCTTCAGCCAGGATTTCACCGTCTTCGGCGGCTCGCTGTCGGAACGGCACGCCGAGAAGATCATGAAGGTCATGGACAATGCGATGAAGGTCGGCGCGCCGGTCATCGGCCTCAATGACAGCGGCGGCGCGCGCATTCAGGAAGGCGTGGCCTCTCTGGGCGGCTATGCCGAGGTGTTCCAGCGCAACGTGCTGGCATCGGGCGTGGTGCCGCAGATTTCGCTCATCATGGGCCCCTGCGCGGGCGGCGCTGTCTATAGCCCCGCGATGACCGACTTCATCTTCATGGTGAAGGACAGCAGCTATATGTTCGTCACCGGTCCCGACGTCGTGAAAACGGTGACCAACGAGGTGGTGACGCAGGAAGAGCTCGGTGGCGCGATCACCCACACGACCAAGAGCTCGGTCGCCGATATCGCGTTCGAGAATGATATCGAGGCGCTGCTCGCGACGCGCGATTTCTTCGATTATCTGCCCGAAAACAACCGCAGCGGCGTGCCGGTGCGTCCGACAAGCGACCCCTATGATCGCGCCGAGGCGAGCCTCGACACGCTGATCCCGCCGAATGCGAACCAGCCGTACGATATGCACGAGCTGATCCGCAAAACGGTCGACGAAGGCGATTTCTTCGAGGTGCAGCCGGCGCACGCCGCGAACATCATCTGCGGTTTCGGGCGCATCGAGGGCCGCACGATCGGCATCGTTGCGAACCAGCCGCTGGTGCTCGCAGGCGTGCTCGATATCAACTCGTCGAAGAAAGCGGCGCGCTTCGTTCGTTTCTGTGATGCGTTCGAAATCCCGATCATCACCTTCGTCGACGTTCCCGGCTTCCTGCCCGGCACCGCACAGGAATATAACGGCATCATCAAGCATGGCGCGAAATTGCTCTTCGCCTATGCCGAGGCGACGGTGCCCAAGATCACGGTGATCACGCGCAAGGCCTATGGCGGTGCGTACGACGTGATGGCGTCGAAGCATCTGCGCGGCGATTTGAACTATGCCTGGCCGACCGCCGAGATCGCGGTGATGGGCGCGAAGGGCGCGGTCGAGATCATCTTCCGCAGCGACATCGGCGACCCCGAAAAGATCGCCGAGCGCACGAAGGAATATGAGGACCGTTTTGCAAACCCGTTCGTCGCGGCGCAGCGGGGCTATATCGACGAGGTGATCTACCCGCACTCGACGCGGAAGCGGATCGCGCTGGGGTTACGGAAGCTCAGGAACAAGAGTCTCGAGAATCCGTGGAAGAAGCACGATAATATTCCGCTTTAAGTTTTCGTCGTCACCCCGGACGTGATCCGGGGTCCCGCTTGTCGGCGTTCAAAAAGCAGGTGCCGGATCAAGTCCGGCATGACGAAATTGGAGAGAGTTTGAAATGAAACTAGGCCGCCTCAATCACATCGGCGTCGCGACGCCGTCGATCGCCGACAGCATCGTCTTTTATCGCGATGTGATGGGCGCGACGAAAATCCATGAGCCCTTCGACCTGCCCGAGCAGGGCGTGAAAGTGTGCTTTGTCGATACGCCGACCGACTCTTTGGGCCTTGGGGGGCTGAACGGCACACAGATCGAGTTGATCGAACCACTGCCGGGGAATGCATCGATCGCGGGATTTCTGCAAAAGAACCCCGCAGGAGGGCAGCATCATATGTGCTACGAGGTTCCCGACATCCATGCCGCCAAGGCCGAGTTCGAGGCGCTTGGCAAGCGCGTGCTCGGCGAGCCGCGGATCGGGGCGCACGGGACGCTGATCTTCTTCCTTCACCCCAAGGATATGGGCGGGGTGCTGACCGAGATTATGGAGACGCCGAAGGGCGATCATTGATTTGTGTTCCCCGGCGAAAGCCGGGGCCCATGACTGCACGAGGCCCCGGCTTTCGCCGGCGATCACAACGTAGAGACCGCATATGACCGACAAACCCACGCTCGACCAATGGGCCGCCGCCGCCGACAAGGAAGTGAAGGGCAAGGACCTCACTTGGACGACGCCCGAGGGGATCGACGTCAAGCCGCTCTACACGGCCGACGACGTCACCGCCGACCCCGGCCTGCCCGGCTTCGCGCCCTTCACCCGCGGCGTTCGTGCGTCGATGTATGCGGGGCGACCGTGGACGATCCGGCAATATGCGGGCTTCTCGACCGCCGAGGAATCGAACGCTTTCTATCGCCGCAACCTCGCTGCGGGGCAGAAGGGCCTGTCGGTCGCCTTCGACCTCGCGACTCACCGCGGCTATGACAGCGACCATCCGCGCGTCGTCGGCGACGTCGGCAAGGCGGGGGTCGCGATCGACAGCGTCGAGGATATGAAGATCCTGTTCGACGGCATCCCGCTCGACCAGATGTCGGTGTCGATGACGATGAACGGTGCGGTGATCCCCATCCTCGCCTTCTTCATCGTCGCGGGCGAGGAGCAGGGGGTCGAGCGCAAATTGCTCGACGGGACCATCCAGAACGACATCCTCAAGGAGTTCATGGTCCGCAACACCTATATCTACCCGCCCGAGCCGAGCATGCGGATCATCTCGGACATTTTCGGCTACACATCGCGCGAGATGCCGAAGTTCAACAGCATCTCCATATCCGGCTACCATATGCAGGAAGCCGGCGCGACGCAGGTGCAGGAGCTGGCCTTCACGATTGCGGATGGCGCGGAATATGTACGCTACGGCGTCGCCAGCGGCCTCGACATCGACAAGTTCGCCGGGCGCCTGTCCTTCTTCTTCGCGATCGGCATGAACTTCTTCATGGAAATCGCGAAGCTTCGCGCCGCGCGCGTGCTGTGGCACCGCGTGATGACCAATCTCGGCGCCAAGGACGAACGTAGCAAGATGCTGCGCACCCACTGCCAGACGTCGGGCGTCTCGCTGACCGAGCAGGACCCCTATAACAACGTCATGCGCACGACGATCGAGGCGATGGCGGCAATGCTCGGCGGCACCCAGTCGCTCCACACCAACGCGCTCGACGAAGCGATCGCGCTGCCGACCGATTTCTCGGCCCGCATCGCGCGCAACACGCAGATCGTCATCCAGGAAGAGACGGGGATGACCAAGGTCGTCGATCCGCTCGGCGGCTCCTATTATGTCGAGGCGCTGACGCAGGAACTGGTCGACAAGGCATGGGAGATCATCGAGCGCGTCGAGAAGGAAGGCGGCATGGCGAAGGCTGTCGCCGCCGGCTGGCCCAAGGCGATGATCGAGACCGCCGCCGCTGCACGGCAGGCGCGCGTCGACCGCGGCGACGACGTCATCGTCGGGGTGAACAAATATCGCCTGAAGGACGAGGATCTGCTGGAGACGCTCGAGGTCGACAACACCAAGGTGCGCGAGGCGCAGGTCGCGCGCATCAACAAGACCAAGGCGAACCGCGACGAGGCCGCGTGCCAGGCAGCACTCAAGGCGCTGCGCGATGCCGCGGCGGGCGAGCAGTCGATCGAGAACAACCTTCTTGCGCACGCGGTCGAGGCGGCGCGCGCCCGCGCCACACTTGGCGAAATCTCGTCGGCGATGGAAGAAAGTTTCGAGCGCTACGGTACCCAGCCGACCCCGGTGAAGGGCGTCTATGCTGCCCCCTATGAAGGCGACGACCGCTGGCAGCAGGTGCTCGACGGCGTGAAGGCAGTCGAGCGCCGCATGGGGCGCAAACCGAAATTGCTCGTTGCGAAGATGGGGCAGGACGGCCACGACCGCGGCGCGAACGTCATCGCTTCGGCATTCGGCGACATGGGCTTCGACGTCGTGTCGGGCCCGCTGTTCCAAACCCCCGAGGAAACCGTCGTGCTCGCGCTCGACGCGGGCGTCGATGTCGTCGGCGCGTCGAGCCTCGCCGCAGGGCACAAGACGCTGATCCCCGAACTCATCGGCAAATTGAAGGAGGCGGGCCGCGGCGACATCAAGGTGATCGCGGGCGGCGTCATCCCGCCGCAGGATTATCAATATCTCCGCGATGCGGGGGTGCAGGGCATCTATGGCCCCGGCAGCAATGTGGTCGAATGCGCCGCCGATGTGCTGCGCCTGCTCGGCCACAATATGCCGCCGCTGGAGGATGCCGCATGATCGCTTCGCTCGGTCTGATGCTCGCCGCTTTTTCGGTCGCTTCGGCGGATGCCGAGCCCGCGAGCCGTCCGAGCGAGTTCCGCAAGGATGTCGCGGTCGAACTGGTCTATCGGCAACAGATCGACGATGTCTATTTCACCGACTGGTACGGCCGCCTCGAAAAGAGCGATGGCGCCTGGCGCGACATCTATTTCGAGACGAGCGACAAATATGTGAACAAGGGGCTGATCCGGCTCAACTGCGACGATCCCGAAGCCGATATCGACTTCACGCTCTATGGCGTCGGCGAATATGACGACGCCGAAACCGGGCGACAGGTGACGATCAGCTATGGCGACCGCCGACCATGGGCGGACGGCAATTATCAGGACATGTTCGGCGAAACGCCGACGATCGAATTCTACGGCGCCGCGCTCGAGCGCTTCTGCAAATAACATCAAAGGGTCGAAATCCATGAACCTCTCCCAAACTGCCCCGCAAGACGATCAGGTGCGCACCGACTGGACGCGCGAGGAAATCGCCGAATTGTTCGACCTGCCGTTCGACGAGTTGATGTGGGAGGCGCAGGGCGTCCACCGCCGTCATCATGCGCGCGGTGAAGTGCAGCTTTGCACCTTGCTTAGCATCAAGACCGGCGGCTGCGTCGAGGATTGCGGCTATTGCTCGCAGTCGAAAAGCGCCGACAGCGGGCTCAAGGCCACCAAGCTGATGGACGTCCGCGCGGTGTTGCAGGCGGCGGCGCAGGCGAAGGATTCGGGATCCAAGCGTTTCTGCATGGGCGCCGCGTGGCGCAACCCCAAGGAACGCGACATGCCCGCGATCGTCGAGATGATCGAGGGGGTGCGCCAGATGGGCATGGAAACCTGTATGACGCTGGGGATGCTGACGAAGGAACAGGCGCAGACGCTCGCGGTCGCGGGGCTCGACTATTACAACCACAATATCGACACGAGCCCAGAAAATTACGAGAATATCATTTCGACCCGGACGTTTCAGGACCGGCTTGATACGCTGGAGGAAGTCCGCAATGCGGGCATCAACGTCTGTTCGGGCGGCATCGTCGGGCTGGGCGAGACGCGGGCTGATCGCGTCGGCTTCATCCACGCGCTCGCGACGCTGGAGCGGCATCCCGAAAGCGTGCCGGTCAACGCGCTGGTGCCGGTGAAGGGCACCGTGCTGGGCGACATGCTCGCCGACACGCCGCTCGCCAAGATCGACGATATCGAATTCGTCCGCACCATCGCGGTCGCGCGCATCACCATGCCCAAATCGATGGTTCGCCTGTCAGCGGGTCGCGAGAGCATGTCGGAGGCGACGCAGGCGCTCTGCTTCATGGCGGGCGCGAACAGCATCTTCACCGGCGACAAGCTGCTCACCACCGGCAACCGCGGCGACAATGCCGATGCTGCGCTGTTCGCGAAGCTGGGACTGCGCCCGATGGAGAGCGAAGAGCCGATGCGCGCACAGATGGAAGCCGCCGAGTGACGAAAAACCCGCTTCCTATCTGGTTCGTTTCGCTGCTCTGTTTGCCGCCTGCCTTCTTTTTTGGCGGTTTGGCGAACTATGTGCACGCCGAACGGCAAGAGGCGAGCGCTGTGTCATGGCTTTTGGGTTTCGAAATATTGCTTTGGGTCCTCGCGCTCGCGCTCGCCCTGTTTTGGACGCGGACGGTTACGCGGCGCCATCGCCTTTTTGCAGAAGACCGGCGCCCCAAGGAGACCAAAGGATGATTCTCGCCTCGCTGCTGCTCTTGGCGGTCGCCACGCAGGATCCGGAGATCGATTGCGACAATGCGATGGCGCAGTTCGAGCTCAACGCCTGCGCCTATAGGGAGTTCGAGCGCGCCGATGCCGCGATGAACGCGCAGTGGAAGGTGACGGCGGCGCGTATGAAGGCCATCGACGCCGACTTCGACCGCACGCAGGACAACCGCCCCGGCTATTTCGACACGCTTCTCGCGGCGCAGCGCGCGTGGCTTACCTATCGCGACAAGCAATGCGCGAGCGAGGGCTACACGATGCGCGGCGGCTCGGCCGAGCCGATGGTGATCAGCGGATGTCAGACGCAGCTGACCGATGCGCGCACTGCGCAGCTTAAAAGCTTGATCGAGGAGTACTGACGAAGGTGGTGGAACCTGGCTTCGCCGCAAACGAGCAAAGCAGCATCGCCACGCTGACGGTCGTTGCTGTTAAGCGTCGTGGCTGGTTTCGCGATGAGGTCGAACTAACTGCCGAGCAAGATATCACGGAGGAAAAGATAGAGGGTTGGGGCGCGTCTGTGCCGAGGCTTGAATTCTATCGGTTTCACATGGCCGCCGGCACTTCGATCATCGCTCGGATTCCCACGCGCTTTCGGGGGCGTGCTCATATCAGTTTGAAAGAAATCGGCGACTGCGACGGCCTACGCCAGCGCTGGGAAGAAATGGGAAGGTTTTAAGCCAGAAATGTTCAAGAAAATCCTGATCGCCAACCGCGGTGAGATCGCCTGCCGTGTCATCAAGACCGCGCGCCGCATGGGCATCGCGACCGTCGCTGTCTATTCGGACGCCGACGCGCGCGCGCCCTTTGTGCAGATGGCCGACGAAGCGGTGCATATCGGCGCGTCGCCCGCGTCCGAATCCTATCTGATCGCCGACAAGATCATTGCCGCGTGCAAGGCAACGGGCGCCGAGGCGGTGCATCCGGGCTATGGCTTCCTGTCCGAGCGCACCAGCTTCGCCGAGGCGCTGGCGAAGGAAAATATCGCCTTCATCGGCCCGCCGGTGAACGCGATCGCCGCGATGGGCGACAAGATCGAGTCGAAGAAGCTCGCGAAGGAAGCGGGCGTCAACGTCGTCCCCGGCTTCGTCGGCGAGATCCACGATACCGAACATGCTGTCGAGATTTCGAACGAGATCGGCTATCCGGTGATGATGAAGGCGTCCGCCGGTGGCGGCGGCAAGGGCATGCGCCTAGCCTATGACGAAAAGGATGTCCGCGAGGGTTTCGAGGCGACGAAGCGCGAGGGGCTGAACAGCTTCGGCGATGACCGCGTCTTCATCGAGAAGTTCATTTTGAACCCGCGCCACATCGAGATCCAGATCCTCGGCGACCAGCACGGCAACACGCTCTACCTCAACGAGCGCGAATGCAGCATCCAGCGCCGCCACCAGAAGGTGGTCGAGGAAGCGCCATCGCCCTTCGTCTCGCCCGCAATGCGCAAGGCGATGGGCGAGCAGTGCGTCGCGCTGTCGAAGGCGGTCGGCTATTATAGCGCGGGCACGGTCGAACTGATCGTCTCGGGCGCCGACCCGACCGGCGAGAGCTTCTATTTCCTCGAAATGAACACGCGCCTGCAGGTCGAGCATCCGGTGACCGAGGCGATCACCGGCATCGACCTGGTCGAGCAGATGATCCGCGTCGCGGCGGGCGAGAAGCTCGAGATGTCGCAGGACGATGTGAAGATCGACGGCTGGGCGATCGAGAACCGCGTCTATGCCGAGGACCCCTATCGCGGCTTCCTGCCCTCGACCGGGCGGCTCGTGCGCTACCGGACGCCGGTTCCCGCATGGGAAGGCGATGAGCGCGGTCTCGACGGCGTGCGCGTCGATGCGGGGGTCGAGGAGGGCGGCGAGGTGTCGATCTTCTACGACCCGATGATCGCCAAGCTGGTGACATGGGGGAAGACGCGCGACGAAGCTGCCGATTTGCAGATCGCGGCGCTCGACCGCTTCGAGCTCGAAGGGCTCGGCCACAATATCGATTTCGTCTCGGCGATCATGCAGCACCCGCGCTTCCGCTCAGGTGAGCTGACGACGGGCTTCATCGCCGAGGAATATCCCGAGGGTTTCCACGGCGCCCCCACCGATGCCGATGTCACCCGCGCACTCGCGGCGATTGCGGGCTTCATGGCGAGCGCCGAAGCCGACCGCGCCCGCCGCACCGACGGCCAGCTCGGCGACCGGCTCGAACCGCCGGCCAAATGGCAGGTCTCAATCGACGGCACGCCGCACAAGGTCAAGATCGGCGAGAAGCATATCAAGGTCGAGGGCGACCGGATCGACATCGCGCTCGAATATACGCCGGGCGACCGGCTGGTGGTTGCCGAGATCGACGATAGCGAGCTCGCGGTGAAGGTCGCGAAGACGCGCACGGGCTGGAAAATGACCACGCGCGGGCATATCCATGACGTGCGCGTGCTGCCCTGGCACATCGCCTCGCTGTCGTCGCACATGATCGAAAAGGTCCCGCCCGATCTCTCGAAATTCCTCATCTGCCCGATGCCGGGCCTGCTCGTCGCGCTCCACGTCGGCGAGGGCGACAAGGTCGAGGCCGGCCAGCCGCTCGCAACGGTCGAGGCGATGAAGATGGAAAACATCCTCCGCGCCGAAAAGTCGGGGACGGTGAAGACGGTCAACGCCGCTCAGGGCGACAGTCTCGCGGTCGATGCGGTGATCCTGGAGATGGAATGACGTCATGCATGTCAATCACGATCAGGATGCTCCGGCAGCGGAGGCGATCGACTTCGACGATTTCCTCCGCGTCGACATCCGCATCGGCACGATCGTCGAGGCCGAGCCCTTTCCCGAGGCGCGCAAGCCCGCATTCAAGCTGAAGATCGACTTCGGCCCCGCGATCGGGGTGAAGAAAAGCAGCGCGCAGATCGTCGATCGTTATGCCCTCGAAGAACTTGCGGGACGCCAGGTTGCCGCGGTGGTCAACTTCCCGCCGCGCCAGATCGGTAAATTTATGTCCGAAGTTTTGACGCTGGGGTTCGCCGACGAGGAGGGCGCGGTGATCCTGTTCGCACCCGATCGCAGGGTTCCCGACGGATCGCGCCTCTTCTGATCTTCCCGGCGCGGCGCTTGCCCGTTAGACTGCGCGCGGGAAACAGGGGAGAGGGACAATGACTTTACCGGTAACCGCGTTCGTGGCCGCCATTTGCGCCTTGCTGTTGCTTGTCACCGCGATCGATACCGTGCGCCAGCGACTGCGGGTGAAGGCCGCGTTCGGCGACCATGGCGATGCCAAATTGATCAGCGCCAGCCGCGCGCACGGCAATCTCGCCGAATATGCGCCGATCACGATCATCCTGCTCGGGCTGCTCGAAACCGCGCGTGCCAATCATATGGCACTGATGATCATCGGCGCGACCTTCCTGATCGGCCGCGTCGCGCATGTGATCGGCCTCTATACGTCGTCGGAGCCGGGGAAGGCACCGCTCGGGCGGCAGATCGGCGTCCTCGCGACCTTTAGTGCATTGCTCGTGCTGGCCGGTTGGACGTTATGGATTCTGTTCACCAGAAATCTCTAAGCCTTCGTCATGCCGGACTTGATCCGGCATCCATTTCTGCCGCGACGGCATGGACCCCGGGTCAAGTCCGGGGTGACGAAGAAGGCTATTCCACCAACGCCACCGCGCGGATCCAGCCCGCGCTCGCGCGCTCGATCTTCACCGGGAAGCAGCTGAAGGTGAACCCGGTTGCGGGGATCGCGGCGAGGTTGGTGAGCTTCTCGATCTGGTAATAGGGCCGGATGCGCCCCGCCTTATGCCCTTCCCAGATGATCGATGGATCGCGCGTTTCGGCCCATCGCCGCGCGGTGTGACTGAACGGCGCGTCCCAGCTCCACGCGTCGGTGCCGACGACCTGTACCCCGCGCTCGGTCAGGTACAGCGTCGCCTCGGCGCCCATGCCGCAACCCTGATCGGTGAAATTGTCGGTGCCGTAGATCGCGCCGGACTGGACGAGCACGATATCGAGCGGCTGGAGCTCATGCCCGATACGCGCAAGTTCGGCCTCGACCTCGGCGCCGCTCACGACATGCCCGTGCGGGCGGTCCGAGAAATCCAGCTTTACGCCGGGCCGAAAGAAGAGATCGAGCGGTGCCTCGTCGATCGATGGGGCAGGCGAGGTGCCGCTGTCGGTGGTCGAATGATAATGCCAAGGCGCGTCCATATGCGTCCCGTTATGCGTGCTCAGCGACAGCATCTCGACCGCCCAGCCTTCGCCGTCGGGCAAATCCTCGCGCGTCAGCCCCGGAAAGAACATCGCGATCTGCTCCCACGTATTTTCATGGGTCATATAGGTGATGTTGGGGCGCATCACCGGCGGGTCGGATACGACGTCGTTGGTGATCGGAATCGAAAGGTCGATGAACTGCATGACCCTATAGTGCCACCGCGACGAGCCGCCGCCAACAATACTTGCGCATAGGCGCGGTGCGGTTAGAGAAACGCTATGGCCCCGCGCTTTCGACGAGGCCGGGGGAGAGTATATGACCGACGCAGCCGCCGTCGCCGATCATGGCGCGGTCTATCAGCCGAGCGCCAAGGACATCCGCATGGTCATCGCCGCCTCGTCGGCGGGCACCGTGTTCGAATGGTATGACTTCTTTATCTACGGCACGCTTGCGGCGATCATCGGCAAGGCCTTTTTCCCCAGCGACAATGCGACGCTCGAAATCCTGCTCGTCTGGGCGGGGTTCGCGGTCGGTTTCGGTTTCCGGCCCTTGGGCGCGGTGCTGTTCGGCTTTCTCGGCGACCGGCTCGGGCGCAAATATACCTTCCTCGTCACCGTCACCTTGATGGGCATCGCGACCGCAGGCGTCGGCATGATCCCGTCGGCGGCAACGATCGGCATCGCGGCCCCCATCATCGTCATCCTGCTTCGCGTGCTGCAGGGGCTCGCGCTCGGCGGCGAATATGGCGGCGCGGCGGTCTATGTCGCCGAACATTCGCCGCCCGGAAAGCGCGGTTTCTACACCAGCTTCATCCAGGCGAGCGTCGTCGGCGGCTTCGTGCTCAGCCTGATCGTCGTGCTGGGCTGCAAGGCGTTGATGTCCGACACGATCTGGGAAAGCTGGGGCTGGCGCGTGCCCTTCCTGCTCTCGCTGATCCTGCTCGCGATCTCGCTGTGGATGCGCCTCAAACTTTCCGAAAGCCCGGTGTTCCAGGCGATGAAGCAGCAGGGCGAGATCGCCAAGAACCCGGTGAAGGAGAGCTTCACCTATCCAGGCAACCCGCGGCGCATCTTCATCGCGCTGTTCGGCATCGCCGCCGGACTGACGGTGATCTGGTACACCGCGATGTTCTCGGGCCTCGCCTTCCTCAAGGGGCCGATGAAGGTCGAGGACACGGCCGCCGAAATCATCGTCGGAGTGGCGGCCGCGCTCGGCATGGGCTTCTTCATATGGGCGGGCCGCATCTCCGACCGGGTCGGACGGAAAAAGCCGATCGTCTGGGGATATGCCGCGACGCTCGTGCTTCTCTTCCCACTCTTCTGGCTGATGGGCAGCGTGGGCAACCCCGCGCTGACCGCGGCGGCGGAAAAGGCACCGGTGGTCGTCACCGGCTCGCAATGCAGTTTCGATCCCTTTGCGCAGCAACAGGAAACCGTCTGCGGAAAGACCCTCGGCGAACTCACCAAGCTGGGCGTCCCGTACACGGTCGTCGACAGCGGCAGCGGTTTCGACAGCGTCGCGGTGACAATCGGCCGCCGCGAAGTCGCCGGCGAAGATCCCGCGGTCCTGAAACCTGCGCTCGAGGCGATGGGATATGATTTCGAGAAACAGATCCCGGGCGCGCTTGGCATCGCGGTGATCCTCGTCGCGCTACTCGGCCTCAGTGCATTGTCGGGCTTCACCTATGGCCCGGTCGCGGCACTGCTGTCCGAGATGTTTCCTCCGCACGTCCGTTATTCGTCGCTATCGATCCCCTATCATCTAGGGACCGGCTATTTCGGCGGCTTCCTGCCGCTGATCGCGAGCTTCATCATCGCGAAGACCGGCAATGCCTATTCCGGGCTCTGGTACACATGGGGTGTCGTGCTCGTCGCCTTCCTCGTGACGGCCTTCATGCTCAAGGACCCGGTCGAAGGCCAGTGGGACAAGCGCGCTCCGACAACCTGAACATGCCATTGGCGCGACGGTTGAACCCGTATAGGGGCAGGGGGATGATCGAAATCCCGTCGCCGCTCCGCCTCCGTCTCGATCGCGACGCGCTTGTCGCCAACTGGCGCTGGCTCGCCGCGCAAAGCGGCGCTGCCGCATGCGGTGCCGCGATCAAGGCCGATGGCTACAGCCTTGGCGCACGCGACGTCGTCCGCTACCTCGCCGCGGCGGGCTGTCGTGACTTTTTTGTCGCGACCTGGACCGAGGCGGCCGCTTTGATGCCGCTTCAAGAGGGCGTGTCGTTGTCGGTGCTCCACGGCGTCGGCACGAGCGATATGGTCGCCGCGCGGATGCTTCCGGCGCGCCCGGTATTGAACAGCCTCGAACAGGTCGCGCGCTGGCGTGAAGCCGGCGAAGGGCGGCCATGCGACGTGATGATCGATACGGGGATGAGCCGCCTCGGCCTCCGCGTCGACGAAGCCATGGGCGGCGCGCTCGATGGGATTTCTATCGAAACCTTGCTCAGCCACCTCGCATCGGCCGATGAGGACAGCGAGCAGAACGCACGCCAGCTGGCGGCCTTCCGCGCCCTTAGCCAGTCAATCCCCGCCCGACGATATAGCTTGGCGAACAGCGCCGGTATCTGCCTCGGCGCCGACTATGCGTTCGACCTCACGCGCCCCGGCATCGCGCTGTATGGCGGCATCCCGCGGGGCGAAGCGCAGGGACATGTTCGTCAGGTTGTCTACCCTGAAGCGCGCGTACTTCAGGTTCGTACCGTGCGTCAGGGCGAGACGGTCGGTTATGGCGCGACGTGGACGGCTCCTCGCGATGGGTGCGTTGCGATCGCGAATATGGGCTATGCCGATGGCTTTCTGCGCTGCCATGCCGGTTCGGCGGGGGCGGCATGGCAGACACGCGTTCTGCCACTGATCGGCCGCGTGTCGATGGACCTCATCGCCTTCGACGCCGGCAACGCCGCGGCGATAGGCGAGGGCGACTGGCTCGCGCTCGATTACGACCTGCCGACAACAGCCGCGAACAGCGGGCTGTCGCAATATGAACTGCTTACGGCGCTTGGCTCCCGGTTCGACCGGATCTGGACCTAAACCGTCCGCACATGGGGCGAAGGCGTTCGCAGGCCCCAGGGATCGAAGCTCTTTTCCCGAATCCAGCGGGTGCAGATCCATTTGCTTCCGCGCGTCACCGGTTGCCCCGCATGACGGCTTCGTTCGTCGATGCGCCCGTCGGGCAGGGTGTTCACGAAGGAAATGGCATCGCCCTTGCCGCCTTTGATCGCGAGATCGGCGGCCGCAAAGCTCGTTTCTCCGCCGTCATAGCCATCATTGAGATAGGCGATGACCGTTCGGCCGCGCTGGTTCGCTTCGCCCGGCAGGCCATCATGATGCTCGCGATACTGTTGTCCCGGCTCATAACGCAGGACGACGAGCGGCTCGCCCTGATCGACGTGCGTCCGGGTCGCCGCGGCCATGCGCATGTTGAGCGCGTGGACGACCATGTCCTGCTGGATCGGTCCGAGCACCGTCCCGAAGGACGTTCGGATAGGGTTGGGACTCTGGCGCCCCGTCCGGGAATCAACGACGATCGACGGGACAAGCAGCGGCGCCGACAGCGTTATCAAATGCGCGCATTCTTCGGACGAGAAGAGCGCGGAAAACTGTTGCACGTCGGGTGATGCTGCCCGCTCTCGCGCGCCGGGAAGCGAAAGCGGCCGCCCATGCTCGTCAAGGTCCATGCTGTCGATGATCGTCAACTGCCGCGCCGCAAGTGGATCGCTGCGCGCGGCTGCGCGAAGCAGCGCAAGCGCCGCGCGCCAGTCGGGATCGGCTCCTGCGCCGAGGGCGACGAACACGGCATGGGTGATCGCTGCGGTTTTGTGTCCGGCTTCACCGGCTCGCCCGAAGAGCAGGCGTGCCAGCCCGAAATCGCGCCGCACGGGACTGCCGTAAACATGCCAGAGCGCAAGCTCGTTGAGCGCGCCGGCATCGCCACGCCGGGCGGCATCGGATACAAGGTGCACGGCGCGTTCGACGGCGCCGGCGTCGAGCAGGCGCGCCGCCTCGTCGGCAATGGTTGGGTTTTCGGCCATGTCTCTTCCTATCGGGGAAGCGGCACAAAAAAAAGGGGCCGGACTTTTGGTCCGGCCCCCGTTTCTCTTGCTGATCTTGCGGATCAGAACTTGGCGACCACGCCGACATATCCGTAACGTCCGCGGACGTCATAGATACCCGAACCCGCGCCGACACCGGTCAGGCCGAACGGCGGCTGACGGTCGAACAGGTTGTCGACGCCGACATAGACGTTGAACTTGTCGCTCACGTCTGCGTCGAGACGGACATTGTGATACCACACCGCCGGGAACTTCTTGACCTGGGCATAGTCCGGGTTTTCAGCCGGGCGGCCCTGCAGTTCGTTGAAGTCCTCATAGGTGTTCAGATACATGCCGCCGAGGTAGCGCAGTTCGTAGGTAAAGCCGATGTTACCGACGTCGACCTTGGTGCGCAGGTTGAATGCGTCCTTCGGATCGCCGAGTTCTTCGAGGATACGGTTCTCGAAGTTCGGATCGGTCGGGCTCACAAAGTTGCTGCGTTCCAGAACGTGCGTCCACACGCCGTTGACCGAGAGGCTGCCCCAATCGAACGACTTGCGGTAGTTCAGGTTGAAGTCGAGGCCGCGCGCGGTCAGGCTTGCGAAGTTCAGCGTCGACTGAAGGAGGTCACCTTCGACGATGCGGAAATTCTCTTCGCCATTGCCCGTCGCCCCGTTCACGCCGACGCGGTTGAACGCGCCGCAGAAGGCGTTGTTCAGCGTCGGGAGGTCGTAGCACTGGTTGACGATCGTCTGTGCTGCGACAGCCGTGATCACGTTGTCGATCTTGATGTCGTAATAGTCGACCGACAGCGAGAAGCCGGGCAGGAAGCGCGGTTCGAAAACGCCACCGACGGTGAAGCTCTTCGACGTTTCTTCCTTCAGGTCCGGGTTGCCGCCGCTGACGATTTCGAGCGACTGAACATAGACGAAGTCATAGTTCGCCGGACGTCCCTGAGCCGTACAGTTGGCCGCACGGAACTGCGAACCGGCACCGATGTTACGTGCCGAGCACGGATCGGTGAAGTTCGGTGCGAAGTTCTGGCTCTGCTCCGAGAACAGCTCCGAAAGGTTGGGTGCACGAACCGACTTCGAATAGCTGGCGCGGAAGCGGATGTCTTCGATCGGCGAATAGTCGACGCCCGTCGAGTAGGTGTAAACCGTACCCGTCGCGCCCTTGTAGTCGGCGATACGGCCCGAACCGGTAACCGTCAGCGCATGCGCGAACGGCATGTCCTTCAGCAGCGGGATCGAGACTTCGCCGAAGACTTCCTTCACCGAGAAGGTCGACTTCGGGAATTCGGGGATCGCGTTGTAGAAGGCGTAACCGAACTGCGTATCGTCATCGAGATCGTAGTAGTTGGTCTCACGACGATATTCGGCGCCGAGCGAGAAAGCGACCGGACCGCCGGGCAGTTCGAACAGCTGGCTGAGGTCACCCGCGACGAAGCCCGAAGCCACGAACTGGGTGATCTTGCCCTGCGCCTGCGTGTTCTGCAGGACGTACTGGCGCGCGGCAGCCGACGAAGCGCCTTCACCGAACGGGTTGATCGGAACGCACGACGCGATGTCCGAACGCAGACGGTCACGAATATAGATGTCGTCTGCCGACGGGTTCGTGAGCGCGTTGAGCTGGCCAAGCGTGCGGCCGTCGAGGCTCATGTAACCCGCGGTGTTGTTCGGATCGAGCGTTGCACGGCAAACGATGTTGCCGGCGCCGTCACGCGCAGTGTCGAGGCCCAGCAGATAACGCTGGACGTTGACGTTGCCCTTGATCTCGTTGCTTTCCTTGAACTCGCCGTAGTTGCCCGAGATTTCGTAGGTCCAGTCGTCGTTGAAGTCGCCCTTCAGGCCGCCGACAACGCGCCAGGTTTCACGCTCGATACGTTCGTCGCGAATACCGAATTCGGCCCAGTTCTTGCGCAGCGCAAAGCGCGTCGCACCGGTCGGCGTCGCGCCGCCCGCGATAAGCTGCTGCTCAATGATCGCGCGCGCCTGCGGGTTCAGATAGGGGTTGTCGAGACGCGGACGTTCGCGCGGATCGAGCTGACCCAGAGTGGTGCCCTGCGAGAAGAAGGGGCCGCTCTGCGAACCGACGGCGGTCGTCTTGACATATTTCGCTTCGATGAACGGCACGAACGCTTCGGAAACGTCGAAGTGCGCGAGGAGGTTTGCCGAGATACGCTCGAGCGTCGGGGTCAGCGTGACCAGCTTGCCTTCGCGGCCCGAATAGCCGTTGCCGCCGACATAGTTGCCGTTCGGGCCGAGGCCGATGCGCGTGCCCGTCTGCGGGGTCAGCGTACCGTCGGGACGGAACAGGTAGTTACAGGCATAGGCTGCGCCCAGCGGGTCGCGGCCGCAAGCCGCCGTCGGGCTGGTGAAGCCGAGCTGGCCGCCCAGCGAGATCGTCGCCGAACGGATGTCTTCGTAGAAAATACGGTCGAACACGTCGTCGCGGTTCGGCGTCGGGCCGGTCGCGGAGTCGGTGTCGACAACGACGAAGTTGTTGTTCTGGTTGATGTTGCGACCACGGCCCGAAGCCGCATACTGCGACTGATAGGCATATTCGACGTTCAGCGCGACGTTACCGCGACCTTCGGCGAAATTCTTGCCGACCAGCGCCGAGACATACTGGTTGCCTGCATCGCCATAGTCGAGGTTGAGACCGCTCTGCGCGCGCAGCTGGATGCCGTCGTAATTGTCCTTGAGGATGAAGTTCACCACGCCGGCGACGGCGTCCGAACCATAGATCGACGAAGCGCCACCCGTGAGGACGTCCACGCGCTCGATCAGGTCGGTCGGGATGGTGTTGATGTCGGTCGACACGCCGTTCGACAGGATGTCGCCCGCAACGTGGCGACGGCCGTTCACCAGAACCAGCGTGCGCTGGGTGCCGAGACCGCGAAGGTCGAGCAGGTTCAGGCCGCGGGTGCCGAGGAAGCGGGTACCGTTCGACTGGCTGAGCGTGCTGCGGAGCTGCGGCAGGTCGTTGAGGACGTCGCCGATCGAAACCTGGCCGGTTTCAAAGAATTCCTCGCCCGACACGGTCGTGATCGGAACGGTCGATTCAAGGTTCGGCTGGCGGATGCGCGAGCCGGTAACAATGATCGTCGTACCGCCTTCTTCCGCAACTTCGTCCGCCGGAGCGGTTCCCTGTGCCATCGCGGGCATTGCGCTAAACAAAGCAAGAGTCAGGGCAGAGCCCTGAACTAGCAGGCTAGTCTTCTTCATGATGTAATTCCCCGGTTGCCCGTTCAGAAAATGGGAGTGAACGGATTGGGCCCTAGAAAGACCGAAATTTCGGGGGGCACAAGCTTTTGATGAAGTTTTTCTGACAGTCCGCCGACTCCGGTGCCACGCTGTGGCTTTTTCGCAACAGATCAGCCGTCGCGTCCGGGCGGTCGCTTGGAATCAAAGTGCCTGTCTGTGAAATGAATGGCTGCCATTCCCGATTCCGGACACCAAAAATGCCATGGATATGATTTCCATTGAAACTAAATTGCGCACAGGCGGAGCGATGCTCCCAAGCGGCGCCCGATTGCGGAAAGCTGCGCATGCGCGCCGCTTGGGGGTCGGCGCGCCGTCCACCAGCGCCGAATCGATCACAAAAGGTTCGACTCCCGTGAATCTGCGCATGTTGCGGCGCATCATTATTTGATGCTAATGCGGGTTTCGAACACCGGGCGGCGCGATCGACCGGGAACACAAGGAGCGCGGGTCAAGATGGCGAAGTCCAGGGCGGGGGCGACGGAAGATGACGTCGTCACGATCAAGAAATACGCCAATCGGCGACTCTACGACACCGAACGCAGCTGTTACATCACGCTGGAAGATCTGGGCACCATGGTCCGCGACGGTCGCGATTTCCGCGTCGTCGATGCCAAGAGCGGCGACGACATCACGCATAATGTCCTGACGCAAATCATCATGGACGAGGAAACGCGCGGCGAAACATTGCTGCCGGTCAATTTCCTCCGCCACCTGATCGGCATGTACGGCGACAAGATGCAGTCGATGGTGCCGCAATATCTCGAAGCGTCGATGACCGCGTTCCGCAAGAACCAGCAGGATGTCCGCTCGGCGCTCGAAGGCGCGCTGGGATCGAACCCGCTTGCTGAACTGACGCGCCGCAATATGGAGATGTTCCAGCAGGCGGCGGGAGCCTTCATGCCAGGCGCCGGCGGCAGCAAGGCCAAGGACGCCGAGATTGCCGCACTCAAGGCCGAGGTCGCTGAACTCAAGGCCGCGCTCGCCCAAAAGAAGCAGCAGAATTAATCGGGCCGCCAACGCGCCCCAGCTACGGAAAATACGAAATATCATGGTCAAACATGCGCTCAGCGTAACCCGGCAGGCCGACTTCGCGGCCTGGTATCAGGATGTCATTGCCGAAGCCGATCTTGCCGAGGAATCGGGCGTCCGCGGCTGCATGGTCATCAAGCCGTGGGGCTATGGCATCTGGGAACGCATCCAGACGGTGATGGACGCCGCGATCAAGGACGCCGGGGTCCAGAACGCCTATTTCCCGCTCTTCATTCCCTTAAGCTTCTTTGAGAAGGAAGCCGACCATGTCGATGGTTTTGCAAAGGAAATGGCAGTCGTCACGCACCACCGCCTGATCCAGGACGGCAAGGGCAAGCTGATCCCCGACCCCGAGGCGAAGCTCGAGGAACCGCTGATCGTCCGCCCGACGTCGGAGACGGTGATTGGCAATGCGATGAGCCGCTGGGTGCAGAGCTGGCGCGACCTGCCGCTCAAGGTCAACCAGTGGGCGAACGTCGTGCGCTGGGAAATGCGCACGCGCATGTTCCTGCGCACCAGCGAATTCCTGTGGCAGGAAGGCCATACCGCGCACGCCGACAAGGACGACGCGATGGCCGAAACGCTGCGCGCGCTCGAAATGTACCGCAGCTTCGCCGAGGATGTCCTCGCGATGCCCGTGATCGCCGGCGAAAAGCCCGAAAATGAGCGTTTCCCGGGCGCGGTCGCGACCTATTCGATCGAAGCGATGATGCAGGACGGCAAGGCGCTGCAGGCCGGCACGTCACACTATCTCGGCACCGGCTTCGCCGAGGCGGCGAACATCCGTTACCAGGACAAGGACGGCGGCCACAGCCTCTGCCACACGACGAGCTGGGGCACGTCGACGCGCATGATCGGCGGCGTCATCATGACGCATGGCGACGACGATGGCCTCCGCTGTCCGCCGCGCATAGCGCCGCACCAGATCGTCATCGTGCCGATGCTGCGCGACAATGAAGAGGACGCCGCAATCCTCGATTATTGCCGCGACCTCGAAGTCCAGCTGAAGGCGCTCGACGCGTTCCGCGAGCCCGTGCGCGTACTGCTCGATGCGAGCGCGAACAAGGCGCAGACCAAGCGCTGGGGCTGGGTCAAGAAGGGCGCGCCGATCATCGTCGAAATTGGCCCGCGCGACGTCGCCGGCGGCAATGTCGCGGTGATCCGCCGCGACCGGCTCTACAAGGACGACGGCAAGCTCAACTCGGCATTCGTCGCGAAGGGCGAGTTCGTGGCCGCGGCCGTCGCCACGCTGGAAGATATCCAGTCGAACCTCCACGCCGAGGCGAAAGATCGCCTGCACGCGAACATCCGCCGCGACGTAACCGACCTCAAGGCGCATTTCGCCGGCGACGACAAGTTCGTCGGCTGGGCCGAGGTGCAATGGTCGCGCCCGACCGGCGCGGCGCTCGAGGCGATCGTGACGCAGCTCAAGGCGCTCAAGCTGACGATGCGCAATACTCCGCTCGACGCGGCCCCGGCGGACGGCGCCTGCTTCTTCACCGGCGAGCCGGCAGTCGAGCGCGTGCTCATCGGGCGGACTTACTGATCGACGGGTGCTTGCGCCGGAAGCCGCGCGTCATTAGCCTTTGGCCCGAGGGGCGGAAGGAGACACAAGATGCGTTTTCCCGTGCTGATCGCGGCTACGACCTTGGCGTTGGCCGCATTACCCGTCGCCGCCCATCACGGCTGGTCCTCCTATGACGAGACCAAGCCGGTCACCCTGACAGCGTCCTTTACGCAACTGTCGTGGGGCAATCCGCACGGCAGCGCCAAGATGCGCTGGAAAGGCAAGCTTTGGGACGTCATTCTGGCGCCGACGGGCAGGATGGAAGCGCGCGGACTGACGCGCGCCGAGATCGAGCCGGGCAAGCGTATCCGCTTGACGGGCTATGTCCGGCGTGACGGCGCGACCGAAATGCGTGTGGAGCGCATCATGATCGGCCAGAAAACGGTCGAGCTACGCTGAGGCGGCCGGCGTGGAGCCAGCGCTGACGGCAGCTGCGGCGTGGCTCGATGCGGTCGGCATCGGGCCCTGGTCGCGCGGTTCGGCGCTCGTATATCCGATTGCAAACAGCCTGCATTTGCTCGGTCTCGTCATGCTGATGGGCGGGATCGGCGTCGTCGATCTGCGCATCATCGGCCTGTGGCGGTCCTTGCCGCTGGCCGGCCTGTCGCGCGCACTCACGCCCGTCGCCATCGCCGGGCTGGTCCTGATGGTGGTCAGCGGAGCGATCCTGTTCGCCGCCGACGGCACCGCGCTGGCACGATCCGCTATTTTCGAACGAAAACTAATCATCGTTGCCGCAGCTCTAGCGAACGCTGCCGCCTTTCGGCTGATATGGGGGGCGCATATCGCGGGCTGGGCGGGTACCGCGCCCGGTGTCGCGCGGGCGATGGCTACGGCTTCGCTGCTTCTCTGGCTTGCGGCGGGTGCGTCGGGGCGCTGGATCGCCTATAGCTGACGGTGCCGGGGGTCGCGCTGCGGCCGGCATGTTCGGCCGCCACAGATATAAAACCGCATGCCAAACCGGCGATGAAACCGGTTCGGCGCCCGTCACAATTCTGGTAGAATGCCACCGCAAGGTCGGGCGATGCATCCGGCCTGCGGCGGGGCGCATTCTGTTTCGGACGTTTTGACAGGGGAAATGGTCATGAAGAAACAATTTGCCGGCTCGACGATCATCACGGCGATGCTGCTTGGCAGCATTGCTCCCGCCGCGGCCAAACCGCCATCGGACATCGCCGATCTTCCGGGCTCGCGCGCCGCGGGCGCGGAAACGGCAATGGAATCGCGCGGCTATGAAATGACGAAGACGAGCGGCGGTGCGCAATATTGGTGGAACAGCGGCACGAAAACCTGCGTCGCGGTCGTCGTATCGAACGGACGCTATTCGAAGGTCGACAAGACCGACAGCGGCAATTGCGGCCACGGCGGAGGCGGCGACGCTGCCGCAGCGGTCGGTGCGATCGCGGCCGTCGGCCTGATCGCGGCGCTCGCGAGCCACAAGAAGAAGCATGGCGATCATGGCGACGCCAACCATGATGGCGACTATTCGCGCGGTTATAATGATGGCCTCTATGGCGGCCAGTACGACCGCAACGACAGCGAGGCCTATCACGACGGCTTCATGGCGGGCGAGCAGGAGGCGTCGAACCGCCGCATGGCGAACCGCAATTATGCGCGCGGCGGCCCCGATGCGGCACGCGCCGCATGCGAGCGTCGGGCCGATCAATATCAAAACGCACCCTGGGGCAGCAGCGTCGCGGTCAGCCAGCGTACGACGGGCGGCGGCAATTATGAGTTCACGATGGCGACCGGCCATTATCGCTCGACCTGCAAGGCAAGCCCTTCGGGGCAGGTCATCGACATTTCGCCCTATTAATCGGGCATGGGGGTGACGGGCCGCCCGTTACCCCTTATCCGCGGCAGTATGGCCCGCAAACAATATCACGGACTGCCGACGCCCGAGCAGATCCTTCGCTTCATCGAAGAGAGCAAGGAGGCGGTCGGCAAGCGCGAGATCGCGAAGCATTTCGCGCTCCACGGCAACGACAAGATTGCGCTGAAGGCGCTGCTCAAGGACATGACCGACGAGGGGCTCGTCGATCTGGCCCCCGGACGCGCCTTTCACAAGCATGGCGGTCTGCCGCGCGTGACCGTACTCCGCGTCGTCGCAATCGAGGGCAGCAACCTCTGGGCGGTGCCCGACCGTTGGGAAGGTGCTGGGCCTGCTCCGCGCCTGCGCGTGATGGAACAGGGGCGAAAAGGGGCCTTGGGCATCGGAGACCGTATCCTCGCGCGCACCGAGGAACGCGGCAGTGGCCATGTCGCGCATCCGATGAAGCGCTTGGCCGCGAGCGCCGAGATGGTGATCGGCGTGCTCGTCGAGGACGTCGGTCCCGGCGGCAAGCCGATGATCTGGCTGCGCCCCGCCGATAAGCGCGCGCGCTACGACTTTGCCGTCGCCGACAAGGGCGATGCCAATATTGGCGACCTCGTCCGCGCCGAAATCACCGGGCGCGGCGCAGCGATCAAGGCAAAGGTCATCGACCGCATCGGTGATCCCTTCGCGCCCCGCTCGCTGAGCATGATCGCGATCGCGCGGCACGAAATTCCGCATGTCTTCGGCGCCGAAACGCTCGCCGAGGCCGAGAAAGCGGCAAAACTGCCGCTCAACCCTGACGGGCGCGAGGATCTGCGCGGCCTGCCGATCGTCGCGATCGACCCGATCGACGCGCGCGACCATGACGATGCCGTCTGGGCAGTCCCCGATGACCAGCCGGGCAATAAGGACGGCTTCCGCGCGATCGTCGCGATCGCCGACGTCAGCTATTATTTCCGCCCCGACGGCGATCTCGACCGTGAGGCGCGGCGGCGCGGTAACAGCGTCTATTTCCCCGACCGGGTCGTGCCGATGCTTCCGGAGACATTGTCGGCGGGAGTGTGCTCGCTCAAGGCCGGCGAGGATCGCGCCGCGATGGCGTGCCATCTCGTCATCGACAAGCATGGCAAGGTGACGTCATGGCGTTTCAATCGCGCGCTCGTCCGGCTGCGCGCGAACATCGCTTACGAGCATGCGCAGGCGGCCTATGACGCCGATGCGCCGCGCGACGAATGGGACGCCGATGTGCTCCCGACGCTCAAGAACCTGTGGGCTTGCTGGGCGCTGCTCGCGAAGGCGCGCGCTGCGCGCGACCCGCTCGACCTCGACCTGCCCGAACGCCAGGTCATTCTCGACGAACAGGGCAGCATCGCCGAGATCCGCGTCCGCGACCGGCTCGATTCGATGCGGCTGATCGAGGATTATATGATCGCGGCGAACGTCGCGGCAGCGAAGGCGCTCGAGGCGAAGAAGTCGCCCGTCATGTATCGGATCCACGAGCCACCAAGCCGCGAAAAGCTTGTCGGGCTCAAGGATTATCTCGAAACCTTCGAACGAAGCTTCGCGCTCGGGCAGGTCATCACGCCCGCGGTGTTCAATCGCCTGATCGACGGCTTTTCCGAAGACGACCGCTTGCCGGAGATCATGCAGGCGATTTTGCGCAGCCAGACGCAGGCCTATTACGGCCCAGCCAATGCGGGTCATTTCGGGCTGGCGCTCGGCTCCTACGCGCATTTCACGTCGCCGATCCGCCGCTACGCCGATCTCATCGTCCATCGCGCGCTAGTCGATTCCTACAAGCTCGAAGTGCCGGGCAAACCCAAAGATTTGCCAGCTCGCACGGGGCTGGGGGAAGCCGACGCGAAAGGCCTGTCACGCATCGGCGAGGCGATCAGCGCGCTCGAACGCCGCGCGATGGAGGCCGAGCGCGAGACCGTTGACCGTTATGTCGCGGCTTATCTCGCGACCAAGACCGGCGAGATCGTCGTCGCGCGGATCACGGGCGTGCAGCCCTTCGGATTCTTTGCCACCGTCGACGGGCTTGGTGGTGACGGGCTGGTACCGGTCTCGACACTCGGCAGCGAACGCTTTTTCTACGACGAGGCGGCACGCAGCCTCGACAGCGAGCATGGTCGCGTCAGTTACACGACCGGCCAACGAATCGAGTTGCGACTGATGGACGCCAATCCAGTCAGCGGCGCGCTGCGCTTCGAATTGCCCGATGCGCCCGAAGGCGGGTTCCGAAATCGCCCGCCGCGACGCGACGGCATAACGGGGAAGGGACCGCGAAAGGACAAGGCCGGCAAGCATATGGTCGGCAAGCGCGGTCGCCCTGCGAACATCAAGCACAAGGGCAAGCGCCGCTAATCCATCGGCGTTATCGGTCAGCCAGCTTCTGCAATAGGGCCGCACTCTCGGCGTCGGCAGGGAAGAAGGCTTCGATCGCCAGTTCCGACAGCGTGATATCGACCGGCGTCCCGAAAATGGTCACGGTCGAGACAAAGCGAATCTGTCCCATCGGCGTGTCGAGGATCAGCGGCACTGCAATGCCGTTCGCCGCGCCGCGATGATGCTCTTCGGACTCGGCCGGATAGCCGGCCAATTCGGCACGCAATTCAATCAGTCCGGCATCGCCGCTCGCATCGATCTGGTGGTCGAGCCGCTCGAGCAAATGCGCGCGCCACTCGCCGCGGTTGGCGATATGCGGCGCAAGCCCCTCGGGATGGAGCGCAATCCGCAACACGTTGACGGGCGGTTCGAAAAGGTGCGGGGCGGCAAGCTGCGCGAGAATTTCGACCGCGCCGTTCGCGGCGATCATGTTCCAGTGGCGGTCTACCGCGAGGGCGGGGTAGGGCTCGTGCCCCTTCAGCACATGCTCGACGATCGCGCGCATACCCGCCATCTCATCGCTGTCGAGCGGCCGCTCCTGATAGTCGGGGGCGTAGCCCGCCGCGAGCAACAGCGCGTTGCGCGCGCGGTGCGGCACCTCGAGGCAATCGGCGATCCGCTGCAACATTTGCGCGCTCGGCTTCGACCGCCCCGTTTCGATGAAGCTCAGGTGCCGCGTCGAGATTTCGGTATCGAGCGCCAGGTCCATCTGGCTCATCCGGCGGCGGGTGCGCCATTCGCGCAATTGTTCGCCCAGCGTCGCGACTTGCATGATCGTCTCCTTCGTCCGGAGAGCTATACCTCCGCCTTCCGCGTTTCCATTACCTCCGGCGTAATCGACGTCATTCACTTTCGAGTCCAGTTTGAGGGGGTCGAAAGGAGAACCACTATGTCGATCCTCAATCTCAAGAATATCCTCGTTGCCGATGCGCTCACCTGCTCGGCCGTCTTTGCCGCCGGCCTCTTAGCCGCTGAGCCGTTGGGCGCGCTGCTCGGGCTACCTGCGAATATCGTGTCGATCGGGGGCTGGATTTGCCTCGCGGCGGCGCTCCTGATGGTCGTCGCCGCACTTCAGAAGGTACCGAGCCCCGCGCTGGTCAAGCTTATCGCATTCGGCAACCTCGGCTGGGTCGCGGCGAGCTTCGCCGTGGTCGCGACCTTTGCCGCAGGGATGACGGGCCTCGGCATCGCGGTCGTCATCGCGCAGGCCCTAGGCGTTCTCGGCTTCGCCATCCTCGAATGGAAAGATGCGGCCGTGCCGCGCTCGCTCGTGGTCTGACTAACTCAGTGCATCGAGCCGGGCGATATCGATCCCACCCGGCACCAGCATCACCGGACAGGGAAGCGTCCCCGCATCCTGTCCGGTGAAATGCGCGACCAGCGGCCCCGGTGCCCCGGTCGCGGCGGTCGCCAGCACCAGCGCCGCAATCTCGTCGCTCGCACCGATCACTTCGCGCACGACCTCTGCGGGTTTGCCCGACTTGATCAGGGTCTGTGGCGTGACACCTTCCTGCACCACGGCATCGGAGGCGGCCGCGACGAGTTCCTCCGCATGTTCGCGGCATTCGGCCTCGATCGTCGCCTGAACGCCACCGAACGCGACGAAATCCTGCGGCGGGATGATCGCAAGTATGATGACGCCGCCGCCCGTCCGCGCCGCGCGCCGCGCCGCAAAGCGCAGCCCCAGCGCCGACTCCGGACTGTCGTCGATCACCACCAGATATGTACGCATCACCCCGACCCCTCGTGTTTTTGCTTGGCGCAAAGAGTGCGTCACATTCGTATGAAACGCAAGCTGGGCCGCTGGACCTTGCTCGATGCAAGGCTTATGGCGAAAGAAGAATCCGTAGCGGCAGGCCCCCGCCTGCAAGACTGACAGGGACAAGCCCGAATATGCCAATCGAACTCAAAATGCCCGCTCTCTCGCCGACGATGGAGGAGGGCACCCTTGCCAAATGGCTGGTCAAGGAAGGCGACACGGTCAAATCGGGCGACCTGCTCGCCGAGATCGAAACCGACAAGGCGACGATGGAGTTCGAAGCGGTCGACGAAGGCACGGTTGCCCAGATCCTCGTCGCCGAAGGCACCGACAATGTGAAGGTCGGCACCGTGATCGCGGTGATCGCGGGCGAGGATGAAGACGCGTCGAGCGCCAAGGCTGCTCCGGCGCCGGCTCCCGCCGCGGCGGCACCGAAGGCCGAGGCACCCGCACCCGCCGCTGCGCCTGCGCCGACGCCCGCACCGGCTCCAGCGGCAGTTCCCGCTGCCTCGGGCGACCGCATCAAGGCCAGCCCGCTTGCCAAGCGCCTTGCCGCCGAACAGGGTATCGACCTCAAGAGCCTGACCGGCACCGGCCCCGGCGGCCGCATCGTCAAGGCCGACCTCGAAGGCGCGCCCGCTGGCGCCGCAGCACCCGCTGCGACCGCCGCGCCGGCTCCCGCCGCCGCCGCTCCGGCAGCTACCCCTGCACCGGCAACCGCCGGTTCCATCCCCGATTTCGGCATCCCGCACGAGGACGAAAAGCTGTCGGGCATGCGCAAGACGATCGCGCGCCGCCTGACCGAGTCGATGCAGCAATCGCCGCACATCTACCTCACCGTCGATATCCGCCTCGACGCGCTGCTCAAGCTGCGCGGCGAGCTCAACGCCAGCCTCGAAAGCCGCGGCGTCAAACTCAGCGTCAACGACATGCTGATCAAGGCGCTCGCGGTCGCGCTCGAACGCGTCCCCGCTTGCAACGTCAGCTTCGGCGGCGATGTGATGCGGCAGTACAAGCGCGCCGACATCTCGGTTGCGGTCAGCATCCCGGGCGGCCTGATCACTCCGATCATTGTCGATGCGGGCGGCAAGTCGATGTCGAAAATCTCGACCGAAATGTCCGAACTCGCGGCGAAGGCGAAGGAAGGCAAGCTCCAGCCCAGCGAATATCAGGGCGGCACCGCCTCGATCTCGAACATGGGCATGATGGGGATCAAGCAGTTCACCGCAGTGATCAACCCGCCGCAGGCGATGATCATGGCGATCGGTGCGGGCGAGAAGCGCCCGTACATCGTCGACGACGCGCTCGCGATGGCGACCGTGATGTCGGCGACCGGCAGCTTCGACCACCGCGCGATCGACGGCGCCGACGGCGCGCTGCTGATGAAGACCTTCAAGGAACTGGTGGAGAACCCGCTGGGGCTGGTGGCTTGATCGCGGGACGAGCCCGTTTGCGCTCGTCTCTCGCCTTGCTCTCGCTGCTGTTGATCGGCGCGACGCCTGCGTCGTCGCCGGTCATCATCGGCAAGGCCGGCCCCGATCTCGACGCCTGCCTGTCGGTGGGCGAAGTCGGAGGCTTCAAGGATCCCGCGAAAAGCTTCCTCTCGGTCCGCGCCGCGCCCGATACGAAGGCGCGCGAGATCGATCGGCTGAAGGGCGGGCATTGGGTCGTCATGTGCGATGATGCGAAGGACGGGACATGGACTGGCATCGTTTACGCGCCGGGCGACAGTCGCGAGATGGATTGCGGAACCGGTAGCCCCGTCGAGTCCGAACGGCCCTATGACGGCCCGTGCAAATCGGGCTGGGTCTCATCGAAATATATCAAAATAATAGCAGGTTAAGGATTTCTCCGATGGCTGACACCAATTACGACCTCATCGTCCTCGGCTCGGGCCCCGGCGGCTATGTCGCGGCGATCCGCGCGGCGCAGCTTGGCCTCAAGACCGCGATCGTCGAGCGCGAGAATCTCGGCGGCATCTGCCTCAACTGGGGCTGCATTCCGACGAAGGCGCTGCTGCGCTCGGCCGAAATCTATCATTATATGCAGCACGCGGGCGATTACGGCCTGATCGCGCAGCAGATCAGCGCCGACATCGACGCGGTGGTGAAGCGCAGCCGCGGTGTCGCGAAGCAGCTCAGCCAGGGCGTCGCCTTCCTGATGAAGAAGCACAAGATCACCGTCCATATGGGCGAGGGCAAGCTGACCGCCCCGGGCAAGATGGAGGTCAAAGGCGAAAAGGGGACCGAAGCCCTGACCGCCAAGAACATCATCGTCGCGACCGGCGCCCGCGCGCGTGATCTGCCCTTCGCGCCCGCCGACGGCAAGCGCATCTGGACCTATCGCCACGCGCTTGTCCCGCCCGAAATGCCGAAGAAGCTTCTCGTCATCGGATCGGGCGCGATCGGGATCGAGTTCGCAAGCTTCTACAGCGACATGGGAGTCGACGTGACCGTGGTCGAAATGCTCGACCGCCTCGTGCCGGTCGAGGATGCCGATGTGTCGGCCTTCCTCGAAAAGGCGCTCAAGAAGCAGGGTATGACGATCTTCACCGGCGCCGGCGTCGAGGAATTGAAGGCGACCGCGACGGGCGTTACCGCGAAGATCAAGACCAAGGACGGCAAGACCGAAAGCGCCGAATTCAGCCATGCGATCGTCGCGATCGGCATCGTCCCGAACACCGAGAATATCGGGCTCGAAGCCTTGGGCGTGAAGACGACCAAGGGTCATATCGACACCGATGCAATGTGCCGCACCAACGTCTCCGGCATCTGGGCGATCGGCGACGTCACCGCGCCGCCGTGGCTCGCGCACAAGGCAATGCACGAATCGGTGATTTCGGTCGAAGCGATTGCGGGCAATCACCCGCACGCGATGGACCCGCGCAACATTCCGGGCTGCACCTATTGCCGCCCGCAGATCGCCAGCGTCGGCCTGACCGAAGCGAAGGCGAAGGAACTCGGCTACGAGGTCAAGGCCGGCACCTTCCCCTTCATCGGCAACGGCAAGGCGATCGCGCTCGGCGAGGCCGAGGGTTTCACCAAGACCGTGTTCGACGCCAAGACGGGTGAACTGCTCGGCGCGCATATGATCGGCGCCGAAGTCACCGAGCTGATCCAGGGCTATACGATCGGCAAGACCGCCGAGCTGGTCGAGGATGATTTCATCGGCACGGTCTTCCCGCATCCGACGCTTAGCGAAACGATGCACGAAGGCGTACTCGCAGCATTCGGACGGCCGCTGCATATTTGACGATGACGCAGCGCCTGCTCGTCGCCGCGGCGGCGCTGATCCTCGCGGTCATCCTGCTCGGCTTTGCGGTCGGCGCAGGATGGACGCAGGCGTTCGATCTGCGCATCTCCAACGGGCTGGTGCTCCACGTCGGCGAAACCAGCCCGGCCTTCATCGCCTTCATGCAGGGCGCAAGCTGGATCGGCGGCGGCACACCGCGCTGGATCATCGTGATCCTGCTCTGCGGGCTCGTCTGGCACTGGTGCGGCCCACGCTGCGCCATCGCGCTCGGCGGTGCGTCGCTGCTGTCGAACCTCGCCTCCAGCCTGCTCAAACTCGGCTTCGGCCGGGCGCGTCCCGACCTGATCGAACATCTCGACCATCAGACGAGCTTTTCCTATCCCAGCGGTCACGCGACGAGCGCAGCGGTCGTCTATCTCCTGCTCGCATGGCTTGCGCCGCCGCGCTGGCGCCGCGCGGCGTGGAGCCTCGCCGGCGCGATGATCGTCCTCAACGGCTTTTCGCGCATCATGCTCGGCGTCCATTGGGCGAGCGATATTTTGGGTGGCACGATGCTCGGCGCGGCTTTCGCGCTGCTCGGGGCCTGGTGGGTAAGCCTTCGCCCTCGACAGGAAAGCACAAGCGGCTAACGTCGCCGCATGGCTCAAGGCACCCACGACTTCGTCCCCGACCCGCGCAACGACGCGATCCTGATCAACGTCAACGGCGACCTCGTCCCGCGCGCGCAGGCGAGCGTGTCGGTGTTCGACAGCGGCTTCATGCTCGGCGACGGCGTGTGGGAAGGCATTCGCGTCCATAAGGGGCGCATGGCGTTTCTCGACCAGCATCTCGACCGGCTTTGGGAGGGGGCAAAGGCGATCGCGATGGACATCGGCATCTCGCGCACCGAACTCGAACAGCGGCTTTATGCGACGATCGACGCCAACGACATGGATGCGTGCCATATCCGGCTGATGGTCACGCGCGGCATCCGCTCGACCCCCTATCAGGACCCGCGCGTCGTCATCTCGCCCGCGACGATCGTCATCATCGCCGAACATAAGGACCCGCTGCCCGCGACGGTCGAGAAGGGTCTATCGCTCTTTACCGTCCACGTCCGCCGCGGCGACCCGGCGGTGCAGGACCCCAAGCTCAATTCGCATTCCAAGCTCAACTGCATCACCGCCTGTATCCAGGCCGCGCAGGCGGGCGCCGATGAGGCGTTGATGCTCGACCCGCACGGCTTCGTCGCGACGTGCAACTCGACGCATTTCTTCATCGTTCGCAAGGGTGAAGTATGGACGTCGAGCGGCGACTATTGCCTCGGCGGGATCACCCGCGCCAATGTCATCAGCCTGTGCCGTGAGAACGGCATCCCCGTGTTCGAAAAGAATTTCTCGCTCACCGACGTCTATGGCGCCGACGAGGCCTTCGTGACGGGGACCTTCGCGGGCGTCGTCCCGGCGCATACGATCGACGGGCGTGTGCTGACCGAAGGCAGGGGGCCGATGGTCGAGCGGTTGCAGACCCTCTACAAGGCGCTGATCGAGCGCGACATCGGCGGGCGCTCGCGTCCGTGACCGATTGCATCCGCATTGCGATGTGGTCGGGGCCGCGCAACCTCTCGACCGCGATGATGCGCAGCTTCGGCGCCCGGGCCGACACCCATGTCAGCGATGAACCATTCTATGGCGCATATCTAAAAGAGACCGGCGACCCGCAGCCGATGATGGATGCGGTGATGGCGTCGATGGACTGCGACTGGCACGGCGTCGCGCGGACGATGACCGGCCCTTGCCCGACCGGTGCGCCGATCTGGTACCAGAAGCATATGGCGCACCATATGGTCGGCGGAATCGCGCACGACGACCTGCCGGGTCTACGCCACGCCTTCCTGATCCGCGACCCCGCCCGCGTCGTCGCCAGCTATGCCGCGAAACGCGTATCGGTGCGCCCCGACCATCTCGGTACCGACAAGCAGGTCGAATTTTTCGACCGCGAAGCCGACCGGCTCGGTCACGCGCCACCCGTGATCGACAGCGCCGATATCTTGCGCGACCCGCCCGCGATGCTGCAAAAATTGTGCGCCGCACTCGGCATCGATTGGGATCCGGCGATGCTGCGCTGGAAGGCCGGCATTCACGACACCGACGGCGTCTGGGCGTCGCATTGGTACGACGCGGTCGCATCGAGCACGGGCTTTGGCGCCCCGGACAAGCCGGTCCCAGCGCTGACTGCCGACGAGCAAGCGGTCGCGGGTGCCTGCCGCCCCGGTTACGACTATCTTGCGCAGCACAAGATCGCCACCTGACGCATTTTCCGCTGTCCTATTTTACGGCGGTTTGCCATTGAGTTTGCGGGCACCAACAACAGGCGGGTCAAACATGCAATCGCGAGTGAAGTTAGGCAGTTTTCTGCGGGGAATCGCTTTGGGCTCGACGGCGCTTTTCGCCGCCGCCATCGCTCCTGCACAGGCGCAGGAAGCGACTGGACAGACGGTGATCACCGCTGCGCGTTACGTGGACGTTCTGACCGGCAAGACGGTCGAATTTCCCGCGATCTTTGTCGGCGCCGACGGCCGTATCACGAACATCGCCGACGCGCGCACTGTCCGCTGGGGATCGAACGTCAAACATGTCGATCTCGGCGACAAGACCTTGCTTCCGGGCCTCATCGACATGCACGTCCATCTCGACGGCCCCGCCGACATTGGCGGCTACCGCGGGCTCGAATTTACCGACAGTTTCTGGGGCATGACTGCGGTCAAAAATGCCAATGACATGCTCGGCGCGGGATTCACTACGGTGCGCAACGTCGGGTCGAGTGACCGCAACGACATCGGGCTAAAGCAGGCAATCGACGCGGGCTATGCCACCGGTCCGCGCATCGTGCCCGCGGGCTATGCGCTCGGCGCGACCGGCGGGCATTGCGACAGCACCTTCCTGCCGCCTAGCCTCGAAAAGAAGGATGGCAAGGAAGAAGGGATCGGCGATACGCCCGAGGAACTCCGCTACCAAGTGCGTCGCCAGCGCAAATATGGTGCCGAGGTCATCAAGGTCTGCGCGACCGGCGGCGTCTTTTCGCGCAACACCGAGCCCGGCCAGTTGCAGGTCTCCGAACGTGAGCTCGCCGCGATCGCCGACGAGGCGCACCAATGGGGCCTCCGCGTCGCCGCGCACGCGCACGGTGCGTCGGGCATCCGCGCCGCGATTGCTGCCGGCATCGATACGATCGAGCATGTCAGCCTTGTCGACGACGAAGGCATCCGCATGGCGGTCGCGCGCAAACAGCCCGTGTGGTTCTCGATGGACATCTACAACACCGAATATACGCAGGCCGAAGGCGCGAAGAACGGCGTGCTCGAGGACAACCTCCGCAAGGACCGCGAGGTGGCTCAGATCCAGCGCGACAATTTCCGCAAGGCGGTAAAGGCTGGCGTGCGCATGGTGTTCGGTTCGGACGCCGGTGTGATGCCGCACGGCGACGTCGGCAAGCAGTTCCGCGTCATGGTCGAATATGGGATGACCCCGCTGCAGGCGATCCAGGCGGCGACGAAGAATGCTGCCGAGGCGCTCGGCCGCGAGAAGGATGTCGGTGCGATTGCGGTCGGCCGCTACGCCGATATCGTCGCGGTCGACGGCAATCCGCTGACCGACGTGCGCCAGCTCGAAAGCGTCGATGCGGTGGTGAAGGGCGGGGTGCTGGTGAAGGGCCAATAGGCCCTTACACCACCAACCGGTCGGTCAGCGCCTCGCGCATGGCGGGGGTGAAGTTCAGCACCGCCTCGGCATAGGTCGGGATATCGCCATGGTCGCGCCGCACCGTCGCGAGTGCGGCGTCGAGGTAAGCAGGGTTGACCGACATCAACGCGCGGATCGCATCGTCATGGATTTCGGCGCCGTAACGTGACCGGATATGCGCCGCGCCCTGCGCGATGCGTTCCTCGATCTTGCCCGCGGTGTTGGTCAGCAGATAATCCTGCATCAGATCGTCCTCATGGACGCCGAGCAGCCGGTGAACGATAGCGACGGCGAAACCGGTGCGATCCTTGCCCGCCACGCAATGAACAAGGCTCGGCGCATCATATTCGGCGAGCGCCGCCAGATAGAGCCGCAGCGTCGCGACCAACGCGGGACGATAGGGCATGCCGGCATAGGTATCGATCATCCGCTCACGGGCCGTCTCGACATCGATCGTCCCGCCCGCGGCCTGCAGATGCGGCGCGAGCCCGGCGGTCACGCCGCCCGCGAACAGCACGCGCGCCGAAAAGCTCTCGCTGCGCCGGCAAGGATGCAGCTCGCGCTCGTCGTCGCCGCGCAGGTCAACCACCGTTTCGAGCCCGAGCGCGTCGAGCGCGTAGAGATCCTCGTCGGTCGCCGCCTCATGGTGCGCCGAGCGCCACAGCATCGCCTCGCGGAGCCGCCCGCCACCCTCGACGGCATAGCCGCCATAGTCGCGAAAATTGTGGATGCCGGACAGCGGCAGGACACGCTCGGCGAGCATGGTCATTCTCCTGTAAACACGGGGGGACGTTTTTCGACAAAGGCATTGATCGCCTCGCGGTTATCCGCGGTTTCGTGGACGATCGCCTGATAGGCTGCGCTGAGTTCCAAAATATCGCTCATCCGGCTGTGCTGCGCCTCGCGGAGCAGGCGTTTCGTCAGACGCAGCGCGCGGGGCGGGTTGCAGACGATCCGCTCGGCAATGGCGATTGCACGGTCGAGCAGTTCCGCATCGGGCACGACGTCCGTGACCAGACCATATTCCTTTGCCTGTGCTGCGTCAAAGCGGTCGCCGGTCAGGAAGAGTTCGGCGGCACGCGGATAGCCGAGTATCTTTTGCAGCAGCCATGCACCGCCGTCACCGGGGACGATCCCGACCTTGATGAAGCTGCAGGCGAATTTGGCGCTTTCGGCCGCGATGCGGATGTCGCAGGTGCAGGCGAGGTCGGCGCCAAGCCCGATCGCATGGCCGTTGACCGCGGCGATCATCGGCACCTCGCAGTCCATCAGTGCGCGGATCACCGCCTGCACGCCCTTGCGATAATTGGCGCGGGTGGAATCGGGCTGGTCGAGCACGCCGATGCCGGTGCGATCCTGCATGCCTTTCAGGTTCCCACCGGCGCTGAATGCCTTGCCGCTGCCGGTCAGGATGATCGCGCTGACACTACGGTCGTCGCCGAGGGTGCGCAGCGTATCGATGATGTCCTGGCAGTCTTCGTGCGTGCCGATTGCGTTCATGCTCTCCGGCTTGATCATCGTCAGGATCGCGATCTTGCCCCGCCGCTCGACACTCAGAAATTCGCCCATCTTCAATTATCCTTTGCTGCCTAACCAAAGCTATTGCATGGCTGGTGCGACATGCAAGGCTTTGCGCTCTATCCCTTCGATCCACCCGGCGACATTGCCGCACTGCGTGCCGATTTGCGGAGCTGGCTTGCGGTGAACCAGCCGCAGGGCGACGTGGTAGCGCGGGCGAACTGCTGGGCGAGTTTCGATGCCGATTTCAGCCACGCGCTCGGCGCGGCGGGCTATGTCGGCATGACACTTCCGAAGCGTTACGGCGGCGGCGATCGCCACCCACTTGAGCGCTATGTGGTGATCGAGGAGTTGCTGGCGGCGGGAGCACCGGTCGGCGCGCACTGGATTGCCGATCGCCAGACCGGGCCGCTGATCCTCCGTTATGGCAGCGAGGAACAGCGCCAGCGCTATCTGCCCGGTATTGCGAAGGGCGAACTCTACGCCTGCATCGGCCTGTCCGAACCGGGCGCGGGTTCCGATCTCGCGGGGGTGCGGACAACTGCACGTGAAACAGCGGAAGGCTGGCGGATCAACGGTCAGAAGATCTGGACCACCGGGGCGCACTTCTCGCATATCATGCTCGCGCTCGTCCGCACCGAGGAGGGGAGCGAACGCAACGCCGGGCTCAGCCAGTTGCTGATCGATCTCGACACACCGGGCATCGCCATCCTTCCGATCATCGACATGGCGGGTCATCACGACTTCAACGAGGTTTTTTTCGACGATGTGCTCGTACCGCATGGCGCCCTCGTCGGCGAGCGGGGGCAGGGGTGGAAACAGGTCACCGCCGAACTCGGGCTCGAACGCTCGGGCCCCGAACGCTATCTGTCGAGCCATGCGCTGTTTGTCGCGCTGATCGATGCAGCCGGCCCCGAACCTGCTCCGGCGATTGCAACGCTGATCGGCGAACTCGCCGCCGAAATGTGGACGCTGCGCCAACTGTCGATGTCGACCGCTGCGAAGCTTGCGGCCGGCGAAGACCCGATGGTCGAGGCGTCGGTGGTCAAGGAACTCGGCAACGCGTTCGAACAGGATATGCCCAGGCGTGTGCAGGCGATCGTCGACTGCGGCTGGGGCGATGAAGATGATCTCGCAAAGCTGCTCCGCGCGCTGCTCATTGCTTCGCCGAGCTTTTCGCTGCGCGGCGGCACGCGCGAAGTGATCCGCGGGATCATCGCACGCGGATTGGGCCTCCGATGAGCGCGGCACGAGAGATGCTCTGCGATACTGCGCGCGCCGTGTTCGCCGAAGCCGCGACCGCAGGCATCGCACCGGTCGAGGAGGCGGGCTTCAGCCTCTTGCTCGTCCCGGAAGAGCAGGGCGGTTTCGGCGGCGACTGGGGCGATGCGAATGCGGTATTACAAATCGCAGGCGTGCTTGCTCCCGATCTCCCGGTCGCCGAACTCATCGCTGTTGAAGCGCTGCAACCAGCGGCAACCGTCAGCATGATGGCGGGCGCAATGGGGCAGGCGCTCGCGTTGTCGATCGAGCATGTGAACACCCGCCAGCAGTTCGGTCGCCCGCTGGGCAAATTTCAGGCGGTGCAGCAATCGCTCGCGGTCATGGCCTGCGAAGTCCGCGCGGTCGAAGCCGCCGCAGCAGCACTCGCCGCGCGGCTCGACACAGTGGGCCTCGATGCGACGGCGGCCGACTTGGAGATTGCTGCTGCAAAACTACGCGCCAACCGCGCCGTCGGCGTCGTCACCGCCATCGCGCATCAGGTGCATGGCGCTATCGGCTTCACCGAGGAATATGACCTCAACCGTGTTACAATCCCGCTGATGCGCTGGCGCACCGCCCACGGCAACGATGCCTATTGGGCGCAGCGCCTTGGTCGCCAAGTGGCGGGCCTCGGCGGGCGCGGCCTCTGGGAAGCGATGACCGCGCGCGGCGCGTGAACGTCAGCGCACCGCGCCGCCATCGCGCAGCGCAGCGATCCTTTCTGCATCATAGCCCAGCCCGATCAACACCGCTTCACTATCCGCGCCGACCGCGGGCGCGGGACGCGGGGTGTCGTTGACGCTCGCTGAATAGCGCGGCGCTGGAGCAGGCTGGACCGCGCCACCGACGGTCAGGAACGTCTCGCGCTCAACATTGTGCGGATGCTGCGGCGCCTCGCTCAGCGACAGGATCGGCGCAAAGCAGACGTCGGTCATTTCCATGATCGCGCACCATTCGTCACGCGTCTTTGTCGCGAACAACGCGGTCAACTTTTCCTTCAGCGGCCCCCATTTGGACGGATCCATCTGCGCGTCGAAGTCGGTGTCGTCGGTGAGGCCGGTCTTCTCGCGCAGCAGCGCGTAGAATTGCGGTTCGATCGACCCGATCGAGATAAACTTGCCGTCGGCGCAGGCATAGCTGTCATAGAAATGCGCGCCGCCGTCGAGCATGTTAACGCCTGCCTGATCCTGCAGCCGCCCGGCCGCATGGAACCACCAACTCATCCCCGCGAGCAGCGCCGAACCGTCGGTCATCGCGCAGTCGATCACCTGGCCCTCGCCGGTGCGCGCGGCGTGGACAAGCGCGCTCGACATGCCGAACGCCAGCATCATCCCGCCGCCGCCGAAATCGCCGACATAATTAGCGGGGGGTACTGGCTTTTCGCCCGCGCGCCCGATCCCGTGGAGCACGCCCGACAACGAGATATAATTGATGTCGTGCCCCGCCGCCTGCGCATAGGGGCCGAACTGACCCCAGCCGGTCATGCGCCCGTAAACGAGCTTCGGATTATCCGCGAGCAGCACCTCGGGGCCGAGCCCGAGCCGCTCCATCACGCCCGGCCGATAGCCCTCGATGATCCCGTCGGCGCTTTTGCAAAGATCGCGCGCAATCTGCACCGCCTCGGGATTTTTCATGTCGAGCACGATCGAGGTGCGATTGCGGCTCAGCGGATCGCGCGGATCCATGAAGCCGCCGGGGCGATCGATGCGGATCACCTCGGCGCCATGGTCGGCGAGCATCATGCCGCAGAAGGGGCCGGGACCAATGCCGGCAAATTCGATGATCCTGATACCCTTCAGCGGTCCGGTCACGTGGCTCTCCTGTTTTTCAGATACGTTCGATGATGATCGCGGGCGCCATGCCGCCGGCGGCGCACATGGTGACGAGGCCGTAACGGCCGCCCGAGCGTTCGAGTTCGTCGAGAGCGGTGCCGATCAGGATCGAACCCGTCGCGCCGATGGGGTGGCCGAGCGCCATCGCACCGCCGTTGATGTTGACCTTTTCGCGGTCGAGATCGAGGTCGCGGATGAACTTTTCGGCGACGACCGAGAAGGCTTCGTTGATCTCCCAGACGTCGATGTCGTCCTTCGTCAGGCCGGCCTTTTCGAGCACCTTCTTCGCCGCCGGAACCGGGGCGTTGAGCATCAGCGTCGGATCGTCGCCGATATTGGCATAGGCGACGATGCGCGCGCGCGGCTTCAGGCCATGCTTGTCGGCATAATCCTTCGAGGTCAGCAGCAGCGCGGCTGCGCCATCGACGACGCCCGACGAATTGCCGGCATGGTGGAAATGCTGGATCTCTACGTCAGGATAGCGGCGGTTGATCTGCTTGCGGAAGGTGAAGCCGCCGCCAAGGTCGAAGTCGGCAAGGCCGGTGAAGGCCGGCTTCAGCGAAGCAAGGCCCTCGGCGGTCGTTTCAGGGCGCGGAAATTCCTCATGGTCGAGCGCGACGCTGCCGTCGGTGTTCAGGACCGGCACGACCGACTTGGCAAAGCGGCCTTCCTTGATCGCGCGGTCGGCACGCTGCTGGCTGACAAGCGCGAGCGCATCAAGGTCTTCGCGGCTGATGCCTTCGATCGTCGCGATCGCGTCGCCGCATACGCCCTGATGCGATTGCGGGTGGATTTCGTCGAGCGCTTCGTGACCCGATCCCATCAGGCGCGGGGGCAGGCCGGCATTTGCCTGTTCGGCGGCGAAAGCGGTCGTATAGCTCATCATCTCGGTGCCGCCGGCGATGACGCAATCTTCCATGCCGCTCATCACGCTGGCAGCGGCGAAATTCACCGAGCTGATCCCGCCGCCACAGAAGCGGTCGAGCGTCGTGCCGCTGGCCTTGGTGTCATAACCCGCCGACAGCGCCGCCATGCGGCCGAGGTCGCCGCCCTGCTTGCCGTTCTGGCTCGACGTCGACCAGACGATGTCGTCGACGGTTGAAGTGTCGAGATTGTTGCGGTCGCGGATCGCAGCCAGCACCGTCGCGGCAAGATGCTGCGGATGCAGGTGCGATAGCGCGCCCTTGCCCGGTTTGCCGACCCCGCGCGGGGTACGAACGGCGTCGATGATATAGGCCTCGGCCATGGTGAATATCCTTTCGTGGAGAGCTTCGAAGATCGTCAGTCGATTGAAAAGCGCGTTGATGGGGAGTTTAGCGGGGGGCCATCCTTATCGCGCCGTCGAGGCGCACGGCCTGTCCGTTGAAATAGGTGTTGCGGACCATCTCCATCGCGAGGCTCGCATATTCCTCGGCCTTGCCGAGCCGCTTGGGGAAGGGAACAGAGGCCTCGAGGCTCTCCTTCACCTTCGGGTTCATATTGTTGAGGAGCGGCGTACCGAATACGCCCGGCATGATCGAATTGACCCGGATGCCCAGATCCATCAGATCGCGCGCCATCGGCAGGACGAGGCCGTTCACGCCGGCCTTTGCCGAGCCATAGATGACTTGGCCGATCTGGCCATCCTGCGCCGCGACCGAGGCGGTGAGCACGATCGCGCCGCGTTCGCCGTCTTCCATTTCGGGAACGGTCGCCATGCCTTCGGCTGAGATCGACGCGACGCGATAGCTCGCGGTCAATATGCCCTCGACGCCAAAGGCATAGTCGGCGGTGGGCGTACGGCGATAGCCGCCGATTTCCTTGTCATAGGCGAGCGTCTTGCCGCGGCGCGACGTCATCGCGCAATGGACGCACACGCGCTCCTGCCCATGCGCGGCGCGCGCCTTGGCATAGCCATCGAGCACCGATTGCTCGTCGGTGATATCGACATGGACGAACAGGCCGCCGATCGACGCCGCGACCTCCTCGCCAAGTGCATCGTTGATGTCGAAAATCGCAACCTTCACGCCCGAGGCGGCCAGCGCTTCGGCGGTAGCCCGGCCCAGACCCGAGGCGCCGCCGGTGACGACCGCTGATATGGTGGAATCAATCTTCATGGGGAGGCTCCTCAGGCGGGAATCTGGTTGAAGGGGATGCCCTTGTCGGGGCGATGATCCTGCGGCAGGCCGAGTACCTTCTCCGCGATCGTGTTGAGCAACGTCTCGTCCGACCCGCCGGCGATGCGGCCCGTCGGCGCGTTGATCCAGCTCGACGCCCAATCTTCTTTCTGCGACGCATGTTCGTCGAAGAGGAAGCCGTCGTGGCCCTGCAGGTCGAGCGCAAGTTCGGACAATTTCTGGCGCGAGCGCACTGCAACCAGCTTGTTCAGCGAGCCTTCGGGGCCCGGCATCATCCCCGCCTGCATCATCAGCCGCGCACGCACGTTGATCGAATCGAGCCCGGCGCGCATCGCATGGTTGCGCGCTATCTGCTGGCGGATACGCCCATCCTCGATCGCGGGCCGACCGTTTAATTGAACGTCCTTCGCCAGCTCGACGAACAGGTCAAGATGCGGACCGAATCCCGCGCTGTCGGTCGCGACATAGCGTTCGATCATCAGCGTCGCGATCGCGACCGCAAAGCCCCCACCGACCGGCGACATGCGGTGGTCGTCGGTGATCTTCACATCGTCGAAGAAGACTTCATTGACGTGGCTGTCGCCGCCCGCCAGCTTGATCGGGCGCACCGTGACGCCCGGCGCCTTCATGTCGACCCAGAAATAGGTCAGCCCCTTGTGCTTCGCGACGGTCGGGTCGGTGCGCACGACGATCACGCCATAGTCGCTGTAATGCGCCCAGCTCGTCCACACCTTCTGCCCGTTGATCTTCCAGCCGTTGCCCTCAGGCTCGGCCTTGGTGCGCAGGCCCGCAAGGTCCGAGCCGCCCGAGGGTTCGGAAAAGAGCTGGCACCAGATTTCCTCGCCCTGCAGCGCCTTCAGCACGCGTTCCTTGACGAACTCCTTGTCGCTGCCGAACTGCATCAGCACCGGTACGGGCATGCCGAGCGAGATGCCGAAATAGAAGCTCGGGAAACCATGCTTCATTTCTTCGGCGTCGAAGGTGACTTTCTCGAGATGGCTGAGGCCCTGGCCGCCATATTCGGTCGGCCAGTTGATGCCGGCGTAGCCCGCATCGAATTTCGCCTTCTGGTAGCGGCGGCCGAGCGCCAGATCGTCGGCTTCGGAGAGGCCCTTGCGGGCATCGCGGCCAAAGGTCGGCGCCATTGACTGCAGCCAGGCGGAAGCCTTGGCGCGATAGGCGTCGAGATCGCTCATGCCGCTTCTCCTGCAAGCTGATCAACCAGCACATCTTCCCAGAACAGGCTACTGCCCTGTTCGATCGCAAGGCTGCGCGCGCGGCGCATGTGAAGGTGCAGCCCGATTTCCCACGTCACGCCGATGCCGCCGTGGATCTGGATGCAATCGCGCGCGGCGGTGTCATAGGCCTCGGTCGCCGACAGCCGCGCGGCCGCAGCGGCGGTAATGAAATCGGCGGCGCCTTCACGCGCCGCAGCATGGATGCAGTTCGCGCGCGCCAGTTCGACAAGGCCGTAGAGTTCGGCGATGCGATGCTTCACCGACTGGAAGGCACCGATCGGCTGGCCGAACGCCTTGCGCGTCAGCGCATAGTCGCGCGCGATTTCCATCAGCGCCTCGGCCCCGCCGGTCTGCTCGTGCGCAGTGACGACGGCTTGCAACGCCAATATGTGGAGCGCCGCGTCGCGCGCTGCGCCGCCCACCGCGAGCGTTTCGGCGGGAGTACCGATAAAGCCGATATCGGCAATCAGCCGACTGTTGTCGAAACTCGGGATGGCCGAACGCTGCGTCCCGGCGAGGTCGGCGAGTGCGAGCACCGGCATGCCCGGACCGTTCGCAAAGACGATTGCGACATCGGCGGCAAGCCCCCCGGAAACGCCACGGGCCGTGCCATCAAGCTTGTCGTCGGTAAACGTCACATCGGGGCGTGCGGGCAGGGCGTCGGGACCGGCCGCAAAGGCGATGGCGCCGATGGTCTCGCCGCTCGCGAGGCCGGGCAGCCAGCGCGCCTTTTGCGCGTCGGACCCGAAAAGCTCGATTGCCTTGGCCGCGCCGAAGCCCGACGTCAGGAACGGCGCGCCGCTGATGCTGCGCCCCGCCTGATGCGCGATGAGGCCGAGTTCGATGAGGCCGAGCCCCAGACCGCCCTCGGCTTCGGGAAGTGCAAGCGCAGTCCAGCCCTGTTCCTTGGCAGTATCCCAGAAGGGGCGATGATATTCGCCGACGGCTTCGAGGAGCGGCAACAGCGCGTCCTTGTCGACCCGCGCTTCCAATACGCGCCGCGATTCGGTCGCGATCGCCTGCTGGCCTTCGTCGTAGAGGATGGTCATGCCTGCACCCGTCCTTCTCCCATTATGTCGTTGCGGCCAATGAACCGGACGTTGACGTAAACGTCAAGCACTTTGACGCTACGCTTTTCGCGCCGCAACTGACGGCCGTGTCAGGAGAGCCCCGCCTTCCAGTCGCGGCGGATCTTCTTGGCGAGGCTCCATTTGTGGACCTCGGTCGGGCCGTCGTAGATGCGGAAGGCGCGAACTTCGCGGAAGACCTGCTCGACGATCGTCTTGTCGGTCACCCCGGTGCCGCCCATCACCTGGACGCAGCGGTCGGCGATGCGCATCAGCGCCTCGGACACCGCGACCTTCGCCATCGAGCTTTCGACCGTGCCGAGCGATCCGGTGTCGAGCACCGATGCGCACCAGTCGATCATCAGTTCGGCCTGTTTCAGGTCGATCATATTTTCGGCGAGCATGAAGCCGACGCCCTCATGATCGATCAGCGGCTTGCCGAAGGCTTCGCGGCGGTTCGCATAGTCGGTGGCGATCTCGTGCGCACGAATGCATGCACCCAGCCAGCGCATGCAGTGCGACAGGCGGGCAGGGGACAGGCGCACCTGCGCGTAACGGAAGCCTTCGCCCGCCTCGCCCAGCATCTGGTCGGCAGGGATGCGGAGGTTATCGATGGTGAGCGTTGCGTGACCGCCGGGCATCGAACTGTCGATCGTGTTGGGTACGTCGTCGATGCGGATCGCGGGATCGGGCAGGTCGACGAGGAACATGCACGCACCCTGTTCGGACTTTGCCATCACGATGCCGACGCGTGCACCCTGCGCGCCGGTGATGAAGGTCTTGCGGCCATTGACGACCCAATGGTTGCCGTCGAGGTGGCAGGTGGTCTTCATCATCGACGGGTCGGACCCTGCACCGCCCTCTTCGGCAGGCTCGGTCATGAAAAAGGCCGAGCGTACCTCGCCGGCGACCATCGGCTTCAGGAAGCGCTCCTTGAGTTCGGGGCTGCCTTCCTTGCCGAGCAGATACATATTGCCCTCATCGGGGGCCATGGTGTTGCACGCGAGGGGGCCGAGAGGAGACAAGCCACTCTTGATCAGCACCACCGCGGTCTCGCGCTGGTTCAAATGGTCGCCATTGCCCAGGATGTGCGGGGTCAGCACACCCGCGGCGCGCGCATGCTCGCGCATCTCCATGACAAGCTCATCAGTCGGCGCGCCATGGTGGTCGCGGCGCGCGTCATTCTCATAGGGAATGACGATTTCGCGAACGAAGCTTTCGACCTTCGCGGCGATCGCCAGCGCCCGATCCGATATGCCTTCGTGCGCCGCCATTCCGATTCCCTTCGCTATCTAACTATCTTTCCAGTCAACCCGACGTTGACGTAAGCGTCAAGTTATTTCATGGATCGCGGCGAACATGCCGTAAGGGCAGGATCGCGCAGGAGAGATCGATATGGCTTTCAAGACACGCATCACCGAAATGCTGGGTATCGAACATCCGATCGTCCAGGGCGGGATGCAGAGCGTCGGCTATGCCGAACTCGCGAGCGCGGTGTCGAACGCCGGCGGGCTCGGCATATTGACCGCGCTGACCCAGCCGAGCCCCGAAGCGCTGAGCGCCGAGATCGAGCGTTGCCGTGCGATGACCGACAAGCCCTTCGGCGTAAACATGACCGTCTTCCCGACAATCAACGCCCCCGACTACAAGGCCTATGCACAGGCGATCATCGACGGCGGGGTCAAGATCGTCGAGACCGCGGGCACGCAAGCGGTGCGCGAAATCTGGGAAATGCTCAAACCGCACGGCGTCACGATCCTCCACAAATGCACCGCGGTACGTCACGCATTGTCCGCCGAACGCGCGGGCTGCGATATCATCTCGATCGACGGCTTCGAATGCGCAGGCCACCCCGGCGAGGACGATATCCCCGGCCTGATCCTGATCCCTGCCGCCGCCGACAAGGTGAAGATCCCGATGCTCGCCTCGGGCGGCTTCGGCGACGGCCGCGGGCTGGTTGCGGCGCTTTCACTCGGCGCCGAAGGCATCAACATGGGCACGCGCTTCTGCGCCACGGTTGAGGCGCCGATCCACGACAATGTGAAACAGGCCTATATCAACAATGACGAGCGCGGCAGCTTCCTGATCTTCCGCAGCCTCAAGAACACCGCGCGCGTCGGCAAGAGCGAAGTGAGCGAAGAGGTGGTGCGCCGCCTCGCGGTGCCCGACGCGACCTTTGCCGACGTCACCGAACTGGTGAACGGCAAAGCAGGCCGCGAATTGCTCGAGACCGGCGACCTTTCGAAGGGCGTGTTTTGGGCGGGCATGGTGCAGGGGCTGATCCACGACATCCCGACGTGCCAGCAACTCATCGACCGGATCATCGCCGAGGCCGACGCGATCGTCGACCAGCGGCTCGCGTCGATGCGCGCCTGATGCGTCCCGCATGCTGGCGCGAAGCGGCGGCTTTCGATATGGTCCGATTCTTCGCAATCGATCATATCGGACGCCGCCGGCTTCAGCCTGCCGGCACGGCAAGGGGGATTTTTGAGTCTCATCGAATATAAAGGTTTCGGCGGCGTTATTCTTGCGGCCGATATGCTGGGTGACGAAAATGACCCGGCGGTCCTCCTGATCCCCGACATCGGCCACGGCCGCGCGAACTGGCGCGAGGTCGCAGAGGCGCTCGTGCTCTCGGGCCGCCGCGTCGTCAATCTCGACCTTCGCGATGGCGCGGACCTCGCGCCGCATATCGAGGATTTGCGCGCCGTTCTTGCGCAGATGGGATCGCGGCCCGTGGTGGTCGCAGCGGGACGCGGCAGCTGGATCGCTGCGCACGCGCTGGGCCTCGATGACGGAACGCATCTCGCTGCGGGGCTTGTCCTCGTCGACATGCCCGTCGATGACGTGGCTATTGCAAGCGCCGCCGCGTCGCGCCTGGCCCTTCCAACGCTGGTCGTTCGCGGCGGCTTTTCCCCCGCAAAGGCAAGCGTCGACAGCGAGGCCTTCATCGCCGCACTACCGCTTAGCCAGAGCGCCGACATCAATGATTGCGACCTCGAGCTTGCCTCGGACCGAAAAGAAGCGCTGCTCGGCCAATTGCTCGAATTTCTCGAACAGCGGCAACCGCGCGAGGCGATGGAATTCAAGGCGGGGTCGGACCCGCGCACGCTGCGCGACGCGATGGGCTGTTTTGCGACGGGGATCACGATCGTCACCGCCGTCGACGGCGCAGGAACGCCGGTCGGTTTGACCGCGAACAGCTTCACCTCGGTATCGCTCGATCCGCCGCTGCTGCTGGTGTGCATCGCCAACACCGCCGGCACCGCACCGGCGCTGCGCGAAGCCGCGCATTTCGGCGTGAACGTGCTGCAAATCGGCCAGCAACCGACGTCGAACCGCTTTGCGGCAAAGGGCGAGGACCGCTTCGCAGGTCAGCCGTGGGCCCCCGGTCATACTGGCGTGCCGCTGCTCGGCAGTTCGCTCGTCTCGTTCGAATGCCAGCGCGAATCGCTGCACGAGGCGGGCGACCATTTCATCCTCGTTGGTCGCGTGGTACGGGCGCAGTTCGAACCGCACCGCGATCCGTTGCTCTATTTCCGCGGAAAATACCGGCGGCTGCATTTTGCTTGATTGGCGGACAGGGTGGGATTCGAACCCACGGTGAGCTTGCACCCACGGCGGTTTTCAAGACCGCTGCCTTAAACCACTCGGCCACCTGTCCGCTCGCCGCCGCCATAGCGCGCGAACGCCTTGCGGCAAGCAAAACCTCGCCCACTCGCCCCATCGCGCGAATGACTCGTCCTGTCCCGCCTAAAGCTAGCCAAGCCGCTCGCATCTATGCGAGACACCTCTTATGGTGGGGAACATGATGCACGCTATTCGTTTCAGAATCGGACGCCTTTTCAATTTTGGGGCCGCCTTCCTGTCGGCATGGATGCTCACCGCCTCGGCGCCGCTCCACGCTCAAAGCAGCAACGCCAGCTTCGACACCTATGTCCAGTCGCTTTGGCCAAAGGCGCAGGCGCGCGGTGTGTCGCGCACGACCTTCGACCGCGTGACCGCGGGGCTCGTCTATAACCCTCGCGTCATCGCGCTCGACCGCGACAATCTGGGCAGCCCGCCAAGCCCCAACACCCCGATTCCGTCGTTCGCTCCGTACAAGGCCAAGCATGTCGACGCGGCACGCATCGGCGGCGGGCGCCGCGTCCACGACCGGCTGCTCCCGCTGCTCTCGCGCATTGAGGCGCGCACGGGCGTTCCGACGAGCATCATGATCGCGATCTATGGCCATGAAACCGCTTATGGTCAGGTCACGGGCAATTTCGACTTGCCCGAAGCGCTGGCGACGCTCGCCTATGAAGGCCGCCGCCGCAGCTTGTTCGAACCCGAACTGATCGCAACAATGGTAATGGTCGAACGCGGCGTGCCGCGCAGCGCGCTCAAAGGCAGCTGGGCCGGCGCCTTTGGTTATCCGCAATTTCTGCCCTCGGTCTATTTGCAGGTCGCCGAGGATGGCGATGGCGATGGCGTTGCGCGCATCTGGTCGAGCGAAGCCGATGCGATCGAGTCGATCGGTTCGTACCTGCGCCGCGCAGGCTGGCGTGCCGGCCAGCCATGGGGCGTCGCGGTGACCGTTCCCGCCGGCTTCAACCGCGGCGCGGTCGCTAATCGCCTCACACCCACCCGCTGCCCGCGTGTTTTCGATCGTCACAGCCGCTGGCGCTCGATGGCCGAATGGCGCGCCGACGGCATCGCGCCGCTTGGCGGGCGCTGGCCCGACGGCAATGTCCAGGCGACGCTTCTCGAACCCGATGGCCCCGGTCGCACGGCCTATTTGCTGACCGGTAACTATCGTGCGATATTGGACTATAATTGTTCCAACTTTTACGCACTGTCTGTGGGGTTGCTGGCGGATGAAATCGATCGTTAGGGGCGGGGGCCTGATGGCGGGGGCAATGCTGTTGCTCGCCGGCTGTGGTAGTGTGGACGGCAAGCGCGAAGGGGGGCCGACGGCCAGCCCGACGCCGACGACCGCAGCGAACGGGGTCGCAGATGTGCCCGTAAAGCTCGGCGATCCTTATACGATCGCGGGCGTCACCTATACGCCCGCCGACATCCCCGATTATGACGATGTCGGCTATGCGAGCTGGTATGGCGAGGAACTTGGCGGAAAACCGACCGCCAATGGCGAGATTTTCGATCCCGCGGCGATCAGTGCTGCGCACCGGACACTGCCGCTCCCGAGCTATGTCGAGGTCACCGCGCTCGATACCGGTCGGACGATCCTGGTGCGCGTCAACGACCGGGGTCCGATGGTGGGCGACCGGCTCGTCGACCTGTCGCGCGGCGCCGCCGAACAGTTGGGGCTGACCGACGGCGTTTCCGCAGTGCGCGTCCGCCGTACCAACCCGCCTGCAGCCGAACGCGCGCAGCTTCGAGCCGGAAAGCCTGTTCCCGAACGGATTGCGACCCCCGAATCGCTGCTGGCGATCCTGCGCAGCAAGGCAAAGGCGCTGCCTGTGCCCAAGGCTGCGATCGCTGCGGCAACGCCGGTGATCGCGCAGCCCGCGGCGCCGATTGCATCGGGTACCGCCAAGCCGGGCGACGACCGCTTCGTCGTCGAAGGCCCCGGAACGACCAAGCCAACGCCCGCAGCGGCTGCAAAACCGGCAGCCTCGGCCGCGAAGCCCGCTGCCACGGTCGCGGGAAAATATGTGGTTCAGGTCGGCGCGTTCAGCGCCGAAAGCCGCGCCAATGCAGCGGCGAAATCCGTTGACGGCCATGTCACGAAGGCCGGTACCTTGTGGCGCGTCCGCGTTGGCCCCTTCGCCAGCGACGCCGAAGCTCGCGGCGCGCTCGGCAAGGTCAAAGCCAAGGGCTTCCGCGACGCGGTGGTCCAGCGCGACCGCTAACGGTCGGGCGCGTGCGGAAGCCGGCCATCCTTGCAAAAGGCGGCGCCGCGGCGCTGACGACCCTTGCCCTGACATTCGCCTTTCCGGCTGCATCGGCGGGCGATGCTCGTCCGAAAAACGCGCCGGTCAAAAATTCTCCGGTGAGCCGCCCGCTCTATGTCACCCAGGCTCCGATCGTCCTGCTCAAGGATCTCGATTCGGGCGCAATCCTCTTTTCGCGCGGCGCCGATAAGCGCTTTGCCCCGGCCTCAATGGCAAAGGTGATGACCGCCTATGTCGTGCTCGACCTGATCAAGAAGGGCGAACTCGCGCGCGACAAGCAATTCACCGTCGGCGAGGCGACGTGGAAAAAATGGAACGGCAGCACCGGCGGATCAACGATGTTCCTGCGCCCGAACGAAAAAGTCTCGGTCGACGAATTGATGAAGGGGCTGATCACCGTTTCGGGCAATGACGCCGCTGCAGTTCTCGCGGTCGGGATTGACGGGAGCGAAGAGGCATTCGTCAAGAGAATGAATGCAGTAGCAGCCAAAATTGGGATGGCATCGAGCCGCTTCGGGACGCCGAATGGCTGGCCGGATGGCGGCGTCACGAAGGTCAGTGCCGCCGACCTCGTCACGCTCGCCGACCGGCTGATCCGCGACCATCCGGACGGCTATAATCGCTATTTTTCGTTGCTCAAGCTCCAGCATGGCAGGTCGCCCGACGGCAAGCCGATCATCCAGCCCAACCGCAATCCCATTCTCGGGCGTTTTGAAGGAGCCGACGGCCTGAAAACCGGTCACACCGCCGAGGCCGGCTATTGCTTCCTCGGCTCGGCGAAACGCAAAGGGCGCCGCCTCATCATGGTCGTCGCCGGCATGAGCAGCGAAAAAGCGCGCCGCGACGAAGCCGAGCGGCTGATGAAATGGGGTTTCGACGAATGGGAAGGGCGCGAAATCGTCCCCGCCGGCGCCAGCCTCGGCCGCGTGGACATCCGGAAAGGTGCTATTCCAGCGGTCGCCACACGGACCGGGATTGCCGTACGGATGACGGTTCCCAAGGGCTATGAGGGCGGCTATCGCGCGGTGATGCGCACCCAAGCCCCCATCACGGCGCCCGTCACGCGCGGGACGCCGGTCGCGGACCTCGTCGTCACGCCCGACGGGCTTCCGCCACAAACGACGCCGCTGATCGCCGCCGCCGACGTAGCCGAGGGCGGCTGGTGGTCGCGCGCGCGAACCGGATTTTACCGGCTGACCGGACTGTGACGGGACGCTTTATCACGCTGGAAGGCGGGGAGGGGGTCGGTAAATCGACGCAGATCCGCGCGCTCGCAGCGGCGCTGGAGGTGCGCGGTATCGAAGCCGTGGCGACGCGCGAACCCGGCGGCAGCGCGGGGGCCGAAGCGATCCGCGCGCTGTTGATGGAGGGCAGCGACGACCGTTGGGATGCGCGCAGCGAAGCCTTGCTTTTCGCCGCAGCGCGCGCCGATCACGTCGCGCGAACTATTCGCCCGGCGCTCGATCGCGGCGCATGGGTGCTCTGCGATCGTTTCGTCGATTCGAGCCGCGCCTATCAGGGTGGCGGCGGCGGTATCACCGATGTCGATATTCTGATGCTGCATAGCTTCGGTTCGCTGGGCTTGTTGCCCGACCGCACCTTCCTGCTCACCGTCAGTGCTGACGAAGCGGCGCGGCGACTGACGGAGCGCGGCGGGAGCGACCGCATGGGCAACAAGCCCGCCGACTATCAGGCCCGGCTCGCGGCGCGCTTCGTCGAAATGGCCGAGGCGGAGCCTGCCCGGTGGCGGATCGTCAGCGCCGATGCCGCCGCCGACGAGGTCACCGCGGCGATCCTCGCCGAGCTTGCGGAATGGCTGCCATGATCGGTCATCAGGACGCCGAAAAGGCCTTTCTCGAAGCGTGGCAGGGCGGCCGCCTCCATCACGCGTGGCTCCTCGCTGGGCCGCAGGGAATGGGGAAGGGCGCCTTCGCCGAGCACGTCGCACGTTTCCTCGTCACGCACGGCCGCGGCGGCGATGCACAGGCGGTCGGCCTCGATGATGCGGGCGACGAGGCTGCTGGGCGCCTCGTCGATGCCGGAAACCACCCCGAGATCCTTCGCCTCGCGCGTCAGCCGAAAGACAAGGCCAAGGAACTCGCGCGCAACATCACGATCGAGCAGGTGCGGCAGATGATCCGCCGCCTGCACCTCTCGTTGTCGCTCGGCGAGTGGCGCGTGATCATCGTCGATGCGGTCGACGATCTCGAGACCGACGGCGCAAACGCGCTGCTCAAGACGCTCGAGGAACCGCCGGCAAAGACGCTCTTCCTGCTCGTCAGCCATTCACCGGGGCGCCTGCTCCCCACCATCCGGTCACGATGCAGAACGCTGCGTTTTCAACCGGTTCAGCATGACGTCATGACAGCGTGGCTGCACGAGCTGCGGCCGATGCTCGAAATGGCAGAGGTACGCGCCATCGTCGCTGCATCGGGCGGGGTACCGGGCAAGGCACTTGCGCTGATCGATAGCGACGTTGCGGTGATGGAGAAGAAATTGCTCGCCATTGCCACCTCGGGCGATCCCGAGAACCGGCTCCGCGAGGCACTCGCACGCGAAGTCGGCGGGACCAGCAATCGCGCCCGGCTCGAACTGGTGATCGACATCGTTCCCGGGCTGCTCGCGCGTCTGGCACGTGAACGGCCGGTGGCTGAGATCGCACCGATCCTTGCGCAATGGGACCGCGTCCAGCGCACCGTTCGCGATGCCATCCGCGGATCGTACGACGGCGCGATGGTGGGGTTCGAGATTGGCAACTGCCTCGCTGAATTGGCGCCGCGTGCGGGGCAAACCGCACGCTGACGCTTTCCCTCACGCGCGCCAACGGCTAAGGCGCGGCCATGTCCGAAAACACCGAACCTTTCTACATCACCACTGCGATCAGCTATCCCAACGGCCGTCCGCATATCGGCCACGCTTACGAAGCGATCGCGACGGACGTCATGGCCCGGTTCCAGCGGGCTCGCGGCCGCGACGTGCGCCTGATCACCGGCACCGACGAACATGGGCTGAAAATGTTCCAGACCGCCCGCGACCAGGGCCGCGCGACGATCGACCTTGCCGACGAAATGTCGGGATATTTCCGTGAGATGTACTCCAGACTAAATATCAGTTATGACAATTTCATGCGCACGTCGGACGCCGCGCATCACGCCGCATCGCAGGCGATCTGGCGCGCGATGGAAGCGAATGGCGATCTTTATCTCGACCGTTATGAGGGCTGGTATTCGGTCCGCGACGAAGCTTTCTACGATGAAAGCGAGCTGACCGACGGGGAAGGGGACGTCCGCCTCTCGCCGCAGGGCACGCCGGTCGAATGGACCGTCGAGGAAAGCTGGTTCTTCCGCCTGTCCAACTATCAGGACAAGCTGCTCGCGCTCTACAACGACAATCCCGATTTCATCCGCCCCGAAAGCCGCCGCAACGAGGTGATGCGCTTCGTCGAGGGGGGCCTCAAGGATCTCAGTGTTTCGCGTACCAGTTTCGACTGGGGCGTGCCGGTGCCGGGTTCGCCGGGACATGTGATGTATGTATGGGTCGACGCCCTCACCACCTATTTGTCGGGGCTGGGTTATCCCGACCCCGATAGCGACTTCGGGACATTCTGGCCCGCAAATATCCATATGATCGGCAAGGATATCGTGCGTTTTCATACGGTTTACTGGCCGGCGTTCCTGATGAGTGCTAATCTGCCGCTGCCGAAGCAGGTATTCGGCCACGGCTTCCTTTTGAACCGCGGCGAGAAGATGTCGAAGTCGCTCGGCAATGTCGTCGACCCGATGGCACTCGCCGACCAGTTTGGGGTCGACGCGCTGCGCTATTATCTGCTCCGCGAAGTCAGCTTCGGGCAGGACGGCACCTATTCGGCCGAGGCGATCGTGCGGACCGCGAACGCCGATCTTGCGAACAGCTTTGGCAATCTCGCTCAGCGCAGCTTGTCGATGATTTTCAAGAATTTGGATGGCAAGCTTTCGTCCGACTATACGCCAGCGAAGGACGATATCGACCTGCTCGCGGACGTCACCGACATGGCGGCCGCCCGCTTGCCGCGCGAATTCGAGCAGCTCGCTTTTTCGGTCGGCATCGAAGACTGGATCCGCGCCGTCTTCGCGTGCAACCAATATGTCGACACACAGGCGCCGTGGGCGCTGCGCAAGACCGACCCCGAACGCATGCGCGCGGTGCTGATGACCTTGTTCCAGGCGGTGCGCACGCTGGCGATCGCGATCCGGCCCGTCGTCCCGGCGGCCGCCGACAAGCTGCTCGACCAGATGGGCATCGCCGAAGATGCGCGCGATTCAGCGGCACTCGCCGATAACGTCTGGTTTGCGAAACTTTCCGCCAGCGGTTTCACCGTCGGCCAGCCTGTCGCGATCTTCCCGCGCCTCGACCTGCCTGAAGGGGAAGGGGAGGCCTGATGCTCGTCGATTCGCATTGCCACCTCAACTACAAGGGCCTCGCCGAGCAGCAGGCCGACGTGCTGGACCGCGCCCGCACGCGCGGCGTCACCGCGATGCTCAACATCGCGACGCGCGAAAGCGAATGGGACGATGTGCTCGCCGCGGCGGAAGCGAACGACGACGTATGGGCAAGCGTCGGTATCCATCCGCACGACGCCGACCACCACCCCGACGTCGATACCGCCAAGCTGGTCGAACGCGCCGCGCACCGCCGGGTGATCGGGATCGGCGAGACCGGGCTCGACTATTATTACGACAAGAGCGACCGGGTGCGGCAGCAGGACAGTTTCCGCCGTCACATCCATGCGTCGCAGGCGACCGGCCTGCCGATCATCGTCCACACGCGCGATGCCGAGGCGGATACGTTGGCGCTGCTCGGCGAAGAGATGGGCAGGGCGGCGTTCCCCGGTGTGATCCATTGCTTCACCGCGAGCGACGATTTTGCGCGCAAGGCGCTCGACCTCGGGCTTTTCATCTCGATCTCGGGTATCGTTACCTTCAAGAATGCCGCCGACCTGCAAGCAACCGCGAAATGGCTGCCGCAGGACCGCCTGCTGATCGAGACCGATTCCCCCTTCCTTGCCCCCGTCCCGCACCGCGGCAAGACCGGCGAGCCCGCCTTTGTGGCCGATACGCTCGCGTTCCTCGCCCAGCTGCGCGACGAGGACGCCGACGTGCTCGCCGCGGCGACGAGCGCCAATTTCTACACGCTTTTCAACAAGGCCCAGCCATGACGTCATACGCGCGATGAAGCTCAGAATTCTCGGTTGCGGGACATCTTCGGGGGTCCCGCGGATCGGCAATGACTGGGGGCAGTGCGATCCCGACAATCCGCGAAACCTGCGTAGCCGCGCCTCGATCATGGTGTCGCTGGGAGGCTTTCGCATCCTCGTCGACACCAGCCCCGATATGCGGTTGCAACTGCTCGACGCGGGCGTGGGCGAAATCGATGCGGTCATCTGGACGCACGAGCATGCCGACCATACACACGGGCTCGACGACCTGCGCCAGGTCATGCATCTGCGCCGATCGGCGGTTCCGGTCTATGCGCGCGACCATGTGCTCGACATATTGAAATGGCGCTTCACTTATGCCTTTGCCGGCAATGCCGGCTATCCGGCGTCGGTCGATCCGATCGATCTTCACGATCATCAATCGATCGGGCCCATCGAAGTCTCAGCGATCGAAATGCCGCACGGCCCGATCAAGGCGTCCGGACTGATCTTCAGCGATGGTGCACATAAGATCGCCTATGCAACTGATTTTTCGAAATTTACGGACGAGATGGTCGACTTCTTCCAGGGCGTGGACCTGTTCGTCATCGATGCGCTGCGCCGTTATCCGCATCCGACGCATCCGCATCTGGCTATGACGCTCGAAGGCCTTGCCAAGGTCGGCAACCCGCGCGCGATCATCACCCATATGGACAATACGATGGATTATGACGACCTTGCGGCCGAATTGCCGCCGGGCGTCGAACCGGGATATGACGGACTGGAGGTGCAGCTATGACGGGCGAAACGACTGTCCAGATACTCTGGTTTGCGGGCGCATTCGCGTTGGTGCTGAGCTCGCTCATCGCACGGCGCTTGCCGATGGCCGATTGGCTCAAGATGGCGTTAGCGTGGGTGGCGATCTTCGGACTCGTGTTCCTCGTCATTCGCACATGGCAGGCGGTGACATAGGGGAGCTTATCCCTTCTCATATCTCCTGGCATTTAACATAATATATATTATCGGATAATCTTATGGCCGAGACGGCAGCCCAATCCCCCATCGACCGCCTGCTCGCCATCATGGCGCAATTGCGCAATCCCGATGGCGGCTGTGAATGGGATCTCGCGCAGGATTTCTCGACCATTGCGCCGTACACGATCGAGGAAGCCTATGAGGTCGCCGACGCAATCGCCGGCGGCGATCCTGCGGCCATCTGCGACGAGCTTGGCGACCTGTTGCTCCAGGTCGTCTTTCACAGCCAGATCGCGACCGACGACGGCCTGTTCGGCTTCGACGATGTCGCCAATGCGATCAGCGAGAAGATGGAACGACGCCATCCGCATATCTTCGGCGAAACAAAGACCGACGACGTTCGCCTGCAATGGGAACAAATCAAGGCGGCCGAACGCGCATCACGCGCATCCGACGGGCCGACGAGTGCGCTTTCAGGCGTTGCCTTGTCTTTGCCCGCGTTGCTCCGCGCGCAAAAACTGCAAAGCCGCGCGGCGCGCGTCGGCTTCGACTGGCCCGATGTCAATGGACCGCGCGACAAGATCGCCGAAGAGCTTGTCGAGGTCGCAGAGGCGGCGAGTGACGCCGAGCGGCACGAAGAGATCGGCGACCTGCTGTTCGCGGTGGTCAATTATGCCAGCCACCTCGGCGTCGACGCCGAGAGCGCGCTACGCGATGCCAACATGAAATTCGCGCGCCGCTTTGCGGCGATGGAAGCGCGTGCGGGCGGCAGCCTGTCAGGGCTGTCGCTCGACGTGCAGGAAAGCCATTGGCAGGCAGTTAAGGCGTCGGAACGTCCGTAGCAGGCCATAGCCGCTCGAACCGCGCGCTGTCGGCGGGATCAAGCCGCACGGTCAGCACATGCCCCTCGGCTTCGGGCTCGTCCGCCAGCACTTCGCCGCGCGCGTGAAGCCACGCCGCCGCTTCGCCTTGACTATAGGTCAGATAGATGCGCTGCACCTTATGCAGTGCGGTCAATTGCGACGCCATCAGGATGCGCGCGGCCTCGACGCCCTCGCCTGTCACCGCCGAGATCAGCGCGACATCGGGGCGACGCGCTGCCATTTCCTCGATGGCCGCACGTCGTTCGTCATCGGCGGTGTCGATCTTGTTCCAGATTTCGATCTGCTGGATCGCGGGCGGTGCATCGCCCTCCCCGTCGTCCTGCGGTCCGTTGACACCGAGCGAGTTCAGGATCGCGCGCACGTCGTCATATTGCGCTTCGCTGTCGGGATGGACGATGTCGCGAACATGCACGATGAGGTCAGCGGTGGTGACTTCCTCCAGCGTTGCGCGGAATGCCGCGACGAGCTCGGTGGGCAGGTCGGACACGAACCCGACCGTATCCGACAGGATTGCCTTGTCGATCCCGGGCAACCTTATCTCGCGCATCGTCGGGTCGAGCGTGGCGAAGAGCATATCTTCCGCCATGACGTCACTTCCCGTCAAGCGATTGAAGAAGGTCGATTTTCCGGCATTGGTATAGCCAACGAGCGCCACCACGGGCCATGGCGCGCGCTGCCGTTTCGACCGCTGCAACTGACGCGTGCGGCGCGCATCCTCCAGACTGCGGCGGATGCGCGCCATGCGGTTGCGGATCATCCGCCTGTCGGCCTCGATCTGTGTCTCGCCGGGGCCGCCGAGAAAGCCGAAGCCACCGCGTTGGCGTTCGAGGTGGGTCCAGCTGCGTACCAGCCGCCCTGCCTGATAATCGAGATGCGCCAGCTCGACCTGCAACCGCCCTTCGGCGGTCGCAGCGCGTTCGCCGAAGATTTCGAGGATCAGCCCGGTGCGGTCGATGACCTTTGTACCGAAAGCCGTTTCGAGGTTGCGCTGCTGGATCGGGCTGAGCGCCGCATCGACAACGACCAGTTGTACGCCCTTTGCCGCGATATCGGGCGTGATCGCCTCGATCTGGCCGACACCGAGCAAGGTCGCCGCGCGCGTCTGGCGCAGGCGGAGCGTGTGCACCGCGACGACATCGAGCCCGATCGCCAGCGCCAGCCCCCGCGCCTCCTCGGCGCGCGCGTCGAGATCGCGGGCAAGCCGCTGGCTATGCCATTCGGGCACGACGATAAGCGCAGCGGCGCCGCGCGTTACCTCGTCTTCATTGTCGGCTATCGGGTCGATCAGGCGTTGTCCGCTTCGGCGTCCGGCTCGCTGTCGGTCAGGTTGATCGGCCCGTTCGGCTGGACGGTCGAAATCGCGTGCTTATAGACGAGCTGGACCTGCCGCTCGCGCTCGAGCAACATGCAGAACAGATCGAAGGCAACGATATCGCCTTGCAACATCACGCCGTTGACGAGGAACATCGTCACCGACTCGTCGGACTTGCGCACCGCGTTGAGGAAAACATCCTGCAGCGCCTTGCCCTTGCTTGCCGGCGCATCGCGCAGATTGTCGCCGAGCAGCGCCAGATCGAAATCATGTGACGGCATCACGGTCGAGATCGCATGCTTGTACACCAGCTGCGACTGGCCATCGCGGCGGAGCAGCAGCGAGAAATTGTCGAACCAGGTGATGATGCCCTGCAGCTTCACACCCTTGACCAGGAACATGGTCACCGGCGTCTTGCTCTTGCGAAGGGCGTTGAGGAAAATATCCTGGAGATTCTGGTTTTTATCGGACACATTTGCCTCCTGTTTTTGGCGGCAGAACCGCGGGTATGGTGCCGGTTTTCCGGCTATTGAGACCTTCTTCGTGCACGCAATATGCGGCAAAGGTCGCCGAAGGTCTAGCGCAAAGCCGCTACCCCTCGCCGTCCGAACTCTCGGTAAGCCCCAAAAGTTTCAGTTTGCGGTGCAACGCCGAGCGCTCCATGCCGATGAAGGTCGCGGTGCGCGAGATATTGCCCGAAAATCGGTTGATCTGGATGCGCAGATATTCGCGCTCGAAATTTTCGCGCGCTTCCTTGAGCGGGATTGCGGTGATCGATTCCGAATTGGGCAATATGTCGGCGCCCCCGCGCACTAGTTCGGCGGGGAGCATGTCGGCATCGATCCGCGCCAGGCGGTCGCTCGGCGCCAGGATCATCACACGTTCGATCACGTTGCGCAGTTCGCGGACGTTGCCCGGCCACTCATGCGCCTGCAGCGCCGCCATCGCCTCCGAGCTGATTTCGGGCGGCGCGACGCGGCGGTCGGCGGCGTAACGGCCGATGTAATGGTCGCACAGGCTGGCGATATCGTCGCGGCGCTCGCGCAGCGGTGGGATATGCACTGGCACGACGTTCAGCCGGTAATAAAGATCCTCGCGAAACCGGTTTTCGGCGATTTCGGTCATCAGATCGCGCGCCGAGCCCGAAATGATGCGGACATCGACGCGGATCATCGTGCGGCCACCAACGCGGGTAAAGCTCTGGTCGGTCAGCACGCGCAGGATCTTGCCCTGCGTCGTGATCGGCATGTCGGCGACCTCGTCGAGGAACAAGGTGCCGCCATGCGCCTGTTCGAGCAGCCCGACGCGGATCGACCCGTCCTCGGCCTCGGAGCCGAACAATTCGGTCTCGACCGTCTCGGGATCCATGCGCGCCGACGAAATCACGCGGAACGGCGCATTCTGCCTACCACTCCAGCCGTGTAGCACGCGCGCGGCGACTTCCTTGCCGACGCCCGGCGCACCGGTGATCAGCACGCGACTTCCCGTGCCCGCCACGCGCTTCAGCGTCGCGCGGACATTGTTGATCGCGGCGCTGGTGCCGGTCAGTTCATCGGACGGCCCCGCCTTTTCACGCAATTGCTCATATTCGAACTTGAGCCGCTCATTCTCGGTGGCGCGCGCGACGAGATGGAGCAGGCGTGACGCCTCGAACGGCTTTTCGATGAAGTCGAACGCGCCGCGGCGGATCGCAGCGACCGCCGTGTCGAGCCCGCCATGGCCCGAGATGACGATGATCGGCAGCGTGGGGTCGAACGCCTTGATTGCCTCGACCAGCCCCAATCCGTCGAGCCGCGACCCCTGCAACCACACGTCGATCAGCGCGAGCGATGGCCGCCGCTGACGGATCGCTTCCAGCGCCGAGTCGCTGTCCGAGGCGGTGCGCGCCTCATAACCTTCGTCTTCCATGACGCCGGCGACGAGGTCGCAAATGTCGCGTTCGTCGTCGACGATCAGAATATCAAGCGCCATGATCTTCTCTGTCCTGCCGGTTCCGGACGCGTCCGGGAACCGATTCACCATGCCCCATGCTTGTATCGCCCCCCTTGCCGGCCAAAGGCCGCAGCCGGTCGGGATGAAGCGTCAGCGTAACGCATGTCCCCTGCCCCGCCGGGTTGTCTGAAAATTCGAGTTCGCCATAATGTTGCTCGACGATCTTTTTGACGATCGCGAGACCGAGCCCAGTCCCCCCCTGGCGCGTCGTCATATAGGGTTCGGCGATTGCATCGCGCGCTTCCGGCAGCCCGATGCCGTCGTCGGTGACGCGGATCGTCAGTTCGCCGCCAGCACCGACGTCGAGTTCGGCGCCAATATGGCCGATCGGCATGACATCCGAATTTTTCGATTTCTCTTCAATCGCTTCGACAGCATTTTTGACAATGTTCGTCAGAGCCTGGGACAGCAAGCGGCGGTCACAGACCAGCGACTCGACCTCGGCCGGTGTTTTGACGGTGAAGACGATGTCGGGCTTTGCAACTTCGAACAGGAAAACTGCCTGGCGCAGGATATCGCGGACATCCTCGACCCCGAAGGTCGGCTTGGGCATGCGGGCGAAGCTGGAAAACTCGTCGACCATTCGCCGCATGTCGTGAACCTGGCGGATCACCGTATCGGTCAGTTTGCGGAAGGTCGCAGTGTCACCCTCGACCTTGTCGCCAAAGCGCCGCTGGAGGCGTTCGGCAGCCAATTGGATCGGGGTAAGCGGATTCTTGATCTCGTGCGCGATACGCCGCGCGACGTCGGACCAGGCGGCGCGGCGCTGGTCGAGCAATTGCTGCGTAATATCCTCGAAACTCAGGACAAAGCCGTCTCCCTGCGCGACCGCTTTCGCCGCGAGCGTCGCAGGCTCGGCATCCTTGCGTGAGAGCTGAACGATCGCCTCGCGCTCGTCGCTGATCAGCAGCCGCGCCAGTTCGGGCGCGACATCGTCGAGCGGCTGGCCCGTCAGGCATTCCGCCGACTGGCAGATCAACCGTTCCGCCGCGGCGTTGGCGAGCAGGATGCGGCGATCGGCATCGACCGATACCACTGCGGACGACACGCCGCTCAGCACCGCTTCGATAAAGCTCCGCCGGGCCTCAAGCTGTTCGTTCACATTGACGAGCACGCCCGTTTGCCCCTCAAGCTGTTCGGTCATGCGGTTGAAGGCACGGGTGAGCACGGCAATCTCGTCGTCGCGCGCCGGCGGCGTGACCCGCACCGACAGATCGCCGCCGGCGGCCGTACGCGTCGCGCCGATCAAGGTGCCGAGCGGGCGAACGATGCGGTCGGCGACCACGATTGCCGCGACCACCGCGAGCGCGAGGAGCAACAGCGAGCCGAGATAGAGCGCGCCGTTGAACTGCAATTGAAGCTGCTGCGAGCGTTCGAAGAGGTCGTTATAGTCCGCGAGCACCGCACTGGCGCGCGCCGATTGCTGGAAGCCGGGGACATTTGTATCGCGCGAGGCATAGACATAGGCGCGGCCGGTGCCCGGGAGCCGCGCTGCGGCCTCGATCCGGTTGGGCTGGCGGACGACCACGACATCTTCACCCGCATCAAGACGGCCGACCATTGCCGCGCCGAGGCGCGTTTCGGCCGCCCGGTTGTCGGGATTGATTGCTGTCGCCGTGCGCGCCACCCCATCCTTGCCGATCTCGATGATCGCCGATTCATTCAGGCTGCGCACAACGACCTGTTGCAGATAATAGTTGCTGAAGGCCGGGCTATCGATCGGAACGAGGCTCAGCTGCTTGCCGAGATCGTTGGCCATGGCGAAGGTATTGGCACCGACTTGGCGCTGGTTTTCCTGATAATAGCCCTCGGCCAGGCTTGCCGCATTCTCGAACATGCCGCGCGAGCGGTCCGAGAACCAAAAGTCGACGCCGAACTGGAACAGCAGCGATGCAAAGATCACGACGAGAAGCGTCGGCGCCGCCGCGATCAGCGAAAAGAGCGCGACGAGCCGGACGTGGAGACGACCGTTGCCGCCGGCCATCGAGCGCACGGCGCGTGCGCGCGCAACCCGGCTGCCGATCAGCACGATCAGTGCCATCGCTGGCACGAGATTGACGACCATGATCGCGGCGACGAGCGCCGGCGTGAGCAATCGCTCACTCTGCGCATCCCCCGTCACGAAGATATAGGTCGCGATAGCAACGCTGATAATGACGGCGAGGGCGTAATATTCGGGGGCCGCGAAACGCCAGAAGCCCGAACGCTCTTCCCCACCATTCGAATCCATATCGACAGTCAGGGGAAGGGATTGCGTCATTGTTGCTACGTTACGACAATCCTGTTGCATAGAAAACACACAAACTGCGACACTGTCGCCCGATTGCGCCGATTTTCGGCTTTGTCGTTGTCCATCAAGGATGCGCGGGATCGATATCGAGTTGCCCGAGGCGTTTGCGCAGCGTGTTGCGATTGATGCCAAGGCGCCGCGCGGCCTCCAATTGGTTACCGCGGACATCGCGCAGGACACGCCGGAAAAGTGCCGCCTCGACAATCGCTTCAAGCTGTTCGTGGATATCGCCGTCGCCGGCTTCCGCCATTTTTTCGCGCGCCCAGTCGTCGACCGCGCGCCCGATCAGCGCCGCGGGTTCGATCGCGCCGCCGCCCTCGCCACTTTCGTGCAGTACCGCCTCGACATCCCGCACGGTCACGGTGACGTCACGCGACAGGACTGCGAGTCGCTGGACGACGTTGCCGAGTTCGCGGACGTTGCCAGGCCAGTCGTAGCGTTCGAGCCACTGCATTGCCGCAGGCGCGAATTGGCGGTCGGGCAGTCCCGAACCCCGCCCGGCCTCGACAAAATGGCGGACGAGCGCGGCAATGTCGCTGCGCCGGTCGCGGAGCGGCGGCAAGGTCACCGGGATGACGTTAAGGCGGTAGAAAAGATCCTCGCGGAAGCGGCCGTCGGCGACGAGCGTGCGCATGTCGCGGTGCGTCGCCGCGATGACGCGGACGTCGGCGCGCAGCGCTTGGCTGCCCCCGACCGTCGAATATTCGTTGCTTTGCAGGACACGCAGCAGGCGCGTTTGCGCCTCGAGCGGCATGTCGCCGATCTCGTCGAGGAACAAAGTCCCGCCCGCCGCCTGTTCGAAGCGACCGGCATTGCGGCTGTGCGCACCGGTGAAGGCGCCCTTTTCGTGGCCGAACAGTTCGGCCTCGATCAATTCGCGCGGAATCGCGGCCATGTTGATCGCGACGAAAGGCCCGGCACGGCGGAGGCCGGTTGCGTGGATTGCCCGCGCGACAACTTCCTTGCCTGTGCCCGATTCACCCAAGATTAGCACCGCGAGATCGTTCGAGGCGAGCCGTGCGATCGTACGATAAACCGCCTGCATCGCCGGGGCGCGCCCGACAAGGCCATGGCTATCAGCCGGTACCGCAACGTCCCTCGCCGTCGGCTCCACCTTACGCTGCAGCGCGGCGCGGACGCTGGCGGTCAGTTCGTCGAGGTCGAAGGGCTTGGGCAAATAGTCATAGCTGCCAATCCCCGTCGCGCGCACTGCGGTATCGAGCGTATTCTGCGCCGACAGGACGATCACGGGCGTCCCGGCGTCGATCTGCAGCGAATCGATGCCGTCGCCGTCGGGCAGGACGACGTCGGTGATGACGAGATCGGGCCGGTTGTCGGCGAGCCACGCGTTGCGTTCGGCGATGCTGGCGACCGACGCCAACTGGCCGCACTCGCCGACGAGCGTTTCGCGGATGATCATCGCGATCGCTGGGTCGTCCTCGACCAGCAGGATGGTCTTGCCTTGGCTCATGCCGAACGTTCCTTTTGCGCGACCGGCAGATGGATGCGGAAGCTGGTCCAGTCGCCGTCGCGCACATGCTGAACGGTTCCACCCATGTCGCGTGCCAGCTTGGCCACGAGCGCGAGGCCGAGCCCCCTGCCCTCGCGCTTCGTCGTCACGAACGGCGCGAACAGGTCGCCGCGGACGTCGGCGGGAACGCCAGGCCCATTGTCGCTGACGCTGACCTCGATCGGCAGCGCGATGCGGCCGCGTCCGTCGTCATTGTCAATCGACAGGCCGTGCCGATACGCGGTAGTCAGCCGGACGACGCCATCGTCGCGTCCGCCGAGAGCCTCGCATCCATTGGTGACGAGGTTGAGCAAGATCTGCACCATGGCGTCATGGTTTCCGTGAACCAGCGGCAGCGAAGGATCGAAATCTTCGGCAAAGCGCACCCCCGGGAACTGGCGCGCCCGCGCGGTTTCCATCGCCTGATGGATCGGCTGATAGAGGTTGATCGGGCCGCAAGCGATCGGCTGCCCGCGCGAGAAATGTTCCATCTGGTCGATCAGAGTCGCGATGCGGTCGACCTCGGCGCAGATCAAGGTCGTGAAGCGTTCGCCGCCGGCGTCGGTCTTGCGCGCGAGCAACTGCGCCGCGCCCTTGATGCCGGCGAGCGGATTCTTGATCTCGTGCGCGAGCATCGACGCCGCGGCGCCCGCAGCGCGGCCCGAACGGCCGATTGCGCCGCCCATCAGCTCGGAATCGCTTTGCGACGGCACGAGTGCGAGGATGCGATGGCCGCTCTGGCCATAGGGGACCATCTGCATGTCGACGAAAATTGACCGGCGGCCGCCGGCCGAAATCTCGGTGCGATGCGCGAAGAGCGCCGAGGTCGCCGCATCGCTCATCCGCTGGCGATAGTTGCGATCCATATGGATGACGTCATAGACGACTCGCCCGACCATTGCCGAGCGGCTGATGTTGCAAAGCTGTTCAGCGGCGGCGTTGACGAATAGCACAACGCCGCCGCCGTCGATGAGCAGCGTCGGAACCGGATGCGACTGGATCAGTTCGTCGTGGTCGAAGCTCGGGATGCTCGACGTGAGCGTCGTCACGCCGCCGCCTTGCTCAGGAACGGCGCGTAGAATTGCTCGAGCGCGTCTAGGACGTCGCGGCTGCTGGGGATCTGGTTGACCTTGTTGCGAAACTCGGCCGATCCATGCACGCCCTTGACGTACCAGCCGAGGTGCTTGCGCGCCATATTGACCCCGGTCACTTCGCCATAATGGTCGATCATCGCGCGATAATGCGATGTAATGACATCATATTGTTCGTCGATGCCGGGGTCGGGGCGCGGGATTTCGCCGCGCAGCGCCGCCATCACCTGCCCGAGCAGCCAAGGTCGGCCATAAGCGCCGCGACCGATCATGACGCCGTCGGCGCCGCTCTGTTCCAACGCAGCGCGCGCATCGTCGACCGAACAGATGTCGCCATTGGCAATCACCGGGATCGACACAGCGTCCTTGACCGTCCGGATGAAGCGCCAGTCGGCCTCGCCGCGGTACATTTGGTTGCGCGTGCGGCCGTGTACGGTGACGAGCTTTGCACCGAGATCTTCGGCGATATGTGCGAGTTCGGGGGCGTTGAGGCTATCGAGGTCCCAACCCATGCGCATCTTGACCGTCACCGGCACCTTCACTGCCTTGACGCAGCTATCGATGAGCGCAGCGGCGAGCTTCAGGTCGCGCATCAATGCCGAGCCGGCGTCGCCGTTGGTAACCTTGCGCACCGGGCAGCCCATGTTGATGTCGATGATTGCGGCCCCGCGGTCTTCGTTGAGCTTCGCCGCTTCGCCCATTTCATAGGGCGTGCAGCCGACAAGCTGCATCGACACGGGTTCTTCGACCGGATCCCACGCCGCCTTCTGGATCGACTGGCGCGTTTCGCGGATCGCCGCCTGGCTTGCAATCATCTCGGTGACGTTGAGCCCCGAGCCATAGTGACGGACGAGCTTGCGGAACGGCAGGTCGGAGACGCCCGTCATCGGCGCGAGGATCACGGGATCCGTGATGGTGATGTTGCCGATCTGAATGGGCCTGAGCGGCGCCATGGCGGGGAGCTTTCGTCTGATTGCCTAAAATTTGAGCAGCCCGTACACGCTAAGCCGCTTTCCCGCAAGGCGCGGCTGCGCTAACCGGCGCGCGAGATGAGCGAGTCCACCCCTTCCCCGTCGCCGCGCGTTGCGGCCGTGCTGCTCGCGGGCGGCCAAGGAACGCGTGCGGACCTTGGCTTGCCGAAGCAGCTTGCGATGCTGGGCGGCAAGCCCGTGCTGCAGTGGAGCCTCGATGCTCTTGCCACGCATCCTGCGGTTTCAGGCGGCGTGATAGTTGCGAATGGTGACGTCGTGGCGGCCGCCGGCGACCTACCGGACGGTTGGGTTTCCGCCGATCCCGGCGCCGAACGCCAACAATCGGTCGGCAACGCACTCGCGGCGCTGACCGATTGGGAAGACGAGGCGCTGGTGCTGGTTCATGACGCCGCGCGGCCGGGCGTAGCTACCGAAGTCATCGACCGCCTGCTCGCCGCCCTGCGAACCGCCGAGGCGGCGATCCCGACCTTGCCTGTCCCCGATACGCTGGTCGAACAAGCGCAGGACGAGGCCGGCGACGTGGTCGACCGGAGCGTCTTGGCGCGCGTCCAGACGCCGCAGGCCTTTCGCTTGGGCATTTTGCGCCGGGCACATGCCGAAGCGGTCGAGGCGGCCGCGACCGACGATGCACAGCTTGTTCGCCGCCTTGGCGTACCGGTCGCCGCAGTCGTCGGCGACGCGCGGCTCTATAAACTGACATATGCGGAGGATATGGCGATCCTCGCGGCGCTTTTGGGGATTGGCACAATGCGAACCGCCGTCGGCATGGGATATGATGTCCACCGTTTGGTCACCGACAAGCCGTTATGGATTGGCGGGATAGAAATCGCACATAGTCATGGACTTGAAGGGCATAGCGACGCCGACGTCGCACTTCATGCACTCACTGACGCGATCCTCGGCGCGCTCGGCGACGGCGATATCGGTGATCATTTTCCGCCGAGCGATGCGCAGTGGCGCGGAGCCGCGTCGCACCGTTTCCTGTCCTTTGCCGGCGAACGCGTCGCCGCGCGCGGCGGGCGGATCGATCATGCCGACCTGACGATCGTCGCCGAGGCGCCGAAGATCGGCCCGCACCGTGCCGCGATCCGCGCACGCATTGCCGAAATCCTTGCGATTCCGCTTGAACGGGTTAGTGTGAAGGCGACAACGACAGAGCGGCTGGGCTTTACCGGCCGCCGCGAGGGGATCGCTGCGCAGGCCGTCGCGACCTTGAAACTTCCGGAGAATTGAACCTTGCTGTCCGATGCTGAAACGCGCCTTGCCGCGCGCGACGACCTTGCAACAACCGTTCTTGCCAAGAATCGCGCCGTGGGGCGGAAGGTCTCCGTCGCCGAAAGCTGCACCGGCGGCATGGTGTCCGTCGCGCTGACCGATATTGCCGGGAGCTCGGATGTGTTCAGCGCCGGCTTCGTCACCTATTCGGGCCACGCCAAGCAGAGCCAGCTCGACGTCAGCAGCGAAATCCTCGAAACCTTCGGCGAAGTCTCGCTCGCGACTGCTTGGGCGATGGCGGCAGGCGCGCTCGCCAACAGCGACGCCGATGTCGCGGTCGCGATCACCGGGATCGCCGGTCCGGGCGGCGGCTCAGAGAAGAAGCCGGTCGGCCAGGTCGTCTTTGCGCGTGCGCTGCGCGGCCAGAATCCCGACGATTATTTCACCCAGCGCGTCCAGTTCGAATCGACCGATCGCGCCGCGATCCGCCACCATGCGACTTTGTTCGCGCTCGACCTGCTTCAGCCCGAAAGGGACGAACTCCGGCCGTCGGAGGATATCGCGCTCCCCGCGCCGTAAAGATCGTCGGCACGCGTTTCGAACGCGGCGATCATCTTGCGCAGCGCCTTGTCGAACATCTGGCCTGCCAATGCTTCGAACATGCGGCTGCGGAACGAGAAATCGACGAGGAAATCGACGCGGCATCCCCCGCCCTCGGCCGGCTGGAAATGCCATTCATTGTTCAGATGCTTCATCGGCCCGTCGATGTAGCTCACGCATACCTCGCGCGGCCGCTCCTTATGCACGCGGCACGAAAAGCTTTCGCGCAGCCCTTTGAAACCGACGATCATGTCGGCGACCGCCTCATGCTCGCTGTCGCTGCGGATGCGGAGCGCGACAACCCACGGCAGGAATTCGGGGTAGCGCTCGATATCGGTGACGAGCGCAAACATCTGCTCGTCGCTATACGGCAGGACGCGGGTTTCGTGATGCCGAGGCAAAGGTCCGTCAGTCCGCCTTGACGCGCGCCAACTGCGCTTCGCGGGCAGCGCGCATCCGTTCGAAATCGTCGCCGGCATGATAGCTCGAGCGCGTCAGCGGCGACGAGGCGACCTGCAGGAAGCCTTTGGCGCGCGCGATCTGCGCATAGGCGTCGAAAGCCTGCGGCGTCACGAACTCGGCGACCTTGGCATGCTTCGGCGTCGGCTGGAGATACTGGCCCATCGTCATGAAATCGATGTCGGCGCTGCGCATGTCGTCCATCACCTGATGAACCTCCATCCGCTCCTCGCCGAGTCCCAGCATGATGCCGGACTTGGTGAAGATCGAAGGGTCGCGGCGCTTGACGCTTTCGAGCAGACGCAGCGACGCATAATAGCGCGCGCCCGGGCGGATCGTCGGATAGAGCCGCGGGACGGTCTCGAGATTGTGGTTATAGACGTCGGGTCGCGCATCGACGATCGCCGCAACCGCGCTTTCGGGCTTGTTGCGAAAGTCAGGAGTCAGGATCTCGATCGTCGTCTGCGGCGTCTCGCGACGCAGCGCGTTGATGACCTTCACGAACTGGCTGGCGCCGCCGTCGGGCAGATCGTCGCGGTCGACCGAGGTGATGACGATGTGGCTGAGCCCCATCTTCGCCGCAGCGATCGCGGTATGTTCGGGTTCGAGCAGGTCGACCGGGCGCGGCATCCCGGTCTTGACGTTGCAGAAGGCGCAGGCGCGCGTGCAGGTGTCGCCGAGGATCATCACCGTGGCGTGCTTTTTCGTCCAGCATTCGCCGATGTTCGGACAGGCGGCCTCTTCGCACACCGTATGCAGGTTGAGCTCGCGCATCAGCTTGCGCGTTTCGGCGTAACCGGGGCTGGTCGGCGCCTTCACGCGGATCCAGTCGGGCTTGCGCGCGCGCTGGCTGGGAGTCGACGCGGGCTGTACGGGCGATGCGGGAGCGTTCATGCCGCCCACATAGTCGTGCACGCGCCTCTTCTCAACCTCTCTACCTATGCTAAGGCGCGTCCATGACTCACTTTGCTGACATGATCGAGGGATACCGGCGTTTCCGTAACGGCGGTTGGGCACAACAGCGCGAGCGCTGGGAACAGCTTGCCGTGGGGCAATCGCCGAAGGTGATGGTGATCGCCTGTTCGGACAGCCGATCCGAGCCGTCGCAGATTTTCGACACCAATCCGGGCGAAATCTTTGTCGTGCGTAACGTCGCGGCACTGGTGCCGCCGTTCGAGACGACGCCGGGGCGTCACGGCGTTTCGGCCGCGCTCGAGTTCGCCGTCCAGTTCCTGAAGGTCGAGGAAATCGTCGTAATGGGCCACGGCCTTTGCGGGGGTTGCCATGCCGCGCTTCATAAGTCGATGGAGGGGGCCGAGCCGGGCCGCGGCGGCTTTATCGCCGACTGGATCGCGATGCTCGACGAGGCGAGCGAAAATATAAGAAAAACTCATGCGGATCTCGATACCCGCGAAGCCGGGAGAGCCATGGAGATGGCGGCCGTACGAGTAAGCATTGACAATCTCAGAACTTTTCCCTGCATTCAGGAGAAGGAGCGACGGGGCACGCTGAAGCTGCGCGGCGCCTTTTTTGCGATCGGCGATGGCGTACTGCATCTGATGGACGAGGCAACGGGGGACTTCTCCCCCGCCTGAACAGGAGGGGCGACATGAGCAAAAATACATTCTGGGTGACCATGATCTTTGTCGCCGCGATTGTCGGCGCGTTTCTGGGGCCCGCGCTTGCTCAATCGCTCTCAACCGGCGCGATTCTGACCTTTTCGGTCGTCACCCTCGTCGCGATCATCGGGCTGATCGTCTGGTCATTGTCGAGCAACAAATCGGGCAAGAAGGCGGACACTGCCACCTTGGCCGATGCCCGCGCGATGCGCGCTCCCGAGGGCAAGGCGCGCATCTATGTGACGCGCCGCGGCTTCGTCGCCGCGCTTCAGGGAATGAACGTCACGCTCGACGAGACGGCAAAGGGCCAGATCAAATCGGGCCAGATGCTGATGGCCGATGTCGCGCCCGGCAAGCACCATCTGCACGCCGCGATGGCGAAGGGGCTGATGGCGAACGCCGGCACGATGGAGGTCGAGGTCGGAGCGGGCGAAGTCGTCGTAATCGATGCGATGTTCGAAATGAGCGCGCTGAAAGGCGATGCAAAGCTGACGCGGCTGGACGGTGCGAAGGGGCGCGAGAATGTCCAGGCGACCAAGCTGATCCTGTGGGAAATCGCGCCCGCCTGATCGGCGACGAAGCGAGCCCTGGCTGCGGGCAATTGTGACGCGCTGCTGCAACAATCGCCAAAATCGCACGTTCTCCCAAAAAGGAGAATTGGATGGCCCTTCGCCAAACCCTGTCGGCTGCGCCGGCGCTTGCTTCCCGTAGACGTGCATTCCCCGGCGAAGATGAATCTTACACCAAAGCCCGTAAATCCTTGCTCGCCGAAGAAATCGACCTGCGACGCCGGATGACGCGTGTCGCGGAACAGCGGCGCCAGCTGCCGCCGGGGCCCCTGATGAAGGATTACCGGTTCAAGGATGCGAACGGCGCCGAACTAGGGTTGGCCGACTTGTTCGGTGATCATGATACGCTCATCACCTATTTCTGGATGTATGGTCCCGAACGCGAGCGCCCCTGCCCGATGTGCACCAATTGGCTGGGCGCGGTGAATGGTAATGGCAACGACATCAAACAACGCGTCGCGCTGAAAATCCTGGGGCGCAGCCCGGTCGAGCGGCAAAAGGCTTTTGCGCAGGAACGCGGCTGGCAGGCGCTCGATTTCGTCCAGACGGTCGGCGACGATTATGCGCAGGACTTTCGCCTGCTCAATGCCGATGGCAGCGAGAATCCAGCGCTGGCGGTCTTCAAACGCAACGGCAGCGGCATCCGCCTGTTCTGGAAGAGCGAGATGACCGCCGAAATGGCCGATCCCGGGCAGGACCCGCGCGATGCGCCCGATATTGCCAGCCTGTGGTCGATTCTCGACCTCACACCGTCGGGCCGCGGCACCGACTGGTATCCGTCGCTGGAATATTAAGGAATCGCGTAGGTCACATTCGCCTGACCGACAGGCTTGTCGGCATCGTCGGTCCAGATGCGGATATCCATCACCGCCAGCCGTTTGCCGAGGCGCAGCATATGCGCGTCGGCGAACAGCGGTCCCGGCCGGCACGGGCGCAAGAACTGGTAGTTCAGCGCGCTGGTGACCGCCATCGCGACGGGACCGATGTGCGCCAGGACGAGCGCATAGGCCGCCATGTCGGCAAAGCCCATCTGCGTCGGCCCCGAAATCAGTCCGCCGGGGCGAAGCGCCTTCTCGTTGGGATCGAGGCGAGCCTGGATGTGGCCTGGCACTGCCGAGACGACATGCCCTCGCGAGCCGGGGACCGAATGGGGGAAAGCCTCCGCCATGAAGGCGTTGAGCGCGTTCGCATCCAAACGGATCGCGCTCGACGAAATCGGAGCCCCCTCCCCCGTCATCGGGATCAGCGCGTCAGCTTCTTGTACGACGTCGCGTGCGGACGCGTCGCATCGTCACCGAGGCGGCGGATCTTGTCCTCTTCATAGGATTCGAAATTGCCTTCGAACCATTCGACATGGCTGTCGCCCTCGAACGCAAGGATATGCGTCGCAAGGCGATCGAGGAAGAAGCGGTCGTGGCTGATGACCACGGCGCAGCCCGCGAAATTTTCGAGTGCTTCTTCAAGCGCCGCAAGCGTTTCGGTGTCGAGGTCGTTGGTCGGTTCGTCGAGCAGCAGCACGTTGCCGCCCTGTTTCAGCATCTTGGCCATATGGACGCGGTTGCGTTCACCGCCCGAAAGCTGGCCAACCTTTTTCTGCTGGTCGACGCCCTTGAAGTTGAAGGCGCCGACATAAGCGCGCGTCTGCATCTCATGCTTGCCGATGCTCATCATTTCGGCGCCGCCCGAAATTTCCTCCCAGACATTCTTGTTCGGGTCGAGCGCGTCGCGGCTCTGGTCGACATAGCCGAGGCGCACGGTGTCGCCGATCGTGACGCTGCCGCTGTCGGGGGTTTCCTGTCCGGTGATCAGCTTGAACAAGGTCGATTTACCCGCACCGTTCGGGCCGATGACCCCGACGATGCCGCCGGGCGGAAGCGTGAAGGACAGGTCTTCGAAGAGCAGCTTGTCGCCATAGGCCTTCGAGATGCCCTCGACCTCGATCACCTTTCCGCCAAGGCGCTCGGGGACCTGGATGACGATCTGTGCCTTGCCGGGGATGCGCTTTTCCTGCGCTTCGATAAGCTGGTCGAAGCTCTTGATACGCGCCTTCGATTTGGCCTGACGCGCTTTCGGCGACTGGCGGATCCACTCGAGTTCGTCCTTGATCGCCTTCTGGCGACCCGCGTCCTCGCGCGCTTCCTGCTCGAGGCGCTTGCCCTTCTTTTCGAGATAGGTCGAATAATTGCCTTCGTAGACGAAATAGCGGCCGCGATCGAGTTCGAGGATCCAGTTCACGACATTGTCGAGGAAGTAGCGATCGTGGGTGACGAGGATGACGTTGCCCGGATAGTCGACGAGATGCTTTTCGAGCCAGGCGACGCTTTCGGCGTCGAGGTGGTTGGTCGGTTCGTCGAGCAGCAGGATCGACGGCTTTTCGAGCAACAGGCGCGTCAGCGCGATGCGGCGGCGCTCGCCACCCGAGAGATTTTCGACGCTCCAGTCGCCCGGCGGGCAGCGGAGCGCTTCCATCGCGATTTCGAGCTGATTGTCGAGCGTCCAGCCGTCGACGGCGTCGATCTTTTCCTGGAGCGTACCCATTTCCTCCATAAGTGCCTCGAAATCGGCGTCTTCCGGCGGATCGGCCATCAGCGTGCTGATCTCGTTGAAGCGGTCCATCATGTCGGCAACGCCCCGGACGCCGTCCATGACATTCTCTTTGACCGTCTTCTTGGGGTCGAGCTCGGGCTCCTGCGCCAGATAGCCGACGGTGATATTTTCGCCCGGCCAAGCCTCGCCGCTGAATTCGGTGTCCATGCCCGCCATGATCTTCATCAGCGTCGACTTACCCGTGCCGTTCGGGCCGACGATGCCGATCTTGGCGTCGGGATAGAATTGCAGGCTGAGGTTGTTCAGCGTCGGCTTTTGCGCGCCAGGATAGGTCTTGGTCAGACCCTTCATCACGAAACTATATTGGGCGGCCATGGATATGCTCCGGTAGAGGCTGGGCCGCGGGCGCGGCCGGGAGAGATTTGAGTTGCGCGCCGGTTAGCGAATGGGCGCGAGCTTGGCAATCGGCGCTTGCGCGCGCGGGGTGCGTCGTTAGGAAAGCGGCATGAAAATCCCCAGCACCCCTACTCGCTTAACTGCGATCGCCGCCCTTTTCCTCTCGACTGCCGTATCGGGCCAGACGGTGCCGAGCGCCGCCGAACTGGCGCAACAGGGCGACGACCCGGCCTGGGCGATCACCGAAGGGCTGACGACCGAAATCGGCCCGCGGCAGGCGGCGACCGAGGCCGAGGCGGCAGCCCGGCGCTGGGGCGTCAAGCGGCTCACCGAAATGGGGTTCCAGAATGTGCGCGAAGAACCCTTCATGATGCAGACATGGGTGCGCGGCGCCGAAGAGGCGTCGCTGACCGGCCCGTTCCAGCCGCAGAAGCTTCACATCACCGCGCTCGGTACCAGCGCCTCGACAGGCCCCAAAGGGCTGGAGGGCGATGTCGTCTATTTCGCTAGCTATGACGCGCTCGTCGCCGCGCCCGACAATCTGGTGAAAGGGAAGATCGTCTGTATCGATCATCAGATGAAGGCCGCGCAGGACGGCAGCGGTTATGGCCAATATGGTCGCGCGCGCTTCACCGGCGCGAATGTCGCGGCCAAGAAAGGCGCGGTTGCCGTCGTGATCCGCTCGATCGGAACCGACAGCCACCGCAATCCGCACACCGGCGGGACCAATTTCGAGGCCGGCGTCAAGCCGATCCCCGCCGGCGCGCTCTCCAATCCCGACGCCGACCAGGTCGTACGGCAATGGAAACGTGTGGAAGCAGGTCAGGCGGCTGCGCCGATGCGGATGAAGCTGCTCCTGACGCCGCAGAACCTCGGGCAGCAGCGTTCGGGCAATGTCATCGCGGAGGTGCCCGGCAGCGACCCCGCCGCCAGCCCGGTGATCGTCGCGTGCCATCTCGACAGCTGGGATCTCGGCACCGGGGCGATCGACGATGCCGCCGGCTGCGGGATCATTACGGCCGCTGCCAAGCATGTGATGACTGCCGGCCAGCCGCGCCGGACGATCCGCATCCTGTGGGCGGGCGCCGAAGAGGTCGGGGTGTTTGGGGGCAAGGCCTATTTCGACGCGCATGGCAAAGAGAAGCATGCCGTCGCGCTCGAATCCGATTTCGGTGCCGACCGCGTGTGGCGTGTCGACTTCAAACTGCCTGACAGCGCCAAAGCGCTTTCGGACCGGATTGCCGCTGCCGTCGCGCCGTTCGGGGTCGTACGCGGCAAGCAGCCCGCCAATGGTGGCGCCGACATCGGCGCGCTCGTTCAGGCCGGCGTTCCGGCGGTCGATCTGGCCCAAGATGGCACGCGTTATTTCGACCTGCACCACACGCCCGACGACACGCTCGACAAGATCGACCCCGCGCAATTGCGGCAGAATGTGACGGTTTGGGCCGCGACTCTGGCGATTCTGGCGAACAGCACGAACGCCGAGCTTCCCTAGTGTGACGGAGAAATGACAGAATCCCGCGCGCGCCGACCATCTCAATTATTTTTGTTGACGATTCATGCGGAACGGCTAAATCCCGCGGCTCGCGGTCCGGGAAACTTTTCCCGACGCGGTAAGGCATTTTAGGGAGCCCACACATCATGAAGAAGTTTGCTGCTATCGCCGTTGCTGCCAGCATGTTCGCCCTCGCCGCTTGCGGTGAAAAGGCTGCTGAAGAAGCCACCACCGAAGCTCCGGCCGCTGAAGCGGTTGCTGAAGAAGGCGCCGACGCCGCTGCTGCTGGCGCTGAAGCCGCTGCCGCTGGTGCCGACGCTGCTGCTGCTGGTGCAGAAGCTGCTGCTCCGGCTGCTGACGCTGCTGCTGCCACCGCTGCTCCGGCTGACGCCGCTGCTGCTCCGGCCGCTGCTGCTCCGGCTGAAGAAAAGAAGTAAGTCGCAGCCCTTCGGGGCGTTGACTGAAACGAGATTTGGGCGGTCTTCCCTTGGGAAGGCCGCCTTTTTCTTTGCCCGCAACAGAATGAAACCGGATGGGCCGGTCAGGCGTCGTCAGACACAGGCACGTCGCCGGAAAGGAATATTTCGATGCCGACCCCACCCTTCGGCCTAAAGGGCCTCGATCACATCGTCCTGCGCGTATCCGACATCGACCGGATGCGGGCCTTTTACCGCGAAGTCCTCGGCTGCAGCGACGAGCGCGAACAGGCGGAAATTGGCCTTTTCCAGCTTCGCGCCGGGCAATCGCTCATCGACCTTGTGACAATCGACGGCAAGCTTGGGGCTACCGGCGGCGCGGCGGCGGGAATCGAAGGGCGCAATGTCGACCATTTCGCGCTCGCCATTGCTCCGTTCGACGAGACCGCAATCCGCGCGCACCTTGCCAATCACGACGTTACTATCGAGCAAGCGGGGACACGCTACGGTGCCGAGGGCGAAGGTCCTTCGGTCTATTTTCGCGATCCCGAAGGAAATCTGGTCGAACTTAAGGGTCCTGCGACGAGCAGCGTATAGACTTGCACGCGGACGCTGTCTAAGGCGCGGGTCAGTAGTCGGGGAGTAGCGCAGCCCGGTAGCGCGCCTGCTTTGGGAGCAGGATGTCGCAGGTTCGAATCCTGTCTCCCCGACCACTGACTTCCCACATTATCCCGCCGACGTTGCAATCAGCCGCGCATAGAAGTCGATCATGCGCTTGAAGCTGTCGATCGTCATATGCTCGTTGGTGCCGTGAATCATCGCGGTTTCCTTGAGCGTGAAGTGCATCGGCATGAAACGATACACATCCTCCGAAATCGGCTCCATGCTACGGCTGTCTGTCGCCGCGACGACCAGATAGGGCGCGACGACGGCATCGGGCGCATCGGCGCGCGCCGCGGCGACGACATATTTCCACCCCTGCGAACTGCTCGACGAAACGCGCGACGGCTCGTTCGGCGTCTTGACCCAACTGAGTTCGACCGGGGCGTCACCGACCGCCGCCTTGGCGCGCGCCATCACATCGGCCGAGCTGTTCCACGGCGCGATGCGATAGTTGATGAGCGCGGTCGCCGATTGTGGGAGCACATTCTCCTTGGGACTGCCCTGCAACATCGTCGGCGCGATGGTGGTGTGGAAAGCGGCGGCCGACGAGGGCGAGGCCGCAAGCTGTTTTCTGAGCACCGGGCCGAGCAGCCACTGGTTCGCGACCGCGAGTTCGGTTGTGCCGCCCTTGTGCGCGGCCAGCGCCTCGATCATCGCCGCACCGGGGCCTCGCATCTCGATCGGGAACGGATTTTCGGCGATTGCCAGCACCGCGCGCGCCAGCGTCGTGACGCCGGTTTCGGCGGGCGGCATCGAACTATGCCCGCCGGGCGCATTGGCGGTGACCTTGAGCGTCGCATAGCCTTTCTCGGCGATGCCGATCAGGATGGCAGGGCCGTCGATCACCGGCGTGTCGCGCAGCACGACGCTGCCCTCATCGAGCGTGTAGAGCGCGCGGACACCCGCGGCCTTCAATTTGGCGGCGGCCGCGACGGCACCCGAACCGCCCCCCTCTTCGTCGTGGCCCGACACGAGGTAGATGCCACGCTTGGGCCGGAACCCGCTCGCCGCCAGCGCCTCGATCGCCTCGAACAGGCCGATGAGCGATCCCTTGTCGTCGACGGTCCCGCGGCCCCACACCGACTTTTCGGCGATGGTCCCGGCGAAGGGCGGATATTTCCAGTCCTTTTCGGTGCCTTCGGTGACCGGCACGACATCCTGATGTGCCATGACGATGATCGGCGCGAGCGACGCATCGCTGCCCGGCCAATGATAGATCAGCGTGCGGTTCGGCAGGATCGTCCGCGTCATCGCGCGATGCGTCGCGGGATAGGTCGCCGCGAGCCACATGTGCAGCCGGTCCCATTCGGCAATGTCATTCTCCGCCGGATCCTGGTGCGAGATCGTCTTGATCTGCGCCGCGGCGCTGAGGTGGCCGACGGCGGCGTCGAGGTCGTAGCTGGGCACCGCGGCGAGGCGGATGTCGCTGCCGTCGGCGATATCCTTTGGCGCAAAGGTCGCGGTGCGTACCGCCACCGTTCCCGCCACAATCGCGATCACCGCAAGACCGCCCAGAAAAATCGTCCGCCGCTTCCCCATGTCCCTCTCCTTCTGCCGGCGCAATGGAGAGGTATCGGTTTCGTTTTGCAAGGGAAATGGTGGAGGAAATGGTGGGCCCGGCAGGACTCGAACCCGCAACCTAGCCGTTATGAGCGGCCAGCTCTAACCGTTGAGCTACAGGCCCCCTTTTCAAACCCGGTGGGGGTGTGCGGGCGATAGCGGACGCCGCGCTGCATTGGCAAGCGCCAACGATCAGGAGCTTCGGGTTGTGGAGGCCTTCCGTTCGGCCATCGCCAATATTTCGGCAGCCGTCGTCGCTTCGACGCCGCGGCGCGCGAGGTGATCGAGCACGACGTCCCACCAGCGATAGAAAAGCTCAAGATCGGCGCTGCTGCGAACATAGGGCGTATTGCCAGGTTGCAGCGACGGTGAGTGGAAGGAGAAGTTGAGCACCGGCAAGCGCGCATCGACGGCGATATCGATCGCGCGGCACGCGCGTTCGGCGGGAATCCCCTCGGGCGTCAGCGCGATCCGTTCGACAAGCCCGAGACGGGCAAGCGCCGCGCCTGCGTGCGTGCCGTTGCGCGCAACACGGTGATAGACGCCAGCGCCGGCCTTGCCCAGCAAGCCGCCGAAAACCGTGGTAACCGGAACTTCGAGCATCGCACCCTGCCCCGTACGCACCCACCAGGGATGCAGCGGCGCAGCGCGATAGTCGGGGCCGTGCCCCGCACGATAGTCGAACCCGCTGCGCACCGACGTGTCGCAGCGGAAGCCGAGTTCGGCGAGCATCGCCGCACTGCGGGGACCGAGGCCATATCGCCCGGCGCGATAGACGGTAGGCGATATGCCGAAGCGATCACGGATCGCATCGCGGAGCGCGGTCATCTTCGCGCGTTGCAAATCGGCGGGCAGATTGCCGGTATAGCTGTTGCGTTCGTTCACATCCTCATCATACGGCGGGTTCACCCACGGATGGAGCTGCGCCCCGATTTCGCAGCGACCGCCGTCCTGCGCTGTGCCGAGAATCTCGACCGCACGGTCGTCGGCGACAATCGGCCAGTCGACCAGATAGATTGGCGACACGGCGGCGCGTTCGAAATAGGCTTGGCACTCGGCGAGCGCGGGAACCGACGCAAGCCCGTAACCGGTTCGCGCGAAAGGGGCGGCCCAGTCGAAATCCTCTTCGGTATCGATCGTGACCCAGAAGCGCGGCCGCTCATCCGCTTCCAGCGCGATCAGATCCGATGCGGCCGGATATGCAAAGAAATTGCCCGCAGGCTCCACCATGCTCCCCTTTGCCCCGAAGACTGGCCGATCGGCCTACTCGCCTTGCTGGGCCTCCAGCCCGGCATCGGCCTTCGAGTTGGCGGAGGGGAGGTGCAAGGTCAAGGCGTTATGCCCGATATCGAGGCGTCCGCCGCTTGCCCGGGCGAGGCTGTCGACGAGGCGGAGCGAGAAACCGAGGCTGAGAACTGCCGCGCCGGGCGCCTCGCCCTCGGGACTGAAGCCCGGATCGAGCAGTTCCGCCGAGGTCGCAAAGCGGATCGTCGCGGGGCGGACGATGCGCAGTTGGAGCATGTCGTCGTGCCGCGATTCGGTGACCAATTGCCCGACCAATATCGCGCCCGGTTCGGATACATCGACCAGCGCGGTGAGCAGGCGGCCGATCATACGGCGCACATCGGCATCGCTGGAATGCCCAAAAAACGGCCCCCCGACGCGAGAAATGCTGAGATCGACGCGCTGGTCGGCGAGGAGTGCCGCCAGCTCGCTTTCGACCTGCGTGACAATCGCACCGATATCGACGACCTCTTCCGACGGCGCATCGACACGCGCGGTACCGCTGCGCGCCGCGGTCTCCAGATCGTCGATGATCGACTGGACCGACGCGGCATCGCCGACGATCGTTTCGGCCATCGATCGATAACCCGAACTCACCGGGCCGAACATCTGCCCCGAAATGATCTGCGCGAAGCCCGAAATGGCATTCAGCGGGCTGCGCAGCTCGTGGATCAGCTGGCGGATCGAATCGCCCGAATCCTCGGGTGCAGGCCGGCCATAAGGCATTTCATTGCGGTGCGGGCGGCGTGCACTGGCGCGATAACCGCGGAACTGCCCCGTCGCGGGGTCGAACCAGGGCAGCGCAGAGAAACGCCATTCGCCGGCGTCCGCCGCAGTGCCTTCCAGCAGCATGCGCGCATTGATGATTTCGGCGCGCTGGCGGAAGGCGCCGGCGGCGACGCCATCGGTGCCCGGTTCGCCGCCAAAGGCCGCTTCGGCAATCGACAGGCCGATCACCGCGCCGCGGGTGACACCTTCGACCCAGTGGATCACGCCGTCGGGACCAGTTTCGAACAGGAACGCCGCGCGCGGCGCGCGCGATGGGCTCGGCTGGGCGCGAGTCGACTGATATTTGTCGATCCGGCGGACGAGTTCGCTGATCTGGCTCGGGTGGCTCTCGGCTGCGGGCTCGGGCGCCGTTTCGGCTACTGGCGCGGGCTCCGCCTGCGCTACGACTTCGGGCTCTTGCTGCGCGGCGGTTTCGGGCTGCGGCAACGCGACGGACGCGCTGCCCAGGCTGGCGAGCGCGCGATAGACGCCGTGCGGCAGGTCGGACCGGCCCGCGAGCACCGAGCGCGCCATGGCGCTCGTCGCGGGCAGGAGAGCGAGCCAGTCGGCCTCGGCAAGCCGCGCATCGCGCAGCATGATCGCGGAAACCGCTGGAACATCATTGGCATAGAGCGCGACGAGCGGGGCAAAGCGCCCATGACGCGCAATCGCCCGCGCGCAATCGCGGCGCACGGATTCGGGCACGCGGGGCCGGAGCACTGCGAGCGCGTGCAAGCTGCGGCGAATATCGTCATCGGACAGTTGATTGCCGCGCTGCGCCAGAATATCGGAGAGCTGGCGCCACGCGATGATGCTCGCACGGCGATCCGCAGGCGCCTGGCGCAAGATGGTCGCAATCATCGAGTCAGCAGTCACGCGAATTGAGCCCCACACCCTCGGTCGTTGGTTAGCATATGCTTACCGGCTAGCGTGAATCATCCGGTCATGAAAGTGCCTTAACCTTCCACGTCGCATTGTGGGACAATTGCAATCGCCTGAAATAATATTATGGTCACCGCAGTTTTGGAAAGCGGATGTTTCAATGATGGCTAGTCAGAAATTCGATCAGATTGATTTGCAGATATTGGGCGAACTGCAAAAGAACGGGCGGATGACGAATGTCGAACTGGCACAGATGGTGGGGCTGACGGCGCCCCCATGTCTTCGCCGCGTCCGCGCGCTCGAGGAATCGGGCGTCATCCGATCCTATCATGCCGACCTCGACGCGGCGAAGCTCGGCTATGGCATTACCGTCTTTGCGATGGTCAGCCTGCGCAGCCAGGCCGAATCCGACCTCAAGGCGTTCGAGGATTATGTCGGCGGGCTCGCCGAGGTGCGCGAATGCTATATGCTGAATGGCGAGATCGACTTTCTGCTGAAAGTCGTCGCGCGCGACCTGCAGAGCTTCCAGTCGTTCCTGACCGCGCATTTGACGTCGGCGCCCAACGTTACAAGCGTGAAGACCTCGCTGACCATTCGCACCGCGAAGCAGCTGGCGGGAATTCCTGTCGAGCCCTGACGCGTTCGGGCCGGGCATAGAAAAGGGCGCCCTCCGAACGGAGGGCGCCCTTTTCTTTTGCGCGAAGCGCGATCAGTTCGTCGCGGGCGCTGCGGCCGCTGCGGCCGGAGGCGGAGCGGCCGCATCCAGCTTGACCGTCCAAAGGTCGGCCAGGCGCTTGCGAGCACCGGTCACCTGGCCGAAGCTCGCTTTGGCGCCTGCCTTGTCGCCCGACAGCGCCTGGGCAACACCGAGCCGGTAGGTCCACATGTCCTTCTCCGCCGCCCCTTTGGCCGCAGCCTGATAGAGCGGAATCGCATCGGCATAATGACCATAGCCGACCAGCGCGTCGGCGGTCGCACCTGCCGTCTTGGGATTGGCCAGCGTCGAAGGCTGCTTGGCATAGGCCACGATGGTCGATGCCTCGTTGCCGGCGCGCGCCTTCTGGTCGTCGCGGCGGGCCGCCAGCTTCGTGTCGGTGCTAGGGAAGACCTTCTTCTGCTCGCCTTCCGCGATCACCGCGACGGCTTCGCCCGGCAAGCCGTCGCTGGCCGCAAGTGCACTATATTCGTCATATTCGAGGCGTTCCGTCATCGCACCCGCGGCGCGCATCAGGCGCATGGTGTCGAGCGTGAACGATTCCTGTTCCTTGGGCGTGCCGCCAGCGGGTGCGGCCTGAAGAACCGAGAAAAGCGTCTGGCGCCACACTTGCGGCTGGCCATAGTCGCGCAGGCGCGCGGTCATCAACGCGAGCATCTCGTCGTTCCGCTTTGCCGCCTGCAAGGCCTTGATCGGACGGACGTAGAGCTCGTCCGACGGCCGCTGCCCGGCGGCGCGGCTCGCCTCGATCGCGGTCTTCGCAACGGCGATGCCCTGATCGGCTTGTCCGGCGCTCAAATAGCTATCCATCAACAGAACCGGCAGACTGGTTTCGGTCGAACCCGCCGTGCGCGCGGCTTCGAGGCGCTTGATCGCCTTCGGATAATCCTTCGCGCCATAAGCAAAATTGCCCGAGTAGAAATTGTACACGGCGAGGTTTTCGGGCGGGGTCAGGCCCGAATCGAGCATCACATCCAGACCCTGCGACTGCGATGCCTGATCCTTATTCAGGATACCGAGCTGGAGCTGGTAGAAACCAAGGAGATATTTGTCGTCGGGCGCGGTGGCGCTGGTCTGGCCTTCGGCCAACGCCGCCTGCAACGTCGCCGCATCCTTCGCCGCGGTCGCGTCGGTCATCTTCTTCAGCGCGGGCGCGAAGCCCTTGCTGGCGGTCAGGCCCTTGCCCTTCGCCTCTTCTTCTTTCTTCTGCTTTTCCTTCTTCTGAGCGGCAGCCGGCGCCGCGGTCGCCATCAGCGCGCAGCCCAGCACGACGGCCATCGCCGTTGCGGGCATCGAGCGGAAACGGTTGAACATCGAAATCTCTCCTTTGAACTCGGCCGCCTTCGCCCATGCACGCGCCTGTGGCGCACGCAGGTTCGGCCGCGCGTCGGTAACGCGGCTAAACCCGTCGCGTTGCCAAGGCAAGACAGCCGGTATCGATATTTGAATGGCCGAAAGCGGCTGAACCGAAATTGAACCCGGTCTGCCGGTCGGGCGGCACCCCCGGTCGGGTCGGCGATCAGGCGATCGCGTCGATGGCCTGGTTAATCTGTCGCAGCACGGCCGGGTCGCCCGGCGCGCCCTCGATCGCCGCTTCGGCGAGTTCGATCAGCGGGATGATACCAAAGGTCGCGGCGAGCCCTTTCAGGCGGATTGCCGCCATTTCCCAGTTCGCATCGCATCGCGATCGGCGCATCAGGTCGGACAGATCGCGGGCACCGCCGGCAAAGGCAGAGCGCAGGTCCATCGCCATAGCGGGATCATCGCCAAAGGCGGCGCTGAGGTACCGATCGAGAGGGCCACTGTCGAAAGACATTCCACAGGATTGGCAGTTCGGGGTTAAGTTTCCGTTTCATGGCGGCCATTTGATGCTAAGATGGCCGGATGACGGGGGAAAAGAAAATCGTCGGATTGTGGCGGAATTCCGCGACAAACCAGGAAGCAAACAGCGCGGAGCCGGCGGAAGTCGCCGCGCCCGAAACCGCGCCTGCGCCCGAAGTCGAGGCGCCCACCGAACGGAATTGGCTCGATATGTCCTCGCTTACCGACGCCGAGGATAGTGACGACGCATTGCCTGCAGCGCCGGCGTGGCAAGACCGGGGCCTGCCCACACTGCTTATCCTGCTCGCGCTCGGCTGGACGGGCTTCGCCCTGTCCGTCGCCACCGACGGCTTTTCGCGCAGCCCTGCCCTCGCCGCTTGGCCGGCAACGCTCGCGACGATCGCAATGCCGCTCACGCTGCTCGCGGTGCTTTGGATGGCACTGCTGCGATCGGGCCGGTCCGAACAGGCGCGCTTCGCGCGGGTCGCCGCCGCGCTTCGCGAAGAAAATCTGGCGCTGAACCAGTCGATGCATTCGCTCGGCCTGCATCTGGCCGATGCGCACAAGCAGCTCGGCGAGCAGGCAAAGATCGTCCAGCAGCTTGGCCTCGACACCGTGTCGCGGCTCACCGAAAGCAGTGACAAGCTCGCGAGCAATGCCTCGGTCATTGCCAATGCCCATGACCAGCTCGCGCGTTCGGGTGACGTTGCGCTGCAGCGGATGGACGGGCTGCTCGCCGGCTTGCCGCGGATCGACGATGTCGCACAGCGGCTCGCGGTCAATTTCCGCGAAGCCGGCCTCGTCGCGCACCAACAGGGCGCCAACCTCGAAGCGCGGCTTGCGGCGCTCGGCGAGGAAGCGGCGAAGGCCGCGCAGTCGGGCATCGATTCAACCGCAACGGTACTCGAAGCAATCGTCGCGCTTCAGGAGCAGACGAAGGAAACCGAATCAGACCTGCTCGCGGCTTCGGCGCAGGTCGCCGATGTTCAAGGCGCATCACTCGCCAACATGGCAAAGGTTGCCAGCTCGGCACGCGATGACATGCTCTCGACCGTCGGTGCGATGACGGTCCAGATGGATCAAAGCTGGAGGCAGTTCCGCGAAGGCGTCGACGACGCCGCCGCGCTCATGGATGCAAAGCTCGCCGTCGCCCGCGATGCGAGCAATGCGATGGGCGCGCAGCTTGCGGCGCACGCCGACGCCAGCGACGCGCTCGCGTCGCGCATCACCGCGCATGTGACCGAAGTCGGCCAACAGCTCGAAATCCTCGATGTCAGCGTCAGCGCGAGCACCGGGGTGATCGGTCGTTCGATCGACGACACCAAGGCGCAGCTCGGCGCCTTCATACAGGAAGTGCAAAGCGGCAACGCCTCGGCGCACCAGCTTATCACCCACGCCGAATCATTGCTGCTGGCGCTCGACGCCGTGACGCGCGAACTCGACGAAACGCTGCCGCACGCGCTCGACCGCATCGCCTCGCACGGCAAGACGACGCAGACGGCGCTATCGCAGCTACGCCCCATCCTCGACGCGTCCGAACTGGTCGCACAATCGACCGCGTCGCACGTCAACGCAGTGCAAGCAACGCTCAAGTCGAACGAGGAACAGATGGCGGGTCATGCGACCAGCCAGCAGAAACTCGTCGACCGCATCAACGGCTCGCTCGCCGACGCCGAGGCGGCGCTCGCCAAGCTGCGCGAAGGCGCCGACGAATTCGCCGAACAGGGCGGCGCGCGCATGATCGCGACGCTGGGCGAGGTTCGCGCGACCGCCGATTCAGCCGCGAACGAGGCGCGGCTGACGCTCGAAAAGCTGGTTACGAATGCCCGCGAAACGATGCAGGCGACCGCAACCGATGCGATCGACGCCGCATTCAAGAACGAGGTCATGGCGCAATTGAGCGCGATCGAGGATGCATCGGCGCGCGCCGTGGCGGCCGCAAACAGCGCCGCCGATCGCCTGATGCGCCAGCTGGTTACGATCATGGACACCAGCGCAAACGTCGAACAGCGTGTAAGCGAGGCCGAACAGGCAATCGCCGCGTCCGATCGCGACTCGCTGGCGAAACAGGTCGGGCTGCTGACGGAATCGCTGAAATCGACCGCCATCGACGTCACCAAGATCATGTCGACCGAAGTCAGCGATGTCGCGTGGGATGCGTATCTGAAGGGCGACCGCGGCGTGTTCGCGCGGCGTGCGGTTAAACTGATCGACAACAGCGAGGCCAAGGAAGTCCTGCGCCTCTATCAGGCCGATGACAATTTCCATGCGTCGGTGAACCAGTTCATCCACGATTTCGAAGCGATGCTGCGCCTGCTCATCGGCGCGCGCGACGGGTCGGCGATCAGCGTCACCTTGCTCTCGTCGGACATCGGCAAGCTCTATGTCGCGCTCGCGCAGGCGATCGACCGGCTGCGGGGCTAAGCCTGTTCACGTCATTCAGCGGGGTCTGTCGCTCGAGCTTATCATATCATTAGGCCGGCGCAGGCCATTCGGTGTAAGAATCGGCTGAGAATTATTGGGGAGGGCGAATGGTGCGGCTGATTGCTCTGGCCCTGCTTGCGGGGATGGCGCCGACCCAAAGTGCGGCCGCCCAGGTCCGCGAGAGCCTTGCGGGCGGCAATTCCTATTACAATCAATGCGTCGCGGGCCCGAAGGACTATAGCGCCTGCATCGGATATTTCATGGGCATCGCCGATGCGCCGATCATGAACACGGGCAAATCGCCCGAGGAGGCGCTATATTGCCTGCCCGCAGGCGCGTCGTACGAGCAGCATCGCGACGTTTTTCACAAATTCCTTCGCGACAACCCGCAGATCCGGCAGATTTCCACGCACCATCTGTTTATGATGGCGATGAACTCCGTCTTCCCGTGCAAAAGTTCGCCCGAGCTCTCGATCGATCCGAACACGGGCGGCCTCTATATTTCAGCACCCAAACCGCGTTGAGAATGGGACTTATCGCGTTGCGGCCCGCCCGCTGAGCACGTCGGGGTCGGCCCAACCGTTCACATAAGCGAGATAATAGAGGGCGAAGGCGATCGTCGCCGCGATCGTCATCTGCAACAGGATGCGCTTGGGGCGAAGGACCGCGGGCGCGCCCGGCTCCTGCCCCTTGACCAGCGGCGTCGCATCATCATCCGGACGGCGGCCGTGGAAGGGCAGCACGAAGAAGGCGCTGAACGCCCAGAACAGCAGATAGATGGCGAGCGCCGAGGTCCATTTCATCGCAATTATTCCCGGCTCATATATCGACGAGCATGACGTCGACGACGGGCTTCTTCCCCGTCCAGTCGGTCGCAATGCGACGCACGCCGAGGCGGATCGCCTCGCGCAGCTTTTCCTCGTCGCGCGCGGGGCCAGTCGCGGCCTGCTCGGCGGCTTCGCGCATCTCATCGATAAAGGCTTCGCGCTCATCCTCGACCGGAACGCCGCGATAGCTGATCGCGCTGTCGACGAAACTTTTGTCGGAGAAGATCGCCGCGACGGTGATGTGGCCGTGAAGCGCCAGCTTGCGGCGTTCATTGATCGTCTCGCCCTCGGCGGGGAGGATGACGTCACCATCGAGGATCAACCGGCCCGCGCGCACGCGTTCGATGATCTTTGGCGCCCCGGGCGAAAGCCGCACCAGGTCGCCATTTTCCTGCACCAGCGCGCCCGGCACGCCCGTTTCGAGCGCGAAACGCGCCTGTTCGTGCATGTGGCGGATCTCGCCATGCACCGGCAGGACCAGCTTCGGCCGCAACCAGCCGTAGAGCGCGGCAAGCTCGGGCTGCCCCGGGTGACCGCTGACGTGGATATGCGCCTGCTTTTCGGTGACGGTCAGCACGTCCTTCGCCGCAAGCTGGTTCATGATCCGCCCGATCGCAACCTCGTTGCCGGGGATCTGCTTCGACGAGAAGACGACGGTGTCGCCCGCCTCGAGTTTGATCTGGTGGATGTCGGCGGCCATGCGCGCGAGCGCGGCGCGCGGTTCGCCCTGCCCGCCCGTCGCGATCACCATCACCTTGTCGCGCGGCAGCCGCATTGCTTCGTCGAAATCGACCGTCGGCGGGAAATCCTTGAGATAGCCCACCGAACGCGCGACGCCGAGGATGCGGTCGAGCGAGCGGCCCGCGACGCACAGCGTGCGCCCTGTCGCCTTGGCGACCGCGCCCAGCGTCGCGAGACGCGCGGCGTTCGATGCAAAGGTCGTGACGACCACCCGCCCCTTCGCCGCGCCGACCGCCTGCTCCAGCCCTTTGCGCAAGCCCCCTTCGCTGCCCGATGCTTCGGCATTGAAGGCGTTGGTCGAATCGCAGACGAGGACGTCCACGCCTTCGTCGCCGATCGCCGTCAGCGCCGCGGCGGTCGCGGGTTGCCCAAGGATCGGTTCCTCGTCGAGTTTCCAGTCGCCCGTATGGAACACGCGGCCATAAGGCGTGTCGATCACCACCGCGCTCATTTCGAGGATCGAGTGGGCGAGCGGGATCAGGCGGATACCGAAGGGACCGAGCTGGAAACTGTCGTCGATATCGACGACTTTAAGGTCGACGTCCTTCTCCAGCCCCTCTTCGGCAAGCTTGTGCGCGATCAGCCCCGCAGTGAAGCGGTTGGCGTAGAGCGGCACGCCGAGGTCGGCGGCGAGATAGGGCAGCGCCCCGATATGATCCTCATGGCCATGGGTGAGGATGATGCCGAGCAGGTCCTTCTTGCGATCCTCGATGAATTCGAGGTCGGGCATGACGATGTCGATGCCGGGGTAATCGTGGCTGCCAAAGGTCACGCCGAGGTCGGCCATGATCCATTTGCCGTCGCAGCCATAGAGATTGGCGTTCATGCCGATCTCACCCGATCCGCCCAATGCGAGGAAAAGCAGCTCCTTGCCCGGAGTCGTCATATTATTGGCTTTCGTTGATGATAGAGGTGCATCAGCCCGTTCAGCGTCAGATCGGGTTCGATACGATCGAAAAGCTGGCCCTGTTCCTGAAAAAGCGTCGCGAGGCCGCCCGTCGCGATCACGGTAAGCGGTTTGCCGATCTCAGCCTTCATGCGTGCGATCAGGCCTTCCATCATCGAGACATAGCCCCAATAGACGCCGATCAGCATCTGACTTTCGGTAGTGCGCCCGATAACGCTGTTCGTTGCCGGGGCTTCGATCGCGATGCGCGGCAGTTTCGCCGCCGCCGCGACAAGCGCTTCGAGCGAGAGGTTGACGCCGGGCGCGATGATCCCGCCAAGATAGGCGCCGTCGGGGCCGATATGATCGAGCGTCGTCGCGGTGCCGAAGCTGATGACAAGCTTGTCCTTGCCCGGCTCGACCGCCTGCGCCGAAATCGCATTGACCGCGCGGTCGGCGCCGACCGACTGCGGCTCGTCGACCTTGAGCGCGATGCCCCAGGTCACGGGTTCGCGCCCCGCGACCAAGGCATCGACGCCGAAATATTTGTGCGCCAGCAGCTGGAGATTATGGAGCGCGCGCGGCACGACGGTCGAGATGATCACCGCCTCGACATCGGCACGGTCGTGCCCCTCGATCCGCATCAGCTGGTCGAGCCACACCATATATTCGTCGGCGGTCCGGCGGTCGTCGGTCGCGATGCGCCAGCGCGCGAGCAACTCGGTCCTGCGGAACAACGCGAATTTGGCGTTGGTGTTGCCGACGTCGATCGCGAGCAGCATCTATTTCCCCTCCTCGACCGGGCGTCGCAATTCGACGTCTCCCGCATGGATCAACATGGTCTCGCCGCCGTCGCGGCGCAAGCGCAGCGCACCGTCCTCGGCAAGTCCGTCGAAAAAGCCGTCGATGCCCTGCTCCGAGACGCGGAGCGGCGTGCCGATCGGATGCGCTTGCGGGATCCACGCGCGGACGATGCTCGCAACGCCCTCCTGCCGCCAGGTCCACAGCGCGTCGATCATCGCGATGCCCAGCGCGCCGGCGAAATGATCGCGGTCGATCGCCGCGCCCCTGCCCGCGAGCGTCGCGGTCGGGCGGTCGGGCAGTTCGGGCGCGGCGGTCAGGTTGACGCCGATGCCGATCACCACCGAATTGCCGGTGCGTTCCATCAAAATGCCGGCGCATTTCGCGCCATCGATCAACAGGTCGTTCGGCCATTTGAGCTGCGCGCCGACATCCGGCGCAAGCGCGGCGACGGTCTTCGCCAGCGCGACTCCGGCGACGAGCGCCAGCGTCGCCGCCGACGGATCGCCGATCGTCAGATGGACGACGGTCGAGCCCATGAAATTGCCCTGCCCGTCATTCCACCCGCGCCCCAGACGGCCGCGCCCGGCGGTCTGGCGGTCGGCGATCAGCCAATGGCCTTCACCGACATGCTCACCGCCTGCCAGCCGCGCCAGCAGGTCGGCGTTGGTCGAACCTGTCTGCGCGATCCGCTCGATCGGCGGTATCAGAAGAGCACCGTCGCGGCGCTGGCCGAAAGGACCGCCAGCACGGGAATGAACAGATAGCCGATGACCGAGAGCCAGAGCGCGCTCGCGGTGATCACCGCATCCTCGACGATGGCGCCGCCACCCTTCGGGAATTCGGTCTCCGACTTGTCGTCGAAGTACATCGTCTTGATGATCGCGATATAGTAAAACGCACCGATCACCGAGGCGACGATACCCGCAACCGCCAGCGGCACGAGGTTCGCATTCACCGCGGCCTCGAACACCAGATACTTCGGCCAGAAGCCGAAGAGCGGCGGGATGCCGGCGAGGCTGAACAGGAACACCGCCATTGCGGCCGCAAGGCCGGGACGACGCTGCGACAGGCCGGCGAGCGCCGGAATGCTCTCGACCTGGTTGCCCTGATCGTCGCGCAGCTGGAGCACGACGAGGAAGGCGCCGAGCGTCGTGAGCATATAGACGAGCAGATAGGTCAGAACGCCCTCGACACCCTGCTGCGTTCCGGCGGCGAGGCCGACGAGCATGAAGCCGACATTGTTGATCGACGAATAGGCGAGCAGGCGCTTGATATTCTTCTGCCCAATCGCGCCGACCGCGCCGAGGATGATCGAGGCGAGCGACAGGAAGATGATGATCTGCTGCCAGGCGCCGACCGCAGGCCCCATCGCATCGATCACGACGCGCGTCATCAGTGCCATCGCGGCCACTTTCGGGGCCGTCGCGAAGAAGGTCGTCACCGGGGTCGGTGCGCCTTCATAGACGTCGGGGGTCCACATGTGGAACGGCACGGCGCTGATCTTGAAGCCAAGGCCCGCAAGCACGAACACGATGCCGAAGATCAGCCCGATGTTGAGCTCGCCGCCGAGCACCTTCGCGATGCCCGCAAAGTCGGTCGTCCCGCTGAAACCGTAAAGCAGCGAAATGCCGTAGAGCAGCATGCCCGATGCGAGCGCGCCGAGGACGAAATATTTGAGGCCGGCTTCGCTCGACCGCTCGTCGGTGCGCATGAAGCTGGCGAGCACATAGGCCGCGAGGCTGTTGAGCTCGAGCCCGACGTAAAGCGTCATCAGGTCGCGCGAGGAGGCCATGATGCCCATGCCGAGCGCGGCGAAGAGGATCAGCGTCGGATATTCGGCCCGCATTGCGCCGTTGAAGAAGCGCGGCGCGATGACGATGCAGACGAAGCTCGCGGCATAGATCAGCAGCTTGGCGAAACCGCCGAAGCTGTCGACCGACAGCGTGCCCGAAAAGACCGTCGTTTCGATACCGAACAGCGCGACGACGGCCGCCGCGGCGGCTGCAAGCGTCAGCAGCGAGCTCAGCTGATAAAGGCCGACATTGCGGTCACCGAAGAAGGTACCGAGCATCAGCGTAATGAGCCCGCCGATCGTCAGGATCAGTTCGGGCCAGATGAGCATCAGGTCGGCGGTCATTGGACGCCTCCTGCATGGCTCGATCCGTGGGCCGCTTCTCCATGCGCTGCGGCAGGCTTCGGCTTGCCGGCGGCAAGGTGCGCGTCGCCTGCAGGCTTGGCGGGCGCGAGACGCGCGACGACCGTGGTCACGTCACCGCGCATCGGCGCGAGGAAGCTTTCGGGATAGACGCCCATCCACAGCGCCACGGCAGCCAGCGGCACCATGATCGTCCATTCGCGTGCGTTGAGGTCAGGCATTGCCTTCACATCGTCCTTGGTCAGTTCGCCGAACACGACGCGGCGGTAGAGATAGAGCATATATGCAGCGCCGAGGATGATCCCGGTGGTGCACACGAAGGCGACCCAGCTCGAGGCTTCATAAATGCCCGCGAGGCTCAGGAATTCGCCGACGAAGCCGCTGGTGCCCGGCAGGCCGATCGATGCCATGGTGAACAGCATGAAGAACAGCGCATAGGCCGGCATGTTCACCGCGAGGCCGCCGTAACGGTCGATCTCGCGCGTGTGGAGCCGGTCGTAGATCACGCCGACGCAGAAGAAGAGCGCGGCCGAGACGACACCATGGCTGAGCATGATGATCAGCGCGCCTTCGATCCCCTGCTGGTTGAAGGCGAACAGGCCCGCGGTGACGATCGCCATGTGCGCGACCGACGAATAGGCGATCAGCTTCTTCATATCGCTCTGCACGAGCGCGACGAGGCTGGTGTAGACCACCGCGATCATCGAAAGCGCAAAGACGATCCACATCAACTGCGCAGAGGCGTCGGGGAACATCGGCATCATGAAGCGCAGGAAACCATAGCTGCCCAGCTTCAGAAGCACGCCCGCAAGGATCATCGAACCCGCAGTCGGCGCCTGCACGTGCGCGTCGGGAAGCCAGGTGTGGACGGGCCACATCGGCATCTTGACCGCGAGGCTGGCGAAGAAGGCGAGCCACAGCCACGTCTGCATCTGAACCGGGAAATCATAGTTCAGCAGCGTCGGGATGTCGGTCGTGCCCGCTTCCGCGATCATCGCGATCATCGCGATCAGCATCAGCACCGATCCGAGCAGCGTGTAGAGGAAGAATTTGAACGCCGCATATTTGCGGTTCGCCCCGCCCCAGATGCCGATGATGAAATACATCGGGATCAGGCCGGCTTCGAAGAAGATGTAAAAGAGCAGCAGATCCTGCGCCATGAAGACGCCGATCATGACGACTTCCATGATCAGGAACATCGCCATGTAGAGCCCGACGCGCTGTTTGATCGCGTCCCAGCTGGCGAGGATACAGAGCGGCATCAGGAAGACGCTGAGCATGATCAGCATCAGCGCCATGCCGTCGATGCCGAGCGCATAGTTGAAGCGGCCGAAAATGCCCTCGTGCAGTTCTGGGAACTGCCACTGCGCGCCACCGACATCGAAGTTCGCCCACAGGATGCAGCCGAGCACGAAGGTCGCGAGCGTCGCGCCGAGCGCGACGAAGCGCGACATTTTGTCGCCGACGAACAGGCAGGCGATGGCGGCGATCGCGGGGACCGCCAGCATCAGCGAAAGGATCGGAAAGCCGCTCACAGGAAATTCACCATGGCCCAGCTGGCGAGGCCGACAAGACCGAGCAGCATCACAAACGCATATCCATAAACATAACCCGATTGCAGCCGGACCGCGAGACGGGTCCCCCCAGCGACGAGCGCGGCGGCGCCATCGGGACCGAAGCGGTCGATGGTGCCTTCATCCCCGCGCTTCCAAAAGAAGCGGCCGATCGCGAAGGCAGGCTTCACGAAGAGGATGTTGTAGAGCTCGTCGAAATACCATTTATTGTACAGGAACTGATGGAGCAGCTTGAACTGCGCCACGAAGCGCGCCGGCAGCGTGGTGTTGCGGATATAGCTGTTCCACGCGAGAAACAGGCCGATCGCCATCACCGTGAACGGCGTCCATTTCACCCACAACGGAACCTCGTGCGCCGCGTGCATCAGATGCTCGTCGAACGCGAGGCTGCCCTTCCAGAACGCCATGCCCTCTTCGGGGTAGATGAACTGGTGATGGAACGCGATGCCCGCGAACACCGCGCCGATCGACAGCACGACCAGCGGGATGAGCATCGAGATCGGGCTTTCGTGCGGGTGATAGCCCGCGGTGCCGTCGCCATGCGCGTCGTGATGGTGATGGTCGTCGTGCGCATGATCGTCATGACCATGGCCGTGATCATCGTGAACCGCGTGCTGGATATGCTCGCTCTGTTCCCAGCGCGCCTTGCCATAGAAGGTCAGGAAGACGAGGCGCCACGAATAGAAGCTGGTGAGGAAGGCCACAAAAATGCCGACCCAGAAGGCCACCACGCCGCCGCCACCGCTCGCATAGGCGGCCTCGAGGATGCCGTCCTTCGAATAGAAACCGGCAAAGCCTGCGACGCCCGCGATGCCGACGCCGGTGATCGCCAGCGTGCCGAGCATCATCGCCCAATAGGTGAGCGGGATCGATTTCCGGAGCGCGCCATAATAACGCATGTCCTGTTCGTGGTGCATCGCATGGATCACCGAACCGGCACCGAGGAACAGCAACGCCTTGAAGAAGGCGTGCGTGAACAGGTGGAACATCGCGGCGCCATAAGCGCCCGCGCCCGCGGCGAAGAACATGTAACCGAGCTGCGAACAGGTCGAATAGGCGATGACCCGCTTGATGTCCCACTGCGTCGTCGCGACGGTCGCGGCGAAGAAGCAGGTCGCGGCGCCGACGAACATCACGACGCCCTGCGCAACGTCCGAGGTTTCGAACATCGGCGACAGGCGGCAGACCATGAAGACGCCCGCGGTGACCATCGTCGCGGCGTGGATCAGCGCCGACACCGGGGTCGGGCCTTCCATCGCGTCGGGAAGCCATGTGTGCAGGCCAAGCTGCGCCGACTTGCCCATCGCGCCGATGAACAGCAGCAGGCAGAGGATCGTCATCGTGTCGAGACGCATGCCCATGAAGCTGATCGTCGAACCCGCCATGCCCGGTGCGGCAGCCAGAATCTCGGGGATCGAGACGGTGCCGAAGACGAGGAAGGTGCCGAAGATGCCGAGCATGAAGCCAAGGTCGCCGACGCGGTTGACGACGAACGCCTTGATCGCCGCGGCGTTGGCGCTCGGCTTCTTGTACCAGAAACCGATGAGCAGATAGGATGCGAGGCCGACGCCTTCCCAGCCGAAGAACATCTGGACCAGATTGTTCGCGGTCACGAGCATCAGCATCGCGAAGGTGAAGAGCGAGAGATAGGCGAAGAAGCGCGGCTGGTCCGGGTCTTCCTCCATATAGCCCCAGCTATAGAGGTGGACGAGCGCAGACACCGTCGTGATCACGACGAGCATCACCGCGGTCAGCGTATCGACGCGCAGCTCCCAGTTGAACTGGAGAGCGCCCGACGACACCCAGTGCAGCACCGGCGTCACCGTCGCTTCGCCGCTTCCGCCCACGAACGACAGGAAAATCGGCCAGCTCAAGGCGCAGCTGGTGAACAGCGCGCCGGTCGTCAGGATTTTGGACGGCACATTGCCGACCACGCGCTGGCCGAGGCCTGCGATGATAGCCGCCAGCAGCGGCAGGAAAACGATCGCCTGGATCACCGGTTTACCCCTTCATCCGGTTGGCATCGTCGACGGCAATGGTGCCGCGGCCGCGGAAGTAAATAACGAGAATGGCAAGACCGATCGCGGCTTCACCCGCGGCAACGGTCAGCACGAACATCGAGAAGACCTGCCCGACGAGATCGCCGAGCGCCGCGCTGAACGCGACGAGGTTGATGTTCACCGCCAGCAGGATCAGCTCGATCGCCATCAGGATGACGATGATATTCTTGCGGTTGATGAAGATGCCGAGCACGCCGAGCGTGAAGAGCACCGCCGAAACGGCGAGATAGTGGCCGACCGAAATCACAGTTCCATCCCCTGCCCGACGCCCGGATCGACCAGGCGCGTTGCGTCCTGCGGACGGCGCTGGTTCTGTTTCGAGATATTCTGCGTGCGCACCCCGCCGCGCTGGCGATGCGTCAGCACGATCGCGCCGATCATCGCGACGAGGAGGACGATACCTGCCGCCTCGAACAGGAAGATGTAGCGCGTGTAGAGAAGCTCGCCGATCTGCTGGATATTGCTCTTGTCGCTGACGACCGGAGCCGCCCGCGATGCGAGATCGACCCCGCCCGCGCTCCACGCGCCGACCGCGAACACCAGTTCGGCGGCCAGGATGATCGCGACGAGCGCGCCGAGCGGCAGGTAACGCACGAAACCCGCACGCAATTCGGCGAAATCGATATCGAGCATCATCACGACGAACAGGAACAGCACCGCGACCGCGCCGACATACACGATGACGAGCAGCATCGCGATGAATTCGGCGCCCGCGAGCAGCATCAGACCCGCCGCGTTGAAGAAGGCGAGGATCAGCCACATGACGCTGTGGACGGGGTTGCGCGCGAAAATCACCATCGCCGCGGAGGCGATGACGATGGTCGCGAACAGGTAAAAGGCGAAGAGTTGGATCATGTGCGCGCGCCCTTATCGATAGGGCGCGTCGGCGGCAAGATTCGCCGCGATCGCGCGTTCCCATTTGTCGCCATTGGCGAGCAGCTTGGCCTTGTCATAGAGCAGTTCTTCACGCGTTTCGGTCGCGAATTCGAAGTTCGGCCCCTCGACGACGGCATCGACCGGGCATGCTTCCTGACAGAAGCCGCAATAGATGCACTTGGTCATGTCGATGTCGTACCGCGTTGTGCGGCGCGAACCGTCTTCGCGCGGCTCGGCCTCGATCGTGATCGCCTGCGCCGGGCACACCGCTTCGCACAGCTTGCACGCGATGCAGCGTTCCTCGCCGTTCGGATAGCGACGCAGCGCATGCTCGCCGCGGAAACGCGGGCTGAGCGGGTTCTTCTCGAAGGGGTAGTTGATCGTCGCCTTCGGTTTGAAGAAATATTTCAGCGTGAGGGCGTGCGCCTTCACAAACTCCCACAGCGTGAAGCTTTTGATGAGGTGGGCAATGGTACTCATGAATACCTCGTCAGCATCAGATAGCCGGAGATCAGGAAGATCCAGAGAAGCGAGATCGGCAGGAAGACTTTCCAGCCCAGCCGCATCAGCTGGTCATAGCGGTAGCGCGGGACCGTCGCCTTGACCCAGCTGAAGACGAAGAAGAAGAACAGGATCTTCGCGAACAGCCAGATGATGCCGGGGACGGCATAGAGCGGCGCCCAGTCGATCGGGGGCAGCCAGCCGCCCCAGAAAAGCACCGCGTTGAGCGTGCACATGAGCAGCACGTTCGCATATTCGCCAAGCCAGAAGAGCGCGAAGCTCATCGACGAATATTCGGTCTGGTACCCCGCGACGAGCTCCGATTCCGCTTCGGTCAGATCGAACGGCGCGCGCGCGGTTTCGGCGAGCGACGAGATCAGGAACATCACCGCGAGCGGGAAGAGCAGCAGGTTGAAGCCGAAGGCGTTGACGATGCCGAGGCCATGGCCCTGCTGCGCCTTGACGATCTCGTTCATGTTGAAGCTGTCGGCGAACAGCACGACGCCGATCAGGATGAACCCGATCGAGACTTCATAGCTGATCATCTGCGCCGAGGCGCGCATCGCCGAAAAGAAGGGATATTTCGAGTTCGACGCCCAGCCCGACAGGATCACGCCATATACGCCCAGCGACGAGATCGCGAGGATGTAGAGCAATCCGACGTTGATATCGGCGAGTACCGCACCCGAATTGAACGGGATCACCGCCCACGCGAGCAGCGCCACCGTGAAGGTGATGATCGGCGCGATCAGGAACAACCCGCGGTTGGCCGAGGTCGGGATGATCGTTTCCTGCAGGAACACTTTCAAACCGTCGGCGAATGACTGAAGCAGGCCGAAAGGACCGACGACGTTCGGGCCGCGGCGCAGCGCGATCGCCGCCCAGATCTTGCGATCGGCATAGATGATCATCGCGACGCTGAGCATCAGCGGCAGCGCAATGAGCAGGATGCCGCAAATCGTCGCGACGCCCCAGGCCCAATTCGGGTCCATGCCCCAGGAGATGAACGTCTCGGTCATTTCCGCGCCCCGTCCTGGTTCTTCCAGCCGTTATGCGGGCCGGGCTTTTCCGATTTGCCCTTGGGGTTGAAACCCCGCCAGACCGAATAGCCCATACCGACGAACAGCACGCCGGCGATTGCATGTACCGGGTTCATTCCGCGGCCTCCGCAAAATCTGCGCCATGGATCAGCTCTTCCGAGCAGCGCTGCATCGTCGGCGACGCGCGGCAGATGGCGTTGGTGAGGTAGAAATCCTTGATCGGCGACGGGATCGCGCGCGCCTCGGGCTTGGCGGGCAGCTTCGGCACCGTCCAGCCATAGTCGGCGAGGCCCTCGACACCGAGCGCGGGCACCGCGGCGATCATCGCCGCGCGGCACTGCGCAAAGTTGTCGAAGCCGAGCGAGACGCCGAGCGCATCGGCAAGCGCGCGGAAAATGCTCCAGTCCTCGCGCGCGTCACCGGGTGCGAACACCGCCTTTTCGCTCCGCTGGACGCGGCCCTCGGTGTTGACCGTGGTGAAGTCCTTTTCGGTCCACGCCGCGGCAGGCAGGATGACGTCGGCCGCATGCGCGCCCTTGTCGCCATGATGGCCGACATAGACTTTGAACGTGTCGGGCAGCGCCGCGAAATCGACCTCGTCGGCGCCGAGGAAGAAAGCGAGCTTCGGCTTCGCCGCGATCACATCCTTGATGCCGCCGGGCAGGCCGTAGCCGAGCATCAGCGAACCCATGCGCGCCGCCGAGAAATGCACGACGTTGAAGCCGTTCCAGCCGTGCTTGACCGCATTCACCGCCTTGGCGAGCGCAAGCCCCGCGCCGTGCACGCCGGGCACCGACAGCGCGCCGCCGCCGAAGATCAGCATCGGCCGCTCGGCGCCCGCGAGCGCGTCGGCGACGTGCTTCGGCAGCTTCGCAACGATCGAGGCATCGTCGCCGAGCCACTCGGTCTTGTAGGTCAGGTCGGTTTCGGGGCCGATCGCGAAAACCTTCGCGCCCTTCTTCCACACCGCCTTGCGGATGCGCGTGTTGATTAGCGGCGCTTCCCAGCGAAGATTGGTGCCGACGAGCAGGATCACGTCGGCATTTTCGGCCTCGGCGATGCCGGTGTTGAAATTGACCGCCGACAGGCTGGTGACGTCATAGTCGAGCCCGGTCTGGCGTCCTTCGAGCAGGCTGCCGCCGAGCGCCGTCACCAGCGACTTGGCCGCAAACATCGTCTCGCAATCGGCGAGGTCGCCCGCGATCGCGGCAACCGACGAACCGGCGTTCACCGCCTTGATCGCTGCAAAGGCTTCCGCCCAGCTCGCGGGCTGAAGCGCGCCGTTGACGCGAACATAAGGCTGGTCGAGGCGGCGGCGGGTCAGGCCGTCGACATGGTGGCGCGTCTTGTCGTTCGCCCATTCCTCGTTCACGTCATCATTGACGCGAGGCAGCACGCGCAGGACCTGACGGCCGCGTGCGTCGATGCGCACGTTCGTGCCGACTGCGTCCATCATGTCGATGCCGAGCGTCTTGGTGAGCTCCCACGGACGCGCTTCGAAGGCATAGGGTTTGCTGGTCAGCGCACCGACCGGGCAGAGGTCGACGATATTGCCCGACAGCTCGCTGCCGACCGCGCGTTCGAGGTACGACGTGATCTGCATATTCTCGCCGCGATAGATCGCGCCGACATCTTCCACGCCCGCGACTTCCTCCGCAAAGCGGACGCAGCGCGTGCACTGAATGCAGCGGGTCATCACCGTCTTGACGATGGGGCCCATATATTTTTCGGTGACCGCGCGCTTGTTCTCGTCATAGCGCGTCGCGCCGCGGCCATAGGCGACCGACTGGTCCTGCAGGTCGCATTCGCCGCCCTGATCGCAGATCGGGCAGTCGAGTGGGTGGTTGATGAGCAGGAACTCCATCACCCCTTCGCGCGCCTTCTTCACCATCGGGCTGTCGGTCTTGATCACCTGCCCTTCGGCTGTCGGCAGCGCGCACGACGCCTGCGGCTTCGGCGGGCCGGGCGCGACCTCGACGAGGCACATGCGGCAATTGCCGGCGATCGACAGGCGTTCATGATAGCAGAAGCGCGGAATTTCCTTCCCCGCCATCTCGCACGCCTGCAGAACGGTCGCGCCCTGCGGGACGTCGAGTTCTACGCCATCTACGGTTACTTTAGGCATATCAGTGCCATCTCGCTTCGATGAAATCTGCCGGGACGTGGTAGCTCGCCCAACCAGCGTCCAAATCTTTCCGGCGGGCCTGTTGATAGGTGCCGCAAGTTTTTACGATTTTTTCTTCCAGTTTGGAAAAACGTGCCGGCGTGGCGGGCAGAAGCTTCTTGTTATCGCGACGCGCTACGAGATAATTCTCGTAAAAATTCGCTTCGCCGTTCTTCTTGGCAACCGAAACGGAACACGCCACCCAATATTTTGCGGCGGGCGATGTTTCGATGCAGGCGCACGCGGGAGCAGGCGTTGCCAAGAACGCCAATGTAGCGATGCCCATGCCGACCGAAATGAAGAGGATTGGCCCCCGCTTCATTCCGCGGCCTCCAGCGCGCCGCCATTCTCGCGGATGCGGCGTTCGATTTCGGGGCGGAAATGCTTGATCAGGCCCTGGATCGGCCATGCCGCGGCATCGCCGAGCGCGCAGATCGTGTGGCCCTCGACCTGCTTGGTCACGTCGAACAAGGTGTCGATCTCGCTGATGTCGGCATCGCCGGTGCGCAGACGCTCCATCACGCGCCACATCCAGCCGGTGCCTTCGCGGCACGGCGTGCACTGGCCGCAGCTTTCATGCTTGTAGAAATAGCTGATGCGGCTGATCGCCTGAACGACGTCCGTCGACTTGTCCATCACGATCGCGGCTGCGGTGCCGAGGCCCGAACCGACGGCCTTCAGCCCGTCGAAGTCCATCGGTGCGTCCATGATTTCGGCCGCGGGGACGAGCGGAACCGACGAACCGCCGGGGATCACTGCGAGCAGATTGTCCCAGCCGCCGCGAATACCGCCGCAATGCTTGTCGATCAGTTCGCGGAAGGTGATGCCCATCTCTTCCTCGACGACGCACGGGCGCTCGACATGGCCCGAGATCTGGAAGAGCTTGGTGCCCTTGTTGTTCTCGCGCCCGAAGGACGAGAACCACGAGGCGCCGCGGCGGAGGATCGTCGGGACGACCGCGATCGATTCCACATTGTTCACCGTCGTCGGGCAGCCATAGAGGCCGGCACCCGCGGGGAACGGCGGCTTCAGGCGCGGCTGCCCCTTCTTGCCTTCGAGGCTTTCGATCATCGCGGTTTCTTCGCCGCAGATATAGGCGCCGGCGCCGCGGTGGACGAAGACGTCGAAATCATAACCCGACTTCGCGGCATTCTTGCCGAGCAAGCCGGCGTCATACGCCTCCTGCACCGCAGCGAAGAGCGTCTCGGCCTCGCGGATGAACTCGCCGCGGATGTAGATATAGGCGGCGCGCGCGCGCATCGCGAAGCCTGCGATCAACGCGCCTTCGATCAGCTTGTGCGGATCGTGACGGATGATTTCGCGGTCCTTGCACGAACCGGGCTCGGATTCGTCGGCGTTGATGACGAGGAAGCTCGGGCGATCGGCGCGCGGCTCCTTCGGCATGAACGACCATTTGAGCCCCGTCGGGAATCCTGCGCCGCCACGGCCGCGGAGGCCCGATGCCTTGATCTCTTCGATGATCGCGTCCTGGCCGCGCTTCATCAGATCCTTGGTGTTATCCCAATCGCCGCGCGCCTGCGCGGATTTGAGGTTCCACGGCTGGAAACCGTAGAGATTGGTGAAGATGCGATCCTTATCGGCCAGCATGGCTTACCATTCCTTCCGATAATCGTGGTTGGCCTTGACCATTTCCTTCAGCGTCGTCGGGCCGCCATCGGGTTCGCTCGTGTGACGGTTCGCAAGCTGCGTCCCGGCCTTCGGCTGCTCGCCCGCAGCGAGCGCATCGAGGATGCGCACGGTGCTGTCATAGTCGAGGTCTTCGTAATTATCGTCGTTGATCTGGACCATCGGCGCGTTGGTGCAGGTGCCCATGCACTCGACCTCGGTCAGCGTGAACAGGCCGTCGGGCGTCGTCTTGCCCTTGACCATGCCGCGGTTCTTGCACGCGGCCATGACATCGTCCGACCCGCGCAGCAGGCACGGCGTCGTGCCGCAGACCTGCACATGATAGCGGCCGACGGGGACGAGATTATACATGGTGTAGAAGGTCGCGACCTCATAGGCGCGGATGAAGGGCATATCGAGCTGCGCGGCGACATATTCGATCACCGGCACGGGCAGCCAGCCCTGCGTCTGCGTCTCGGCGCCGACCTGGCGCTGCGCGAGGTCGAGCAAAGGCATCACCGCCGAACGCTGACGCCCCGCAGGGTAACGCGCGATGACCTGCTTCGCCTTTTCGGCATTTTCCGCCGTCCATGCGAACGCGCCCCAGCGCGCGCGGACTTCGGCTTCATCTGGAATTTGCGGTGCGTCGGCCATTAGCGGTCACACTCTCCGAAAACGACGTCAATGGCGCCGATAATTGCAGTGGTATCGGCGAGCATGTGGCCTTTCGACATCATGTCCATCGCCTGAAGATGCGAAAACGCCGTCGGGCGGATCTTGCAGCGGTACGGCTTGTTGGTGCCGTCGCTGACCAGATAGACGCCGAATTCGCCCTTGGGGCTCTCGGTCGCCACATAGACTTCGCCCGCGGGGACGTGGAAGCCCTCGGTATAGAGCTTGAAGTGGTGGATCAGCGATTCCATCGACTGCTTCATCTCGCCGCGCTTCGGCGGGACGACCTTGCGGTCGAGGCTGGCGATCGGGCCCGTGGGCATGTCGCGCAGGCATTGTTTGATGATCTTCGCGGACTGATAGACTTCCTCGACACGCACCATGAAGCGGTCGTAGCAGTCGCCGCGCGTGCCGACGGGAATGTCGAACTCCATCGCCGCGTAGGCGTCATAGGGCTGCGACTTGCGCAGATCCCATGCGATGCCGCTGCCGCGGATCATCGGGCCCGAGAAGCCCCATGCCAGCGCGTCCTCCTTCGACACCGTCGCGATGTCGACGTTGCGCTGCTTGAAGATGCGGTTGTCGATGACGAGGCTCATCGCGTCGCCGAACAGCTTCGGCAGGCGCTTTTCGACCCATTCGCCGATGTCGTAGAGCAGCCGCTCGGGAACGTCCTGATGGACGCCGCCCGGACGGAAATAGGCGCTGTGCATACGCGCGCCCGAGGCACGCTCGAAGAAGTTGAGGCAATCCTCGCGCAGCTCGAACACCCAGAGGTTCGGCGTCATCGCGCCGACGTCCATCACGTGCGACCCGATGTTGAGCATATGATTGCAGATGCGCGTCAGCTCCGCGAACATCGTGCGCAGATATTGCGCACGCGCCGGCACTTCGAGGTCGAGCAATTTCTCGATCGCGAGAACGTACGAATGCTCCATCCCGAGCGGCGAACAATAGTCGAGCCGGTCGAAATAGGGCAAAGCCTGCAGATAGGTCTTATACTCGATCAGCTTCTCGGTGCCGCGATGCAGCAGCCCGACGTGCGGGTCGACGCGCTCGATGATCTCGCCGTCGAGCTCCATCACCATGCGCAGAACGCCGTGCGCCGCAGGGTGCTGCGGGCCGAAGTTGATCGTGTAGTTGGTAACGGCCTGATCGCCCGCGGTGTCGGCGGTGTCGACCGGATAGCCTTCGAACATGTCGCTGCCGTGGTGCTTCACGTAAGGAGAGTCGGTCATGCGTCACCTCCTGCTTTGGGCTTGCGCGGCGCGCGCGGCTTGGCGGGCGCCTTTTCAGCCTTCTTCGTCGCGGGCGTTTTCGCCTTTGCGGCCGTGGTCGCCTTTGCGCCGTCGCGGCTGGTCTTCGCGGCCTTGATATTGGCCTTCGCCCCTGCCCCGGTCTGCTCGGGCTTTTCGGTGGTCTTCGGGGTCGGCGGCGGCGGAGCCTTCGCCTTGTCGTCCGCCTTCTTGACCTCGGCCGCCGTCATCGGCGTCGGCGCGCCCTTGCCCGGTGCTTCGCCCGTGCCGCCGGCCTTTTCATCGCCGGGCAGCACATAGTCGGCGCCTTCCCAGGGGGAGAGGAAGTCGAAGTTGCGGAAATCCTGTGCGAGCTTCACCGGCTCGTACACGACGCGCTTATCTTCTTCGGAATAACGCAGCTCGATATAGCCGGTCAGCGGGAAGTCCTTGCGCTGCGGGTGCCCCTGGAAACCATAGTCGGTCAGGATGCGGCGGAGATCCGGATTGCCCGCGAAGAGCACACCGTACATGTCGAACACTTCGCGTTCGAGCCAGCCGGCATTCGGCCAGACGGGAACGATCGTCGGCACGGGCGTCGCCTCGTCGGTCGACACGCGAACGCGCAAACGGTGATTCCGTGTGACGCTGAGCAGGTGATAGACGACTTCGAACCGCTCGGCGCGATCGGGGTAATCGACCCCCGCGATCTCCATCATCTGCTGATATTCGAGATTGTCGCGGAGCGCGATCATCACGCCCGCGATCGCATCGCGCGTCACGGTGATGCTGTCTTCGTCGACGGTGAAGACATGTTCGAGCAGGTCGGCGCCAAGCAGCGCCTTGAGCTCGGCCGCCAGCGTTTCGCGCGGCGCGACGAGAGGAGCAGGATGAGCCATCAGCGTTCGATCGTCCCGGTGCGGCGGATCTTCCGCTGCAACTGCATCACGCCGTAAAGCAGAGCTTCGGCTGTCGGCGGGCAGCCGGGGACATAGATGTCCACGGGCACGATACGGTCGCAGCCGCGTACAACCGAATAGCTGTAGTGATAATAGCCGCCGCCATTGGCGCAGCTGCCCATCGAGATGACGTACTTCGGGTTCGACATCTGGTCGTAAACGCGGCGCAGTGCCGGGGCCATCTTGTTGCAGAGCGTACCCGCGACGATCATCACGTCGGACTGGCGCGGCGATGCGCGCGGTGCGGCGCCGAACCGCTCCATGTCATAGCGCGGCATGTTGACGTGGATCATCTCGACCGCGCAGCACGCGAGGCCAAAGGTCATCCACCACAAAGAGCCGGTGCGCGCCCAGTTGAACAGATCCTCGGTCGAGGTGACGAGGAAGCCCTTGTCGCCGACTTCGCTGTTGAGGTCGTCGAAAAAGCTCTGGTCGGGGTTCGTCCCCGGGGCGACCGGCATCTGGCCGGGCATGATGATGCTGGAAGTGCTCATTCCCAATCCAACGCGCCTTTTTTCCACGCGTACACAAGGCCGAGCGTGAGTTCGGCGAGGAAAATCATCATCGTGGCCCAGCCGGCCCAGCCGATTTCCTCAAGGCTGACGGCCCAGGGAAAGAGGAAGGCGGCTTCGAGATCGAAGATGATGAAGAGGATGGCGACGAGGTAAAAACGCACGTCGAACTGGCTGCGCGCGTCCTCGAACGCCGGGAAGCCACATTCATATTCGGTCAGTTTCGCCGGATCGGGCTTGTGCGCCCCGGTCAGCCGCGCGACGCCCATCGGTAGAAACACGAAGGCGGAGGACAGGCCGACGGCGACGACCAGAAAGATCAGAATCGGCAAATATTGCGTCAGATCGACCATGGGAGCTCGCAGTTCAGTTGTTTTGGGGTGTCTTCGCACCCGTTTATCGGGGGCGCTTTAGGCCACGAAGCCGCGTGTCGCAAGCACCGCGGGCAGGATTTTCGTATCCTGCGTGACCAAAAGCACAAAGGCCGCTGGTGACAGCCCCTATCGCTGTGATAGGCCACGCAAAAAGGGTCGGTGTGCTGCGCTTTCGGGGCGCAACTTCGATAAAGGGAGCTTCCATGGGACCAATGACCACTCGCGCCGCGATCGCCTTGGCCGGCGCCGCGCTTTTCTCGGCGACTCCGGCCCAAGCCGAACTGATCAACGCGTCGAATCCCGCAACGATCAAGGCGATTCTCGAGTCGCAGGGTTGGCCCGCGACACTGGTCAGCAAGGCCGGCGACGATCCCTATCTCGAAAGCAATCGCAACGGCCTCAAATTCCTCGTCCTCTTCATGAACTGCGAAGAGGGCAAGAAGTGCAAGACGCTGCAATATTATATGGGGTTCAGCGACGCGAAGGGCGTCTCGCTCGACAAGCTCAACAAGTGGAACAAGGACAAGCGCTTCGCCCGCGCCTACAAGGACGACGAGGGCGATCCGGTGCTCGAAATGGACGTCGATCTCGATTTCCAGGGCATCCCGCGCGAGAATGTCGGTGAGACCTTCAACACCTGGGCGTCGCTGATGGACAGCTTCCGCGAGTATGTTTTCGAGAAATGAGATTGCGGCCCTCCCCTGCACGGGGAGGGCGCAAGATTATCAGGCGTTGCGGAGCGCGCCCGCGACGAGCTTCTGCAGCTTCGAATGCACCGCGGCGCTGCCGGCGATGAATTCGCTGCGCTCGATCGCGCGGTCACCACCACGAAAATCGCTGACGAAGCCGCCGGCTTCGCGAACGAGCAGCATGCCCGCGGCGACGTCCCAGACCTGCAGGTCGCTTTCCCAGAAACCGTCGTAACGGCCTGCGGCGACCCATGCGAGGTCGAGGCTGGCGGCGCCGAAACGGCGGATGCCGGCGACTTCGGGTGCAACTGCACCGAAAATGCGGCTCCACTGCGCCATATTGCCGTGGCCCATGTACGGGATGCCGGTCGAGATGAGGCATTCGTTGAGGTGGCGGCGCGACGCGACGCGCAGGCGGCGGTCGTGCAGCCAGGCGCCACGGCCGCGTTCGGCCCAATAGCTTTCGTCGGTGATCGGCTGATAGACGAGCGCCGCGGTGACGTCGCCCCAGCCGCCGCCGGGCTTGGGTTCCTGCACCGCGATCGAGATCGCGAAATGCGGGATCGCGTGGAGGAAGTTCGAGGTGCCGTCGAGCGGATCGATGATGAAGCGCGGCTTGCCGGGCTCGCCTTCGATAATCCCGCCTTCTTCGAGCACAAAGCCCCAGCCCGGACGATCGCGGCCGAGCTCGTCATAGAGCGTGCGCTCGGCAGCCTGATCGGCCTTCGAAACGAAGTCCGCGGGGCCCTTTTGCGAAACCTGCAGATGCTCGATCTCGCCGAAGTCGCGGCGCAGCTTCGTGCCGGCCTTGCGCGCGGCGCGTTCCATAACGGTGATGATGCCTGATACGGCCATGATAATATCTCCCCCCTCCCGCTTACGGGAGGGGTCGGGGGAGGGATTGTTTCTTCAGGGGAGCGACGCGTCCCTCGACACGCCCTCCCCTAACCCGTCCCGCAAGCGGGAGGGGAACTTAATCAGTCGGCGCGGCGGACATATTCGCGGTCGTACACATGCACGACGATCTTCGTTCCGCTCGTGATGTGCGGCGGCACCATCACGCGCACACCATTGTCGAGGATCGCGGGCTTGTACGACGACGAGGCAGTCTGCCCCTTCACCACCGCATCGGCCTCGACGATCGTCGCTTCGATCGTTTCGGGCAGTTCGACCGAGATCGGGCGCTCTTCCCAAAGTTCGAGCACGACGTCCATGCCGTCCTGCAGGAATTCATGTGCTTCGCCGACGACGTCCTTGCCGATGTTGATCTGCTCGAAGCTGTCCTTGTCCATGAACACCAGGTCGTCGCCCTCGGCATAAAGGAACTGGAAATCCTTGGTGTCGAGGCGGACCTTTTCGACCGTGTCGGCGCTGCGGAAACGGTTGTTGAGCTTGCGCCCGTCGATGAGGTTCTTGGCTTCGACCTGCATATAGGCGCCGCCCTTGCCCGGCTGGGTGTGCTGGATCTTGGTGACCTTCCAGATGCCACCTTCATATTCGATAATATTGCCGGGACGGATTTCAACGCCGGTGATTTTCATCGCGCACACTCACAGTTCAAGGATGGAAAGAGCCGCCGGCATATCGTGATATGCCGGTCACAGGAGCGCGCCTTTAGCCGCGTGCGCGGCGAAGAGCAAGTCAGGGCGTCGCGACGACAAGGCGGCGCGTGCGCCGATAGCTGGCCCATACAAGCACAACGAACAGGGTCAGCCCGACCCACGGCGCATAGGGCGCATAGCCGTCGCCGGTTATCGCCAGCGGCGCGTCATTGTCGGTCACATAGACGGTGCCGGCGTAAAAGACGCCGAGCAAGCTTTCGCCGACGATCATTCCCGTTGCGGTCAGCACGCCCATGCGATGCGCGAAGCTCGCGTTCGGGCGCTTCGATGCCCAGCGATCATAGAACCAGCCGCCAATCGCGCCGATCACGACGGGCAGGATCACCGCCATCGGCAGGTAGATACCGATCCCGATGGCCAAGGGCGGGAGCCGCAGCTTGCCCGCGCGGCCGAGCAGCGCGTCGACGATGATGAAGCCGATTCCCGCGAGCACGCCATAACCGAGCATCGTCCAGTTGAGGTCGCCGCCGAGCACGCCCTTAGCCAGCGACGAAATCAGCCCCGCCTGCGGCGCCGCCAGCGCTTCGGGCCCCGCACCGGGGACGCCGACAAAGCCAACGGTCTCGTTGAGCACATTGAGCACCGGCGGGACGACGAGCGAGCCGAAAATCACGCCGATGATCAGCGCGACCTGCTGCTTCCACGGCGTCGCACCGACGAGCTGGCCGGTCTTCAAATCCTGGAGGTTGTCGTTCGAAATCGTCGCGATACCGAACACCAGGCCGGTAACGATCAGCGCATAGGCGACCATCGCGGCGACTTCTTCCTCGCCGCCGCCCCGACCGAGCAGGCCGAGCAGGAGCAGCGACGACGCGATGATCGCGAGGATGCCGATTCCCGATACCGGCGAGTTCGACGCACCGATCAGCCCCGCCATATAGCCGGTGACCGACGCGATCATCAGCCCGATCACAATGATGAAGAGCAGCGCGCCCGCGATGAGGATCATCGCCGATCCGGCGAGCGGTCCGCCCGCGAGCACGGTCCAGAGCAGCCAGCCGATCGGCAGCATCAGCGCCAACGATCCGCCGAACACCCAGTTGATCGAGATATCCTGTTCCTCGATCGCCAGCGTCTGCCCGCCCTGCCGCGCGCGGCTCGCCGCCATCGCCGAGCGGATGCCACCGATGACCGGCCCCGCAATCTTGATCAGCGTCCAGATCGCCGCGATCGCAATTACACCCGCGCCAAAGAAACGGACGTCGGCGCGAAATACGGTGTTCGCCAGCGTCTCGGCATCGCCTGTCCCGCCCTGCGTCAGGATCGGGAGCAACACCCACCAGCCGGTGACCATCCCGACAAGCTGCGCCATGCCGACCGACAGGCCAACGAGATGCCCGACGCCGAACAGCGCGAAGGCAAGCCCGCCCGCGACCCCCGTCGCGCCGCTGCCGACCGCAAACCAGCGCGCGACTTCTGCGCCTGCAAGTTTCATCTGGGTCATCAGGGTAAAGACGGCGGCGACGATGCTGTTCCACAGCAAGGCCGACAGCCCAGCGCGATTTTCCTCGGCACCCTCGGCGCTGGCAGCGCCCACCTGCAGCACTTCGGCGGCCGCGCGGCCTTCGGGATAGGGAAGGTCCGATTCGACCACCAGCGCGCGGCGCAGCGGCACCGAAAAGAGCACGCCCAAAATGCCGCCGAGCATCGTGATCGCGGTGGTCTCCAGCATTGGAAAGCCCTGCCAATAGCCGACCATGACGAGGCCCGGGAGCACGAAGATGATCGCCGCCAGCGTGCCCGCGGCGCTCGCGATCGTCTGGACGATATTATTCTCGAGGATCGTCGATCCGGCCATATAGCGCAGCAGCGCCATCGAAATCACCGCCGCGGGAATCGAGGTTGCAAAGGTCAGCCCGACCTTCAGCCCCAGATAGACGTTCGCCGCGGTGAACATCAGCGTCAATATGCCGCCGAGTACAATCGCGCGGATCGTCAGTTCGCGTCCGCGCGAGGTCGGCGTGGTGGTATCGGTCATCAACATTCTCCCCGCCCGCTGTCTTGCGGCGGCCCGCACACAGTGCAAGCGAAAAGCCACGAGCCGAAGCCGGTTGGATCAAAACGCCAAAAGCGACGAGCCGATATGCTTTTGACGCAACGGTCCAATATGACGTGCGACATCAACGCCATATCAGCCGCCATGATGAGTATCGATCTTTCGGATCTTACCCCGCCGCCTCCGCGCGGCAACGCAGCAACTTCGTCGCGCGGGGCGCCTTGCGCCGGCCTTTTTGGCTGGCGCAAGGATGCGGCGGCGCCGCGGGTGTCGAAGGATGCTCCGAAAACGCCGGGGCGCGATTACCCAGCGGGTTGATCGTCGAGGAGAGCGCCGAATGCGCGCACTGCGGCCGCCGGTCCTTCGGGATATGCCCAGACGCCGCCCGACACCGCAAGGAAATCGGCGCCCGCTTCGATCAGCACCGGCGCATTTTCGACGGTAATTCCGCCGATCGCGACGCACGGCAGTTCGAACATACCCTGCCACCATTCGAGGATTTCGGGGTCGGCGTGATGCTCGACCGTCTTGGTCGTCGTCGGGAAGAAGGCGCCAAATGCGACATAATCGGCGCCCGCCTCGCCCGCTTCCATCGCGAGGTGGCGGCTTGCGTGACAAGTCACGCCGATCTGCGCCTGCGGCCCCAATATCTTGCGCGCTTCCTTCGGATCGCCGTCGTCCTGCCCTAGATGGACGCCATCGGCGTCCAGCCGCTTGGCCAGCGCGACGTCGTCATTGACGATAAACGCCACCTCGTGCGCGGCGCATAACGCCTGCAACGGCTCGGCAAGCCGCGCCGCCTCATGCTGATCGATGTCCTTGACGCGAAACTGGAACGCAGCAACGGGTCCGGCGCCCAGCGCTTCGGCGAGCCGATCCGGAAAATCGCCGCCGACGTCGAGCGGCGAAATGAGATAAAGTTGGCAGGTCGGTGCTTTCATGGCGCGTTCATAGCGGCGACGTCACAGGCGGGCAAATGCAGAACATACACCGCCTCGCGATCATCGCCCTCCCCGCCGCCCTCGCCCTTTCCGCCTGCGCCACGACGCGCGGCGCGCCGCTGCCCGACGGCAGCGACGTCGCGCTCGGCCAGAAGGCCTATGTCGATGGTCCGCTTGTCCAGCCGGTCGAAGTGATCGAGGACAGCCGCTGCCCGATGAACGCGCGCTGCGTGTGGGCGGGCCGTGTGCGGGTGAAGATGGTGTGGATTCGCGGCAATGGCGAGAAGCAGCCGTTCGAAGCGACGCTCGGTGAGCCCGTCCAGCTGGCCGACGGCCAGTTCACGCTCGAATCGGTGCGACCCGAAAAGATGACCAATGTGACGATCAAGCCGTCGGATTACCGCTTCTCGTTCCGCTTCGCGGGCGGGCTTTAAAGCACCCGCGCCAGCACGAACCCGTCCCAGCCCTTGGCGCCGACCGTCTGGATGGCGGTCGCGTCGAGGCGGTGATTGGCGTTCAGCATGTCGAAAAGCGCGCGCGTACCGACGATGCGTTCGTCGTCGCTGCCCGCCTCCAGCACCCCGCCTTCGCGCACGACATTATCGACGATGATCGTCGTGCCGGGGCGACCGAGGCGGATGGCCTCTTCGACGTAGCGGACATTGCTCTGTTTGTCGGCGTCGATGAAAACCAGATCGAAGGGCGTCTCAGCGGTCATCGCCGCCAGGCTTTCGACCGCCGGACCAACGCGGATATCGACCTTGTCGGCCAATCCGGCAGCTTCCAGATTCGCTTGCGCAACGCGCGCATGATGCGCTTCGAGTTCGAGCGTCACGAGCGATCCGTCCTCGCTCAGCGCCCGCGCAAGCCAGATCGTCGAGTAGCCACCGAGCGTGCCGACCTCTAGGATACGCCGTGCGCCCGCGATCTGCGCGAGCAGGAACAGCATCTTGCCCTGCGTCTCCGACACATCGATCGGCGGCAGGCCCTGTTTTTCATTGTTCGCGAGGGTGGTGGCAAGCACGTCGTCCGCGCCCAGCAATTTGCCGGCGATATAATCGTCGACGGCTTGCCACCTCTCTCCCATCACTTCAGGCCACGGAGGCCGCGTGAATTTCGTTGATCGCTTTGCCCAGCGACGCGTTGAATTCCTCATCGCTCATCTGGTGGCGCAGGTCTTCGAGCAAAGCGCGGCTGAAGCTCGCGATGATGCCGGGATTCTTGGCCAGCTCGACGCACGCCTCGGGGCGCGCGAAACCACCCGACAGCGCGACGACGCGCAGCACCTTGGGATGATCCACGAGCGGCTGGAACAAACCTGCTTCGGTCGGCAGGGAGAGCTTGAGCATCACCGGCGCGCCGGTCCAGGCGTCGAGCGCCGCGAGCAGTTCCTTCTGCAACAGGCGGTCCGCCGCGTCGCGCTCGGGGCTCTTGATGTTCACTTCGGGCTCGATGATCGGAACAAGACCGTGCGCCGCGATGCGCTTGGCTTCGGCGAACTGCTGTTCGACGATCGCTTTCACGCCCTTTGCATTTGCAAGATTGACGACGCTGCGCATCTTGGTGCCGAAAACGCCCTTCGCGACCGCACGCTCGCAGAGTTCGTCGAGGCCCGGGTTGGCCTTCATCAACTGGACGCCGTCAGCCTGATCTTCGAGCCCCTTGTCGACCTTCAGAAACGGCACGACGCCGCGTTCCCAGAGCAGCGACGGAACGGGCTTGCCGCCGGCTTCGCCGTCCATCGTGCGCTCGAACAGGATCGCGCCGATCACCTTGTCGCCGTTGAAGCAGGGTGCGGTGACGATGCGGCTGCGCATATCGTGGATCAGGCCGAACATTTCCTCGTCGTTCGAGAAAGCGTCGGCTTCGATCCCGTAACCCTTCAATGCCTTGGGCGTCGAACCGCCGCTCTGGTCGAGTGCGGCGATGAAGCCCTGCCCCGATTTGATCTGGTCGAGCATGGCGGCATGGACGGTGGTCATAGGATCTCCGGTTGTTTGCATACGTATGTCGCGGTGCGCATAGCGGCCCCGTCGGCGGGATGCAATGCGGTGGAAAAGCCTAGGCCTTCAGCGCGTCGACGCCCGGCAACGGCTTGCCTTCCATCCATTCGAGGAAGGCGCCGCCGGCAGTCGAAACGAAGGTGAAATCGCCGGCAACGCCGGCATGGTTGAGCGCGGCAACGGTATCGCCGCCACCCGCGACCGAGATCAGCGAACCTTCGCGCGTCAGCGCTGCAGCAGTCTTCGCCAGCGCGACGGTCGCGGTGTCGAACGGCGGCGTCTCGAACGCGCCGAGCGGGCCGTTCCAGACGAGCGTGCGGCAATTCTTGAGCACATCGGCGAGCGCCTCGACCGCGGCGGGGCCGACGTCGAGGATCATTTCGTCGGCCGCGACCTCGTGCACGTTGACCGTGCGCGTCGGCGGGTTCGGCGCGAATTCCTTCGACACCACGACGTCATAGGGCAGATGGATCGTGCAGCCCGCAGCGTCGGCTGCGTCGAAGATCGCATTGGCGGTATCGACCAGGTCATGCTCGCACAGCGACTTGCCGACATCGACCCCGCGCGCGGCGAGGAAAGTATTCGCCATGCCGCCGCCGATGATCAGATGATCGACCTTGCTGACGAGGTTGCGGAGCACGTCGATCTTGCTCGACACCTTGGCGCCGCCGACGACCGCGGCAACCGGATGCGCGGGATTGCCGAGCGCGGCATCGAGCGCCTTGAGTTCGGCCTCCATGGCGCGGCCCGCGTAAGCCGGCAAACGGTGCGCAATGCCTTCGGTCGAGCCATGCGCGCGGTGTGCCGCGGAAAAGGCGTCGTTGACGTAAAGATCGCCGATCTCGGCCAGAGCATCGGCAAAGGCCGGATCGTTCTTTTCCTCGCCGGGATAGAAGCGCGTGTTTTCGAGCACAGCGACATCGCCCGCGGCGAGTACGGCGATACCCGCTTTCGCGCCCTCGCCGACGGCTTCGGGGATGAACATGACCGAATGGCCCAGCACATCCTCGACGCCGCCCATGACGAGGCTTAGCGACTGTGTCGGGTTCTTCGCGCCCTTCGGTCGCCCGAAATGCGCGAGCAGCAGGACGATAGCGCCCTTGTCCGACAGTTCACGGATCGTCGGCATCGCCGCCTGGATCCGCGTCGCGTCGCTGACCGCACCCTCGAACAACGGGACGTTGAGGTCGACGCGCACGAGAACGCGCTTGCCGGTGACGTCACCGATATCGTCGAGGGTCTTGAATGCGGTCATCGACGTTTTCCTTCGGCTCAGAGGAACTTGGCGATCACGCCCGCGGTGTCGATCATGCGGTTCGAGAAGCCCCATTCATTGTCGTACCAGCTGAGCACGCGCACCAGCTTGCCGTCGATGACCGAGGTTTCGAGGCTGTCGATCGTCGAGCTGTGCGCATCGTGGTTGAAATCAATCGAGACCAGCGGCTCGTCGGTAAAGCCGAGCACGCCCTTGAGTTCGCCCTCGGCGGCTTCCTTCAGCAGCGCGTTGACCTCTTCTTTCGTGGTGTCGCGTAGCGGCGTGAAAGTCAGGTCGACGACCGAGACATTGGGGGTCGGGACGCGGATCGACGAGCCGTCGAGCTTGCCCTTGAGTTCGGGCAAAACGAGGCCGACGGCAACGGCGGCGCCGGTGCTCGTTGGGATCATCGACATCGCGGCGGCGCGGGCGCGGCGCGGGTCCGAGTGGATCTGATCGAGGATCTTCTGGTCGTTGGTGTAGGCGTGGATCGTGGTCATCAGCCCGCGCTCGATCCCGATCTTCTCGTGCAGCACCTTGGCCAGCGGCGCCAGGCAGTTGGTGGTGCACGACGCGTTCGAGACGATCACATGCTCGGGGCCGATCTTGTCATGGTTCACGCCATAGACGACGGTCAGGTCGACTTCCTTGGCCGGAGCCGAGATCAGGACGCGCTTGGCCCCGGCGTCGAGATGCGCCTGACCACCCTTGCGGTCGGTGAAAAAGCCCGTGCATTCCAGGGCGATGTCGATCCCGTTGGCGGCGTGGGGCAGCTTGGCGGGATCGCGCTCGGCGGTCACCTGGATGCGCTTGCCGTTTACGATCAGGTCGCTGCCATCGACTTCGACAGTGCCGTTGAACGGCCCATGGACCGAATCGCGCTGGAACAGGCGGGCGTTCGCCTTGGCGTCGGCCAGATCGTTGATCGACACCAGTTCGAGGTCATGGTCGGTGCGCTCCAGAATGGCGCGAGCCACATTGCGGCCGATGCGTCCGAAACCGTTGATTGCAACCTTCACTGCCATGTCGAAACGTCCTTTCTGCGTGGGGTAAGCCGGTCCTTAATTGCCGAGCTTCGCCAGTATCTGGGGGGTGATAGCATCGGCGGTAAGGCCGAAATGCTTGAATAGGTCTTCAATCGGGGCCGAGGCGCCGAAGCTGTCGATGCCGAAGCGCAGGCCATGGCGTCCGGTATAGCGTTCCCAGCCGAAAGTCGTGCCCGCCTCGATCGACACGATCAGCGCATCGTCGGGCAGAATATCGGACTGATAAGCGGCGGTCTGTTCATCGAAAAGTTCGGTCGAGACCATCGAGACGACGTCGGCGCCATGACCTGCAGCCTCGAGCTTGTCGGCGACTTCGATCGCGAGCGACACTTCCGAACCCGTCGCAACGAGCACGACCTTGCGCGCAGCCGAGGCGCCGCGAAGGCGGTAACCGCCTTTCGCGCAAAGATTTTCGCTGACGTCATGGCGCAGCGGCGGGAGGTTCTGGCGCGTCAGCGCGAGCAGCGACGGCCGGCTTTCCTGCGCCAGCGCGAGCGCCCAGCATTCGGCGGTCTCGACCGCGTCGGCGGGCCGCATCACGAGCAGGTTCGGCATCGCGCGCAGCGACTGGAGATGCTCGATCGGCTGGTGCGTCGGGCCGTCTTCGCCAAGCCCGATGCTGTCGTGCGTCATCACATAGACGACGCGCTGCTGCTGGAGCGCCGACAGGCGGATCGCGGCGCGGCAATAATCGGCGAATACGAGGAAGGTGCCGCCGTACGGGACGACGCCGCCGTGCAGCGCCATGCCGTTCATCGCGGCCGCCATGCCGAACTCGCGGATGCCGTAATAGATATAACGGCCCGAATAATCATTCTTCGTCAGCGGCTTGGTCGACGACGTCTTGGTGTTGTTCGAACCGGTGAGGTCGGCGCTGCCGCCAACGAGCGCGCCGATATCGGCGGTCAGCGCGGTCAGCGTATTCTCGGACGCCTTGCGCGTTGCAACCTTCGGCGGTTCGGCGACGAGGCCGTCGAGATAGGCTTTGAAGGCGTCGCCCGGAACGACCTTGCCGTTCAGCCGGCCCTCAAATTCGCTTTTCTTGTCGCTATTTGCGAGGCGATCATTCCATTCGGCATGAAGTGCCTTGCCCTTCTCGCCGAAGGCAGCCCACGCCGACGCGATGTCGGCGGGAATGACGAAAGGTTCGGCGGTCCAGCCCAGTTCCTCGCGCGCCGCGGCGACTTCGTCGGCGCCGAGCGGCGAACCGTGCGTTGCCGAGGTGCCCTGCTTGTTCGGGGCGCCGAAACCGATGACGGTGCGGCACGCGATCAGCGACGGGCGCGGATCGGCGAGCGCGGCGTCGATCGCGCGGCGGATATCGGCGGGGTCGTGCCCGTCGCAGCTTTCGACATGCCAGCCGGTCGCGGCATAGCGCGCCGCAATGTCTTCGCTCGTCGACAGGTCGGTCGACCCGTCGATCGTGATCTTGTTGTCGTCCCACAGCACGGTCAGGCGCTCAAGCTGCAAATGTCCAGCTAAACCAATGGCTTCGTGATTGATGCCCTCCATCAGACACCCGTCGCCCGCGATGACATATGTGCGATGATCGACAAGATCGTCGCCATAGAGCGCGTTGAGGTGCCGTTCGGCGATCGCCATGCCGACCGCGGTGGCGAGGCCCTGCCCCAGCGGGCCGGTCGTCGTCTCGATGCCTTCAAGCTCGAAATTCTCGGGATGCCCGGCGCACGGGCTGTGCAGCTGACGGAAATTGCGGATGTCGCCCAGCGTCGGGCGCGCATAGCCGGCAAGGTGCAGCGTCGCATAAGCGAGCATCGAGCCATGGCCCGCCGACAGAACGAATCGGTCGCGATCGGCCCATTTGGGATCTGCGGGATCGAATTTCAGATAGTCCGAATAGAGGACCGTCGCGACGTCGGCCATGCCCATGGGCATCCCCGGATGGCCGCTGTTCGCGGCCTGTACGGCATCCATCGAAAGCGCGCGGATTGCGTTGGCGAGCTGACGTTCGGGCAGTGTCATTGGTCCCCCGGAAAGGTTGGGATTGGTCCGGACGGTACGCCCGGATCGGATGCGGACAGCCCTTTGCGGGGGTGGGGGCAGGAGTCAACCGCCCGTGACGGAAAATCCGCGCATTTTGGACCGACACGGCAATTGCACCCCCTCCCCCGCACTGCTAACCCATGGGCATGGAACTCGATCTCGACGAATCCAGCCTGGCCATCGGCCGTATCGAACGCGCGCTCAGCCGCATCGAAAAGGCGCTCGCCGATCGTGCGAACCGCCCCGAATCGGCCACCACGCCTCCCGCTGCCGACCAGTCTGCGCTGAAGGCCGAGGTTGCAGCCGTGATCGGGGAACTCGACCTGCTGATTGCGGAGGCCAAACGTGGCTGACGTGAAACTCACGATCGCGGGGCGCCCCTATGACCTGCATTGCGAGGACGGGCAGGAAAGCCAGCTGGTCCAGCTCGCCGCCGTCGTCGACGAAAAAGCGCGCGCGATGGCGGGGGGGACCGAAGTCCGCCAACTGCTTTTCGCCGCGTTGATGCTGGCCGACGACGCACAAGAGGCGAAGGGCAAGATAGAGAAGTCCGAGCCCCAATCCGATTCGCTCCGTGCCGCGGTGGCGCTCGCCGAAAGCCGTGAGGCGGCGGCACGCGACGAGTTGCGCGCCGCGGTTTCGCGCGAGCAGGCGGCGCTTAAGCAATTGGAAATGGCGCACCAGAACGCGCCGGCGCCGGCACCTTCGGCCAATCCGTCGAACAACCGCGCGCTTCTGCAAATCGCCGACCGCATCGAGGCCCTGGCCGCGAAAGTCGAGCAACTCCCTTGAGCAACCGGGTCCGCCGCCCTACATAGGGGGTGGCGGGTACTGCCCGGCACGAGCTTTTGCGAAAATCCCTGAGGCGATACATCATCCTAGGGGGCTGTCCCTGCCCGGACCCTGGTCCGACGTACATGGTCCCCACCTGACGTTACTGGCGTCAGAGGAGTTTCCAGCAAACGACCTCGGCGGGCCCGCCAACCGATTCACCAAGTCCCAGGGGAGGCGATGACCGACTTGTCCGCCGATCTGGTCCAGCAAAAGCAGAAATTGCGCGAACGGCTCCGCTTTCGGCGGCGACATTTCGCCGCGAATCTCGACGGCATGGCGCAACTGGCGGCCTTTCGCGTGCTCCCCGCGCCGCTGTCCGAGCTTCTCGCCGATCATGCTATCGTCGGTGCCTATGCCGCATGGGGCGACGAACCCGATATCCTGCCGATGTTCGCGAGCGTCGCCGAAGCCGGCGCGCTTGCCCTGCCCCACCATGCTGCCCGCGTCGAAACGATGGACTTTCGTCGCTGGCGACCGGACGAAGACCTCGTGAAAGGGCCGTGGGGCACGCAGCAGCCGAACGGCGATTCGCCCTTGGCGAATCCCGACCTGATATTCTGTCCACTCATCGGTTTCGACCGCCAGGGCGGCCGGATCGGTCAGGGTGGCGGGCATTATGACCGTTATTTCACCGCGCACCCCGATGCATTACGGATCGGGATCGGCTGGTCAGTGCAGGAAATCGACAGAGCGCCCCGCGAATCGACCGACATCGCCCTCGACGCGATCCTGACCGAACAAGAATTCATCCTTTGTGGAGACCGTTTGTGAGCCAGATACCACCCGGGCCGCAGCCGAGCTGGCGCAAGCCCGCAGGTATGTTCCTCATCCTTGCGCTGATCGCGGGGTGGACGGCGATTGTCGTCAGCCTGTCACCATGGGTCGGTACGTGGCCGGTGCTGGTGCAGGCGGTGTTCTATCTCGCGGCGGGGATTGTCTGGATCCTCCCGCTGAAGCCGCTGCTGCGCTGGATGGAATTGGGGAAATGGCGCGGCTGAAGCGCCGCGCCATATTCCTGATTTCCAGTGATGGAATGGTCCCAAGACGCGGTGGCCATTCCGTCCGAAAATGGAAGGAATGGCGCGAGTGACGGGGCTCGAACCCGCGACCTCCGGCGTGACAGGCCGGCACTCTAACCAACTGAGCTACACCCGCGTGTGCTTGGGAGCCGCGCCAATATGGCCCTCGCCCCGACCTGTCAACCGTCGCTTTCGTCCTGCGTGCGATTTAATCGATCACGCACGTCGTCGGTCGTCGTCAACGTGCCATGTTCGAAGAGGAAACCCGCCAGATCGGGGGTTCCCGTCGATGCCAGCACCGTCTGCAGGATAAGCAGCAGCGGTACCGCCAACAGCGCGCCCGGCGTGCCCCACACCCATCCCCAGAAGCTCAGCGACACAAGAATCAGCAATGGATTGATCGTCAGGCGCTTGCCGAGCACGAGCGGCGTAACGAGATTCGCCTCGACCAGATGGACGCCGATGAAGATCGTCGCCGGTAGCAGAGCGAGCCCGACCGCATCGAAGGTCATCAGTCCGCCAAGCCCGAGCAGCACCGCCGCGACGATCGGCCCCAGATAGGGTACGAAATTGCAGATACTGACGATCCCGCCCCACATGAAGGGCGACGGCATCCCCAGCGCCCAGAGCAGCAGCGAAACCGTCAGACCGAGAATCGCGTTGATCATCGTGATCGTCGCCAGATAGTCGGCGGTCGCATCGACGACATTCTGGATCACACGCGCGGTCTGCATCGCGCCGTCGAAGCTGCCGCGCCGGCGAATCGTGCCCTTGCGCAGCCGCGTCCAGCCCGACAGGAAGAAGAAGATCACGAGCACCGCGAAAAACAGCTGGATCGCGGCGGCCGGCGCCGACGAGATGAAATAGTCGACAACCGAGGTCGGCGCGGTCGCCGCCACCGCCTGCGCGGTTGCCTCGGTCCCGCTGGCAACCGACATCAGGGTTCGGTCGACAAAGCGTTGCAGCGTCGAATAGAAATCGATCAGCGGCGCCAGATTGCTCTGGATGCGCGGGATCGAATCGGGAAGCCGCGCAAACCAGCCCGTTGCAGGAACAACGATGATCGCGAGCGCGGCGTTGATGATCGCCAGGAAGGTGGCGAGCGCGAGAAAAGCGGCGAGCGCCGAAGGCAACCCGCGACGCTCGAGCCATTCGAGCAACGGCACCAGCGCGATCGCGATGACGATCGCGGCGGTCAGCGGCAAAAAGAACTCGGCGCCCGCCTGCAGCGCGAAGGGCAACCCAAGGCAAAAGCTGGCACCAAAAATCAATGCGAGCGCGGCAAGAAGCCGGTCGCGGCGAAAATCGTCGATTTCGATCTGGTGGAGCGGATTGACGCGCGGCGGACGCGTGTCCCTGCTCCCCGTGTCGTCCGCCACCCCTGCTCTCCTCGTTAACCGCATCACCTTACGCGTGCTTATCTTTTCGCGCCAGCCGCCCCGTTTTGTGACGAATGCCGAGCCCATAGTGTCCCCATCTGGATCAAAACGTGTCTTTCTTCCTGCTTTTTAACCAGAAATTACCCTTTATCGTCGACTGAGGGCTCCAAGGACCAACCTTTTCGGAGCCAAAGTGATGATGAAAGCGCCTGTGGGGGGCGCGAAGCATCAGCTTCTACCCTCTTGTTCCATTTTCGCGCTGCTGGCCGCGTTCGCGCTGCCTACGCAGGCTGAAGCCGCCGGCACGCGTGCCGGCTCGACCATCAGCAACACCGCGAGCGCGAGCTACGATACCGGCGGCGGCCCGACGACGATCGATTCGAACCGCGTCGACCTGCTCGTTGACGAATTGCTCGATGTCACGGTCGATTCGAGCAACCCGGCCGACGTTCCGACGACGCCGGGCGCGACGGGTCAGGTGCTGACTTTCTCGGTGACCAACAATGGCAATGGCGTCGAAGCTTTTGGCCTTACGACGATCGCGAACGCGGGCGGCGACAATTACGACCCCGTCGTCACGCAAATCTATCTCGACAATGGCGACGGCGTTTTCGATGCGAGCACCGACACGCTTTATACGGCGGGCGCGAACGACCCCTCGCTCAACCCCGACCAGAGCATCACCGTCTTTGTCCTCGCGACGACGCCGGGAACGGTGGTCGACGGCAACCGCGGTATAGTCAGCCTCGTCGCGGCAGCAAAAACGGGCACCGGCGCGCCCGGCTACAGCTTTGCGGGTCAAGGCGAAGGCGGCGGCGACGCCGTTGTCGGCTCGACCGGCGCCGACGGGCAGGATGCAGGGGCCTTCGTCGTGTCTGCGGCAACCGTGACGCTCGTCAAGTCGGCGGTGGTGACCAATTCGCTCGGCACCGCTGACCCGATCCCGGGTGCGACGATCACTTACACGATCGTTGCCACGGTCGCGGGCAGCGGTTCGGTCAGCGGTCTTGCGATCACCGACAATATCCCCGCGGACACCAGCTATGTCCCCGGCTCGATCACGCTCGGCGGCAGCGGACTGTCCGATGCGGCCGACGCCGACGCGGGCGATTACAACGGCACGCGGATCAACGTCGCACTCGGCACCGTCGCCGGCGGCCAGACCCGCACCGTCACCTTCCGAACCACGATCCAATGATGGAGATGCGCATGCGCACCGCCCTTTTCCTTCTTCTTGCCGCGTTGACGCCGGGTCAGGCGCTCGCCGCGAACCAGGTCGCGCTCGACAATAATGTGTTCGTCGAGCGCGTGTCGGTCGACGCGCAAGGCAAGCAGAAGATCCTGCTCGAAGAACCGAAGGTCGTCGTTCCCGGCGACCGGCTCGTATTCGTGCTCAACTATCGCAACGCCGGCGCGCAGCCCGCCGACAAGTTCGTGATCACCAACCCGATGCCCGCCGCGGTCCGTTTTGCGGACGCTGGCGACACCAGCCCATTGGTTTCGGTCGATGGCGGCAAGCAGTGGGGACTGCTTTCCGACCTCACCATTCCGATGACCGACGGCTCACGCCGTCCGGCGCAGCCCGCCGATGTCACACATGTTCGCTGGGCTTTCCAGAAACCGATTCCGGTCGGCGGAACGGGTAAGCTCATGTTTCGGGGAGTTGTAAAATAATTGAATAAATAAAACCGCTTAACGGTTGCCAGCGGTGGGGAAACGGCAACCAACATAAAGCCCAGGAGCTCAGCTATGACCAGCAAGCTGACTTATATGGGTGTCATCGGTCTGGCGGCGCTTTCGAGCGTCGCCGCCACGCCGGCTTTTGCCGCTGGAACGACCGCGGGCACCACGATCACGAATACCGCCACCGTCGACTATCAGGTCGGTGGCGTCGCGCAGGGACAGCAGACGGCGTCGAACAATTTCACCGTCGACCGCAAGATCAACCTGCTTGTCGAAGAGGTGGGGACGGTCACGACCAGCGTCGTGCCCGGACAGGCGAATGCGGTGACGACGTTCCAGCTGACCAACAGCTCGAACGAAGTGCTCGATTTCGCGCTCGTCGCAACGCAGATCACGGGCGGCACCGCCGCGCACGGCGGCACCGACACGTTCAATGCGAACAACGTCCGCATTTACCGCGACAACACCGTCACCGGCACCGTCGGAAGTTGGGATGTCGGTGACACGCTGCTCACCGGCTATGTCGACGAACTTGTCGTCGATACGGCAATCCGCCTGTTCGTCGTCGCAGATATTCCGACGACCGCCGCCGTTCCTGCCGTGGTCAACGGCGCCGTCGCGGGCGTCACCTTGCGAGCCACGGCGCGCGAGGGCGGGCTTGCCGGCACGCAGGGTGCGGCGATCACCGAGACCACCGGCGCCAACACCGCAGGCAAGGACACGGTCTTTGCCGACATCGCAGGTGTAGCCGGCGATGTCGCTCGCGACGGTTCGCACAGCGACAATGACGATTATACCGTGCAGACGGCGACCCTCGCGGTTGCGAAGAGCAGCAGCGTCATCTCGGATCCGTTCAATAACACGACGAATCCGAAGCTGATCCCGGGTGCGGTGGTCGAATATTGCATCGCTGTCAGTAACAGTGGCGGCGCGGCAGCGACCTCGGTGGCGATCAACGATGCGGTTCCCGGCCAGTTGACCTTCGTTGCGGGCTCGATCCTGCTCGGCGGCACCTACACGGGTACCGTGCCCAGCGGCACGTGCGATTTCAACGGCACGGCGGGCGGCAGCTATGCCGCGCCGAACGTGTCGGGGACGATCGCGTCGATCGCGGCGGGCGCCACCAGCACGCTCGTCTTCCGCGCGACCGTCAACTGACCGGAAAACCGACGGAGCAGCGGGTGACGCCCAAAAACCGTCTCCCGCTGCTCCTTTCGGAGCTGAAATGGCGTTCCGCACGAAATTTTCCGGCCTTGTGACCGCCCTGGTCGCGGCAGCGCTGCTGCCCGCGACCCCGGCGAATGCGCAGGTGATCACGAACACGGCTTCGGCGCAGTGGACGCATGACGGGCAGCCCGGTCAGGCGCTGTCGAACCGCGTCGACGTGACGGTGACCGCGCGTCCGCCGCAGCCGCCGACGATCACGACCTATCGGCTGACCAATGGTGGTGGCAACAAGCCGGTGCCGCTCGCGCCTACGCAATGCACCAGCACGGTCGCCCGCAGCGCAACGAGCACCATCCCGCTCGGCGGCGTTTACGAAGGCATTTCGATTGCCCCCGCGTCGCTGCAAAGCACCGACAATTTCCGCGCCGGCGAAGTGCTGGTCGTCGGGGTCACGCTTGCATCGGCCAACGCCGATCCGCAGGCGCGTGACACCCTGCCCGTCGTGCTCGAGCTCGAAAATGGCGACCGCGAGTCGATCATCCTGACCGAGACCGCGAACAACAGCGGCGAATTCGTTGGCATCATCAATACGATCGGCGTCCCGCCCGCCGTCGCGCAGGGCGATTGCCGCCTGTCGGTCAACGCCGGCGCGCCGTTGACGCTGCGCGTGACCGATCAGGCGAACGCCAGCCTGGTCGCGCTTGCGACCATCAACTTCCTCGTCGATCCGTTCGGTATCGTGTTCGACAGCGGCGACGGTGCGCCCGTTGCCGGAAGCCGCGTGACGATCGTCGACGCCGCGACCGGCCAGCCCGCGCAGGTGTTCGGCGACGATGGCGTCTCCGCATATCCGTCGAGCGTGATCACGGGCCAACCCGTCATCGATGCGGGCGGCACCACATACAACTTCCCGCCGGGCGACTATCGCTTCCCCTTTGTCGCGCCGGGCACCTATCGCCTGATCGTCGCGCCGCCGGCGCCTTATACCGCACCATCGAAATCGAGCGCCGCCGACCTCGCGGGCCTGCGCCGCCCCGACGACGGCCTGCCATTCACGATCACTGGCGCGAGCTATGGCAATCCGTTCACGCTCAACAGCCCCGCGCCCGTCCGCGTCGACATTCCGGTCGACCAGCCGGGCCTGCCGCTGATCCTGCGCAAGACGACCTCGACGCAGGTCGCGGTGCCCGGCGACGTGATCCAATATCGTATCGAGGTCGCCAACCGCGACACGCGCCGCAACACCGGTGCGGTGACCGTGCGCGACGTGCTGCCTCCCGGCATGCGCCTGCGTGCCGATACGGTGCGGGTCGACGGCGTGCGCGTCGACGCCGCTGTCCAGGCCAATGGTCGCGAGTTCGCCGTCACCCTGCCCACGATCGCGGCGTCGCGGTCTGTGCTGCTCACCTATCTCGCCGAGGTTATCGTGTCGGCGCAGCCGGGCAATGCGCTTAACCGCGCGACCGCCACCGACAATCGCGGGTCGACGAGCAATATCGCCGAAGCGACGATCGCGATCAAACGCGACCAGCTTGGCGACCGGATGACGATCATCGGCCGCATCACCGACGGCGGCTGCAGCGTCGATCCAGGCAAGGCCGATGGCATCATGGGCGTCCGCGTCATGCTGCAGGACGGCAGCTACACCGTCACCGACGAGGATGGCCGCTATCATTTCGAAGGCGTGCGCCCCGGCCTGCATGTCGTGCAGATCGATCCGTCGACGATGCCGCTCGACCGCGAGCCGATCGACTGTACACGCTCGACGCAGAGCGCGGGCAGCGCGATTTCGCGCTTCGTTGAAGGCCGCGGCGGTGCGCTGAAGCGCGCCGACTTCCGCGCCGTCGCCAGCGCACCGCGCGCCGCTCCTCACAAAGTCGCCATCGCGGCACCAACGCACCTCAGCGATCCCGACGCTGCCGGCGCCAATCGCGACTGGCTCGCGGGGCAAGCTCCTGGCATCGGCTGGCTGTTCCCCGATATCGATCATAACCCCCGCGCCAAGGCCATCCGCGCGGCGGTGAAGCATGCGCCGGGGCAGACGGTGTCGCTGCGCGTCAACGGCAAGCCCGCCGACGCACTGACCTTCGAAGGCATTAGCAAGTCGGCCGACGGCACCGTCGCTGTCAGCCTGTGGCGCGGCCTCGAAATCCGCGAGGGCGAAAACAGCCTCGTCGCCGAGGTGAAGGATGCCGGCGGCGCCATCGTCGAAACGCTCGAGCGCAACGTCCATTATTCGATCACCCCGATGCGCGCATCGCTGATCCGCGAAAAGTCGGTGCTGGTCGCCGATGGTGTCACGCGCCCCGTCATCGCGGTGCGCCTGACCGACCGCGACGGCAAGCCGATCCGCGCCGGCCTGACGGGCGACTTCAGTGTCCCCGCCCCCTATTATCCGGCGGTCGAAGCCGATGCGCAGCAGGCGCGTCAGCTCGCGGGCCTCGAACGTGCACAGCCGGTGTGGAAGATCGATGGCGACGACGGCATCGCCTATATCGAGCTCGAACCGACGACCGCGTCGGGCACGCTTGCGATGGATTTCACCTTCCGCGACGACAAGGTGACGCGCAAACAGACGATCGAAACCTGGCTCGATCCGGGCAATCGTCCGTGGACCGTCGTCGGCTTTGCTGCGGGCACGCTCGGCTACAACACGCTCGACGACCGGATGGAACCGGTGGCCGAGACGACGGGCGATCTTAACGCCGACGCGCGCCTCGCGCTCTATGCCAAGGGCCGCGTGCGCGGCAAATGGCTGATGACGCTGGCGTATGACAGCGACAAGGACAAGGATGACGCCCGGTTCGGCGGCGTGATCGATCCGCGCGCCTATTACACCATCTACGCCGACCGCAACGAGACGCGCTATGATGCCGCGTCGGTGCGCAAGCTCTACCTGCGTCTCGAACGCCCGCAATTTTATGCGATGTTCGGCGACATCGAGACGGGGATCTCGGAACCCGAACTCGCGCGCTACCAGCGTGCGCTCAACGGCGGCAAAGCGGAGTATCGCGGCCGCAATGTCGCGGCGACCGCCTTCGTCGCCGACACGCCATATCGTTTCCGCCGCGACGAGATCCAGGGCAACGGCCTCACCGGTCCGTATCAGCTCGGCGCGAAGGACATATTGCCGAATAGCGAGCGGATCGTGATCGAGACGCGCGACCGGCTGCATAGCGAGCGCATCGTCGACAGCGTCAGCCTGTCGCGCCATGTCGACTATGACATCGATTATCTGTCGGGCACGATCCGCTTCCGCGAGCCGGTGCTCAGCCGCTCGTCGAACCTAGACCCGCAGTTCATCGTCGCCGAATATGAGGTCGACGGTGTGGGGCAGCGCGTGCTCAACGCCGGCGGCCGGGTGAGCTATCAGTCGAACGACGAAAAACTCCGCGTCGGTGCGACCTTCATCCATGACGAGGATGGCAACGCCAAGACCAACCTCGGCGGCGTCGATGCACGCTATCGCCCGACGATCGAAACCGAGGTCCGTGCCGAACTGGCGGTGAGCGATGCCAAGGCGACCAACGGCGGCACGACTGCCGACGGCACTGCCAAGGCATGGCTGATCGAGGCCGAGCATCACAGCAGCAACGCCGACTTCCTCGCCTATGTCCGCGAACGCGAGGCGGGTTTCGGCACCGGCCAGCTCAACAGCAGCGAGAATGGCACGCGCAAATTCGGTTTCGATGCGCGCCTGAAGGCCAGCCGCAACCTCTCGGTCACCGGCAGCGCCTGGCAGGAGGATTATCTCGACACCAACGCGCGTCGCCGCGCGGCGCGCGCGCTTGTCGAATATGACAATGGCAGCAGTGTCGCGCGCGCCGGACTGACGCACGCCGACGATCGCCTGACCGACGGCAGCCGTAACCGTTCGAACATCGTCCAGCTCGGCGCGACGCAGCGGCTATTTAACAAGCGTCTCGAACTCGACGCGCAAACCGAATTCGCGCTCGGGGGCAAGGACGCGAGCATCGATTTCCCGACGCGACACCGTCTCGGCGCACGTTATGCGATCAATCGCGACGTGAACCTCGTCGGCAGCTACGAGATCGCCGATGGCGACACGATCAAGGCGCGCACCGCCCGGCTCGGCTTCGACCTGACGCCCTGGTCGGGCGCGCGGCTGCTCGCGACCGCAAACCAGCAGGAAATTGGCGAATATGGCCCTCGCAGCTTCGCGGCCTATGGCCTGTCGCAGTCGTTGAAACTCGGCGAGCGCTGGTCGGTCGACGTGTCGGTCGACGGCAATCGCACCATCGGCGGCATCAACGCGCGCGACGTGCTCAATGTCGACCAGCCGGTTGCGTCGGGCGGCTTCCTCGGCGGCAACGGCACGCTAACCGAGGATTTCCTCGCGATCAGCACCGGCGCCACCTATCGCGCCGACCGCTGGACGCTGACGGGCCGCGCCGAATATCGCGATGGCGAAATCGCCAATCGTTACGGCCTGACGCTCGGCGGCCTCCGCCAGCTCGGCGAAGGCCGGGCATTGGGCGCGCTCTTCACTTACGCCAAGGCGAGCGGCGCCGGCACAACACCGACAACCGAGGTCATCAATTTCGAGATGAGCTGGGCCCATCGCCCCGCGGCGTCGCGTGTATCATGGCTCAACAAGAGTGAGTTTCGTTCGGACAAGGTGCGTGATGCGATCGCGGGCGAAGCCGGCCCGATCGGCGGCACGCTGACGATCGACGGCGACGCGACGAGCCGCCGCCTGCTCAACAGCCTGTCGGTCAGCTGGACGCCGCTCGGCGACCGTGGCTTCGGCGAAGGCTGGTACGAACGCGCCGAGATCGGCCTCTTCTGGGGCACGCGCTATAATTTCGATCGCTTCGGCGCCGATGATGTGAAGGGTTGGTCGAACCTGATCGGCGCCGATTTCCGCTTCAACCTTGGCGAGCATGTCGACATCGGCGCTTCAGGTACCGTGCGTGTCGGCACCGACGCCGATACGGTGAGCTGGGCGGGCGGCCCTACGGTGACGCTGGCGCCGATGACGAATGCGAACATCACCTTCGGCTATAATTTCGCGGGCTTCCACGATCGCGATTTCGAGGACGCGCGCTTCTCGCGCTCGGGCGCCTATGTGACCTTCAAGCTGAAGTTCGATCAAACGAGTTTCGCGGGGCTGGAATTGTAAACCCACCGCTAAACCCGTTCGCATCGAGCGAAGTCGAGATGCCCATCGTCAGCACGCGCCTTCGGGGTGTCTCGACTTCGCTCGACACGAGCGGATTTGGCTGAGCTCAGTCAGCGAACAGCAGGACCGGCGTTTCGATCAGCTTCTTGAGCGCCTGGACGTAGCTCGCCGCATCCCAGCCATCGACGACGCGGTGGTCGCAGCTGATCGACAGGTTCATCAGTTTCGCGCGGCGAATTTCGTCGCCGTCGAATACCGGCCGCTCGACGATCTTGTTCGGGCCGATGATCGCGACCTCGGGACGGTTGATCACCGGGGTCGTGGCAATCCCGCCGAGCGGACCGAGCGATGTGACCGTCAGCGTACCGCCGGTCAATTCCTCGACCTTCGCCTTACCGGTGCGTGCCGCTTCGGCAAGGCGCGTGATCTCGCTCGCGAGCTGCCACACATTCTTGTCCTGCGCATCGCGGATCACCGGAACCATAAGGCCCGCGTCGGTCTGCGTCGCCATGCCCAGATGCACCGCGCCATAGCGCGTCACGACACCGCCCTCATCGTCATAGCGCGCGTTGATCATCGGGAATTGCGGGATGGTGCGGCAGATCGCGACGATCAGGAAGGGCAGCATCGTCAGCTTCGGACGGCCGCCGCGATTGGCGTTGAGGTCGGCGCGCATATCCTCGAGCGCGGTGACGTCCATTTCTTCGACATAGGTGAAATGCGGGATCGCGCGCTTCGATGCCGCCATATTCTCGGCGATCTTGCGGCGCATGCCGATGACCTTGATCGGTTCGTCGGCACGGGCACGGCTCGCGCCCGGCGCATGATAGCCCTGCCCGCCGCTGTAGCGCAGGAAGGCGTCGAGGTCGGAATGGCGGATGCGGTCGCCTTCGGCCTGAACCTGGCCGAGGTCGACACCGAGGTCCTTGGCGCGGGCGCGCACCGCCGGCGACGCCAGCACGGCGCGGCTATGATCGGCAGCAGCGACGGGCGCCGGTGCCGGTGCCGGAGCGGGCGTCGGCGCGGGAGCGGCGGCGGGTGCAGGCGCAGCAACTTCGGCCACCGAGATTTCCTCGGCTCCCGGCGTTTCCGCCACGATTTCCCGTTCGACCGGCGTGTCTGCGGGCGGCGCCTCGACATCGCCCCCATCCTCTTCGGCGCCATCGGTCTCGATTACCGCGAGCGTCGATCCGATCGGGATCAGGTCGCCGACCTCGCCCGCCAGTTCGACGACGATCCCCGAAACGGGCGATTCCATTTCGACGGTCGCCTTGTCGGTCATCATGTCGGCAAGCTGCGCATCTTCCTCGACGCGCTCGCCGATCTTGACGTGCCAGGCGACGATTTCGGCCTCGGCGATGCCTTCGCCGATGTCGGGCAGACGGAATGAATAACGGGCCATGGCGTCAGTCCTTCAAAATCTTGGTCAGCGCGGTCGCGATGCGCACCGGGCCGGGGAAATAGGCCCATTCAAGGCTATGCGGATAAGGCGTATCGAAGCCGGTGACGCGTTCGACCGGCGCCTCGAGGTGATAGAAGCAGCGCTCCTGCACCAGCGCCGCGAGTTCGGCGCCGAAGCCCGAGGTGCGCGTCGCTTCGTGGATAATCAGGCAGCGGCCGGTCTTTTTCACCGACGTCTCGATCGCATCGATATCGAGCGGCAGCAGCGTGCGCAGATCGATGATTTCGGCATCGACGCCCATTTCCTCGACGATCGTCTTGGTCACATGGACCATCGTGCCATAGGCGAGGATGGTGAGCGCCTCACCCGAACGCACCGTCGCGGCCTTGCCGAGTTCGATGCGATAATGCCCCTCGGGCACCGCGCTCGCCTCATGCTTCGACCAGGGCTCGACGGGACGGTCGTAATAGCCACTGAACGGGCCGTTATAGATGCGCTTGGGCTCGAGAAAGACGACGGGGTCATTATCCTCGATCGCCGCGATCAGCAGGCCCTTGGCATCATAGGGGTTCGACGGGATCACCGTCTTCACGCCGCAGATGTGGGTCATGATGCTCTCGGGCGACTGACTGTGCGTCTGCCCGCCGAAAATGCCGCCCCCGAACGGCGTGCGCACCGTCATCGGGCAGATATAGTCGGCTGCCGAGCGATAGCGCAGGCGCGCCGCTTCGCTGACGAGCTGGTCGAGCCCCGGATAGATATAGTCGGCGAACTGGATCTCGGGGACCGGACGCAGGCCATAGGCGCCCATGCCGACCGCCACGCCGATGATCCCGCATTCGTTGATCGGCGTGTCGAACACCCGCGTCTTGCCGTGTTTTTTCTGGAGGCCCGCGGTCGCGCGGAACACGCCGCCGAAAAAGCCGACGTCTTCGCCCATCACGACGGTGTTGGGATCGCGTTCGAGCATGACGTCCATGGCGCTGTTGATCGCCTCGATCATGTTCATCGTTTTGGTATCGCCGCTCATCATTCGGGCTTCCAGTTGGGGCCGAACTTGGCCTCTCGCTCGGCGAGCATCTGATCGCATTGTTCCTTGAGGTGCCAAGGCATCTCTTCGAAAACATCCTCGAACATCGTCTCGAACGGCTGGTGCATGCCGTGGCCGAGGATGCCGAGCTTTTCGGATTGTTTCTGGGTCGTCTTGACGAGCTCGTCGAGTTCCTTCGCCTGTGCTTCGTGGCGTTCGGCATCCCATTCGCCGATCGTTTCAAGATGCTGACGCAGCCGCGCGATCGGGTCGCCGAGCGGCCAAGCGGTTGCCTCATCCGCCGCGCGATACGCGCTCGGATCGTCCGAGGTGCTGTGACCTTCGCTGCGATAGGTGAAATGCTCGATCAGCGTCGGGCCGTTGTTCGTGCGGGCGCGGTCGGCGGCCCACTGCGTCGCGGCATAAACCGCCAGAGGATCGTTGCCGTCGATGCGGAGGCCTGCAATGCCATAACCCACGGCGCGCGCCGCGAAAGTCGTGCGCTCGCCGCCGGCAAAGCCCGAGAAGCTCGAGATCGCCCACTGGTTGTTCACGACGTTGAAGATCACCGGCGCGTTATAGACGGTCGCAAAGGTCAGCGCCGAGTGGAAGTCGCCTTCGGCCGATGAGCCTTCGCCGCACCATACGGTTGCAATCCGGCTGTCGCCCTTCGACGCCGAGGCCATCGCCCAGCCCACCGCCTGCGGATATTGCGTCGCGAGATTGCCCGACACGCTGAAGAAGCCATGCTCGGGCGCCGAATACATGATCGGCAGCTGACGGCCGAGCAGATGGTCGCCGCGATTCGAATAGATCTGGTTCATCATCTGGATCAGCGGATAGTCGCGCGTGATCAGGATGCCCTGCTGACGATAGCTCGGAAAAACCATGTCGGTGCGATCGAGCGCCATTGTCGACGCGACCGAGGTCGCCTCTTCGCCGGTGCACTTCATATAGAAGCTGGTCTTGCCCTGCCGCTGCGCGCGGAACATGCGGTCGTCGAACGCGCGGGTGAGCATCATGTTGCGCAGCATCGCGCGCAGCCGCTCGGGAGACAGCTTGGGATCCCACTGCCCCTTCGCCTGTCCGTCGAAATCGAGCACGCGAACGAGGCCATAGCTCAGTTCGCGCATCGCATCGGGCTTGGTCGCTTCGCTCGGGCGCGGGGCCGCTTCGACAGCGGGAACTTCGATATCGCCGAAGTCCGGGGTATCGCCGGGGCGATAGCGCGGTTCGGGGATATGAAGCGACAGCGGCGGCAAATTGCTCGCCGGGCGCTGAGGCAGCTCAGGCATATCTTCTTCCCTTTGCAGGCGCGAATCGGCGCCTAGTTATATTTCAACGTGACGACATATTATTACGGTCGCCATACGAATGCAATCATGGCGCTCAGACCGCGACAGGCGCAGAAATATGCGCTTGCGGCGCATAATCCTCGACCGCGAAATCCTCGAACCGATACTCAAAAATGCTCGAAGGGCGGCGAAGGATGCGCAGCTTCGGCGCCCCGCCCGGAACGCGCGACAACTGCTGTTCGACCAGCTCCCGATGGTTCAGGTAGAGGTGCACATCGCCGCCGGTCCAGACGAGTTCATGTGCGTGCAGCCCCGCCTGCTCGGCAACCATGCGCGTCAGCAACGCCGCTTCGAAGACATTGAAAGCAAAGCCCAATCCCAGGTCGCACGAGCGCTGGAACAGCAGGCACGACAGCCCGCCGTCGCTGCGGACATGAAACTGATAGGTCATGTGACACGGCGGCAGCGCCATGCGGTCGAGGTCGGCGACGTTCCAGCCGGTGAAGATATGCCGCCGCGAGCCCGGATTATTCTTGAGCGAATCGACCAGCGCCGCAATCTGGTTGTGCCCTTGGCTTGCACGGCGAAAAAGCCCCTCGCCTGCCGGTTCGTAACGCGGCCAGTTCACCCACTGATGGCCGTAAACGGGTCCAAGATCGCCCCACTTTGCGGCGAAATCCTCATCCGCGATGATCCGCGCCTCGAAATCCTCGGCGCTGATCGCCTCGCCGGTCGCGCGGCGATATTTGTCAAGCGGCCAGTCGGTCCAGATCTTCACGCCCTGCGAAACGAGCGAGCGGATATTGGTGTCGCCGGTCAGGAACCACAGCAGTTCGCGCAGCCCGGTCTTCCAATAGACGCGCTTGGTAGTGAGCAGCGGGATCGCGTCGTCCTTCAGCGAGAATCGCATCGTCTCACCGAACAGCGACCGTGTCCCCACGCCCGTGCGATCGACGCGTTCGTCGCCCTCAACCCAGATGCGCCGCATCAGGTCGAGATATTGAAGTTCATAATGGATGGAATCAGGCAAGACTCGGCTCCCGGCTTTGTCTCTTCGTGCTAGGCCCCGCGTCGCAAGCGGACAAGGGACCAACAGGCGTGACGTCACAATGCCTCCGATGCGGGGCAGTCACGCGTTGGGAATCGCGCGCGGCGGGCGCATGGGGGTATTGATGACCCTTTACGAACCCGTCGGCAAAATGCCGGAGCCGGAAGCCTCGGCTGGATTCGTGCCGTCGCACTCCGAGGATGCAGTGGCGCAGCAATTGCTGCGCCCGCTGTTCGACGCCGACCGCGAAACCTTGCTTATCGCCGGATTCGATGCGTTCGATCGCCTCGTCCGGCTGGAGCGCATCGAGGGCGATGCCACCGGCCGCTGTATCGTGCCGCCGCGATGCTGGCGCGCCCTGCTCGACCGCGGAATTGCGACCGTCATCATGGCGCATAATCACCCGTCCGGCGTGGCGTCGCCGAGCGATGCCGACATCGACGCGACGCAGGAAGCCGCGCTGTTGCTGCGCGCCTTCGACATCGATCTGGTCGATCATCTGATTTTCGTCGAACTGGGTCATTTCAGTTTTCGAACTGCCGAAATGCTCTAGTTCGGGCAATCATCTTCAATGTGCCGATTGGCGCTTGAAGTTCACAGATTGCGCGTCTAGAGGACCGCCCTGCCTTCGCGGCGACCCCGGTCGGCGCGCAGATCGGTCGGGGAGTAGCTCAGCCTGGTAGAGCACTGTCTTCGGGAGGCAGGGGCCGGAGGTTCGAATCCTCTCTCCCCGACCAATTTCCTGCATATTGCAGATTCTGTGCCGTCGCTTCTTGTAAGTCGGCGCACAACATCCTAAATCTCTTCTACGCCGCCGTGGTTTTCCCCCTTTCCATCGCGGCGAGTGTCCCGTCTTCATTGACGCGGACGCGTCCTCCCTGGACCCTGGCCACCTCGTACTTCGGTACGAGGTGGTTTTTTATTCAGCGGCCTGCGGGAATATTTCGGCCTCGGGCCGCATCTGCCCTAAATCGCTGACAAGTTCCGAGAACCAGCGTGCGAGCCGCGCGACGCGCGCCGAATCCGGCGATCGGTCGGGAGCCAGATAGAGGCTTCGGTCGAGTTCGATCTGAATGGCATGGACCCCATCGCCGGGCCGGCCATGCGTACGGACAATGTGGCCACCGGCGTAGGGCTGATTGCGCGTCACGATTTCACCCAGGCGAACCGAAGACGCCATCGTGCGGTCGATCAGCCAATCGCCCGCGGTTTCACCGAAACGATCGCCGACGACGATTCGCGCGCCATGCCCCGGTTGGCCCGGCGGAATCGACGGCATCGAATGAAGATCGATCAATATCGCATGGCCAAATCGGTTGCGCGCCGCGGTCAACGCATCGGCCAGAGCCGCGTGATAGGGCCGGTGGAAGGATTCGAGGCGCCACTCCAGCCCCGCGCCGTCGATCGGCCGTTTCCACAGCGGACCGCAGTCGGCGAGCCGCGTCGGCACGACGCCAAGCCCCGCGCGCTCCTTGCGCCCCGGCGCCGAAAATTGCGCCCGGAGCGGCATGGCAACTTCGCCCGGCGCCATCTGCCCCTCACCGCGATTGAGATCGACGACCGCGCGCGCCCACAGCGCATGGACGACCGTTGCCCCCGCATCGACGGCACCGGCCGCGATCAGGTCGGACCAGCTGTCTTCGAGTCGTTCGAGGCTTGGCCGGTCGACCCGCGCTGCGGCCAATATCTCGGGCGGGTAAATGCGTCCCGCGTGCGGCACCGACACAACCACCGGGCCACTCACCGCGGGCCGGTTGACAGCGATGGCGGCGGGCAGGATGGTGCGGGATGGCATAAGCGATGGGTGGCAAAAAAAGCAGGACGAATCCAGCGCCGCGCGTCAATTTGTTAAATCTCTGACGCTATGCAGGGTGTCGAAGAGGGTGCAGCCGACCGGAACCGGCCGCACTGAGGACCAGGGAACAGATTTCAGCATGATTCGTATTTTGCTCGCTGAAGATGATGACGTGATGCGCGAGTATCTAGCGCGGGCGCTGACCAGCGCCGGCTATCACGTCACGGCGGTCGATCGCGGCACTGCCGCCGTTCCCTATATCGATTCTGGGACATTCGACCTTTTGCTGTCGGATATCGTCATGCCCGAAATGGACGGGATCGAACTTGCCCAGCATACGGCAAAAGCGGCGCCGCAAACGCAGGTGATGTTCATCACCGGCTTTGCCGCGGTTTCGCTGCGCGCCGAGGAAAATGTGCCACAGGCGAAGCTGCTGTCGAAGCCCTTCCACCTCAAGGATCTGGTGCGAGAGGTCGACAATATGTTCGGCCGCAGCGACCGGTCGAGCCAACAATAAAGACGACGCCTTGCGCGAAGGGCTTGCCAAGCCGCGCAGAGGCCTTTAGGGGGCGCGTCACCCCAAGGGATGGGCGTGTAGCTCAGTGGTAGAGCACTGTGTTGACATCGCAGGGGTCGCAAGTTCAATCCTTGCCACGCCCACCATTAAAAACGCCGCCACCCCAACGGGTTGGCGGCGTTTTTGCTTTCAGGCCATTCCCTTCGCCAAGTCGCCGCGCGACGCGTCGCCAATCTGACTGCCGCCGTCGCAGTCGAGTATCGTGCCGGTGATATAACCGGCCGCGGGCGAGCAGAGGAACACAGCCGATTCGGCGACTTCCTCGACCTTGCCCCAGCGTTTCATCGCGATCCGGTCGTAATGGGCCTGCCGCGTTTCCGCATCGGGGGCTAAGCGTTTCATCCCTTCGGTATCTGCGATCGGCCCCGGCGAGATGCCGTTCACGCGCACCTCGGGACCCCATTCGAGCGCGAGCACGCGAATCAACTGGTTGATCCCCGCCTTGGCGGCGCAGGCATGCGCTTGCAGCGCCGACGCATTGACCGCCTGCCCCGCCGTGATCGCGATCAGCGAGGCGCCGGGACGGTTGAGCAGGTCGTGACAACCGCGGAACACGTTGAAGGTACCGTTGAGGTCGATATCGACGACGGTGCGGAACGCGTTGGCGGACATGCCGAGCGCCGGCGCGAGGAAATTACCCGCTGCCCCGGAAATGACGATATCCATCGCCCCCAGTTCGCCCGCAACGCGCTCCATCACGCTGCGGATAGCAGCATAGTCGCGGACGTCACCCGACAGGCCGAGCGCGCCCTGACCAATCTCCGCTGCTGCACGCGCCGCCTTGTCTGGATCGCGGCCCGCCACGGCGACCTTGGCGCCGAGTTCGGCGAAGCGCTTGGCGATCCCCAGATTGATGCCGCTTGTGCCCCCGGCAACAAAGGCCGTCTTTCCGGCCAGCAGGTTATCGCGGAATGTCGTCATGCCTCTCTCCCTTGGTCTGCGTTGAAGGCGATCCGGGGTTGACGGATCGAAACCAGTCGCCTTTTGAAACTGGAACAGACAGCAAGGATGATCCGATGGCAAGTGCCGGCCCCACCTCGAACAGCTTCATCTCGCAGCGGCTCAAGCTGCACTATGTCGACTGGGGCAATCGCGGCGCGCCGCCGTTGCTGCTCGTCCATGGCGGCCGCGACCATTGTCGCAACTGGGACTGGGTCGCCGAGAAACTGCGCGATCGCTATCATATCATCGCGCCCGATCTGCGTGGTCATGGCGACAGCGCATGGTCGCCTGATGGCAATTACGCGATGGACGCCTTTGTCTATGACCTCGCCCAGTTGATCCACCAGATCGACCTTGGCCCCATCACGATCGTCGCGCATTCGATGGGCGGCAATATCGCGCTGCGCTACACCGGGCTCTATCCCGAAAATGTGCGCAAGCTCGTCGCGATCGAAGGGCTTGGCCCGTCGCCCAAGGTGATGGCCGAGCGCGCGAAGACGCCATATGCTGAACGCTTCCGCAAATGGATCGACGACAAGCGCCAGGCGGCCGGGCGCACGCCGCGGCGCTATGCGACGCTCGACGACGCGCTGGCACGGATGATGGGCGAGAACAGTTACCTGACCGAAGCGCAGGCGCGTCACCTCACGATCAACGGTATCAGCCGGAACGAAGATGGGACGTGGAGCTGGAAGTTCGACAATTATCTCAACGTCTGGCCCGCCTTCGATATGCCGCAGGCAGACATTGCCGCTTTGTGGGGCGCAATCACCTGTCCCACGCTGCTGCTCTATGGCGCGAACAGCTGGGCATCGAACCCCGAGAAGGACGGCCGGCTCGAACATTTCAACACCGCCAAGGTGATCGAGTTCGAAAATGCCGGCCACTGGCTGCACCACGACCAGTTCGACCGGTTCATGTCCACGCTAGACGAATTCCTGTAAGCGGGTCGCCAGCGCGCAGCGGCGCGCGATAATGAGGCGGCGGCACGATGGCCTATACAGGGCAGGTTTCGGCACGACAGCGCGCTATATCCGGAGGCGGGGCGCTGATCGCGGTACTTGCGATCGGCATTGGCCTCGCCAGCGGTCTCGATCTCGAGGTCGTGCGCAAGGCAAGCGATGCGATCACCGCAATCGCTATCCCCGCGCCCCCTCCGCCGCCGCGCGAACAGGTCACGCCCGCTAAAGCGTCGAGCCAAAGGGCCAGCGGCAAAGCCTCGGCGGCGAACAAGCACGCCAAGGCGGCACCGGTCTTCGCGCCGAAAACCGAGCTGCCGCCGATTGTGCCGCCGGTCGCCGCCGCTCCGCGGCCAGGCGCGGGCAACGACGCATCGGCAGGCGCGACGCCGACTCCCGGGTCCGGCTCGGGCGCCGGTGGACGCGGCGATGGCACGGGCTCAGGCGGATCCGGAAGCGGCACCGGCGGCGGCACCAAGGCCGTGTGGCGCAGCGGCACGATCCACGACCGCGACTATCCGCGCGAAGCGAGCCGCGCCAAGGCGGGCGGCGAGGTCGAAGTCCGCTTCACCATCGAGGCCAGCGGCCGCGTGAGCGGATGCCGCGTGACGCGGCCGAGCGGTGACGCCTCGCTTGACCAGACGACGTGCCGGCTCATCGAAGACCGCTTCCGCTTCAAGCCCGCGACCAATTCCGCCGGCGAACCCGTCGCGAGCCAATATGGCTGGCGGCAGAGCTGGTGGCTCGAACGCCGAAACTGAGACTCTCCTCAATTGGTATCAATTGCGACAAAGTCGCGAATGATTCGCATTAGAGTTGACTTTGCAATCGACTCTCAATAGCGGGCGCCCCGAACCAATCACAAAACAGGGGGTTTACCGTGAAACCATCATCCGCCTCGTTCCTCGCTCTCTCCTGCGTGGGCAGCCTGATCAGCGCACCCGCGCTCGCCGCCGAGGCAGATGCGGCGCAGGACGCCCCCGGCGGCCGCAGCGAGATCATCGTCAGCGGCACGCTCGCGAACGAGGTGGAATCGCCCAAGTCGACAGCGCCTGTCGTCGATACGCCACAGACGATCACGGTCGTGTCGCAGGAGCAGATCCGCCAGCAGAATCTGCTGACGCTTCGCGATGCGCTCACGACGATCCCCGGTATCACCTTCGGCGCCGGCGAAGGTGGCGGCGGCTATGGCGACTCGATCAACCTGCGCGGCTATTCGGCGAACAACGACCTGACCGTCGACGGCGTTCGCGACAGCGCGCAATACAGCCGTACAGACCCCTTCAACCTGCAGCAGATCGAGGTCTATAACGGCGCCAACTCGGTCTTCAACGGATCGGGCAGCGTCGGCGGAACGATCAACCTCGTCAGCAAGATTCCCTTCGCGCGCAATGCGACGACGGTGCAGGCTGCGGTCGGCACCGACAATTATTATCGTGCCGCGGTCGACAGCAACTGGCGCCTCAATGACCTGATTGCGGTCCGCATCAACGCGATGTATCATGAAAATGACGTGCCCGGCCGCGACGTCGAATCCTACCAGCGCTGGGGCGTCGCGCCGTCGATCACGATCGGCGTCGAAAGCGACACCAGCCTGACGCTCGCTTACATCCACCAGGACGACGACAATACGCCGATCTATGGCGTGCCCTTCTTCCTGAGCGGCGTGAACGATGGCCCGCTCGCTGGCGTCGACGACAGCGACTATTTCGGCATCGTCAATCTCGACGAACAGAAGACCAAGGTCGATCGCCTGACCGCGACCTTCCGCCATGCGTTCAGCGACAATGTCTCGATCCGCAACCTGACCCGCTGGCAGCGCGTCCACCAGTATAGCCAGACGAGCGCGCCGCAGGGCGTCTTCTGCCTTGCAAGCGGGCTGCAGCCGGTCGGCGGCAGCGCCAATGCGACCGTCGGCAGCGCCTGCCTCGCCGGCCAGAATACGCCGGGATTCTATTATCCCGCCGGCCCGCGCGGCCTCGTCCGCGATCAGGTCAACGACCTGATCCACAACCAGACCGACCTGACCGTCGTCAGCGGCGCCAAGGGCGGCCTGTTCAACACGCTGGTGATCGGCGCGTCGTACAGCCAGGAAGATTATTCGATCGAAAATGCGCAGTTGCTGCGCAACGCCGGCGGCGCGACGCCGAACCCGGCGCAGCCGCCGATCAGCCTGACCGCCCCGAACACGGTCTGGACCGGCCCGGTCAATTATATCCGCACCGGCAACAGCTATGGCGACACGCGAAACCTTGCCGTTTACGCGTTCGACACGCTCGAAATCTCGCCGATGTTCGAACTGAACGCCGGTATCCGGTATGAAAGCGTGCGGACGGTCTTCCGCGCCGACACGGTGACGACGCCCGCGACCGGCGCGGTCTATGTCCGCGGCGCCGATCAGACCAGCGACGAGAATCTCTTCTCCTATCGCTTCGGCGCGGTCTTCCACCCGATCGAAAATGTCAGCCTCTACGCCGCCTATGGCAATGCCAAGACGCCGACCTCGGCCACCGTGCGCGCGGGCTGCGGCCTGCCGGCGGCACCGGGCGCGGCCGATCCGTGCGCGGTAGCGCCCGAAAAGGCGCGTACCTACGAGATTGGCGCCAAGGCCGAACTGTTCGACAAGAAGCTGCTGCTCACCGCCGCGCTGTTCCGCAACGAACGCACCAATTTCCGCATCCCGTCGAACGATCCCGCGCAGCCCAACTCGCTGCAGGTGCTCGATGGCCAGTCGCGCGTCGACGGCCTCGCGCTCGGCGTCAGCGGCAATGTCACCCCCGAATGGGCGATCTTCGCCAACTACACCTATCTCGACAGCGAAGTTCGGCAGAGCGTTTCGGACTTCTGCCTTGCGACGCCGGGTGCGACAGGCTGCCTCAACAACGCCGCGATCCCCGATCCGCAGCGTGGCGATCGCCTGATCCAGACCCCGAAGCATTCGGGCAGCCTGTTCACCACCTATGCCTTCCCGTTCGGCCTGCAGATCGGATACGGCCTGACCTATCAGGGCAAGTTCGCGACCAACCAGCGCAACCTCGCGCAGCGCACGCAGTTCATGGTCGACGATTATCTGATCCACCGCGCGTTCGTGTCGTACGACTTCAAGAACGGCCTCGTGGCGCAGCTCAACGTCAGCAACTTCACGAACGAAGATTATTACACCGGCGTCCGCAACAATGTCGGCGCGGCGACGATCTCCGGCGCCGGCGTGGTCGGTGGCGGCGCCGTAACGGGCGGCTGGGCAACCCCCGGCGACTCGCGCTCGGCGGTGTTCAGCCTCTTCTACAATTTCTGATCCAGAGGGCGGGCGCGGCGATTGCCGTTCCCGCCCCTTTATGCCTAGAAGCGGCGCATGATCCGCATCATTCCCGACGTGCTCGACGCCGATGGCGTCGCCAAGCTCCGCTCGATCCTCGACGCCGCCGAATGGATCGACGGTAACGAGACATCGGGCCCGCAAGCCGCGCTTGCCAAACGCAACCAGCAACTCCCCGAATTCGGCGAAGCCGCCGCGGAAGCAGGACGCATCGTCCTCGACGCGCTGGGCCGCGCGCCGCTGTTCATCGCCGCGGCGCTGCCGCTCAAAATCTATCCGCCCTATTTCAACCGCTATGCCGGCGGCGAGAATTTCGGCGACCATATCGATAATGCGATCCGCATGCGGCGCGGCAGCGATTTCCGGATGCGCAGCGACCTGTCCGCAACGCTCTTCCTTGCCGATCCCGACAGCTATGATGGCGGCGGCCTCGTCATCGAAGGCTTTGCGCAGGAACCGGGTATCAAATTGCCCGCCGGCCATATGATCCTCTATCCATCGACGACGGTCCATCGCGTCGAACCCGTCACATCGGGAACACGGGTGGCCAGCTTTATGTGGATCCAGTCGATGGTGCGCGACCAGGGCCAGCGCAACCTGCTCTTCGATCTCGACATGGGCGTTCAGGGCGCCGCGACGGCGCTTGGTCAGGGCGATGCAACGGTCGTGCGCCTGACGGGCGTGTATCACAATCTGCTGCGTCGCTGGGCCGACAGCTAATCCTGCATCGCGCGCCATGCGTGTGAGACATATTCGCGGTCGCCCGCGATCACACACGCCGCCAATTTCTGTTCATCGGCGAGCGCAATGCCCGCTTGCGGTCCGAGGACGGTCAGCGCGGTCGCCCAGCCATCGGCCATCATGCAGCTGCGGTGAAGCACGGTGACCGACGACACCGCATTGACGATCGGCTGGCCGGTCTGCGGATCGAAGCTGTGCGAATAATAACGATCGTCAACGGTGACGCCGCGGCGATAATTGCCCGATGTCGCCGCGGACAGGTCGTGGAGCGCGATCCGCCACGGCGGAATCGACGATGTCGGCGGCATCTCGACATCGACCCACCATGGCTGGCCATCGGGCCGTATCCCCTCGCCCCGCAGCTCACCCCCGACCTCGAGCAGGAAGTGCCGCACGCCGATGTCGAGCAACCATTCGGCGGCAAGGTCGACGCCGTACCCTTTGGCAATGCCCGACAAATCGAGCGCGGCGCCCGCGCCGCGCCGGAGGCGCCGCGTTGCCGGATCGAATTCGATCATGCGGTCGGCGAGAATCTTTCCGGCGTCGGGCACCGGCCCCGCCCGTCCGGCACTGCCAAACCCCCACGCTTCGGTGAAACGGCCGAGGCCGGGGTCGAAGGCCCCGCCGCTGGCGCGCGAAAGGTCGAGCGCGGCCCCGATGACATGCGCGAATTCGGCCGGGATCTCGCACCATGTGCCGGGCTCGGCACGGTTGAAGCGTGCTAGGTCGGATTCGCGCTCCCACTGGCTCATCTGCGCGACGACGAGGTCGAGCGCCGCCTGAACGCCGTGCAGGGTCGCCACGGGCGGCGCGACCGCCTGCAGGGACCAGCTTGTCCCCATCGTCTCGCCCGAGAAAAACTCGGTCGCAGCCCCCGCGTCGCGCCCGGCGAAAGCCGCGGGCGTCAAGGCGCGGGGGATGAGGATCCGATCGGTCAGGGTGCCAGCACCTCGAGCGTCGTCACATAGCTGGCCCGGCGCGCAATGACGGGCGGGGCGCCCTCCGCCTGTTCGGCCTGCGGGGTCGTGACGTTGAGCCAGTAGAGGCCAGGTCCAGGCCATGTCAGCTCGACCTTCCCGTCGGCGCCGGTCTTGACGTCGACCTGACCCAGCTGGTCGCGATAGCGGATACCGCCGGGGATCAAGGTCACCGGCAGGCCCGCCGCCGGCTTGCCGTCGAGCAGGAATTGGAAGGTCGCGGTCTCGCCTGAAATCAGGTCGTTGGGGTGCGTTACTGGCACGAGTTCGATGCCCTTGCCTGTCGGCTTGAACAGCGTCGTCGTCGGTTCGCCGACCGTCACAAAAATCTCGTTGCGGTTGTTCGCCTCGGCGGTCTTCACATTGGTCGCCCCCGCCGGCACGCGCTCGGCGAGGTTCGCCGCCGTCGTGCCGCGCGGCAGCCGCTCGGTCTTGCCGTTCAGCTCATAGCTGCCCATCAGCATGTCGGCGACCGAAGCGATCCGCCACGTGCCTTTCTGCGTCAAATGGACGTCGAAGGTGCTGCGATAACGTCCGGTCGACTTATTCTCGATCGTCGCTTCGCTTCCGTCGGGCGCCCACGCCTTCATCGCATCGAGGCGGAGCGGCTGATGCTCGAAATAGAAGAGATCGTTCGATACCGCCGCGTCGACGGTGACCCACACGTCGTCGCCCGACAGGACGGTCGACGACGGCAGCATCCACTGGCGATGCGCCGACGCCGGAACGGCAACCAGCGCCGCAAGCGCAGCAGTTGCGGCGAAACCCCAAATTCGCTTCTTCATATCCCTGTCCTTTCAGCTTTAACGGAAGGCAACCGAAACAGCGCCGAGTTCGGTCGTTCCCGCAGCGCGTCCGCCCGCCCCGGCCTTTGCGGGCCAGGTGAAGGGGATGCGCAGAAGTTCGCGGCCACCGACCTCGCGCGCCGCCTCGATCACCAGCGTATATTGTCCGGGCGCGGCCGCGCCGAGCTGCGCCCGCGAGAAGGAGACCTTGTGTGCGCCCGGTGCACGGGTGGCGCCGGTGATGCCGTTCGCGGGAAAGGTCATCGAGCGTCCTGCGGCGCGCCACCATTGGCGGACGTCGCGAAGCCATTTCGTGCCCTCGTTCGCCTTCATGTCATAATCGTACCAGACCGCGACCGTCTTCGCCGTACCGCCGGCTTTTTCGACCCAGATCGCGACATAAGGCTTATGATATTCGGCGACCTTCAGCCGCGGGATATTGATCGTGACGTCCATCGTGCCCGGATCGGCGGCGAGCGCCGGGGCTGCGAATATCGCGCCGAGGCCAAGCGTGCCGATGACGCGTACCGGGGTGGAAAGCTGCATGGACGGTCTCCCTAGTGGATGAAGATGATGGCGATGGCAGCGGGAAGCGCGAGTCCCATGCCGACGAGTGGCCAAGTGCTCATGCGCTTCGCCGAGTGCAGCCAGAGCAGGACGAGGCCTGTTATCGCAAAGATCAGGCAGGCGAAGGCGAAGACGTCGATGAACAGGCTCCACTCGCCGCCCGAATTGCGCCCCTTGTGGAGATCGTTGAGGTAGGAGACCCAGCCGCGGCTGGTCACCTCGCTTGACACCGCGCCGGTCACTAGGTCGATTGCGACCCATGCGTCGCCGCCGGGGCGCGGCGCGGGCAGATAGACCTCGTCCGCCGACCACTCGGCCTCCCCCGACGCCTTGACCGGGAAGCTGTCCTCGACCCATTCAGCGACGTCCGCGGGCAGCGGCGCCTTTTCGGCAGCGGGCGTTGCCGATTTCAGCCGCGCAAGCAGCGCGGGCGGCATTTGCGCTGCCTTTTCGGTAACGACCGGCGCGGCCTCGATGTCGGCGGCGTGGTTGAGCGTGAAGCCGGTGACCGCGAACAGCAGCAGGCCGATCAGGCTGATAGCCGAACTCATCCAGTGCCACATGTGGAGCTGCTTCAGCCAAAAGGCTTTCCGGCTCTTCTTCGTCGCCGGTCGCGGGGGTGTCGGTGCATGCATCCGGGAGCTCTACCTTAAGGATGCACGGCCATTATCGAGAGTGATTCGCAATTACAATATGATTTAGCTTCTCCGGCCGGGGGAAGCGGCAGAGCCCCCGCCCCGTGCCGAAGGAGTATTCAGTTTTCGCGCCCGGCCATCCACAGCGTCTGGGTGAGCGGCTCGATGAGGTATGAGAGCGCCGTCCGCTTGCGCAGCGGGATCATGATATCGACGGGCAACCCGGCGCGGAGCCCGCCGTCCTGGCGAACCTGCTTGAGCTTTGCGAGCTCGCTGGGCGGCACGACCAACTCGATCTTGAAATAGCGCATCCCCGAACGCTCGTCCTCGAAGCTGTCGGCCGAAATCTTGGAAATTTGACCGACGAGGATCGGCAGGTTGCGTTCCTGCAAGGCGGTAAAGCGGATCTGGGTCTTCATTCCCGGCGCCAGATCGTCGGCATCGGTCGGCGATGCCTTGCCATCAATGACCAGGGCCCGGTCCTGCGGAACGATCTCCATCAACGTGTCGCCTGCCGCGACGACGCCGCCGACGGTAAAGACTTTCAGCCCCACCACCCGGCCGCCCGCTGGGGCGCGCACCGTCGAACGGGCGAGCTGTTCACGGACCGCGGTCAACTTTGGCTGAAGCTCGTCGAGACGGACTTGGCCCTCCTGTTTCTGCGCCGCGACCTCCTCGAGCATTTGCTTGTCGATGCCGACGATCTGCATCTGCGCCTCGCCAATCGCCTCGGACGAGCGCGCGATGTCGGCGCGATAGGCGCCATAGGACCCGTCGAGTTCGGCGGCGGAGCGCTCCATGCTGCGCACGCGATTGATCGACACAAAGCCCTTGGGCAACAGCGTACGCAGCCCTTGCAGCTCATCGCCAATCAGCTGTTGCTGTAGCTTGTTCGATTGCATCTGATAGCTGAAACCATTGATCTGCTCAGAATGCTGGCGCATCCTCTGACGCAGGACGTTCCGCTGGGTTTGCACGGAATTACGCCGCGCCTGGAACAGCTGGCGCTGGCCGCGCAAGGCTTCGGCGGCCAGGGCCCTGTTTTCGGGAGCGAGCGATGCAAATTCCGCGGGTTCGGCGACGCTGCTCAGGCCGCCAAGCTCGGCGGCCAGACGGGCGCGCTGGGCGAGCAAGGCGATGACCTCGCCTGTCAGCCCGCGTTCGGCCGCAACCAGCTCCGACGCCGAGATGGTGAGGAGCGGTTCGCCCTTTTTGACGGTTTGCCCCTCGACGACATGGAGGTCGGTCACAATCCCGCCCTCGCGATGTTGAACCGCCTGGCGGCTGCCCGACACCGCAATCACGCCGGGTGCATAGGCTCCGGCATCGAGCGGCGTCATCGACGCCCATCCGAGAAGGCCCACGAAGAAGAAGGCCACGACAAGGCCGCCGATACGCAATTCGCGATGTGGCCGGTCCGCGGAGTCATGGCCGGAAGGGCCATCCCCTCCCCTTGGCGGCTTCCAGGACATATCGGTCATGGCCGGGCTCCTTCATGGATAGGAACGACATTTTGCTGTGCCGCCGAATTCTTGAGTGCCTGCAGGATTTCGTCGCGCGGCCCCATCCCGACGATCGCCCCGTCGGCGAGAACCGCCAGCTTGTCGGCGCTCGCCAGGATCGCCGCACGATGCGCGACGATCATGATCGCCGCGCCATGCAGCTTGGCGGCGCCGATCGCCCGCGACAGCGCTTCCTCGCCATCGCTGTCGAGCGCCGAGTTTGGTTCATCGAGCACCAGGATGCACGGATTGCCATAAAGCGCGCGCGCCAGCGCGACGCGCTGCGCCTGCCCTGCCGACAGCTTGTGCCCATTGCCTTCGATTATCGTGTCGTAACCGCCCGGCAAATGCAGGATCATTTCATGGACGCCGGCCAGACGGGCAGCGGCGATAACTTGCTCGTCGACGACCTCAGGCGGCACACCGCGCGCCGCGCCGAAGCGCGACACATTTTCGCTGATCGTCCCGGGCAGCAAACCGCAATCCTGCGGAAGATAGCCGATATGCTGTGCAATCTGTTCGGGATCCCAGTCGGCCAGGTTGGCGCCGTCGATCCTTATTTCGCCGAGATCGGGCGGCAGCGCCCCGGCGACGACGCGCGCGAGGGTGGTCTTGCCCGCGCCCGACGGGCCGACGATGCCCAACACCTCGCCGGGCGTCAGTTTCAGCGATATATTCTTGAGCAGGATCGCGCTGCCTTCGGGATTGCGGACGACAACCCCCTGAAGATCGACCTGCCCCGTCGGATCGGGCAAACTCGTGCGCGACACCGGCCCGTTCGCTTGGTCGAACAGCCGGCCGAGCGTCTGGATCGCCTGACGCGACTGGACGATATTCGGCCACAAACCGACGAGTTGCTCGATCGGCTGCAGGGCGCGGCTTAGCAAGACCGAGGCGGCGATGATCGCGCCGACCGAAATCTGCCCGTTGATAGCAAGCCAGGCGCCGACGCCGAGCGCGAAGGATTGCATGAACATCCGCACGAATTTGACGAGCGCGTTATAACGGCTGCCCGAAAACTGCAGGTCGGCGACGGCGTTCAGGCCGACACTGCGCTGCTGAATATGGCGCGATATCAGCGCGCGCCGCATCCCGAGCGCGCGCACGACCTCGGCCTTGCGCAACATGGCCTCGTGCGATTCATACGCGGCCGCGCTGGCATGATGCGCCTCATCGGCCTTCGCCTTGCTGCGCCTCTCGTTGGTGATCGCGAGTGCGACAAGCACGCTGCCTGCGGCAAGCACCAATACACCCAAAAGCGGATGAATGAGAAAAGCCACGAACAGATAGAGCGGCGTCCAGGGGACGTCGAACAAGGCGGTGGCCGCTTGCCCGGCAAGCGACTGCCGCAGCACGTCGAATTCGCGCATCGCCTGCTGGGTCGAGGGGGCTCCGGGCAAAGCGCGCGAGCGCGCCAGCAGCCGGTCCAATATTTCGCCCGAGAGCAAGCGGTCGAGACGCAATGATGCGCGCGTCATCAACCGTACGCGGATCGCATCGAGCGCCGACAGCGTGGCGATCGCGACGCCCACGACGACGGTGATGAAGATCAGCGTCAATACGCCGTTGGTGGGCACCACCCGGTCGTACACCTGCATCATGTAGATGGTCGGCGCCAGATACAGGATGTTGATCAACGCGCTGAATGTTGCTGCGAGAATGAAGTGAGTCCGGCAAGCGCGGACGGCTTCTGACAATGCCGGTGGAACGGGCATCCAGAACAGTCGCATGCAATCCTCCCTGATTATCGGAAAAAGTGGCGCCGGGCCGGGGGGGAGGTCCCGGCGCCAAGCTGGTCAAGCAAACGGATAGTCTGCGTCGAAATGATGCCGGACGTGGCGCCCGTTCACTTCCATCCAGTCGTCGATCAGCGTCCGGATCATATGGAGCGGGTTGTCCTGCTGATAGACCGAACCGCCGGAACCGCCGCCGTGACCATTGCCATTCCCGCCAGTGGAATTGATCACGTCCTGAGGCCGCTGATCGCCGATGAATTGGTCGGCGCCGCCACCGGTATTGAAGACGAGTCGGTGGTCGGACGTCAGTCCCGAAATATCGACCGTGTCGGCCCCGCGTCCGCCGTTGACGGTGATCGTATTATAATTGAGGCTGGTGACGGCGAAATTCCCGATCACCATGATCGTGTCGCCTCCATTCGTACCCGAGCCACCCGGTGCCACACCGCCTGGCGAGGATACGTTGAGTGCGTTGACGTTGATTTCCTCGATATTGTCGAGTTCGGCAATGATCGAGGCATTGTTGGTGCCGTTGCGGGTGATGACGATCTCGGTGTTCGCATTGAGACCGGTGATGCCTGCCGCCAGCGCCTCTGCCCGGGCATAGATGCGGAAGGTTTCGACCGTCGCATTGCCCGCCAGCACATAAGTGTCCGTGCCGGCCCCGCCGTCGACCAGATCCCTGCCACCGGTCGCACCGGTCTGCGTTATGGTATCGGTCCCGTCACCACCATTGATGATGTCGTTGCCGGCACCGCCATTGATCGAGTCGTTGCCGGCAAAGCCGAACACCGCCTGCGAGCCTGCGGCTCCGTTGGCGCCGTTGAGATTGTTGTTGTTGCCGGCGGTTCCGGCGACGACCGCATAGTTTACGCCATTGAACCGGAGCGTTTCGACGTTGCTCACCGTGTCGACACCGTCTGCTCCGGTGTTGTCGGTGACGACAAGCGACGTTCCGCTGGTCGTGACACTGTAGTTCCCGACCGCTCCGGCAAAGACCGCGACGTCGTCGGCGCCATTGCCATCGATCGTGTCGTTGCCCGCGCCGCCGGTCAGCGTATCATCGCCTGCTCCGCCACTCATCGTGTCGTTACCGATACCGCCGGTGACATTGTCGTTGCCGCCGCCGCCGTTCAGAACGTCGTTGCCCTGACCGCCGTTGATGGTGTCATTGTCACCTTCGCCGTTCAGCAGGTCGTTGCCGTCGTTGCCGTTCAGCGTATCGTTGCCGCCGCCGCCGTCGGCGATATCGTCGCCCGCGGTGCCGGCCAGCGTGTTGTTATTGCCGTTGCCGTCCCAGTCGACCCCGGTCGGTCCGGTGGCGTTGGATGTGACCTGTTCGGCCGTGCCGCCGCCATCGGTGAAGCTCACCACGACGCGCAGCTGAAGCCCGGCCTGGGCGCCAAAGGTCGTTCCGCCGGGATTGTTGGGCGTGAAGGTCGCGTTGGTCGCGCCGGCGATATTGGCCCAGGTCACACCATTGGCCGATTGTTGCCACTGGTAGCTGAACGCCCCGAGGCCGTTCGCATCGGCAATCGCCGCGGTATTCACCGTCAGCAACTGACCTTCGGTCGGCGTCAGATCGCTGATGACGGGCTGGCCCGTCGCCGGCGAGTTGACCGCAATTTCGACGTCAGAGAAGCGCATGCGTTCGATGTTGCGCAGCGTGTCGGTGCCGTCGAGTTGCGTGCCGCGGGCATGCGCCACGGTGACCGTGCCATTGGCATTATAGGTAATGTCATAATTGGCCCGAAGGTCGGAGAACGCGGCGATATCCGTGTCGCCCGCCGTGGTGTCGGTCAGGATTTCGCGGACGATCACGAGCTGCCCGGGATTGATTTGCCGGTTGAAAACCCGCGTCACAAGCTCGGTCATGCTATTCGCGGTCGCGATTTCCGCACCGACCCCACCATTGGGACCGACAGCCTCGCGAACGCTGATCCGCACGTTCAGCCATTTGTCGCCGTCGATGATATCGTCGCCGCCATTGCCCCGGATCAGGTCGCTGCCGTCACCGCCGAGTATGATGTCACCGGCGTTGAATGAGGTAACACCGGCCCCGAGCACAGCCTGCAGCCCGGATATCCGTGCTATGCCGGCGGCGTCGAGGTTGCTCCCGGTATAGCCTTCCGTTCCGCCTTGATCGAATGGCGCGCGTTCGGCGGCCGTTGTATTCGATCCGGACAGGATATCGTTGAAGCGCGACCCGGAAAGCCCTTCGACGCTTTCATAGGCGTCTTGCGTCGCGTTGGGCGGAGGCGTCGGGTTTTCGTCGAACACGATGCCACGCGTCAGGTCGGCGTCGGTGCCGGCGATATTATCCTTGTAGATCGCCCAGTCCCAACCCGACATGCCGGCCATTTTGGCGCGGCCCGGGCTACCGACCATGATGTCGTCGCCGCCTTCGGCGATGAACTCGTCGAAGCCGCCCAGTCCGAAGAACACGTCATGCCCGACGACACCATCCTGCGCGAAAATTTCGTCGAAATTGTCGCCGGGCGCGCCGTCGAACGTGCCATGCTCGATCCAGTCGTCGCCCTCGTTACCGAGGATGCGTTCGGCGGTGATATTCCCGAGGATGAAGTCATTGCCTTCACCGGCAAAGACTTCCGATCCGGCGTCGCTGCCGAGCACGATGAAGTCCTGACCGCGCCCACCGAGCACCAGGTCGAGACCCGGTCCGGTGTTGATCGCGTCATGACCGTCGCCCAGCTTGACATTGTCATCGCCGCCGATGTCGCGGACGACGTCGTCGCCCGCGCCGGCGTTGATGATGTCGTTGCCCGCGCCGCCTTCGAGCGTGTCGTTCCCGCCATCGCCGAAGATCGTGTCGTCGCCTTCGCTGGCGATGATGATATCGGCGCCCTCGGTGCCGCCCAGCACCACATGCTCATCGCCGGTGTAGCGAAGATAGTTGGTGTCGGGACCGACGGTGCCGGGGTTGTTGCGAACGACGAGCGGGGTCAGAATGCCGCCGCCGAGTGGATCATTGCTCTCGAGGTCGCCGTCGCCGTCCAGATCGTTGAATTGCCGCGTCTGGTCGACCTCCAGGATCAGTCCGGGCGTCGAGAAGACGTCGGAGGGAAGATGCGTCGCATTGGTGTTGCGCATGATCATCCCGGCGAAGCTGTTGCCTTCCATCTCGCTGAAGAGATGCAGGCCGTCGAGACGCTGGAGATAATAGAAGCGGTCGGCATTCTGCAGCTGCTCCATCTGCACTTCGAAGACGAAGTTGAAGGTAGAGCCGAGCATCCCGCCGAACGGCAGGATCTTTTCGGCGAGGCCGCCGATCCAGAGATCGACATTATCGAGCCCGGTGATCGTCACCCCGTTCGGACCGCTCGTCCAGGCGCCTTCGCCGTTGAGGAAGTCGAATGCATCGGGCGCATCGGCCGCCAGAATGACGCGATCGTCGAGCGGATCATTGGGATCACCCAGCACCGTCTGATCGGTACCGAAGATGATCGCCATCGCTGCAGCGCGCTTGCCCTCCACCGTCGTTTCGCCGGTGATGAGAGGATGCAGGCCATAGGCCGCGATGAAGTTGATGATCGACGCCTCATTTTTGAGATTGCCCGCGAAGTCGACCCAGCTTTCATAAGGCTTCAGTCGCGCGTCGTTGTTCGTGACCTCATAGAATTCGCGGCGCGCTGCGTTCAGCGAGGGAACGCCGGTGTCACGGCCGCGGGCAAGGTTAATCGTCGCCAGATCGAGTGGCAGGCCGAGCAGGTTGTTGCGCAGCGCACTGGTGACGAATTCGTCGATCTCGTTGCCCACCTGACGGGTCATGCCGCGGACGATGTCGCCCGCCGCGAGGCCGTCTTCGATGGCCCCGCCAACCCCATTATATGCGGTGGGGTTGAGGAAGCCCTCGATCAGGCTGATGTCGTTCGGCGTGAAGGTCGGGCCGAACCGGTCGATATCTTCGGTCAGCATCGAATGACCGAAGCGATAGACGACATGGGCGAATTCAGCGACGATGTCGGGATTGATCGTCGTGTCGAACCCGTCGGGGACAATGAAGAAGTCCACCTGCGGCTGGATCTTGCGCGCGAATTCCTCGAACACGAGATGCTGATACTGCATTTCGGTGCCGAATTTCGCGGCCTGGAACAGGCGTTCGCCGTCCCACACCAGCGCTGCGACCTGCGCCGGCGTGGTCGGCAGCGACGCGACATCATCGGCCAGCCATTCGTTGAGGAACGCCAGATCGCCCGTGGCGAGGACGACCTCTTTGGTATGTTCGACCAAGCGGTTATGTTCGGCGTGGAACACATGGTGAACCGCGGTCAGTCCGATATTCTCGTTCACGCGGCCGTCGCCGGCCATGAAGTGCGCGTCGAGCAGCTCGTTATCATACACCAGCGGGTTGTTCCCGGGGTTTTCGAGTCCGATCGTGATGTCGCCATCCTCAATGCCGTTCGGCACCGCAGTGTGGGCGATATCGGCAAGGAACGCGCTGTTGGTGCGGATCGCCGTTTCGAGACTGACCGGCGCGACGGGCGTGCCCGATATCACTATGTCGTCGGCGGTGTTGGGAATCCCGTCCGCACCGATGCCGGTGATGACCTGCGCATAGCCCGCGGCGTTCGGGATGAAATTGCCATAAGCATCGGTGCGCAGCAACGGCACCTTGCCAACGTCCTGATCGGTCAGCAGGATGCCGAGCATCAGCGCCTGCGCTTTGACCTCGCCCCAGGTCGCCATGCCACCTGGAATACCGTTGGCATTGCCGTCATTGTCAGGATCGGCTGAACCTTCGATCAGCTTGCCGGTCGCGACCGGATGGCCCGCCGCATTCACCTCATACTGCCGCAGGAATACCTGGTGCGAGGCATGCGAGGCATAGGTCTGGTTCTGGTCGACGTAGGAGGTGGTCGTGTTGACCGGCCGCACATCGTCGGCGGTTCCCATGATCCCGTCGGTGCCAGCCGAAACCGTTGCGCGCGTCAGCACCATGAAGTTGGTGTGGCTGCCCTCGACATAGAGCGGATCGTCGGGCTCCAGCGGAATGAAGACGGTGCCGCTACCGCCCTTGTTGATCAGGTCGAGACCATGATCGAAGAATTGGCCGAACAGGGTGAACCACGAGTTGAACGAGGCCGACAGGCCGCCGTCGGGTGAAATATTGGGCAGATGGACATTGTCGCCGTCCATCGCGAGCCCATAGGGCTCGAGCGCGGCGTCGCGGACGGCGCGCGCCGCTTCCAGGTCGGCGACGGTCACATCATGTGCCGCGGTCGCCGCAGCAAGTGCGGCTTGTGCAGCCACCTCTTCCGGCGTGTCGCCGGGCAGTCCGTCATCGGCCTCCGTCGCGGCGGTCTGCGCATTCTGCAGCACCACGCGCGCCTGATATTCAGCGTCGGAGGCAGGCTTGAAGGCCTGATAGATCGCCGTGATGGCCGGAAGCGTGGTCAAGGGGTCGGGATCGCCCGCGCGCGCCAGCCCCTCGAGGATGGCCGCCGGATTCCCCAGCGTCTGATCGACCAGCAGGTTGGAGATCGTTCGCAGGCTGCTGTCGAAGACGAGCGAATTCGGATTGTTCGACGGGTTGTAGTTGGCCGCCGTCGGCATCGCTGGCGCCGGCCCCATCGGCCCGTCAGGATCGAACAGCGTGCCGTCGGCCGGCCGATAGACCGGATCGAGCAACGACGGGAACTGCACGTTCGACGCGCCCCATTTTTCCTGGCCCGGAAGCAAATGGTTATAGCTGCCGTCGACGGTGCGCAAACCGAACGAAAGATTATATGCGGGGACGAGCCCGCCAGGGCCGTAGAGCGGCTGCCCGGCGGCATGGGCTTCAGCAATCTTGATCTGGTCCAGAATGAATTCGAGATCGCTGCGGATATACGTAACCATGTTTACCTCCCTGCAGTAAATCCGCGCGCGCCTCCCACCATTCGACGATCTTCGACTCGCAACAGGCGGCCGATCTGCGGATTATGTGGTTGTAAGTTATGGCTCGCAGGGCAACGTCGTCGAGTTGGACTGGCGACCTATTACGTTCCCGCCGTTCTATATTCACGGGGCCTATAACGATGTCAGTTTCGATATAGTCCTTTTGATATAGTGGTGCCGCGCCAAAGGCGCAGGCCGACGCGCCCGAAAGCCCGGGCCTGGAAAAACTGGGAACTGGAAGGACGAAAGGACCGCCTCAGCGCCGGTACGAAATCTGCGACGGCCCGCTGAAATTGCGCTGAAGCATCGGCCTGCCGCGCCTCTCTTCGAGAAGACCGGGCAGATAGGTTTCGGCGGGGTCGTCGTTGAACGCCCGCGCCTGCATAACCGCGACCGCGCTGACCCGGTTATGAACGCCAAGCATGCGAAATGCCGCGGCGATATGTACCTTGACTGTCCCTTCGGCGATGCACAGCAGCCTGGCGATTTCCTTGTTAGAGCGCCCGGCAGCAAGGAGGTTCAGCACCTCGAACTGACGTCCCGTCAACGCGGCCTCGTGCGCGCCGCCATCTTCGTCCGCGAAACTCGCCTTTCGCACGGTCAGGTCTGAAAGGAACGGCGGGACATAAATCTGGCCCGCCAGCACCATGCGCAGCGCCTCTGCCATCTCGTGCACGGGAAGATCCTTGGGAATATAGCCGTGAACGCCCGCGCCCAGTGCGTCGAGCACCGCCTCGCGGTCGCGGGACGCGGTCACGACAACGACGCGCACTTCGGGAAATTTGACGCGCAGATCGCGCAAGCCTTCGCGCTTGCGCATTCCCGGCAGGCCGAGGTCGACGGTCACAAAATCGACCGATCGCCGCGCCGTCATTCTCGCCATGACGGTCGGAAAATCCCATGCTTCGATCAAATTGGATAGACCGAGGTTTCGCGCGAAAAGCGTGGTCAGTCCTTCACGGCAAAGCGGATGGCTATCCGCAACCAGAATTTCACCTGTTTCTACCGTCACGGAACAGCCCCCCCACGGGTACTTGCCTTGGCACGTGCCGACAAACATATTCCCGCATGACCCCCTCCCGCCGCCGCGACCCGAGCGGGAAGGCTTACCTTTTAGTTATGAAACGAATCGGTCAAGTGGACCCTATGAGCCCAACCTGACGCCAACCTGACGGTTAACTTGGCACGCTATCGGATTGTTCAACACGTTTTGGCGCATCCTGAAATATCAGGTAAATTTCTTTCCTATGGGGGTTTGTAACCAGTCGGGCATGGTGGATTTCGACAATCCGCGCGACAATCGCCAGACCTAGCCCCGCGCCGCCCCCGCTGGCGTGATCGGCGCGGGCGAACCGCTGACTGAGCGCCGCAAGCTCGGCCGCCGACAAACCCGCGCCCCCGTCCCCGACACCAATGCGGATATCGGGACCGACCGAGATCACGACTGTTCCGTTTTCAGGCGTTACGCGGAGGGCATTTTCTACCAGATTGGAAACCGCTGCCGTCAGCATTTCCCTGATTCCGGAAACCGCGGGTTCGCCTTCGACGACCAATTCCAGATGCCTGCCCTGCTCCGCCGCCAGCGGCGCGAAGCGGTTGGCCACATCCATCGCCACGTCGAGAAGGCAAACCCGGTCGCGCGCTACCGGTGCCGCCATATCGGCCTCCACCTGCGCCATCATCATGATCTGACCGACCAGCCGCTTCATCGCGGCGACATCCTTCTTGAGCCGCAGAGCATCGGGTGAACCCAGTCGGTCGAGTTCGATCATCAGGATCGCCAACGGTGTCCGGAGTTCGTGGGCGACATTGGCGGCGAAGGCTTCGCGTTGCTCTGCCACGCCGTCGAGACGCGCCAGCAGGTCGTTGAGCGCGCGTGCAAAAGGCTGCGTTTCGAGAGGGAATTCCGCCAGATCGATGCGGAAACCCCGTTCGGTGCCGACGACCGAATCCATACGGGCGGCAGCTGCGCCAAGCGGAGCGAGCGATGTCCGAATAACCCATCTTGCGGCGAAAAACATCGGCACCATGAGCAAGAGGAGCGGCAGCACGACATGTTCGCCGATTTCGAGCCACTCGCCGCGCCAGCTGTCGGCCGCCGTTTTTTGCTCGAGCATGACTTCGACATCGAAGCTGACGAAAATGATCAACGCAAGGCCGCCAAATGCACCCGTCCATGCTAGGCCCCGCGTCAGGCGGCGGGATACGGAATGCGGCGCCCTAATCCGCGTAGTCCCGGAGCAGATATCCCATTCCGCGAACGGTTATGAGCCTGTCGGGATAATCGGCCTCGTTGAGTTTATGGCGAAGCCTGGATACGATCGCCTCGACCGCATTGGGGGTGACCGGCTCATCGAACCGATAGAGCGCTTCCTCGATGGTCGATCGACGGACGACAGCCCCGGCGCGGCGGATCAACAACTCCAGCAAATCGGCTTCGCGGCGCGTCAGTTCGATAGCATGGTTGCCGCTCCGCGCTGTCCGTGCCGCAACGTCGAACGCCAGTTTGCCCGCCCGGATGACCGGAAGGCTCCGCGCGCCCGGCCGGCGCAGGAGCGCGCGAAGGCGCGCGGCGAGTTCTTCGATTTCGACCGGCTTGACGAGATAGTCGTCCGCCCCCGCATCGAGCCCGGCGACGCGGTCGCCCATGCCGTCGCGCGCTGTCAGGATCAGGATCGGCGGCAGTGGATGTCCCGGCCGTTCGCGGCGCAGCCATTCGAGTCCGTCGCCGTCGGGAAGTCCCAGATCCAGGATAACCGCATCATAAGCCACGCTGGCAAGCGCCACCTCGGCCTCGTCGATGCTCTCGACCCCGTCCCCGCTGAAGCCATGCTGGGCTATGCCATGCGAGATGAGACCCGCCAGGCGGCTATTGTCCTCTATGATCAGGACGCGCATGTCGCACCAATTGGCAGCGTAGCCCCCACGGTCATCGCCCCGCACGATCCGCCAAGACTACCCCTACATCTTAACGAACCCATTCTCCGGGTCAGCCAAGTATGAACTCATTGTTCACGAAATCAAGACGGCCGCGACGGGCTTAATGCGCCCGCGCCGCGTCTTCCATTGCAAGCAATGGCTGACGAAGAACCGCCTCGGTGCGGGAGGCCCCATGAGAAATTGAGAAGGTGGCGGAGACGGAGGGATTCGAACCCTCGGTACCGGATTTACCAGTACGACGGTTTAGCAAACCGTTGGTTTCAGCCACTCACCCACGTCTCCGCATGGCCTGTCGCGCTAACGACAGTCTGGCCTAGGCGGGTCGCTATAGCCATGCACTTCGCGCCCCGCAACGGCAAAGATTGCGCAATTTTTGGGTCAAAGCAGGCATTTCGTCGCCCGGACGATTCGGTCTGGCGTAAATTCGACTCAAGTCATCGCCGGTTCATTGCTCAAGCGCGAAAGCGAGTCATGATTAACGCAGAATATGGCGCGCGTGCGTCGCTTGATCTTTGGGGGTCCAATATGCGCAAAACGTTCACCAGCCTTGCCTTGGCAGCAATGGCATCGCTCGGCCTCGCGCTGACGCCGCTTCCGGCAGCCGCTCAGATGCGCGAAGTCGATCCCAACAGCACGACCATCGATTATGATCTCAACAATCCCGCGCCGCCGGCGTCGAGCGATTCGACCGTCGGCACGTCGTACGATAGCGACCTCGCCACCGGCGACCAGCAGACGAGTGAAATCCCTCCATCGCCCGACGCCAACACGGCGGGGGCCGATATGTCGGCAACCACCGTCGCGGCAGCGCCTGGATCGACCTACAAGAAGGACGATTTGATCGGAGCGGCCGAAGGGGTGTTCGGCAAGGGCGCGCAGGGCCTCGCCGGGTTGATCGAGGATATTTTGAAGAAGCAGGGCGAGCCCAATGCCTATATCGTCGGCCGCGAGGCCGGCGGCGCACTCGTGCTCGGCGTGCGTTACGGCTCGGGCACCCTGCACCACAAGATCGAGGGCGAACTGCCCGCCTACTGGACCGGGCCTTCGGTCGGGTTCGACGCGGGGGCCAACGCCGGCAACACCTTTGTCCTCGTCTATAATCTGTTCGACAGTGAGGATCTCTACAAGCGCTACCCCGCGGGTGAAGGTGCCGCCTATCTGGTTGGCGGCTTCAACGCGAGCTATATGCGCCGCGGCGATGTCGTGCTGATCCCGATCCGCGTCGGTGTCGGCGCGCGGCTCGGCGTGAACGCCGGCTATATGAAGTTCCGCAAAAAGCAGAACTGGGTCCCCTTCTGAGAACCAGCCCGTTTGCCACGGGGGCGATAGCCCGCGCTTCGGCGCGGGCTTTTTCTTTGCGTCGATGATATCGTGCCAGCGCAGCCGATTGGGAGATCGACCGACATGACTTCACAGCCTGCCGCTGGCCCGCACTATTCGCCCTTCACGACGGGCGGAGGCCTGATCTTCATTTCCGGCCAGCTGCCGCTGAAGCCGGGACGCGATACGTCGTTGTCGGCGGCACCGTTCAGGGATCAGGTCGAACAGACGCTGCAGAACCTGGAATCCGTTCTGCACGACGCGGGCGCCGAATTGTCGCAGGTGATCAAGACGACGGTCTACCTCAGCGACATCGCCGACTGGGACGAGCTGGACAGCATCTATGGCGCATTCTTCGGGGCGACACGCCCATCGCGTAGCGTCGTGCCCACAGGCCCGCTTCACTTCGGTTTCCGGATCGAGATCGAAGCCATCGCATTGGCGACGAAGGATGCAACGATTTAACGCGTATCATAAGGCACGCATCTGAAGCCGTGGGGAGGCTGGTTATGTCTATCGAACCTTTGCATAGCGATCGTCATGTCCTGTCGGCATTCGCCCGGCGGCCGATCATCACCGGTATCGCCGTTGGCATCGGCTCGCTGCTCCCCCACGCCTTTCTGCCCGCGCCCGCCTCGCTCGGCTTTGCGGCGGTACTGATCGCGCTCATTGCGGGCATCTATTTCGGCTTCGCGGTCGTGAACGGATCGCCGCGCGACCAGTTTGTCGAGTTCAATGTCAGCGGGGCGTTCGCGGTTTCGGGCCTGCTCGGGCTACTCTATTGGCCCGTGCTGCTGCCGCTCGCCTATTTCGGCCACGCGGCTTGGGATCTTGCGCACCATAATCGCGCGCGCCTGCCGCTCGTCGCGATCCCGCAATGGTATGTGCCCTGGTGCGTCGTGATCGACGTCATCGTGGGAGCCGGCTTGCTGATCATCTGGCGCAGCGACGGCCTAATCTGAAGCGCCCGACTCAATCGCCGTCGAAGGCGATCAGCGTTTCGCAGGTGAGCCCCGCGGCCTCCAGCCGCTTCGACCCGCCGAGATCTGGCAGGTCGATCACGAACAGCGCCGCGGCGACCTCGGCCCCGACGCTCCGCATCAGCGCCGCGGTAGCGAGGATCGTGCCGCCGGTCGCGAGCAGGTCGTCGACGAGGACGACGCGGTGGCCGGGCAGCACCGCACCTTCGTGCAGCTCGAGCCGGTCGACGCCATATTCGAGTTCATAATCGACGCCGATCGTGACGCCGGGCAGCTTACCCGCCTTGCGCACCGGAACGACGCCCAGTCCCATGGCGGTCGCCATCGCCGCACCGAACAGGAAGCCGCGCGCCTCGACCGCGACGATGAAGTCGGGGCGGTGCACCGCAGCGAGCGCGCTCAGCCGACGCACGCTTTCGGCAAAACCGGCGGCGTCGCCGATCAGCGTGGTGATATCGCGAAACTGAATGCCCGGCTTCGGAAAGTCCGGGATGGTGCGGACGAGCGACGCGAGGTCGAGGTCCGGCTGAGGCGGGAGGGCGATCATGAAGGCCGCCCTCCCCGGCTCATCAATGCTTCTTGTCGGCCCAGATGTTCCGGTACGACAGATAGGTCAGCACGGTGAAGATCAGCAGGAAGAAGAAGACTGCATAACCCACCTGGATGCGCTTGATCAGCTTCGGCTCGGCGGTCCAGACGAGGAATGCCGTGACGTCCTTCGACATCTGGTCGACGGTCGCCTTGGTGCCGTCGGCATAGGTCACCTGATTGGGTGCCAGCGGCGGGGCCATCGCGAGGTTGAGGTTCGCGAAATAGGGGTTGTAGTGTAGCCCCGTGCCCGGCTTCAGTTCGGCCGGCAGGTTCTTCGGCGGGTTCTGGAAACCGGTCAGCAGCGAATAGACATAGTCCTTGCCGCCTTCGCGCGCCTTGGTGATCAGCGAAAGATCGGGCGGCAGCGCGTTGTTATTCGCGGCGCGGGCAGCCGTTTCGTTCGCATAGGGCGACGGGAAATAATCCGACGGCAGACCGTCGCGCGTCGCCGGTTCACCCGTGTCGGGGTTGATCGACGGCACCTGGAAGCCCTTGGCGAAGGTCTTGATCTGGCCTTCGGTGTAGCCGAGGTCCGCAATGTCGCGGAAGGCGACGAGATGCAGGCTGTGGCAGGCGGAGCAGACTTCCTTGTACACCTGCATGCCGCGCTGCAGCTGGGCCTTGTCCCAATGCGGCAGGACGATGCCATCGCTGGCCAGCTTCAGATGGCGGGGATGTTTGTGAAACTCGTGCGCGACATTGGCTTCATTGCTGAGCGGCGTCGTGAGGATCGCGAGCACCAGCGCGGTAATGAAACCGAGACCGACGAGAAAACCGAGCGGACGAACCATGGCTGTATCAGCTCCTATTAAAGTCCGGCGCTCAGGCCGTTGCCGAAGCCGACGCGGTGTCGGTGGCGTGTTTGGCGAGGACCGCTTCGGTGATCGAATTCGGCATCGGAAGCGGGCGTTCGATCCGCGACACGATCGGCAGGATCACCAGGAAGTGAGCGAAATAATAGATCGCGCCCAGCTGGCTGAGGATCACATAGGGCTGCTCGGCGGGCTGCATGCCGCAGAAACCGAGGAGCAGCACGTCAGCGACGAGGACCCAGAAGAAGATCCGGTACAGCGGACGATAGTTCGACGACTTGATCGGCGAGCTGTCGAGCCAGGGCAGGAAGAACAGCAACGCGATCGATGCGAACATCGCGATGACGCCCCAGAGCTTCGCGTCGATCCACAGGAAGTTGAAGGTGAAGGCCTTCAGGATCGCGTAGAAGGGCAGGAAGTACCATTCGGGAACGATATGCGCCGGGGTCGAAAGCGAGTTCGCCGGGATATAATTGTCGGCATGGCCGAGCGTGTTCGGGCTGAAGAAGGTCAGCGCAACGAAGATCAGCAGGAAGACGCCGACGCCGAAGCCGTCCTTCGCGGTGTAATAGGGGTGGAACGGGACGGTGTCCTGTTCGTCCTTCACCTCGATGCCGGTCGGGTTCGACGAACCCGGGATGTGCAGCGCCCAGATGTGCAGGATGATGACACCCAGGATCACGAACGGCAGCAGATAGTGCAGCGAGAAGAAGCGGTTGAGCGTGGCGTTGTCGGGGACGAAGCCGCCGAGCAGCCATTCGCGCACCGGCTCGCCGACCAGCGGTATCGCCGAGAAGAAGCCAGTGATCACCTGCGCGCCCCAGAAGCTCATCTGACCCCACGGGAGAACATAACCCATGAAGGCGGTCGCCATCATGAGGAGGAAGATCACGACGCCGAGCAGCCACACCATTTCGCGCGGCGCCTTGTACGAACCGTAATAAAGGCCGCGAAAAATGTGCAGATAGACGACGATGAAGAACATGCTCGCGCCGTTCATATGCGCGTAGCGGATGAACCAGCCGGCGTTCACGTCGCGCATGATATGCTCGACCGAATTGAACGCGACGCTCGCGTTCGCGGCATAGTGCATCGCCAGAACGATACCGGTGATGATCTGGATCATCAGCGCGGCGCCGGCGAGGACGCCGAAGTTCCAGAAATAGTTGAGGTTGCGCGGCACCGGATAGCCGGGGCCCGTGGCGTTATAGACGAGGCGCGGAATCGGCAGCTTCTCGTCCATCCACTTCATCAGCGGATGCGTCGGCTCATAGGGTTTGGCCCAGGGAAAGCTCATCTTATCTCGCTCCTCAGCCGATCGTCACGACGGTGTCGCTGTTGAATTCATAGGGCGGCACAACCAGGTTCTTGGGTGCCGGGCCCTTACGGATGCGCGCCGCGGTGTCGTAATGCGAACCGTGGCACGGGCAGAAATAGCCGCCGAAATCGCCCTTGTTCTCGCCTTCCGCCGCACCGAGCGGCACACAGCCGAGGTGGGTGCAGACGCCCAGCGTGATCAGCCAGTTTTCCTTGCCGGGCTTGGTGCGCTGGTCGATCGTTTCGGGATCGCGGAGGTCGCCGAGCGGAACCGCCTTGGCTTCGGCGATTTCCTTGGCGACGAGGTTGCGCACGAACACCGGCTGCTTGCGCCAGCTGGTCTTGATCGCCTGTCCGGGCTGGATCGCCGAAATGTCGATTTCGGTCGTCGACAGCGCGAGCACGTCGGCCGACGGGTTCATCTGGTTGAGCAGCGGCAGCACCACCGCGACCGAACCGACACCAGCGAAACTCACCGCCGCAATATTGATGAAATCCCGGCGGCGTACGCCATCCTCGGTACCGGCGTTGAGTTCAGATTCACTGGCCATTCGACTGCCCTTGCATGGGTGAACTAACAAAAGTTCTCGAAGGTTATGGCCGCCCCTGTTGCACACGCACGAAAGCGCACAACCCGGCGGCCCCTCCGGGAATTGCGGGCCTGATAGCCGCACTGTCCGGGCTTGCCAACAGGCAATTTTTGCTTCGCTTTCTGTATCAAGGCGTCGAGCCAAGCCCTCTCGATTCCGCGCGACGCTGCGGCTATGGGCCGTGCATGGAAATCGCCCTGTTTCAGCCCGATATCGCGGGCAATGTCGGCACGACCTTGCGTACCGCGGCCTGTTTCGGCGTGCCCGCGCATATCATCGAGCCCTGCGGCTTTCCCTTCTCCGACGGCGCGCTCAAACGCGCGGGAATGGACTATGCCGTACGGGCCAATGTGCGGCGCCATGCCGACTGGAATAGCTTCCAGCAATGGCGCGCGGACGCAGGAACGCGGCTTGTGCTGCTCACCACCGCGGGCGCGACGCCCCTGCCCGACTTCGCGTTCCAGCCTGAAGATGTGCTGCTGCTCGGCGCCGAATCCTCGGGCGTGCCGCCCTATGTGCACGATGCGGCCGCGGCGCGGGTCGCGATTCCGATGCAGGCGGGCTTTCGATCCTTGAATGTCGCGGTCGCGGCTGGCATCGCGCTCGCCGAAGCGCTCAGGCAAACGAAAGGCTTTCCGGCATGATCTCGCTCGACCCGCAGCAACAAACAGCGCGTAGCTGGTTCGAATCGCTCCGCGACCGCATCTGCGCCGAATTCGAGAAGATCGAGGCCGAGGCTGGCAGCGACGCGCGCTTTGCCTATACGCCATGGGACCGCGAGGCCGAAGGGCTCGAGCCCGGCGAAGGCGGCGGCGGCGTACGCGGCGTGATGACGGGCAAGGTTTTCGAAAAGGTCGGCGTCAACGTCTCTACCGTTCGCGGGCAGTTCGCCCCCGACTTCGCTGCGTCGATCCACGGCGCGGGTGAGGACCCGACCTTCTTCGCCACCGGCATCAGCCTCGTCGCGCATATGGCAAATCCGCACGTCCCCGCCGTGCATATGAACACGCGTTTCCTCGCAACAACGAAGCGCTGGTTCGGCGGCGGGGCCGACCTCAACCCGCCGATCCCGTATCAGGAGGACACCGACGCCTTCCACGCGCGGCTGCGCGCCGCATGCGCGCCCTTCGGTCCCGACATCTATGAACGCTATGCCAAATGGGCCGAGGATTATTTCTATATCCCGCACCGCGGCGTCCATCGCGGCGTCGGCGGCATATTCTACGACCATCTCGAATGCGGCGATGACGCCGAGTTCGACCGCAACTTCCAGTTGACGCAGGCGGTCGGCGAGGCCTTTCTCGACATCTTTCCGCAGATCGTGCGGCGCCGGATGGGCCTGCCCTTCACCGACGCCGAGCGCGAGGCGCAGTTGATCTGGCGCGGACGTTATGCCGAATTCAACCTGGTCTATGACCGGGGGACGCTGTTCGGGCTCAAGACCGGCGGCAATATCGACGCGATCCTGATGAGCCTGCCGCCGCTCGCCAAATGGAACTGACAAAAAAGGGCGCCTCCGTTTCCGGAAGCGCCCCAATTGCACCCATCTTTACCGGCGATCAGGCGAAAACGTCGCCCGAAGCGCGCGGCGCGAGCGCGCGATAGACGCCGACCGGCATCGAGAATGAGATCATGATGATCGGCAGGTAGACGAGCGCCGCCATCACAATCATGCTCAGGATCGCCCCGACCATCGAACCGCCCAGGATCGCGCCGAGGACGCCGCCGAAGATCATGCCAGCGATCAACGCATAGACGAATACGCCGATCGTGAAGAGCAGGTAGAAGCCGACGATCGTCCATTGCGACGCGCTGGTCAGCCGCCACGATTCGCCGAGGCCGGTCATCGGGTTGCGCGTCAGTTGGTCGGCCATGACGGGGCCTGCAACCATGAAACGCCCCTGTACCCACAGCATGAAAACCAGCAGGCCGATGTAGACGATGACCATCAGGAAGATTGCGCCACCGCCGATCGCCCCGGCTCCACCCGATTCAAGAGCGCCGGGAGAGAAGGCCCCCATGCCGCCCAGCGCTGCGCCAAAGATCAGCGTCAGAACGAGCATGACGACGAAGATGACGATATAGGCCGCGATCATCACCACGAACATGCCGAACGCCAACGCAGGCCCGGCCTGGAACGCCCAAGCAAAATTCGGCGCTTCGCCGGGATGCATGCCGCCGCGCCAGATCAGCATCGAAACGCCATAGAAAACAACGGCAGCGATCAGCGCGAAAAGTGCGATCTTGCCGAATGCGCCCATCACGAGCGACGGGTCGTTGGGCGCCAACGCCATCGCCGAGAAGGTCGAGCCGAGGAACAGAAAGCCAAGCAGGCCAACGACGACCAAAGCGCCGCCGACCCATATCAGCATCTGCATCCAATTGGCCTTCAGAAACGCGAAGGTTTCCGAAAAGGCCGCTCCGATACTCATTTTTGTCATGCCACTTCCCCCTGTTTTTAAACCAGATTCTTACACTCCATCCAAGGCAGGCAAAGCCGGACGGCTTCATCCCATTTGCGACACATCGTTATAGTTGGCGGTGACCCGCGTCACTGGAACACGTCCGACGAGGTCCGAAGCGCGAGCTGGCGATAGGCCGCGGCCGAAACGGCAATCGATGCCAGGCTGCCGACGGTGCTGAACGCGGCCTCGATGAAACCGCCAAGCATCCGCCCGAACCCCGGCTCGCTGCCCGCGATCACCGAAACGACGCCGCCGACGATCAGCGCCGCGATCACGATCACCAGCGCGACGAGGAAAAGGAAAAAGAAGATCGCCCAGCCGTTATTGCGGGTGAGATCCCAGCTCGCGCGGATCGCGTCGAACGGATTGTAGAGGCCGCGGTCGGCGACCGCCGGGGCGACGAGCGCAAGACGCCCGACAAGATAGATGCCGGGAATGATCAGCAGCAGGAAGCCGATACCGATGGCAAAGCCGCACAAAATCTGGATCGCGATCATCGTGGGAAAGACCGTGAGCGCGAAGGTCAGCGCCTCGCCGACGCTGACGCCGGCCCGCGACAGCCAGAGCCGCAGAATGCCCGCCGTACCGATCAGCGAGCAGAGCGCGATGGCGAGTTGGCCCGGGATCATCTGCCGGAAACTCTCCTGAAACGTCGCCATGACCTCGTTGATATCGGCCCCCGCCGCAGGCTCGATCGGCACCGGCCCGAACCATGCAACCGCGAGCGCGGGCAAGAACAGAAACACGCCAGCGATCGTGCCCACCAGCGCCGTGTGCGATTTCAGAAGCTGCAGGGTGTCGTCCCACGCCGCACCCATGTCGAATTTTACCATTGATACCCCGTCATTTTTTCGATTTCTCTATTGTCCGAAGGTGACGATCTTCGGCGCTCCTGTCCAGCCCCGTCGGCAAGCGGCGCGGAGGGCCTTGCGCAAGGCGCTGCGGCGCGCCAGATAGCGCGCGCAATGAACGCCCTTCCTCCGCCCGAATGGACCATCAGCCCCGGCCTGACCGACTATGACAAGGCCTTGGCCGACATGGACACACGCGCGGCCGCGATCCACGCCGGCGACGCGGGCGAGCGCATCTGGCTGATCGAGCATCCGCCACTCTATACAGCGGGGACGAGCGCCGATCCTGCCGAACTGCTGAACCCGCAATTCCCGGTTTATGATGCGGGACGCGGTGGCCGCTATACCTATCATGGCCCCGGCCAGCGCGTCGGCTATGTCCAGCTCGACCTGACGCAGCGCGGGCGCGACGTGCGCGCCTATGTCTCGGCGCTCGAAGGCTGGGTGATCGACGCGCTCGCATTGCTCGGCGTCGGGGCGCGCCGCGCCGAGGGCCGCATCGGCATCTGGACCGACGACTTGGATGGCCGTGAAGCGAAGATCGGCGCGATCGGCGTCCGCGTGAAACGCTGGGTGACGATGCACGGCTTCTCGCTCAACGTCGCACCTGAGATGGCGCATTTCGGCGGGATCGTGCCGTGCGGGATCGCCGAATTTCCAGTGACGAGCCTCGCCGCGCTGGGCAAGACGGCGTCGTTCGCCGATGTCGATGCGGCGCTGGTCCAGACGCTTCCGGCCTTTCTCGACAAGCTTTCGCCAAGCGATTAGGAACGCCGCATGACCCGCACCCTTCTCGCATCGCTCTCCCTGCTCGCCCTTGCCGCCTGCGGCGGCGGCGACACAGCCGGCAAATCGACGACCAAGCTCGACGCAGTTGAGGTCCAGCCCGGATCGGTGAGCGATTCGATGATCATCCTCGACGATGCGGCGAGCGACGGCACTGCGGTCGACAACAGCGTTCCCGACGACGGGACCAAGAAAGACGCGGCGAAGTCCGACGAGGCGGACAGCGCCGATGAGGCTGAGCCCGCGAGCGAAGCCGACGAGAATCCCGAAGCGGTCGACATGCCGGTCGCGAAACGGTCGATCGCCGCCGATACCGCCGCGAAAAAGGGCGAATAGCCCTAACGCAGCCCCAGATTCTTGTGCGTCTGCAGCGACAGACGCCAGCGCGGATCGTCCATCACCAGATCGATGCACGCCTGGACATTGGCGGCGGCGTGCAGATCGTCGAGCGGCTGGACGAGCAGATGCTCGAAATCGAGCGCGGCGAGGCGCGCGATGTCGCTGCCGGGTTGCGGCCAGACTAGCTTGAGCTCGTCACCGCTGGTCTGCACCAGCTCGCTGCCTGCCTTCGGGCTGACGCAGATCCAGTCGATGCTGCGCGGGATCGGGAAAGTCCCGTTGCTTTCGATCGCGATCGTGAAACCGCGTTCGTGGAGTGCATCGATCAGCGCATCGTCGACCTGCAACATCGGCTCGCCGCCGGTGAGCACGACATAACGGTCGTCGGGCCCCTCGCCCCAGCTTTCGGCGATGACCTCGGCGAGCGCCGTCGCTGTCTTATATTTCCCGCCAAGGGTCCCGTCGGTGCCAACGAAATCGGTATCGCAGAACTGGCAGATTGCCTTCGCGCGATCCTTCTCGCGTCCTGTCCACAGATTGCATCCGGCAAAGCGGCAGAAGACCGCGCGGCGGCCCGCCTGCGCCCCCTCGCCCTGCAGCGTGAGGAAAATCTCTTTGACCGCGTAAGTCATCGGCTCAGGCGTAGCGCGTCGGGTCGGCAAGCCCGGCGTCGGCAAAGCCTTTGCTGCGCAGGCGGCAGCTGTCGCACGCGCCGCAGTGCAATCCCTCGGGTGTCGGGTCATAGCAGGACCAGCTCATCCCAGCGTCCATGCCGAGCCGCGCCGCTTCGGCCGCGATATCAGCCTTGGTCATATGCTGAAGCGGCGCGTGGATACGGAAATCGACGCCCTTGTCGCCGTCGCGCGTTGCGAGCGCCGCCAGCTTCTCGAAGCCTTGGATGAATTCGGGGCGGCAGTCGGGATAGCCCGAATAGTCGAGCGCATTGACGCCGATGACGATGTCCTGTGCCTGCCGCGCTTCGGCCAGCCCGAGCGTCAGCGACAGGAAGATCAGGTTGCGCGCCGGGACATAGGTGACCGGGACATCCTCGCCCACGCCATCCTTCGGCACGTCGATATCGGCGGTCAGCGCCGAGCCGCCGAAGCGGCGCAGGTCGAGCGGCAGCACGATATGTTCGGCTGCACCGACATAATCGGCGATCCGCGCCGCCGATTCCAGTTCGACGCGGTGACGCTGGTTGTAATCGATCGTGAGCGCGACGATGCGCGCGCCCGCTTCGCGCGCGAGGCCCGCACACACCATCGAGTCGAGGCCGCCCGACAAGAGGACGATCAGGGTTTTTCCGGCTAGATCCTGCATCGGCGCCAGATAGGCCCGCACCGCGGGGGGTGCAAGTGCTGCGCCACGCCAAAAGAAATGGGCCGCGTGGCTATTGCCGCACGGCCCAGTTCGGCATGACAGCCGTTAGGGAGAAAGGGCACTGAAGAAGAAGCCCTGCCCCCGTCTAACGCAGCATGGTTAATATTTGGTTCGCTCAGCAGCCGCCCGCGCGGCGCGCCTCGATCGCTTGCGAGAAGGGCTTGCCCTCGGCGATGCCCTGCGTGTCGATCTGGACCAGCCGGTTCGTCTCGCTGCGGATCGTCGTGCGGCCATGGCCGGCGCCGGGGCAGGTATAATGAACCGTGACCGAATTCGGCGTGTCCTCGATGACGTAGCGCGAGCAGGTCGCTCGCGGGTGCTGAATCTGGATCATCCGGCGCGCGTCGCCGACGCAAATCGTCTGCAGCACGGCATCCTTGCCGCGTTCGCGCAGTTGCCAGCTGCCCTTTTCGAGCCGGTCGAGCATCGCCAGCGACGGCGCCTGCGCCGGCACCGCGCTTGCACCGGCACAGCCGAGCGCAATCAGGGACATTCGAAATGCAGGAGAGAAGATCGCCATTCCACCTATCCATTGGCCGCCCGCAAGCGAGCGAAACGCGACCCCGTTGCCAATTAGCTAGCAATCCGAAATCACGATTTCAACCGCTTGGCGCTCGATTGACCCGCTTCATCGCCGACTGCGGGAGGAGTTACGCCTTCATTCCGCGCGATTATGGGTCGAAATCTCATCCAGCGGGATGGGGAAGAAGCGCGAACAAAAGGCACAATCGACGACGATCCGCCCATTCTCGTCAGCCATGTCGGCCCGCTCGGTTTCGGGAAACTGCGCGAGCACGCCGGCAAAATAGGCGGTGCTGCACCGACAGCCGCGCGACACCGAAACGCCGGGCTCCACGCGAACCTCATCCTCGTGGAACAGCCGCCATGCCAGCGTTTCCAGCGATGTCGCGGGATCGGTGAGTTCCTCGTCCTTCAACGTCGTCGCGATCGTGCGCGCATGCTCCCATTCGGGATTGTCATGCCGGACGTGCAGGCGGTCGCGGCCGACCTCGCCTTCGGGAAGATGCTGGAGCAGCAGCCCGCCGGCAAGGCAACCCGCCTCGGGATCGTGACGCGCGGCAAGCTTGATCAGGCTCGAAATCTGTTCGGACTGCTCGAAATAATGCTCGGCGGCCTCACCGATCGACGCGCCTTCGAGCGGGACGATGCCCTGATAACGCTCGGCGGTCGCAGCCTGGTCGAAGGTGATTGCGAGGAAGCCTTCGCCGAACAGCGCGAACAGGGTCGGATCGGACCCGACTTCGGCCAGCCGCTCCGCGTCGAATTTCAGATAGCCGCGCAGTTCGCCGCCACGATAATCGCAGACGAGCAGCTCGATCGGGCCGCCGCCGGTTTGCGCCTGCAGCGTCATCTGGCCATTTTCGTCCTTCAGCGTCGAACCGAGCAGGACGGTGAGTACGAGCGCCTCCGCGAGCAGCTTTTCGGCCACCGGCGGATAATTATGCGCCCCCATGATCGTCTGGAGCGTCGGCCCCAATCGCACCAGCCGCCCGCGCACATGGCGTTCGGCGATGGTGAACAGCAGGGGCTGGTCGAACCAGGTTTCGATGATTTCACTCACGTCTTCGAACTCACAATTTCCCGAATGCCCAGAGCAGGATCGATTTCTGCGCATGAACGCGGTTTTCGGCTTCGTCCCATACCCGCGACTGCGGCCCGTCCATCACCGCGTCGACCACCTCGTCGCCGCGATGCGCGGGCAGACAATGGAGGAAGATCGCGTCATCCTTGGCGCCGGTCATCAGCCGTTCGTCGACCTGATAGGGCGCCATCGCCGCGATCTTGTTGTGTGCATGATCCTGCCCCATCGACACCCATGTGTCGGTGACGACGAGGTCCGCGCCCGCGACGGCTTCGCGCGCATCGCGCATGATGTCGATGCGGACGCCCTTCGCGCGCGCCGCCTCGACGAAGCTCGCGTCGGGTTCATAACCCTGCGGCACACCCGCGCGGACGTGAAAGCCGAACAGGCCAGCCGCCTCGATCAGCGAGCCGAGGACATTGTTGCCATCGCCGAGCCACGCGAGCTCGAGCCCCGGCAGCGCCTTGCCGCTCTCGACGACCGTCAGCAGGTCGGCGACGATCTGGCACGGATGCGACAGGTCGGTCAGGCCGTTGATCACCGGGACGCTGGCATATTCCGCGAGTTCCTCAACCTTTGCATGGTCGTCGGTGCGGATCATGATCGCGTCGGCATAACGCGACAGCACGCGCGCGGTGTCGGCGATCGTCTCGCCGCGGCCAAGCTGCGTGACACCCGCATCCATGATCATCGGCGTGCCGCCGAGCTGGCGGATCGCGATGTCGAACGAGGCACGGGTGCGCGTCGAATTCTTCTCGAACACCATCGCAAGCACATGCCCGGCGAGCGGCGCATCGGCATCGACCTTGCCCTTGGGCCAGCCGGCGCGCGCCGCCTTGCGATCGATCGCGTCGGCAAGCATCGCGGCGACCGCGTCCCCGCCCGCGTCGGACAGGTTCAGGAAGTGCCGCATCACGCCCTCCGTTCTACAGGAACGGAAAACATCAGGACTCGGGCGGCGTGTAGCTCGCCGCACCTGCCGACAGTTTCTCGATAAATTCGGCGATATGGCTATCGTCGATGTTGAGCGGCGGCAGCACGCGAACGACATTCTCGCCCGCCGCGACGGTCAGCAGCCCGTGGTTGTCGCGCAGATGCGCCACGAAGGCACGGCTGTCCGAGCTGAGCTTGAGCCCGAGCATCAGGCCGACGCCACGGACGCTGTCGAACAATTGGTCGTGGTTGGGGATGAGCTGTTCGAGCGCGCCGCGTAGCCGCTCGCCGGTCGCCTTCACCTGATCGAGGAAACCCTCTTCGAGCACGACGTCGAGCACCGCCTGCCCCGCAGCACACGCCAGCGGGTTGCCGCCATAGGTCGAACCATGCGTGCCGATCACCATGCCGCGCGCCGCCTTTTCGGTCGCGAGGCACGCGCCCATGGGGAAGCCCCCGCCGATGCCCTTGGCGCTCGCCATGATGTCGGGGGTCACGCCGAAATGTTCATAGGCGTAGAGATGACCGGTGCGCGCGACGCCGCACTGGACTTCGTCGAACACGAGCATCAGGTCGCGCTTGTCGCAGATGTCGCGCAGTGCCTGCAGGAAGGGCTGCGACGCGGGGCGAATACCACCCTCGCCCTGGATCGGCTCGACGAGGAAGCCCGCGGTATTGTCGTCGACGAGATCGAGCGCGGCGTTGATGTCGTCGAACGGTGCATAGGCGAAGCCCGGCAGCAGCGGGTCGAAACCCTTGCGCAGCTTTTCCTGATTGGTCGCCGAGATCGTGCCGAGCGTGCGGCCGTGGAAGGCGTTGTTGAAGGTGATCAGCGTGTGCTTCTCGGCATTGCCCGCGCTCGAATGATAGGCGCGCGCGGTCTTGATCGAACATTCGACCGCCTCAGCGCCCGAGTTGGTCAGGAAGACCGTATCGGCGAAAGTGTTCTCGACAAGGCGCGCGGCATAGGCTTCGCCCTGCGGGCTGCCATAGAGGTTCGACACGTGCATCAGCGTCGCGGCCTGCTCTTGGATCGCCTTCGTCAGGTGCGGGTGGCCGTGGCCGAGCAGGTTCACCGCGATGCCGCTCGCGAAGTCGAGATAGCGCTCGCCTCGATCGCCGATCAGATAGGCGCCCTCGCCGCGAACCGGACGCACACCACACCGGGGGTATACGGGCATCAGCGGCGTGATCGTCATGGCAGGCACCTTTCAGTCAAAAGTAAAAAGGCGACCCCAAAACGGGCCGCCCTTGGTCGGGCCGCTCCTATACTGCCGCGGCCGGAGCCGCGTCAACATTGGGGGTGACAGGCGACTAGAGCGCTTTCGCCGCCTCCATCGTCAGCGTGAGCGAACGCTTGCGCGCATCATGATCGTACATCGACGACGCGATGATCACCTCGTCGACCCCGGTCCGCGCGACAAAGGCTTTCAGCCCCGCCGCAATATCGTCGGCGGTGCCGACCGCCGAGCATTGGAGCACATGGTCGAGGATGGCGCGCGCGTTGGGCGGCAGGCTGTCCTTATAACCCGCAAGCGGCGGCTGCATCTTGCCCGGATTGCCCGTGCGCAGCGCGACGAACGCCTGCTGCTGCGACGAAGCGAGCAGTTCGGCTTCTTCGCGGGTGTCGGCGGCGAAGCTGTTGAAGGCAGCAGCAGCATAGGGCTCGGCAAGTTGCGCCGACGGCTTGAACTGGCGGCGGTAGATGTCGAGCGCCTCGTCGAGCGCGTCGGGGGCAAAATGGCTGGCGAAAGCATAAGGCAGTCCGAGCATTGCCGCGAGCTGTGCACCGAAGGTGCTCGACCCCAAAATCCAGAGCGGAATATGCGTGCCCGCCCCCGGCACCGCGGTGATGCCAAGCTGCTCGTCGCCGGCGAGAAACGCCTGAAGCTCGAGCACATCCTGCGGAAACTGGCGCTCGTCGCTGGCGAGCGTCCGGCGCAGCGCGCGGGCGACACGCTGATCCGATCCCGGCGCGCGGCCCAGTCCCAGATCGATGCGGCCGGGAAACAGAGCTTCGAGCGTGCCGAACTGCTCGGCGATCACCATCGGGGCATGGTTGGGCAACATGATGCCCGCCGAACCGATGCGGATGCGCGACGTCGCTTGACCAAGATGCGCGAGCACGACCGACGTCGCGGCGCTCGCGATCCCCGCCATCCCGTGGTGCTCGGCAACCCAATAGCGTTCGTAACCAAGTGCCTCGGCGTGGCGAGCAAGATCGGCAGCGTTGGCGAGCGACTGGGCGATCGTGCCGGTGTCGGTGACGGGCACGAGGTCGAGGAAAGAGAGTTTCGTCATGAAACCGATATGCGGTGCGGGTCGCCGCGGTTCAAGCGCAGCGCTTCGCGAGCGGCGCGAAGAAAAACTATGCGCGCTCGTCCTTTGGCGAATCCATCAGCACATAGGTGGTGATCGAATGCACCTGCGGCAGCACGCCCAACACCTCGGTATGGAAATGCTTGTACGCCGCGAGATCCTCGGTCTCGACGCGCAGCAGATATTCGATCGTGCCGGTGATATTGTGGCATTCGCGCACCTCGGGCGCGAGCGCCATCGCCGCTTCGAAATCGGCCTGCGATTTCTTGGTGTGCGACGACAGGCCGACGGTCACATAGGCGAGAAAGGTCAGCCCGAGCTTCGCCGGGTCGATCACCGCGCGATAGCCCTTGATCACCCCGCTGCGCTCGAGCTCCTGCACCCGGCGCAGGCACGCCGACGGCGACAGCCCGACACGCTCGGCAAGTTCGAGGTTGGAGATTCGACCGTCGCGCGACAGTTCTTGCAATATCTTGCGGCCAATGGCGTCGATCTTGATCATAGATTGCACAATCTATCCGATGACTACGTATCTTTGCAATCCATCGCGCATCAAAACGCATTATGTTGCACGCCATGGAACAGACCACCCTCGCCGCGCTCTCCGCCTTCGCGCTCGTCTCCTCGATCACGCCGGGGCCGAACAATATGATGCTGATGGCGTCGGGCGCCAATTTCGGCCTCCGCCGCACCGTGCCGCACGCGCTCGGCGTCGGTTTCGGCTTCACCCTGATGATCGTCCTCGTCGGCGTCGGGCTGATGGGCCTGTTCGACCTGTTCCCCGTCCTGAACACCGTGCTCAAGGTGGTGAGTGTCGTCTATCTGCTATGGCTCGCGTGGAAGATCGCCAACGCCGCCGCGCCCGACACGGCGACCGGCGCGCGCGCCAAGCCGATGACCTTCTTCCAGGCAGTGATGTTCCAGTGGGTGAACCCCAAGGCCTGGTCGATGGCGCTGACCGCGATCGCGCTCTACGCCCCCGACCGCAATCTCGGCGCGGTGCTGCTCGTCGCGGTCGTCTTCGGGATCATCAACCTGCCCTCGACCAGCCTGTGGGCGGTGATGGGACAGGTGCTGCGCGGCTGGCTGTCGAGCCCGGCGCGGCTCAAGATGTTCAACTGGACGATGGCGGCATTGCTGGTGGGATCGCTCGCGCTGCTGATCTGATTGCAAGGTTGCGAACCGCAACCTATGCACGGCGCTCCATTCAGCGGAGACCAAGCCCCATGACCAGCCGCCGCCTCGGCAAGAGCGCCATCCATGTGTCCGACATCTGCATGGGGACGATGACCTTCGGCAGCCAGACCGACGAGGCCGAGGCATTCCGCGTCCTCGACCGCTGCTTCGACGAAGGCATCAATTTCTACGACACCGCCGAGGGCTATCCGGTTCCGCCCGACATCAAATGGGTCGGCCGCACCGAGGAGATTGTCGGACGCTGGATGAAGACCAAACCGCGCGATGCGATCATCATGGCGACCAAGGTGTCGGGGCCCAGCCATGTGTGGTTCAAGTCGCCGTGCCGCAACGGCATGACCGCGCTCGACCGCAAGAATATCATGCAGGCGGTCGACGACAGCCTGACGCGGCTGCAGACCGATTATATCGACCTCTACCAGACGCACTGGCCCGATCATGACGCGCCCTATGACGAAATGATGGACGCGCTCGACGAACTCGTCCGCGTCGGCAAGGTCCGCATCCTCGGCTGCTCGAACGAAACGAGCTGGGGGCTGATGAAGTCCCTTGCCGCGTCGGAAAAACTGGGCGGCGCGCGTTACCACACGATCCAGAATAATTTCAGCCTCAACAACCGCCGCTTCGAGGACGAGCTGGCGCAGGTTTGCCGGCAGGAAGGCGTCAGCCTGATCCCCTATTCGCCGCTCGCCGGCGGCGTGCTGTCGGGCAAATATCAGGACGGCGCGCGGCCCGAAGGCGCGCGTTTCTCGCGCTACCTCGGCATGGAAGGACGGCAGGCGGCGATGGGCCGCCGCTTCGTCAACGAAAAGAGCCTCGCCGCGACCGAACGCTACCTCGCAATCGCCGAAGAGGCGGGCCTGCACCCGGTTACGATGGCGACCGCCTGGTCGAAGCAGCACGACTTCGTGGCTTCGACAATCGTCGGGGTCAGCGCCTATGATCAGGTCCAGCCGATCCTCGATGCGATGGAACTCGTGCTGAGCGACGATGTGATGAAGGCGCTGCACAAGGTCAGCAAGGACATCCTCTACCCGATGGGCTGAGGCCGGTCGGGTTTTGAGGAAGGAATCGCCTTCCTTTCCCGTCATCCCGGACTTGCTCCGGGATCCATAACCGCGCCGTTCGAATGGATCCCGGATCAAGTCCGGGATGACGATTCAAATGACGTGCCCTGACGGCCATTCGAGGATCAGCGCCTCGCCTGTCCGTAGCTCGCGCCATGCCTTCGATAACCGCTCGAAGTCCTCGAACACGCGCGGCTGGGCGGCATCGATCCGCGCACGCTCGTCGGCACCGAGCGACGCGCGCGTCCGCTCGGCTTCACTCAGCGCCGCGCGCTGTGCCGGGCTGTCGGGTCGCGTGCTGCTGCGCCAGCCAATGTCGAACAGGAAAGCTGCGAGTTCGGACAATTCGCCGTCGCGGCCCTGCGCCTTGATCAGCTTCGCACCCTTCGCGACCTGTTTGCGCGCGGCGCGCTGGCGTTCCTTTGCCGACAGCGCGCCTCCCGCCTCGACATGGAAGGAACCCGCATCGCCGCCCGCCGCGATCTGGCCGAACACGCCGGTCTTGAGCCCCAACGCCGCCTCGACGACGAAATGCACCATGTCGTGCGGCAGGTCGGGGTCGAAGCCCGGCGCCGGATCCATCACCAGCACCGGCAGCCCCCCGCGCTCGATCCGCATTGAATAGCGGCGTTCGCCCGACCGGATGAAATGGACTTTCATGGGCACCGCCTATAGGCTCCGCAGCACTTCCACCAAAAGGATTTGCGATGACTTCTGCTCGCCGCGCGTTTTTCGCCCTTGCCGCTTTTTCCGCCATCATCGGCACCGCGCACGCGGCGAACCCGGTGATGTTCCGCGATGCGGGCTGCGGCTGCTGCCTCAAATGGCTCGAACAAGTGAAGGCGTCGTTCGGGCAGAAGGCGACCATCGTCAATTCGAAGGACATGGACGCGGTCAAGGACAAGCAGGGCGTGCCGCAGGCGCTGCGCAGCTGCCACACGGTGCTCGTCGGCGGCTATGTGATCGAGGGGCATGTGCCCGCGAAAGACATCGCCCGCCTGCTCCGCGAAAAACCCAAGGGCGTAAAGGGCCTCGCGGTCGCCGGCATGCCGATGGGGTCGCCCGGCATGGAGCATGGCGACCACCGCGAAGCCTATAAGGTCATGACCTTCGGCCCCGCCGGCCAGCGCGTCTATGCGAGCTACGCCGCCAGCCACTGACCGGATGCGTTCAACCGCGCGGCGGCGGAAACTCGTCATTGTCGAGCAATATGGCTTCCTCCTCGACCCGCCAGCCGCGCTCATAAACCACGCCATCGCCGCTTCCGATCCGGTCGACAACGGACGGCAACGACGACAGGCTTTCAGGTTTCCGTCCGCGATAACGGCGGGCGAAGTAGATCGGGATGCCGGCCAGCACGCCGAGGGTTCCAAAATAGAGGGCCAATGCGGTCCAATTCATCCGATCGCCCTCCTGCCATCCGCGCTACAGGCTCGCCTTGAACAGCTCGAGCATCCGGCCCCACGCCTTCTCGGCAGCGGCTTCGTTATAGGCGCGGCCGTCGGGCGGGCACCATCCGTGCATCGCGCCTTCGTACACCTCGACCTCGTGCCACTGCTTGCGCGGCGCGAGCACCTCCTTCAGCAGCACTTTCTCGTTCGGCGCTTCCTTGTCGTCATTGTCGGCGATCGCGAACAGATAGCCGGCGTTGGTTTTCGGGATCAGCAGGTGCGGGCTGTCGGGCTTGTCGGTGCCGACGCCGCCGCCATGGAAGCTCGCCGCCGCACCGACGCGATCGGGCTTGAGCGCCGCCGTATAGATGACCATCGGGCCGCCCATGCAATAGCCCGTCGTGCCGAGCTTCCGCTTGGTGTCGACTTCCTTCTGTGCATCGAGAAAGGCAAGATGCGCCTTGGCGTCGGTTTCGACAATCGGCTTGGTGAGCTGCTTCAGATAGCCGAACAGCTTCTGGCGGACCGCCTCATTGCTCCAGTCGTTCGCGGCATCGACTACCGGCGACTTTTGCCAGCGGTAAAACGGGTTTACGGTCAGCACGGCGTAACCCTCGGCAGCGAGCCGGTCGGCCATCTGCCGGAATGCGGGACGGAGCCCCCGGATATCGGGCCACACGAGCACGCCGGGATGCTTGCCGCTCGCCGGCGCGACAAAATAGGCGTCGCAAGTGCCGTCGTCGGTCTTGATCGTGACATCGCGGCCCTTCACCGGCTTGCCCGCCATCGCACGCGCGGGCAGCGCGGCGGCGAGCGCACCGGCGCCCGCAAGCGCGGTAAAGCTGCGTCGTCCGACGGGCATTCCAGCGCGGTCGAGGTCGGCTTCGGTGTTCTCGGTGCACATGCAATCTCTCCTTGGGGACATTTGGAAAAGTCGCAGAAAACTGCGCAACTTCATTCGCGATTGAGTGTCGATGGGCGCGGAAGGCTTGGTATCGTCCTCAGGCTAATGGGACGATGTTTTTTAGGACAGTCCTTTTTTTGCCGCAGACGCCCCCCGTCAGCGCCGATCGCCCAATATCGCATTGTCCCCGCCGTCGTTCCGGTCACGATCGGCCGCCCTCAACAGGGAATTGTAGGACGCCGTCCGGCCGCTGCCCAAGCCGTCATCCCGCGTCTCGACCTCTTCCCATTGATCGGTGTGGCGCGCGGCGGGCGTATCGTCGAGCGCCTCCCGCGTGATGCGCTGCACCTTCTTCATCCGCCGCCATACCCACACCGGCAAGACGACAACCGCGCCGAACAGCATCAACGGGTACAGAATATTCCACATCATAGGTCGCGCCCCCCGGCCAATGGTCAAGCAGCGATGCTAATCTCTTCAAAGGCAAAGGCAAGCCGGTGCACACCGACCTCGCGCAGCATCTCGCCATGTGCGATCCGGTCGACGATATGCCCCGCACCGCAAAAGCCGACCACGGTCATCCCCGCAGCGATCGCGGCCTGCGCGCCCGTCGGCGAATCCTCGATCGCGAGGCAGTCGACCGGGTCGACGCCCAGCCCCTTGGCCGCCGCAAGATAGATATCGGGAAACGGCTTGCCGCGATCCCAGCCGTCGGCGCTGTAGACATGCTCGCCGAAATGATGGCCGAGCCCGAACAGCCCGAGCGCCCAGCCGATATATTCGGCGCGGCTCGATGAGGCGATCGCGCGTGGCAGCGACCCGAGCATGTCGAGGAAGGCCGCCACCCCGGGGACTGCATCAAAGCCCTCCATATAGCGCGCCCGCGCCCGCGCGCGGTGCGTCTCGCGGAAGTCGTCGGGCAAGGCGCGGCCGTAGCGCGCGACGATGCGACGCTCGGTCTCCTGCCAATTATGGCCGTAATAATCGCGCAGGCACTCGTCATAGGTCGCGGGCATGCCGGCCGCGGTCAGGCTCTCCGCAAGCGACAGGTTCGCGCGCACTTCGCTGTCGGCGATGACGCCGTCGAAATCGAAGATGATCGCGGCGGGAGGAGTTGATCTCATATTCTTCATATTTGCCGCCTAGAGCATCGGGGATCAGGAGACACCCCCAATGAAATTCATTTCGCTCAAGTCGCGCGGCGGCAACTATCTTCTCGTCGCCGAAAATGTCGCTTGGCTTCGCGACTATGAAAATGGCCAGACGCAGGTCGGCATGGTCGGCGGCACGCCGCTGCTGGTTGCGGGCAAGCTCGAGGACATCGCGGCGTCGATTCTGGAACAGGCCAACTCGACCGAGTGACGCGCCGGCGGCTGCCGGCCCGTCAGGGCATGACCCCATGCTCGCGCGCATAGGCCCACGGCCCCTCGCCCGACCAGCCGCGCCCGTCGGGAAAGCTGAGCTTGAGTCCGCTGAGCTGCGCCGGGTCGAATAGGCGCATGTTCACACCCATCAAATCGACCTCGCCGCCCATCCGCTCGATCAGCCCCTCGGTCGCAGACCAGTGCGTCGTACAGCCGCAGGTCGCGCAAAAGTGCAGGTCCGAATTGGGGTTCTCGCGATCGGCGCGATTATAGGTCCGCGTCGCCCCTTCGATCACCACATCGCGCGGCGACATATAGCTCCAAAGGATACCGTGCGAGAAGCAAAGCGAGCAATTGCACTCGGCGATCTCTTCGGGCGCCTTGGCGAGCCGCACCGAGACGGCGCCGCAGTGGCAGGTTGTGTTCCAGTTCATTCCTTCTCCACTTCGCCCGGAGTCATTGCATCAAACACGGCGGCGCCCAAAACCCGGACGTGCGGGTGCGGAACGGACAGCGGGTTCCGGCGGGTTTTGAAACCGGTCGATAGCGGCGAGCGCCTCGTCGATGCGCCGGTCGGTTAGCACAAAGCCGATCCAGATATCGGCGCGCACCCCGAACAGCGCGTTCGCCTTTGAAAAATAGCCCGCCGGATGCGAAGGCGGAAATCGGTCGGGGCGAACGAGATGCAACAAAATAAACTCCGTTTTACCTTGGCTTCCCCATGTCGAAATTCGCGAGATTTCTTGCCAGGGGATCATATCCTCCGACCATGAACGCGAATAAATTCCTCTGGATGAAATTCTGACGCGGTCGGCCGAACCAAACAGGCGCGGCAAAAGACCGATTCCCGCGCCCCCGAAGAAGATCAGGCCAATCCAGCCGACAATCTGTCGTTTCACGCCTTGTGCAGGCACAATCAGCCCCGCAAAAATAGCGGAAAACCAGACAATGCCCGCAGCAAGAGCAATTGCCGCCGCAATGCGCCACCAACTATCCCTTGCGATGAAGGGATCTGGGCTCACTCCACGGTCACCGACTTTGCGAGGTTACGCGGCTGATCGACGTCAGTGCCCTTCGCCACGGCGACATGGTACGCCAAAAGCTGCACCGGCACGGCGTAAACCAAAGGCGCGATCAGCGGGTGGACCTTGGGCATCTCGATCGTCGCCATGCAGCCGTCGCCGGCTTCGGCGAGGCCCTCGGCGTCGGAAATCAGCACGACCTTGCCGCCGCGCGCCATGACTTCCTGCATGTTGCTGACGGTCTTTTCGAAGAGCGGCCCCGACGGCGCGAGGACGATCACGGGAACCGCTTCGTCGATCAGCGCGATCGGGCCGTGCTTCATTTCGCCCGAGGCATAGCCTTCGGCATGGATGTACGAGATTTCCTTGAGCTTGAGCGCGCCTTCCAAGGCGAGCGGATAGTCGGGGCCGCGGCCGAGGTAGAGCACGTCGCGCGCCGGAGCGACGAGGTGCGCCATGCCGGCGATATCCTCGTCATGCGCAAGCGCGGCGTTGAGCGCGGCGGGCGCCTCGATCAGATGCCTGACGATCTCATGCTCGTCGGCGGCGCTGAGCTTGCCCTTTTTGAGCGCGAGATGCGCGGCGAGCGCGGCGAGCACCGCGAGCTGGCAGGTGAAGGCCTTGGTCGAGGCGACGCCGATTTCGGGACCGGCATGCGTCGGCAGCAGCAGGTCGGCCTCGCGCGCCATGCTGCTCGTCGGCACGTTGACGACGACAGCGATCGTCTGGCCGTTCGCCTTGCAATGGCGGAGCGCCGCGAGCGTGTCGGCGGTCTCGCCCGACTGCGAGATGAAGAGCGCGAGCCCGCCGGCCTGGAGCACCGGGTCGCGGTAACGAAACTCCGACGCGACATCGATATCGACGGGAACGCGCGCGAAGGTCTCGAACCAATATTTGGCGACCATGCCGGCGTAGAAGCTGGTGCCGCACGCGACGATGGTGATGCGCTCGACCTTCGACAGGTCGAAATCCATCTGCGGCAGCGCGACGGTCTGTTCGAGCGGGCGGATGTAGGAGGAGAGCGTCTGCGCGACGACGGTCGGCTGCTCGAAAATCTCCTTCTGCATGAAGTGGCGGTAATTGCCCTTCTCGACCGCGGCGGCAGTGACGCCCGACGTCGTAATCTCGCGCGTCACGGGATTGTTGTCGGCGTCGTAGATTTGCGCGCCGTCGCGCGTGATGACGACCCAGTCGCCTTCGTCGAGATAGGTAATCTTCTGCGTCAGCGGCGCGAGCGCGAGGGCGTCCGAACCGAGGTAGGTCTCGCCTTCGCCATAGCCGACGACGAGCGGCGAGCCGAGGCGCGCGCCGATCAGCAGGTCGGGATGCTGGCGGAAGGCGATCGCGAGCGCAAAAGCGCCGCGAAGCTGCGGGAGGACCGCCTTCACCGCATCCTGCGGCGACAGGCCGGCCTCGACCTGTTCGCTGACCAGATGCGCGACGACCTCGGTATCGGTCTCGCTTTCGAATTTGCGGCCGCGCGCCTGCAGCGCTTCGCGCAGCGGCTTGAAATTCTCGATGATCCCGTTGTGGACGAGCGCGACTTCGCCCGTCGCGTGCGGGTGCGCGTTGCTGGTGGTCGGCGCGCCGTGCGTCGCCCAGCGCGTGTGCGCGATGCCGACGGTGCCCGGCGCGGGATTGCCCGCGAGCTCCTTCACCAGATTGCCGAGCTTGCCCTCGGCGCGGCGGCGGATCAGCTGACCACCCTCGACCGTGCACACGCCCGCCGAGTCATAGCCGCGATATTCCATGCGCTTCAGCCCGTCGACGAGGCGGTCCGCCACCTGATCCTTGCCGATGATTCCGATAATTCCGCACATGGGGTCTGGCTTTCGTTAGAGCGTGTAGGGAACGCGAATACCCGGCATCGATGCCGGAAACACCTTGATATTGCGCGTGACGAGAATGCGCCCGCTGATCTGCGCGGTCGCCAGTACGAAAGCGTCGACCAACGTCAAGCCCTTGCGCTCCGCGCGCAGCGCCGCCGCACGGCGCGCGACCGCATCGCCGATTTCCTCGACCTGGAAGCAACCGAGAAAGGCCTCGACCGCCTTGACCGACGCGGAATCGGCGGCGGACATCACTTCGGTCCAGCTGACGCGGCTCACACTCTTGCGCCCGGCACGGCGGATCTCACTACGCGCCGCCTCCACGCCGTTCAGCGCGTCGATCAAGATGTCGCTGTCGAATTGCGCGTCGATCATTCGCGCTTGCCCCGCAGACGCCGCTGATATTTCAGCCCGTCGCCGATATCGTCGCGGGTGCGGAAGATGCCAAATGCATTGTCGATCGCGTCCCCCGAAACTTCTGCGCGATAGGCCGTCACCGCGCGGCGAACAAGTTCGGCGCGCGACACACCCTGCTCCGCCGCTTGCGCGTCAAGCCATTGAATATCGTCATCAGGGATGTCAGCGAGGAAGCGCATGCATCCATGATATCATATCATGATATCAAATCAAGCGGACAACTGTTTCCGATAAACAACGAACCCCGATTTTTCGGCGATACGGTCATAGAGCAACATAGCTGTGTCGTTTGTTTCATGCGTGAGCCAATAGACACGCGGCAGCGAACGCTCCTTTGCCGCGGTATAGACAGCCTCGATCAGCGCCCGGCCGACACCCTTGCCGCGCGCTTCGGCAGCGGTGAACAGGTCCTGCAGGTAAAGCGAGGGCAGCAGCGACGTTGTGCTGCGATGAAGCAGATAATGGGTCAGGCCGAGAAGCACGCCGTCCTGTTCGGCGACGAGCGCGAACATCGGCTCATAGGGATCGAAGAAGCGTTCCCATGTTGCGGCGGTGATCTCGGGCGCCAGCGCGGTATCGCCGCTGCGGCCGTAGAATGCGTTGTAGCCGTCCCACAAAGGCAGCCAGTGGCCGTAATCGGCGCGCGCCGCCGGGCGGACGATCAGGCCGCTCATGACCGGCCGAAATTCCGGTCGACGAAGATCATCGCGAATTGCCGCGGATCGGGCGCCTCGCCATTGCCCGCGGCGAAGCGCGCCTTGCCGTCGGTCCAGATTTGCAGGATCTGCGCAGGCAGCTCGGGACCGAACTTCATCTGCTGCTCGACGATCTGCTCCCAGCTTCCGGTCGTGCCAAAGCTTTGCTCGAGTTGCGGCACCATCGCCTTGCAATAAGCCTCGGTCGCGGGGTCGAGATGACCGATCGCCTTCAGCACCCAGGCGTCGACAAAGCGCAGAAAGGGCTTGTCGGCATAGCGGTCGCTCACTTTGTCTTCTCCATCCATTCGTCACGCAGCAGGCCATAGATCAGCGAATCGCGCACGCCGATATGCGTCTCCCACTCGCCGCGCAGCCGGCCCTCGCGCTGAAAGCCCAGCCGTTCGAGCAGTCCGATCGAGCCGGGGTTTTCGGGGTCGGTATCGGCAAAGATCCGGCGCAGTTTCATCTCGCCGAACCCATGATCGATCACCCGCGCCACCGCTTCGCGCGCGATACCGCTGCCCCATTGGTCGCGGCGCAGGATATAGCCGATTTCCTTCACGTCGGGCTTGCCGTCGATCAGGATCACCCAGCCGAGAGCGACATCGTCGCCCGCGGTGATCGCCCAGCAGAGATAGCCCTGCCCTTCGCTGGCATTGCCTTTGACATAGTCGGCCGTCTCGGCAAGCGATGTGTGCGGCCCGCTCGACCACCAGACCATCACCTCGGGATCGGACAGCACCGGGTACAGAGCGGCGGCGTCGTCCTCGCGCAGTTGGCGCAGCACGAGGCGCGCGGTGGTGAGGGTCGGCGCGGCCATCGGGGCTACTTCTTCTCCGCCGCCTTTTTCTTGCGCATCGCATCGTGGAAGCGGTCGGCCCAGCCGGGCTTGACCAGTTGCTCGCCGCGCACGATGCGGAGCTCACCATCGGCGACGTCGCGCGTCACCGCGCTCCCGGCGGCGACGATCGCATCGGCACCGATCTTCACCGGCGCGACGAGCGCGCTGTTCGATCCGATGAAGGCTCGCTCGCCGATCTCGGTCTTATATTTGAAATAGCCGTCGTAGTTGCAGGTGATCGTGCCCGCGCCGATGTTCGCGCCGGCGCCCACGCTCACATCACCCAGATAGGTCAGGTGGTTCGCCTTCGCGCCCTTGCCGAGCACCGCTTTCTTGGTCTCGACGAAATTGCCGATCTTTGCCTTCTCGCCCAGGATCGTGCCCGGGCGCAACCGCGCGAACGGGCCGACTTCGCAGCCCGTACCGATGATCGCGCCCTCGATATGACAGTTGGCGCGGATGTTGACGCCGTCGGCCACCTTCACCCCCGGACCGAAAAAGACATTGGGCTCGATCGTCACGTCGCGGCCAAGCTCGGTATCCCACGAGAACCAGACCGTGTCGGGCGCGCGCAGCGACGCGCCGCCCGCCATCGCCTCTTCGCGCTTGAACGCCTGCCACTGTGCCTCGGCGGCCGCGAGTTCGGCGCGGCTGTTGATCCCGGCAACATCGGCGGGATCGGTCTTGACCACCGCACAGCGGCGCCCGTCGGCGTTCGCGATATTGACGATATCTACGAGGTAGAACTCATTCGCCGCATTGTCGTCGGTGACACGCGCGAGCAGCGCAAAGAGGTCGGCCGACTTCGCCGCCATCAGCCCCGAATTGCAGAGGCGCACCGCGCGCTCGGCGTCGGTCGCATCCTTATGTTCGACCATCTTGGTGACATAATCGCCCTCGGTAATGACGCGGCCATATTGCAGCGGATCGGCGGGTTCGAACGCGAGCACGACAACCGCGGGCGCATCGGCGGCGCCCAGCCGGTCGATCATCGCCTGCATCGTCGCGGCGGGAACGAAGGGCACGTCGCCATAGAGGATCAGCACATCGCCGTCGAAGCCCGCGAGCGCCGCTTCGCCCTGCTGCACCGCATGGCCCGTACCTAGCTGCGGGTCCTGCACCGCAAGCTCTGCAGTACCGCCGAGTGCCGCTTCGAGCTGGTCGGCCTTGTCGCCGACGATCACGACTTTCTTGGCCGGGTTCAGTTCATCGACGCTCGCCATCAGGTGGAGCAGCATCGGTCGCCCCGCAATCGGGTGCAGCACCTTGTGCAGGTCGGACTTCATGCGGGTGCCCTTGCCCGCGGCAAGGACGATAGCGGCGATGGGATTGCTCATGCGCGCTGCCATGCCAGCAAATCATTGCGGTTTCCAGAGCATCGCGCCATGCGCAGCGGATGAACGGATTTCCTTTTGCGATCGTCGGCTTCGACCTCGACGGCACTTTGCTCGATACGCTGGGCGACCTTGCCGCCGCGGTCAATCACACGCTGGCATCGATGGACCGCGCCCCGCTGACCATCGACGCGGTGCGGCCGATGATCGGACGCGGCGCGAAGCATATGCTCGAGGAAGGCCTGCGCGCGTCGGGCGGCGTTCCCGATGGCGCGGTCGAACGGCTCTATCCCGAACTGCTGGACTTTTATGCGGCGCATATCGCCGTCCACAGCCAGCCCTTCCCCGGCGTGATCGCCGCGCTCGACCGGCTCGATGCACTCGGCGTGCGCACCGCCGTGGCCACCAACAAGGCCGAGCATCTGGCGCGCCTGCTGCTCGCCGAATTCGGCTTGGCCGACCGCATGGCGACGATCATCGGCGGCGACACGCTGGGCGTCCGCAAGCCGTCGCCCGAGCCGATCCATGCAATGGTCGAGCGATGCGGCGGCGGCCGCGCGGTCTTCGTCGGCGACAGCATCTATGACGTCATGGCGGCGAAGAATGCGGGCGTGCCCAGCGTCGCGGTCAGCTTCGGCTTCCTCGACCGCCCCGCCCCGGAGCTTGGCGCCGACCATGTGATCGATCATTTCGACGAGCTGGTGCAGCTCCTCGCGACGCTCTAGCGCTTGCGCCACTTCGTCCAGAGATGCTTCGCGAGCATCGCGGGCGGCATGCGCAGCCAGTGCGAGCGGATGTAGAAAGCCTGTTCGAGCAGCGGGTCGGTCACGCGGCCCCAATCGTCGCGCGCGAAGAGGCGGCGGCGGAACCATATATCGGTTGGATCCATCCGATCCCACCCGCTCGGCAGCATCGCGCCATAGATATCGCGCGACAGCCGCGCCGCGCGATGCACCGCGTCCTGCAAGCCATGGAGCGCCGCGCGACCGTCGAGCTGCCCCCAGAACCCCGGATCGGCTTCGGCAAAATCACGCGTCATCGTGTGGAAATCCCACAGATTGCGCAGCCCGCCCTGCAAATCGCCGTCTGCGAGCATGTGTGCCGCGCAATGGCACGCCATGTCGGCGGGGTTCAGCACCGAATAGCCGCCACCGCCCGTCACCGCGTCGCTCATCATCGCGAGCGCGTCGGGTGTAATCCGGTGGGTGCGCGGCAGGATCGTGTGATGGACGTCGATCATCCGGTCGCGCACCTTGTGGATCAGCGGCGGCAGCTCGTGCATATGCGCGCGGTAATAATGGTCGTCATAGGGATCGGACTTCACCCATTCCCACCCGGCGTTGAGCAGCTCATTCTCGGCGCGCCGGATGTCGGAGGCGAGAACGAGGATGTCGAGATCGCCGATCTGCCGCCCCGCCGAACAGCTCATGCCGGCAGCGGCATAGGCCGCGCCCTTCAGCAGCACGAATTCGATCCCCGCGGGTGCGAGCGCGCGCCGCGCCATCTCGGCCTCCCACAAGGCCTGGCGCTGCGCGACCGCGGCGGCAGCGCGCTGGTCGGCGAACAGCGCGGCGACGGTTGGCGGCAATTGGGCCTCGGTCAATCGGTGCGCGAGCGTCGCGAGCATCGCCTCGCTGCGGGCGACGCCGATCACGCCGTCCCAGTCGCCCGGCGCGAGCGCGGCCGGATCGCGGCGCCCGGCGAGCAGGTCGACAAAGGTCCGCACCGCACTCACCGGGGCGTCTCCGCCCATAGCTGCTCGACCAGCGCGATGCCCGCCGCGCTGTCGGGGTAGGAAATGCCGAACGCCGGCGTTTCGCGGACAAGCCGCGTCAGCGCGGCAAAGCCCGCTTCGCCGAGCGCGACATAGTTGGTCGATGCCTCGGTCAGCCGCACGAAAGCCTCGCCCTCGCCCATCGGCTCGATACTTGCCTCGCCGCCGAAGCGCGGGAAGAGCAGCAGCGCGGGGCGCGCGGGTTCGTGCATCGCGGCGATGGCGTCGGGTCGCGGGATCAGGTGGCGGATATCGCCCTTCGGTGTCCCCGCGAGCAGCGGGCCGAGCCGCGCCGGATCGACCCGTGCCGCCACCTCGGCAATCGCTTCATTCTTCAGGCTGACCGCGCGCGGAAAGGCGAAGGCATCGCCGCCCTCGGGGTCGATCAACGTGAATTCGTCGCCCATCAGCCGCCAGTCGCCCTCTCCGAGCAAGGCCGCCAGGGTTGATTTTCCCGACCCCGATTCGCCCGACAGGATCACCGCGCGCCCATCCTTCGCGACCGCACTGGCGTGGAGCAGCATGTGCCGCCGCCAGCCCAATGCGACCTGCAAATTCATGCCCATCTCGGCGGCGAGCAGTCCCATCGACAGCGGCAGCGGCAGCGCGTCGGGCACGACGAAATCGCCGCCGATATGCACCGACGGCCTTAGCCAGCGCCGCCAGGGACGCGCCGCGAAGAGGCGCACCGTCGCGTCGGCGGGGCGATCATCGTCCTTTGGATATCCAGCGTACAGCCGTTCGAGCGCCGCGATCGGCTCGCCCCAGTCGCTGCCGATCCGGAACTGCACCGGCCCGACCGCAATGCGAATGCCGTGCCTCACGCGCGCTCCACCAGCCCCATCGCGGCGAGTTCGCCGAGCCGCTCGGCGAGGATCGACTGCACGTCGCCGCCATCGCCCAGATCGAACGTCGCCGCGAGCCGCGAAGCAAGCGTCGCCGCGCTACACGCGTCGGAGTCCATGGCACCCAGAATCTCGGGCATCGGCGAGACGACGAGATGCGTCTGCATCGATCGCCGGTCGAAGATCGCGGTCAATTCGCCCAGCGGCTCGATCCGCAGCGCGCCCGCGGGCGCGGCGCGATAGGCGCGATCAGTCATAGACTTCGGCGGCAGCGGTCAGCTTCGCAAGGATGGCCATCAGCGTCGCGCGCTCGCCCGCGCTGATATTCGATTCGAGCTGTGCCTCGCTCGCGAGCGCCGCGGGGACGATCGCGTCATAGAGCGAGCGTCCCGTTTCGGTGAGTTCGAGGTGATGCGAGCGCCCGTCGGCTTCATGCGCCTGACGCGCGATCAGCTGGCGATCGGCAAGCGCCTTGGCCGCACGATTGACCGTGACCTTGTCCATGCGCGTCGCCTGAACCAGCTCGCGCTGCGTCTTGGGCTGTCCTTCGCCCAGCACCGCCATCAACCGCCATTCGGGAATCTTCAGCCCGAAACGATTCTCATATTCGGCGGCGATCCGGCTCGACAGGGCATTGGAGGCAATGGACAGACGATACGGCAGGAAATTGTCGAGATTCAGCTTCTTCGCGGCCATGCCTTACAAACCCTCACCTTTTGCCCGGTCGCAGCCATCCTATAGCCTGTTTCGGGTCTGTGAAGGTCTCTCGGCGGGAGAATCAGAAAGAAAGTCGCGCGCCGACCCACAGAGTCCGCGGGGTCGCGCGCTCGACGATCCCCGACGAGGAAATCGCCGCAGGGACGAGTTCGTCGAACAGATTCTCGCCGCGCGCCTCGATGCTGATCGCCTCGGCAAGCTTCCACGATAGGCCGGCGTCGAGCGTCAGCGCATCGTCGAGTTCGAGCAGGCCAAGGTCATCCTCATTCTGCTTGCCGACATAGCGCAGCGTCGCAAAGCCGCCGAACGGGCCGCCGCCATTGCTGCGTAGCGACACGCTGCCGCCATGCTTTGCAATCTGTGCGGGGCGGCGGCCATCGAGCCCAAGCGCCGCACCCGATGCATCGACGTTGGCGTCGGTAAAGGCATAGGTGGCGCGGAGCGTCGCGGGGCCGATCCGCTGCTCGGCGCTGACCTCGACCCCCTTGCTGTCGATCGCGTCGAGATTCTGTCGCTGGTTGAGGTTCGGCGCGAGCGTGACATTCGCGATCGCATTCGTCAGATGGTTCGCGAACAGCGTCGCCGACAGTTTCGTATCGCCGCTCTCCCAGTCGGCTCCGACCTCGCCGCCCCACAGCCGTTCAGGCTTGAGCATCTCGTTCGCGGTCGTCACCTCCGCACCGACGCGGAACGGGCGATAGAGTTCGTTGAGCGTCGGCAGGCGCCAGCCGCGATAGCCCGCGGCGCGGAGCGAAAACGCGTCCGAGGTCCAGCGCACACCCGCCCGCCCGCTGCCTTCCCACCCCTGCCGCGCTGCGAAGCGCAGGTTGGTGATGACGGGGCCCGCGATATTGCGTTCGAGCCGGTAGCCCTCGCCGAGCCACCAGCGATCAACGCGGCCGCTCAGCGTCCAGAGGAAGCCGTCATTGGTGTCGCCCGACGTCCATTCGGCGAAAGCGCCAACGGTATCGCTGCTGCCGCCCGCGATGCGGTGGCGGCCGGGAACTATGCCGCTGAAGAAGAAATCCTCCTCGGTCCGGCCGGTCGTGCGGCGCCAATCGGCACCGACTCGAAGCGGATTCGCTCCGCCTATCGCGGGACGCAATTCGAACCGCGCGCCAATACCTGTCGCCGGCACGCGCTGAAACAGCGCGGGCGCGACGCTGTTCCGCCCGGCCGCGACGCTCGCGAAGCCGCTTTCGAAATCGCGGAGCTGGATATAGCCCAGCGCAAGCCATTGCGTCTCGCCAGCGGGATCGTGGACGAAGCGCAGACTCGCATCGACGCCATCGAATTTGCTTTGCGTGAAATCGGTCCCGCGGTCGCGCCGGTCCGAAAAACCGCGCAGGCTGGCCTCGATCCGGCTGTCGTCGCCAGCGTCAAGACGCAAACGCAAGCCAAGTCCACCCTGTTCATAGGGTGCCGCCCGGTCGACCGCACCGCGCTGGCCCTTCGCGACGGGAATAAAGCCGTCGCCGCGGCTATAGCGGCCATCGACCGCAATCCTGCCCCTGCCGATTTCGCCGCCAACCGACGCCGATGCGTCCCAGCCATCGCGGCTGCCATAAGCCATGCTCGCCTCGACGCCATCGGTCATCGTCGAATACAGGCCGACCGTTCCCGCCAGCGCACCGGGACCATCGACGCCGCTCCCGCCGCCGCGGGCAACGAGAATGCCGCCAAGGTTGATCGCGTCATAGGCGCTCCACGCGACCCATCCGCCGAATGGGTCGGCCTGCGGAATACCATCAAGCGTGACGAGCGCGCGCGCGGACGCATTGCCGCCGAGGCCGCGCAAGGTGATGCCCTGACTGGTCGGATGCGCCGAGCGACCGTCCGATCGACGAAACTGGACGATGCCCGCTTCGTCGCGCAGACGGTTCTCGATGCGCGCGCCGAAGCCCTGTTCGGGATAGGCGATCAGGCTGGAGCCCTGAACCGTATCGCTGTCGGCCGGTTGAAGCGCACCGCTCCCCCGCACGACGATGATTTCAGTCGGAATGCGTGGAACCCAGAAGCTGCAGCAGCCACCGGCTTCTTCCGCGGCCGCCTGGTCGATGGCAGCTGCGCTCTCCTCGTCGATGGCGCCGCCCTGCGCCATCGCCGCCGCCGGCATCGCCAGCAGCGCGGCCCCAGCAAACAGCCGGATCACGCGGGTTTGACCGCGTCGGGATGCGCTCTCTGGAAAGCGTCCAGCTCCATGCACGCCGCATCGATCTCTATCAGCCGCGGAAAGGCGTCGAGCGGCACCTCGAAGCGGCGCGCGTTATAGATTTGCGGGACGAGGCAGCAGTCGGCGATCCCCGGCGTGTCGCCGCCGAGATAACGCCCGTCGCCCGCCATCGCCTCCAATGCCTCGAACCCCTGCGTAATCCATGTCGCGATCCAGCGCTCCTTGGTCTGCTCGTTGAGTCCGAGGTCGCGTTTCAGATATTTGAGCACGCGCAGGTTGTTGAGCGGGTGGATGTCGCTCGCGATCACCTGCGCCCGTGCCAGCGCGATCGCGCGCGGCATCGCCTCTTCGGGGATCAGCCGCGGTTCGGGAAAGGCGCGGTCGAGCCAGTCGATGATCGCCATGCTCTGGATGATCGGCTCGCCGTCGACGACGAGCATCGGGACGAAGCCCTGCGCATTCTGCTCGAGATAGGCGTCGCTGCGCTGCTCGCCCGCGATCAGGCTGATCTCGACGCGCTCATAATCGAGCCCTTTGAGATTGAGCGCGATGCGCACGCGAAAGCTGGCCGAGGAGCGGAAATAGTCGTGGAGAATGAGCGATGCCATGAGGAGACCTTTTATCGTCATCCCGGCGAAGGCCGGGATCTCGACGGAGCTTCAGGACGCAGGGTTGAGATCCCGGCCTTCGCCGGGATGACGGATATGAGCGGATCACCCATCGCGCAAGATCGACAGAAGGCTAGTTTTTCTCGCGCTGAGGCATCTCCGCAATCCATTGCCTGAGCAGCGCCGCACCTTCCCTGTGCACCGTCGAGCGCCCGACCTCGGGCATCGCGATGCCGGGGTCGGTGCTTTCAAGGCGATAGATCAGGAAACTGTGCGCGGGGTCGCCGGGCGCGATGGCGAACTCCATCCCTCCGCTGCCGCGCCCCGCCGCGGTCGGGCGCTTGCCGATACCGTAATTCACACCCGCCGGATCGTCGGTCCAGCGCAGGAACAGCCCGCTGTTCGACGCGCTGCCCGCCGGGTTGTGGCAATGTGCGCAATTGACGTCGAGATAGGCGCGCGCGCGGTCGGCAATGCTGCCTGCCTTGGGGTCGTCCCACTGCGGCATCGTCGGTTTCAGCGCAGCGACATTGTCGAAATAGAGCGCGCGCAATTTGTCGGACGCGGCGGGATCGGGAATGAAGTTCCGCGCCTTGGGTCCGATCGGGACGATCTCGCCGCTGAGGCTATGGCATTCCTTGCACTGATTCTTGTTCGGCACCGCATAGCGGATGCTGTGCGTCTCGCCGTCGGGGCTTTTGAAGGTCACGGGAATGCGACGCCCGCCGAGCGCCAGCGTCGCGTCCTTGCCGTCGGCGTCCCAGATATAGGGCAGCGCGGTCCAGCCTGTCGCGCGGCGGATCAGCAGCCGCGTCTCGACCGGGCGTCCGCCGTTGACGTCGCTCCAGCCGAAGCTTTTGACGAGCACGGTGCCGACCGGAAAGTCGATCACGCCGTCGCTTCCGACCTTCGCCTTCCTCCCTGCCGGGATCGAGATGAAGCGGTGCTTGTCGGTATAGTCGCTGAACAAAGGCGCACGCAGCGTGTAGCGGAGGCCCGTCGACGGCTGCGCCGGGTCATTGCCCCGAAACAGACCGAACGCCGACAATTTGGGCGGCATCGCGTCGCTCTCGACGACAGCCTGATCGACACCCGGCGGCGCCAGGGCCGCGCCGCCGCTCGAACATAATAATGCCGCACCAATCGCGGCAAAGACGCGTCTCACTTGACCTTCGCCTCCATCGCATCGGGCAGCTTGATCGCCGGCAGCGCCGCGGGCGGCGTACCCTTCGACAGGTCGGCGGGCGCCGGCTTCGCTTCGCTCTGCGGCGTCTTCACATCGGGCAGGTTCAGCGACAGCACGCCGACCTTGTCGAGCACGACCGCATCGCCCGCACCGTCCCACAATACCGGCGGAATACTGCCCCCCATCGCCGCCGCGATCATGTCGCCCCCGGGGAATTTCGGCGCATAGCCCGCCTTGCCATGCTGGTTCCCGCGCACGACGATCGCTTTCGGCAACGGCTGGTATTTCGGATCCTTATGCTCGTAGCGATAGCCGACGATCATCACGTTCGCGGTGCCGTTCTGGTCGAACACATTGTCGAAAATCTCGACATTGCGGTTCGCCATGATAAGGACCCCGGTGCCCGTCGGCACGCTCGCGACGATATTGCCCTTGGGCGCGAAATTCGGCGTGCTGTTGTCGTTCACGATATTTTCGAACACGCGGACATTGTGGCCGCCCTGCATCGGCAGGCTGGGCAGGTCGAACACCAATATACCGCCGGTGTTCTTCGTCGCGATATTGTCGTGAACATCGGCGTCATAGCTGTTCTCGATCTCGATCCCCGCGACATTCTCGGTCGCGATCGAATCGCGGACGACGATATTCTTCGACTGGCCGACATAGATACCCGCATCCGAAGCGCCGCGCACGAAAACGCTATCGATCAGCACGTCACTGCTTTCGACCGGATAGATGCCGTACGCGCCGTTGGTTTCCTTAGGCCCCGCGGTCCATTCGACGCGCAGCTTGTAATAGACGATGCGGTCGGCGCCCTTCGACTTGATGCCGTCGCCCTTGGTGTTGAGCACCGCAAATTGGGTCAGGAGCACATCGTCGCTGGTGACAAGCAGTCCCTCGCCCGCGCCCTGCTGTCCCGCAAAGTCGAGGATCGACCCGCCCTCGCCCGCCCCGGCGCCGCGCACGGTAACTCCCGCAACGTCGAGCGACAGGCCGTCGGTCAGCTTCCACACGCCCGCGCCGAGCTGCACCGTGTCGCCGGGCTGCGCGAGAATCAGCGCTTCTTGCAGCTTTTCGTTCGCGTCGGGCGTTGTTGCACTGACGCTGATCACTTTCGCCGCCGCCGGACTGGCGGCAAAGCCAGCCACGATGCAGAGCGTCGCCGCGTGGCACAGGCCATGGAATCGCATATGTCTCTCCCCTTATTTTCGGGGAACATGGTGCAAGACTTGACGGATGCCAAGCGATGTTGCTGACATATGTGTAGCTAACCCGGGGAGAGGTCGCTTTGATTCACAGATTAGGTTTGGCGCTTGTCGCCATGATAGCCGTGCCGTCGATGGCCGCGGCGCCCGCGCCGATCGCGGGACGATGGAAGACCGACGATGGCAAGGGTATCGTCGTCATGGCCGCATGCGGCAACAAGATGTGCGGGCGCGTCGAGCGCCTGCTGATCAAGCAGCCCGCGGGCGGCCAGCTCGACGAGCGCAACCCCGACAAGGCGAAACGTAGCCGCAAGGTCACGGGCCTGCAGATTTACTGGGATCTCGTGCCCCACGGCGATAGCTGGAAAGGCGAAGGCTATAGCCCCGAGGACGGCCGATATTACAAGGCGCACCTGCGCGTGAAGGGCGACAAGATGACGATGAAGGGCTGCGTCAGCGTATTTTGCCGCACGGTGACGTGGACGAAGATGAGCTAGGCATTTCCGCTCGTGTCGAGCGAAGTCGAGACACCCTTAAGTGGTACTCGACCGATGGGCATCTCGACTTCGCTCGATGCGAACGGGTCTTTAGTGAGACTTATGCGTCGGCGCCCAAGATCCAGTCGACGCCCGCCGCGACATGGATGCGCGTCGTGTCATAGATCGGCAGAACATTGGCGTCGGTGTCGACCAGCATCACCAGTTCGGTGCACGCCAGCACGATCGCCTGGATATCCTGCTTCGCGATGTCGGTGATGAAGGTTTTCATCGTGCGGCGCGAACTTTCGTTCACCTTGCCCAGCATCAGCTCTTCATAGATGATGCGGTCGATCTCGTCGGTGCGCGTCGCGTCATAAGGCGCGAGCGTCAGCCCGTGACGCACCAGCCGCTGGCGGAACCAGGGCTCGGTCATCACATTGCGCGTACCGATCACCGCGGTCGCCTTGACGCCGTCGGCCTTCATCTTCTCGCCGGTTTCGTCGACGATATGAAGCAGCGGGATCGAGATCGCCGCGGCGACGTCCTCGGCAACCTTGTGCATCGAATTGGCGGCGATCATCAGCGCGGTCGCGCCCGCGGCCTCGAGCCGCTGCGCCGATGCGATCAGCACCTCCTTCGCATGCGTCCATTGTTCGGGCGTCGTAATCCGCGACAGCTCGCAATAGTTCAGGCTCTCCATCAGGATCGGCGCCGAACAGGCGGTGCCAAGGCGCTTTTGCACGCCCTTGTTGAGGTGCCGGTAATAAAGCTCGGTCGATGCCCAGCTCATTCCCCCGATCAGGCCGATTTTGCGCAAGATGGTCCTCCGAAATACAACAAAACCGGGTCTCGCCGGACCCGGTCCCGAACTTGGCTAGAAAAACTCGCGCCCGCGGGCAAGCCCGCGAGCGAAGTTTTGCGGCAAAGCGTCAGTGCCCGCTGCCGCTAAGAGCCTTGACGATGTCGTCGGCCATCTTCTTGGCATCGCCGAGCAGCATCATCGTCTGGTCCATATAGAAAACGTCGTTGTCGACGCCGGCATAGCCGACCCCGCCCATCGAGCGCTTCACGAACAGCACGGTCTTCGCCTTTTCGACGTCGAGCACGGGCATGCCGTAAATCGGCGATGACTTGTCGGTCTTCGCTGCCGGGTTGGTCACGTCGTTCGCGCCGATGACGAAGGCGACGTCGCACTGTGCGAACTCGCCGTTGATGTCCTCGAGTTCGAACACTTCGTCATAAGGCACGTTCGCTTCGGCGAGCAGCACGTTCATATGGCCGGGCATACGGCCCGCGACCGGGTGGATCGCATATTTGACGTTCACGCCTTCCTTTTTCAGCTGGTCGGCCATTTCGCGCAGCGCGTGCTGCGCCTGCGCGACCGCCATGCCGTAACCGGGGACGATGATGACATTTTCGGCCTGGCTCATCAGGAAGGCGGCGTCCTCGGCGCTGCCCGGCTTCCACGGGCGCTGTTCCTTCGAACCGCCCGCACCGCCGCCCGAATCGTCGGCACCGAAACCGCCCGCGATCACGCTGATGAAGCTGCGGTTCATCGCGCGGCACATGATGTACGACAGGATCGCACCCGACGAGCCGACAAGCGCGCCGGTGATGATCATCGCGGTGTTACCGAGCGTGAAGCCCATCGCCGCCGCAGCCCAGCCCGAATAGCTGTTGAGCATCGACACGACCACCGGCATGTCGGCGCCGCCGATCGGGATGATCAGCAAGAAGCCGATCGCGAAGCTGAGCCCGGTGATCGTCCAGAACACCCACGGCGACTGGTCCTGCGTGAAATAGGCGGTCAGCGCGACGATCGCGGCGAGCGTGCCGAGGTTGATGATATGCCGCCCCGGCAGCATGATCGGCGAGCCCGACATATTGCCGTTGAGCTTGAGGAAGGCGATGACCGAGCCCGAGAAGGTAATCGCACCGATCGCGATGCCCAGCCCCATCTCGACGCGGCTGACGACATGGATCTGTCCCGCGGCGTCGGCGATGCCGAATGCGACCGGGTTGAGATAGGCGGCAGCCGCCACCGCGACCGCGGCAAGACCGACGAGGCTGTGGAACGCCGCGACGAGCTGCGGCATCGCGGTCATAGCGATCTTGCGTGCCATCACGATACCGATGACCGCACCGATGCCGATAGCGACGAGGATTTCGACGAGCGAAATGGTGTCGAGCAGGCCGCCGGCGCTCACGGGCGCATGCGTCAGCATGGTGGTCACCACCGCGATCGTCATGCCGATCATGCCGAAGCGGTTGCCGCTCTGCGCCGTCGCCGGGCTCGACAGCCCGCGCAGCGCAAGGATGAAGAGAACGCCAGCGACCAGATAGGCGATGGCAGCATAGGGATTCACTGCGCCATGGCCGCCGGTCGCGGCCGAGAGAATGGCCTGTACGTCCATCTCAGCGCTCCTTCTTCTTGTACATCGCGAGCATGCGCGACGTCACGGCGAAGCCGCCGAAGATATTGATGCTCGCCATCACCACTGCGGCGAGACCCAGCCATTTCGATGTGGCCGATCCCGCGGCAGCGCTGGCGATCAGCGCGCCGACGATGATGACCGACGAAATGGCGTTGGTGACGCTCATCAACGGCGTGTGCAGCGCCGGGGTCACCGACCAGACGACGAAATAGCCGACGAAGCAGGCCAGGACGAAAATCGAAAAAATGGAGATAAAATCCACGGCAAGCTCCCCTGCTGATTCCGCGAGGCCACCTCTTGCCGTGACGATGCTGGCGTGTCGACTCCAAAGCGGCCAAAAAGAAGGGCCCGCATTTCCCCAAGTGAGAAATGCGAGCCCCTTGTAACATAAAATATCGCTGCGCAGGCGCGCCGGGATATTACATTTTCGGTATGAGCACCGCGTCGATGACATGGACGACGCCGTTCGACTGACCGACATCGGCTTGCGTCACCGCCGCCTTGTTGCCGCTCGCGCTGGTGAGCAATATGGCATCGCCGTTCTTCGTCGCGATCAAATCCTGCCCGTCGACGGTCTTGAGTGCGGCCTGGCCGCCTCCTTCGGTGATTTTTGCAGCGAGGTCGGCCGCGGTCAGCTTGCCGGGCACGACATGATATTTGAGGATGCCCGCAAGCACGTCCTTCTGCGCCGGACGCATCCAGCCGTCGCGCGTCACCGGCGGCACCTGAGCAAAGGCTGCGTCGGTCGGCGCAAAGACCGTGAACGGTCCAGCACCCGACAATGTTTCGGACAGGCCGGCTTGCGTCACGGCAGCTGCCAGCGACTTATGGTCGGGCGACGCCGAGAGGTTCGCGGCGATGGTGCTGCTCGCGAGCATCTGCGACGGGCTGGCGGCAGGCGCCACGGCAGTTTCGCCGGTGGCGATCGTCGTTGTCTCGGTCGGCGTGTCGGTCTTGCCGCAGCCCGAAAGCGCGAGCGCGGCCGCTGCGGCCGTCAAAATCAGGGGGGTCTTCATTGTCCATCCTTCAAAATGACGTCCGCAGCGGCGCGAATCGTCAGCCGAGCGTCGGCATCAACACGCCGTTGATGACGTGAATATTACCGTTCGACTGTTCGACGTCGGGCTGGGTGATGAAACCGCTGCTGCCCTGCGTGCCGTCGACCTTGATGTTGCCCTGTACCTCTGTGAAGGTCAGCGTTTCGCCTTCGACGGTCGCCAGCGTCGCCTTACCGCCGCCTGCCTTGATCTTCGCATAGAGATCCTCGGCGGTCACGCGGCCCGGGACGACATGATAGGTCAGCACCTTGGCGAGCGATTCGGTGTTGCCCGGGTTCATCAGCCAGTCGGTCATCTGCTGCGGTACCGCGGCAAAGGCCTGGTCGGTCGGGGCGAACAGCGTAAAGGGCTGGCCGGCCAGCTTGTCCGAAACGCCCGCGGCGGTCAGCGCGTTGGCCAGCGTCTTGTGGTCGGGCTTCGCACCGAGTTCGAGCGCGATTCCCGTGGGCTGCGCGGGTGCGGCAGGCGCCGCGGCTTCAGCCGGAGCGGCGGCATCGGCGGCGACTTCGGTCGCTTCAGCCGGAGCGGCGGTTTCCTGCGCGTAGACGGGCGACAGGGTGGCAAGCACAAGGAGGGGAGTGGCGAAAAGCTTCGCAGACGACATCAATCATTCTCCAGTTGGTTGAGAGTCAGGGTTAGGGAAACCCTGAACGCATAGTAACCAAAGGAAGTTTCATGAAAAGGCCGAAATTGGCCGACTTCTGCGACGGGACGATATGCCTCGCCGGACGGATCGACTACGGAGCAATGGCGAGCGCAGCATCCGCCTCACGCTTGAAATCGCCAAGATTTGTCCGGTACACCATCAAGGCAACATAGCAGTCACCTTCGCCCTGATTAGCGGACGACGGCGTTTTTGGCCAGGCAAAGGCTTCCTTGCCGTGGCGTTTTGCCAATTGTTTGCGGATAGCCTCAAGCTCGCCGTCGAGCGAGCCGGCGCCGCAACCCAGTTGCTTCGCCCGCGATTTGAACGCCGCCATGCGCCAGAAGGAAAATTGCAGCGCCGGGGGCGGCGCAACCGGCGCCGTCGCCTCGGCAAGCGCGAGGGCCAAAAGCAGGCTCAACCCAGCAGCCGGTCGTTCACGACCTTGCCGCCCCGTGTCAGGCGCACCGCATTGCCGATCTCCTCGTCGAGCACCGGCTTGCCCGCTTCCTTGTCCCAGAAGGCCGAAAGGAAGTTGAACAGGTTGCGGCTGAACAGTGCGCTGGTGTCGGCGGGCATCAGCGCCGCGATATTCTTCGCGCCGATCACCGTCACACCGTGGATCTTCTTCGCCTCTCCCGAGACCGATCCTTCGACATTGCCGCCGCTTTCGGCCGCCATGTCGACGATCACGCTGCCGCTGCGCATCGTCGCGAGCTGCGCGTCCGAGATCAGCCGCGGCGCCGGGCGCCCGGGGATCAACGCGGTGGTGATGACGATATCCTGCTTGGCGATGTGCGACGACACGAGCTCGGCCTGCGCCGCCTTATATTCGTCGGACATTTCGGTGGCATAGCCGCCCGCGCCCTCGCCCTCGATCCCGGCGACGGTCTCGACGAAGATCGGCTTGGCGCCGAGGCTGAGGATCTGTTCCTTGGTTGCGGCACGGACGTCGGTCGCGCTGACCTGTGCGCCGAGGCGGCGCGCAGTCGCGATCGCCTGCAGCCCCGCGACGCCGACGCCCATCACGAACGCCTTGGCCGCGCTGACGGTGCCCGCGGCGGTCATCATCATCGGGAAAGCCCGGCCATAGGCGTTCGCCGCGATCAGCACCGCCTTGTAGCCCGCGAGATTGGCCTGGCTGGAGAGGATATCCATCGACTGCGCGCGCGTGATGCGCGGCATGAATTCCATCGCCAGCGCCTCGAGTCCGAGCTTCGCATAGTCATCGACACGCGCGCGTTCGCCGAACGGGTTGAGCCCGGCAGCGAGCCAGGCGCCGTCAGCAAAGCCCGACAGCCCCTTGGGATCGGGGCCCTGAATCCCGAGGATGATGTTGGCACCCTTTAGCGTATCGGCGCGGCTGCCAACGCTGGCGCCCGCGGCGCTATAATCGGCATCGGCGATCGAAGCTTGATCTCCCGCCCCCGATTCGACGGCAACTTCGGCTCCCAGCCCGATGAATTTCTTCACGGTTTCGGGGGTCGCGGCGACGCGAGTCTCGCCTTCGGCGAGCTCCTTCAGGACTGCGATGCGCATGCGCGAATCCCGGTCAGGATGCGATGAGCAGGACGACGCCGACGGTCACGATCGCGGTGATGATCGAACCGATTTTCAGCAGGCTGATGAAACCCGTGTAGGTTTCTTCGGCTGCCTTCATTTCCTGCTGTGCCATCATTTTTCCCCTTGAACGGCCCTATCTGTGCGCGAACGCACAGCGCCCTGCCCAGAATCGGTTATCGCGCCGGTCTTAGCCACGCGCCCCCCGATGCTCAAGTGCGGGTTTGTGGACAGCGCCCCTAGACTTCGCTGCGGGAAAAGACGAATGCCCTTAATCGCCCTTTTACCCCTATCGGATAGATATGCAGCCCTCAGCAGAACAAACTCATAGCAATGTCGGTTCAGGGGGCAGATTCGATACCATGACGAACACGCGCGACACGCGAATGGTGATGATCGTCGACAGCGAGCCTGCCCAGCAGCGCTTTCTGGCAGCCCTTGTATCGCGCGGCGGCTGGCGTAGCGTCATCGCGGCCGACACCGACACCGCGCTTGCCAAGCTCGGCACCCAGGAAGGCATGGCGCTCGACGCCGTGCTCGTCGATCAGGGCGCGCCGGGCATGGATATTGCCGAATTCGTCGGCGAACTCCGCCGCTGGCGCCCCGCGTTGCCGCTCGTCGTCATCACGATGCGCAACGGCGTCGAAGTCGCGGTCAGCGCGATGCGCGCCGGCGCGAGCGATTTCGTCCAGAAACCCATCGCGCCCGACCGCCTGCTCGAAGCGCTCGACCGCGTCGTGTCGACCAGCGGCCCGCAGGGCGAGCTCCGCCCGCTCACCGAAAAACTGCGCGCGCCTCTGGCGTTCGAGGAAATCATCGGGTCGAGCCCCAATTTCCGCAGCGCGCTCGCGATCGCCGCCAAGGCCGCGCGCGCGCGCGTCCCGGTGATGATCAACGGCAAGCCGGGCACCGGCAAGGAAGTCTTTGCCCGCGCGATCCACAGCGCCTCGCCCCGCGCGCGGGGCCAGCTCGTCATGGTCGATTGCTCGGCGGTGTCGCCGGGCCTGATCGGATCGGGCCTGTTCGGCCACGAACGCGGTGCGTTTCCCGGCGCGTTCGACCGGCAGGTCGGCCGCCTCGTCCAGGCCGACGGCGGCAGCATCATCATCGACCATGTCGAATGTATCCCGCTCGAAACGCAGGCGAAACTCGTCGAATTCCTGAACAGCGGCGAAGTCCAGATGATCGGCGGATCGATCCGCCAGAGCGTCGATGTCCGCATTATCGCGACGAGCGCCAGCCCGCTCGACAAGCTGATCGAGGCCGGGCACTTCCGCGAAGATCTGTTCTACGCGCTCTCGAGCGCCCAATTCACCCTGCCCTCGCTCTCCGAACGCCGCGGCGACGTCGGCCCGCTCGCGCGCCATCTGCTCGCGCGCATCGGCGGCCTGCCCGGCATGGGGCCCATCGGGGTCACCGACGACGCGCTCCGCTTGCTCGCGGCCTACGCCTGGCCGGGCAATGTCCGCCAGTTGCAGGACGTCCTGTTCCGCGCCGCGGTGAACAGCACCACCGACGTGCTCACCAGCGCCGACTTCCGCGCGATCGAGGCCACGCTCGGCGGCGGCGCCAGCAACGACGGCGACGTCGCGATCAATGGCGAAGCGATCGGCGTCACGCTCTACCTGCCCGACGGCAACCTCCGCCCGCTTGAGGAAATCGAGGCCGACGTCATCCGCCTCGCGATCGGCCATTACCGCGGCCGCATGAGCGAAGTCGCCCGTCGCCTCGGCATCGGCCGCTCGACGCTTTACCGCAAATTGAGCGATCTCGGGATCGACACCGCCGCCTGATCAGGCGGTCAGCGCCGCGTCGCGCAGCCCGCGCCATACGCGAATCGCCTGCCGGTTTTCCGGAATGTCATGGACGCGCAGCAACTGCGCGCCCTGCGACGCCGCCTGATAATGCAGCGCCACCGTCCCGCCGAGCCGCTGGTCGGCGGCGGCCTCATTGTCGAGTGCCCCGATCATCCGCTTGCGGCTCGCCCCGAACAGGATCGGGCAGCCCAAGGTGTGGAACAGCGCAAGACCGTTGATCAGCGCCAGATTGTCGCCAACCCCCTTGCCGAAGCCGAGCCCCGGATCGACGATGATTTTCGTGCGATCGATCCCCGCCGCAACGCACGCCGCGACCCGCTCGGCGAGCATGTCGTAGACGTCGAACAGGACATGCGCGTAATTTCCACCCTCGTGCGGATCACTCTTCGCCGACGGTGCGTGCATCAGCACGACCGGACAACCTGCGTGCACGACCACCTCCATCGCGCGGTCGTCGTAACGCAGCGCCGAAATATCGTTGACGATCCGCGCGCCGGCGGCGAGCGCCGCTTCCATCACCGCGGCCTTCCGCGTGTCGATCGACACCGCGACGCCGCCCCGCGCGAGCGCCGACACCACGCCTTCGATGCGCTTGATCTCGTCGCCTTCCCAGACGAGCGGGGCGCCGGGGCGCGTTGATTCGCCCCCGACATCGATGATTGCCGCACCCGCCGACCCCATCGCGAAGCCCGCTTCGGCGGCCGCCTCGCTATCGACATGCTTGCCGCCGTCCGAAAAACTGTCGGGCGTCACATTCAATATGCCCATCAGCTGCGGCTCGTTCAGCCGGATCGTCCGCTCACCGAGTTGGAGCACGCCGCGCGGGCGGGCGACGCCCGCGCGCTGGGCTGTGGCCGCCTGTGCCATCCGGTCGGGCATCGCCGCGATCCAGCCGTCCCATTCGGGAACCGGAACGATCGCCGATTTGACCGTCAAACCATCGCGCAGGCTGATGTGCCAAGCCGCAAACCACACCATCGTCTCGGCAACGCGCAGGCAATCGTCATCCAGCTCGTGCGGCCGATCGACGAAACAGGTCGGACGACAATAGATTTGCGCCCCCGCCGACGCGGCGCCGAGGTCGGGCTTGGTCAGCGGCTGGAACATCAGGCTTCGTTCGCCAGCAACCAGTCCTGCCGCACCGCGTCGATCACGCGCAATTCCTTGCCGTTATCGACATGCCAGAAGGTCCAGCCGTTACAGCTCGGCGCGCCCTGCAGGCCCGCGCCGACCTTGTGGATCGACCCCGCGGGTTGACCTTCGCACTCGAGGCTGCCGTCGACGCGCACCTTCGCTTTCCAGCGGCGCTTGGTATCGGTCAGCACCGTTCCCGGCGCGATCATGCCGCACTCGACGAGCGTGCCGAACGCGACACGCGTCGCCGCCTTCGGCGCCATCATCGTCTTCACCGCGCTCTCATCGAGCGGCAGCGCCAGCTCGATACGTTCCAGCGCGGCCTCGATATAATCATCCTCGCGTTCGATACCGATGAAATGGCGGCCGAGGCGTTTCGCAACCGCGCCCGTGGTGCCGGTGCCGAAGAAGGGGTCGAGAACCACGTCGCCGGGGTTCGAGCAGGCGAGCAGGATGCGATAGAGCAAAGCTTCGGGCTTTTGCGTCGGATGAACTTTCGTCCCGCCCTTCTTCAAACGCTCCTGACCGCCGCAGATCGGGATCAGCCAGTCCGAACGCATCTGAAGCTCGTCGTTCAGCGTCTTCATCGCGCGATAGTTGAAGGTGTAACGCGATTTTTCGCCCATCGACGCCCAGATCAAAGTCTCATGCGCGTTGGTGAAGCGCGTGCCCTTGAAATTGGGCATCGGGTTCGCCTTGCGCCACACGATGTCGTTGAGGATCCAGTATCCATTGTCCTGCAACGCGGTGCCGACGCGGAAGATATTGTGATAGCTGCCGATCACCCAGATGCTGCCGTTCGGTTTCAGGATGCGCTTCGCCTCCTTGAGCCAGGCATGGGTGAAGCGGTCGTAAGTCGCGAGGCTGTCGAACTTGTCCCAATCATCGTCGACCGCATCGACTTGGCTGCCGTCGGGACGCAGCAGGTCGCCGCCGAGCTGGAGATTATACGGCGGGTCGGCAAAGATCATGTCGACCGATGCGGCAGGCAGGCTGCGCATCATTTCGACGCAATCGCCCTGCAAGATGCTGTCGAGCGGCAGGTCCGCGGGGTCGACCTTCGGCGTCCGCTTCTTCGTCGCCGGCGCCTTGACCCGTTCCATCACACCCATGCTTCACCCCGTTCTTCGACTGAAAGAAGGCCCTGATGAGTCAGGCGGAGTCCGCCGTCAAGCGCAGGACTCTAGGGATTCCGCCTCTCTAACTGGTTAACGCGATGAGAACGAAACGAGTCTGCCACACCATATGGAGTCGGGCGCGACCCGCGGACTCAACCACTGGTGGTGTGGCGATGAAGACTCACTCGCGAAAAAAATTTGCGTTGCGGGGTCAGAGACCCGGATCGACCCCGGTCAGCTCGATCGACCGCATCCAGAGCTCGCGGGCCAGTCTCGGATCGCGAGCCTGACGCGTCGCGCGTGCGGGCCCAGAGCGCCCCGACACTTCGCCGAGGCCCTGCGGTCCCAGATAATCGCCGCCCTGCACCCGCGCGCCGGTCGCCGCCTGCAGCGTCGGCCAGGCGCCCTGCGCGGAACTGTTGAAGAAGGGGCCAGCCAGCGGCGTCATCGTGCGGAGCGGCAGCGGCAGGTGGCGGGTTAATTCGGTGAGGGCGACCCCCGGATGGCAACCGATCGCCTGCGTCGCGCGCCCCGCCGCGCTCAGTCGCCGGTCGAGCTCGAACATATGGAGCAGGTTCGCGAGCTTGCTCATCTGGTAGCGCGCCCAATTATGATAGCTGCGTGATGCCGACAGGTCGCTGTAATCCATCGTCCCGTTCCGGTGCGCGATGCTGCCGGTGATCACGATGCGGTCGTCGACATGCGTGTGAATGAGGCCAGTCAGCGCGAATGTGCCGAGGTGGTTGACCCCGAATTGCAGCTCATACCCTTGTTTCGTCAGCGTCTTGGGCGGGATCATAACCCCCGCATTGTTGATCAGGACGTCGATCCGCGGCCCCGCAAGCACCGCCTTCGCCGCATCGCGCACCTGGTCGAGGTCGGCGAGGTCGAGCGGCTGGAACGACAGCTCGGCTTTCGGCACGTCGACCCGGATGCGGTTCATCGCGATCTCGGCCTTGGCCTCGTCACGACAGGCGAGGATCACATGCGCCCCGCGCGCCGCCAGGATTTTGGCGGTCTCGAAACCGATCCCGGCATTGGCACCGGTGACAAGGAAAGTGCGGCCGGTCTGGACCGACACATCGTCGGCCGTAAATCCCCTGCTCATCCTGTTCCCCCTCTGGTTTCAGGCTTCAGACCAGCTGCATTTGTGCGACCGGGGCAAAACTGGTCCGATGGTGCGGCGTGGGGCCATGCTGGCGCAGCGCCGCGAGATGCTGTGCGGTACCATAGCCCATGTTGGTTTCCCAGCCAAAGCCAGGAAAGTCGCGCGCGGCGGCGACCATGAAGCGGTCGCGATGTTCCTTCGCGATGATGCTCGCCGCCGAAATGCACGGATGCAGCGCATCGCCGCCGATGATCGCGCGCGCGGTGTAGCGCCATCGCGGCAACCGGTTGCCATCGACCAGCACCTCATGCGGATCGAACCCCAACGCCTCGACTGCGCGCGTCATCGCGAGGAAGGTCGCCTGCAAGATGTTGATGCGGTCGATCTCGGCAACGCTCGCCTCGCCGACACCCCAGCGACACCGCGCCTTGATCTCGATCTCGAGCTCGCCGCGGCGTTTGGCTGTCAGCTTTTTGGAATCGTCCAGCCCGACGATTCCGCCCTCGCAAAGCAGCACCGCCGCTGCGACCACAGGCCCGGCCAGCGGCCCGCGTCCGGCTTCGTCGACCCCGACGATCATATGCGCCACGGCGGATAACGCCGATATTCGGCCGCCTGATACAGGCACAGGCGATTGCCCGCCGGATCGGCCAGCCGCGCCTCGCGCCAGCCCCATTCCTCATCCTTCGGCATCTGTTCGAACCGCACCCCGCGCCGCGCGAGATAAGCAACCCAGGCATCGAGCGCGCCGCTTTCGAGATAAGCCGTCGCTCCGCCTGCCGCGCCGTCGCCCACATGGATCGACAACGTCACGCCATTCGCCGCCTCGAACCGCGCATAACCATTGTCAGGGCTATCGACGATCTGCTTCAGCCCCATCTGTTTATAGAAAGCGACCGACACCGCATAATCGTTCGCGGGCAAGGTGATCTGGTTGAGCGCGGGGCCGGTGAACAGCCCGTCGTTGCGCACATATTGCTGCCCCATCGGGCCATGCCCCTGCCCCAGCCCCGGCGCATCGTGCAGAGCGAGGCGCACGAAATCGCGCGCACGCGCGATCGCGGGTTCGAGCGGCATGCCCTGCGCGAGCCCGGTCGCGATCGCGCTCGCGAGCGTGCAGCCGGTGCCGTGACTGTGCGGCGTGTCGATGCGCGGCGCTTCCCAGCGCGCGACCTCGCCCTCGCCCGTTTCGAGCAGGCGGTCGATCACCGTCTCGCCCTCGGCGTGGCCGCCCTTGATCAGCAGCGAGCAACCATGCGCGAGCACCGCCTCTTCGCCGCCGAGCGCTTCCAGCTCGGGCAGGTTCGGTGTCGCGACCATCGCACGGTTGAGCAGCGCGCGGAACGCATCGATCGTCGCCGCATCGGCGAGCACCGATCCGCTCGTCGCGACCATCACCGGATCGAACACCAACGCCGCCTGCGCGAGGTCGGGCTGCGACAAACGCTCCGCGACCGCTGCGGCGGTTTCGGCGCTGCCGATCATGCCGATCTTGACAGCGTCAACACCGATGTCCGACGCGACGCTGTCGATCTGCGCGAGCACCATTTCGGTCGGAACCGGATGGACGCCCTGCACACCCAGCGTATTCTGAGCGGTGATCGCGGTGATCGCGGTCATCGCATGGCCGCCGAGAATCGTGACCGCCTTGATGTCGGCCTGGATGCCCGCACCGCCGCCGCTATCCGATCCGGCGATAATCAGGACGCGTGCGGTCACCCCTTATACTTTCGCTCCGTCGAAGCGGGGAATTTGGCGAGCGCGGCGCCCTCGCGCAGCGGGCGGTCGAGCAGGTCACCGCCGCAATTGGGGCAAATCTCGTCGAGCTTGTCGGCGCAATTCGCGCAGAAGGTGCATTCGAACGAGCAGATGAAGGCGCCGTGAAGGTTGGCGGGCAGATCGCGTCCGCACTTTTCGCAATCGGGTCGCATTTCAAGCATGTGATTATTCCTTAAAGGCCGTTCGCCCTGAGCTTGTCGAAGGGCCGTTCTTCCTTCCCCTTCAATAGAGAAAAGAACGGTGCTTCGACAAGCTCAGCACGAACGGGAAGAGAAGATAATTAAGCCGCAGCGGCGCGCACGGCGTCGCAGATCATGTCGACGACCTGCTCGACCTGCCCGGCATCGTCGCCCTCAGCCATGACGCGGATCAGCGGTTCGGTGCCCGACGGACGGATAACAAGACGGCCGCGTCCATTGAGCGCCGCTTCACCTTCGGCAATCGCCGCGATGACATGCTTGTCGTCGAGCGGCTTGCCGCCGGCAAAGCGGACATTCTTGAGCAGCTGCGGCACCGGATCGAACTGGTGGAGCAATTCGCTCGCCGGCTTGCCGCCGGCAACGAGCTCGGCGAGCACCTGCAGCGCCGCGAGCGTGCCGTCGCCGGTGGTCGCATGGTCCGACAGGATCATATGCCCCGACTGTTCGCCGCCGACGTTGAAGCCGCCTTCCTTCATCCGTTCGAGCACATAACGGTCACCGACCTTCGTGCGTTCGAGCCGCAGCCCCTCGCCTTCGAGGAAACGTTCGAGGCCGAGGTTCGACATCACCGTCGCAACCACCCCGCCGCCCTTCAGCCGCCCCTGCCGCGCCCAGCTCGCACCGATCAGCCCCATGATCTGGTCGCCGTCGACAATCGTTCCCTTCTCGTCGACGACGATCAGCCGGTCGGCGTCGCCGTCGAGCGCGATGCCGATGTCGGCGCCGCTCGCGACCACCGTTTCCTGTAGCAGCGCGGGCGCGGTCGATCCGCATTTGTCGTTAATATTGGTGCCGTTGGGTTCGACCCCGATCGCGACGACGTCGGCGCCGAGCTCCCAGAACACCGTCGGCGCGCTGTTATACGCCGCGCCATTCGCGCAATCGAGCACGATGCGCAGCCCGTCGAGACGGACCGATTCGGGCAGGCTCTGCTTTACCGCGTGGATATAGCGTCCGCGCGCGTCGTCGATGCGCTTCGCGCGCCCGATATGCGCCACATCGGCGAGCTTGGGCTCGACGGTCAGCAGATGCTCGATCTGCGCCTCATCCTCGTCGGACAGCTTGTACCCATCGGGCCCGAACAGCTTGATGCCATTGTCGTAATAGGGATTGTGGCTCGCCGAGAGCATGACGCCGAGGTCGGCGCGCATCGAGCGCGTCAGCATCGCGATAGCGGGGGTCGGCATCGGCCCGACCTGCACCACGTCCATCCCGACGCTCGTGAACCCCGCGACGAGCGCGTTTTCGAGCATATAGCCCGACAGGCGCGTATCCTTGCCGATCACGACGCGGTGTTTGTGGTCGCCGCGCAGGAAGTGTGCGCCCGCGGCCATGCCGACGCGCATCGCAACTTCCGCCGTCATCGGGGCCTTGTTGGTCAGGCCGCGAATCCCGTCGGTTCCGAAAAACTTGCGCATGTTCCCTCTGCTACCTAACCATCGCCCGGCAAGCCTGCCCCGGCGTCTCGCGGGATGGCCCCCGCGGAGCATTTACCGGCCCAAAAACCGGTTCCCGTTTCCTTCGGGAGGTGCTCTAAGTCACCCTCTTTTGCTTGGCAAGCTGGCCATAAAAATCGCCGGGAGAATCCGTCTTGAAATCCGCTTGGTTCATCCTCTCGGCGCTCGTCGCCGGCATGCTTCTGGGTATCGGCGTCGAGCTGGTGTCGCCCGCCGCCGGCACCGCATCGCTTCCCTATATCGAACCGATCGGATTGCTCTGGCTCAACGCGCTCAAGATGACGATCGTCCCGCTCGTCGTCGCCTTGCTCATCACCGGCATCACCGCGACCGCCGACGCCGCGCGCGCCGGCAAGCTCGCCTTTCGCGCGGTGATGACCTTCCTCGGCGCGATCTTCCTGTCGGGACTGATGACCTTGCTCCTCACGCCGCTATACCTCCGGCTCTTCCCGCTGTCGGCGGGCGCTGCCGAGGCGCTGCGCCACGGCCTCGGCGGCACGACCGAGGCGGGCCCTTCGCCGACCTTCGGCGATTTCCTGCTCTCGCTAATCCCGACGAACCCGATCGCCGCGGCCGCCGAAACCGCGATCCTGCCGCTGATCGTCTTCACCACCATCTTCGCCTTCGCGATCACCAAGCTCGAACCGCCGCAGCGCGCAACACTGTCGGGGCTGTTCAAGGCACTGGGCGATGCGATGCTGATCGTCATCGGCTGGATCCTCGCGCTCGCGCCGATCGGCGTTTTTGCATTGGGCTATGCGCTCGCGGTCAAGGCCGGGGTCGCGGCCTTCGGCGGCCTTGTCCATTATGTGCTGATCCTCTCAGCCACCGGCGCGAGCTGCATCATCCTCGGCCTGCTGCTCGCATGGCTCGTCGTCGGCATCCCGCTGCCGCGCTTTTTCCGCGCGATGGTGCCGACGCTCGCGGTCGCGATCAGCACGCAAAGCTCGCTCGCCAGCCTGCCCGCGATGCTGAAATCGTCCGAAGAACTCGGCGTCGATCCCAAGAAGGCAGACGTCGTGCTGCCGCTCGCGGTCGCCTTGTTCCGCTTCACCAGCCCCGCGATGAACCTCGCGGTCGTCGTCTATGTCGCATGGCTGTTCGGGATCGAACTGAGCCCGTGGGAAATGGCGGTCGGCCTCGCGGTCGCAATGGCGGCGGCGCTCTCCTCGGTCAGCCTTCCCGGCTCGATCAGCTTCGTGACCTCGATCGCCCCGATCGCGGTGTCGATGGGCGTCCCCGTCGCACCGCTCGGGCTGCTCGTCGCGGTCGAGACTTTCCCTGACATTTTCCGTACACTCGGCAATGTTATCGGCGACGTCGCCGCGACCAAATATGCCGCCGACGGCGTCGAACGCGAACCAGCAGGAGAGACCCCATGAAATATCGCAAGCTCGGCCACGGCCTCGAAGTTTCGGCGATCGGCATCGGCTGCATGCCGATGATCAAGGGCGGCAATATCCTCTATGGCGAGGCGGCCGATCTCGACGAAACGACGCGCACGATCCACCGCGCGATCGACCTTGGCGTCACCTTTTTCGACACCGCGCAAATCTATGGCCCGTTCAGCAACGAAGAACTGCTGGGTGAGGCGATCAAGGGCAAGCGCGACGGGCTCGTCATCGCGACCAAATTCGGCTTCAAGTTCGACGGCAACCAGATCGTCGGTGTCGACGGCTCGCCCGCCAATGCCCGCGCCGCGTGCGAAGGCTCGCTCCAGCGGCTCGGCATCGACACGATCGACCTTTTCTACCAGCACCGCGTCGACCCGTCGGTGCCGATCGAGGAAACGGTCGGCGGGATGATGGAGCTGGTGAAGGAAGGCAAGATTCGCCACATCGCGCTGTCCGAAGCCGGCGCCGACACGATCCGCCGCGCCGCGAAGGCCGCGCCGATCACCGCGCTGCAGAGCGAATATTCGATCTGGGAACGCGATATCGAGGACGAGATCCTCGGCGCGTGCCGCGACAATGGCATCGGCTTCGTTCCCTATTCACCGCTCGGCCGCGGTTTCCTCGCGGGCGCGGTGCGCAGCCGCGACGAACTTCCTGAAAATGACTGGCGCCGCAACGATCCGCGCTATTCGGACGAAAATCTGCCCGCCAATCTCGCGATCGTCGATGCGATCGGCGCGGTCGCGGACAGGCACGGCGTGTCGAAAGCGCAGGTCGCGCTCGCCTGGCTGCTCGCGCAGGGCGACGACATCGTCCCCATCCCCGGCACCAAGCGCCGCGCCACGATGGAAGACAGCGTTGCGGCGGCGGAGGTCACGCTGACCGCCGAAGACCTCGCCGCAATCGATGCGGCGGCGCCGAAGGGCGGCACCAGTGGGCCGCGTTACGGCGAGATGGGTATGCGGATGGTGCGGCTTTAGCCCTCAGCTACACCATCCACAGCTGTGATGAGGACTCCTTTGTCCTGTAGCTCCTTCGTTCCAGGCTGAAGGAATTTTGGTAGAGAGTTTTTAAACTCCTCGAAATCCACCTCGCCTGCAACAAATCGGATGTATTTTTCGGCGAGTATGAATGGAACTGCGCCATGTGCTGTGCCTTCGGCTGACCGGTGATCGATACAAAACCTTCCGAAACCAGATAGGTATACAGTGAACTCAATGGGAAGGCCGGCTTGGGCTATATGCCCCTGAGCTTGAACAAATGGGTCGGCAACACGCTCTTCGCGCGCTTCCTCAGTGGCCGTCGAAGCCAGAGCCATCTCGTGAATTCGTCCGATCGCCGCGGCTCGATGCTCAGATTGGTTCTTAGCCAACAGCTGACGAACCATATGAGTAGGGCGCGCGAGTTCCCCCTGAAGTTCTACGATGCGGATGGATTGCTCTTTCCACAATTCGTAAGGCGCCCACAGCAATCGAATTGCGATAAGCGATACTAGGGCGGCGCCAACATAGGCGAGCGCAGTATCATTTGCGGCTTCGCCAACAGAAACGCCCGAAAATCTTGCAAATGCTGGCACAGCGACAGCTACCGCTAGTTGCAAACCATCCGTAAAGCGCATTGCCGGGCTTATCGCCCGAGAAAGTACGGATTTAGCGTATTCAGCAAACATCTACCGTTCCCTGCCGTCCCCCATGCTACGGCGTGATGCCATTGCGTTCGTTTTGAAGTCGCTGCTCTATTCGATCAAGTTGGCCGACCAACTCATGAATCCGCATCTGGTCGAGCTTCTCGTGCAGCCGCATGATCTCAAGCTCTGCTCGCAAATTGATCTCGTAATCGAGCCCCGCCGCGATCCGGTCCTTTGCCGACGCGCGGTTCTGGCTCATCATGATGATCGGCGCCTGGATCGCCGCGAGCGTCGAAAGCATCAGGTTGAGGAAGATGAAGGGATAGGGATCGAACGCCATCCCCCAGCGCGCGAGCACGTCCGAATTGAGCAGCATCCAGCCGAGCAGCACCGCGGTGAAGGCAATGATAAAACCCCACGACCCGCCCACCGCCGCAACCCTGTCCGACAGGCGCGCGCCGAAACTCGCCTCGGCATCGTCGAGGTCGGCGGCGTCGCGGCTGATCAGGCGGCGTTCGGCGATCGCGTCGAGCACGCGCAGTTCGTCGGCATCTAGCTCGTCGAGCGGCCGCCCGAGCAGGCGCAGCGACAGGTCGGCGGTTGTCGTCTTGTCGTGCATGATGTCACCCCATCCAGCGCCAGATACCGGCAACCATATAACCGAGCGCGCCATGCGCCCAAGTCGCGATTAACCAGAGGACGATCCCACCGAACAGCGCATGCGGCCGCGGGATAGTCTCGCCCCACGGTGCACTGCCGCCAACCTGCCTCGCATAGGGCAGGAAGCTCGTCCGCGCCGCCCAGCCGCGCCAGGCATCGCCCATCAGCCGCGCCTTCTTCGCATCCTGCCCCGCCGATCCGACGAGCGCGAGAAAGATGATCGTTGCCGACAGGACGATCTGCCCGGCAGTCGGCATTACCAGCACATGCGCGAACGCCCACAGGGCAAAGCCCCACATCATCGGATGCCGCGTGATCGCGAACACCCCGCGCGGCGGCGCCTGCGCGGCCTTGGCGGCGCCCGGCGCGGGCATCGCCGGATTGCCGATCAGCGACCCCATGAACAATATGCTGGCGAACAGCACGATCAGCGACGCCAAGATCCACAGTGGGTCGTCGACCGCCCACAAAGGCGGCTCGGGCGGCATCCCGCGCCACGCCTGCACGATCATGATGAAGGTCGCGATCGCGACGACCGAATAGACGATCTGGAACCCCCGCTCGCCCATCCGCCCCGCGAGCCCGTCGCGGAGCGGATGCGACAAAGCGAGATGCGAGCCGACGAACAGGACGCACGTCGTGATCAAAAGCGACATCGGTTGCATGGAGCCTCTCCCTCTCCCCTTTGCCGCTTCGGATCAGGTGCGGCCCTACCTGTCGTAAGCCTTGGGCAAAGCCCCTTCCTGCGGTGTCGCGTAACGCTCGCGCAGGCGATCCTGCCGCGTCGTCAGCGACTGCGCCTTGCCGTCGATCCACACCGCCGTCGGCCGGCTACCGAGTTCGAGCGGGTCATTGTCCCAGATCACGATGTCGCCGGCGCGGCCCGGACGCAGCGAACCGATGCTGCCCTCCATGCCGACGGCGCGCGCGGGGACGCTGCTGATCGACGCGAACGCCTGATCCCATGTCATCCCGCTCGCGCCCGGGAGGCGCGCGAGCCCGACGAGGTTGCCCGCATATTGCGTCGCATAGCCCATCTTGTGCGCGTCATCGTCGTCGAACACGCCGACCGAGACGTCGACGCCCGCGGCCTTTAGGCGTCCGGCGTTCGACTGCGTCGCACCCAGCTGTTCGAAGCTCGACGGCAGATCGGTGAGCGGCGACACGAGCACCGGCACCTTCGCCGCCGCAAGTTCGCGCGCGACGAGCCAGCCTTCGGTGACGCCGACGAGCACGAGCTTCAGCGCCGGAAATTCCTGCCGCAGCTTCAGTACATTGACGATGTCGGCGGCGCGGTCGACGCGAACGAACAAAGGCGTCGTCCCGTCGATCACGCGCACCAGCGCATCGGCATCGGCGCGCTGGATCAGCGCGTCGCTGCTCCATTCGGCGAGCGTCGCGGGGTTGCGCGCATAGCTGCGCGCCGCGAGCAATTGTTCGCGGAACAACAGGAAAGTCGCGGCGCGGCTTCCGCCCGCCTTGGCCGAGCCATCCTCACCGAACGCGACATATTGCAGCGCGCGCGGCTTGGTCACCATGTCCATATCGTCGGCGAGGTCGACGACCGCGCCCTGTCCGGCGAACAGGCTGCCGCTGCCACCCGGCGCGACGATCGCGCGCGTCACGCCCGAGGCGCGGTTAACCGCGACCGGCGAACCCATGGGGTTGAGCGCCGGCGCGATATCGAGCGCGGCGGAGAAACGCGACTTGCTCGCCGAGCGGTCGTTGGTGCCGGTGACGGCATCGACTTCGGTCAGCCCGACGCGGCTGAACGCCGCGACGATACCCGGCGTGACATAGCGCCCCTGTGCATCGACGCGTTCGATGCCCGCGGGCACCGCAACGCCGGCGCCCGCCGCGACAACCTTGCCGCCGCGCACCACGACGGTGCCGCCCTCGACCGGCGCGCTGCCGTCGCCGATAACGAGCTTTGCGTTGACGATCGCCACATCCTGCGCCGCGGCCGGAAGTGCGACGATAGCTGCGGCGGAGAGAAGGAGAGTGCGGATCATTTCACGTCTCCTTCGCCCGGCTGGCCCAGTTCGAAATCGCTTACCGGACGCCGCTTCGGATCCATCGCATCGAACATCAATGCGCCGTCGATCCACACTTTTTCGGGGCGCGTATAGGCGCTGAACGGATTGCCGTTCCACAGCACGACGTCGGCCATCTTGCCGGGCTTCAGGCTGCCGGTCCGGTCGGCGATCCCCAGCGCCTTCGCCGGGTTATACGACAGCCAGGTCCACGCCTGCTCGTCGCTGACATCGATGCCGATGCGGCGGCCGGCAGCGCGCGCTTTCGCGGCCTCCTGGTTCAAGCGCTGGATCTGGTTCGCATCGTCTGAATGGACGATCGTGCACGCGCCGGCCTTATAGACCAGCGGGATATTCTCGTTCACCGAGTCATAGGCTTCCATCTTGAAGCCCCACCAGTCGGCCCACATCGCCGAACATATACCTTCCTTCGCAAGGATATCGGCGATCTTGTAGCTTTCGACCGCGTGGTGGAAGGTTGAGACCTTGTAGCCGAATTCCTTCGACATATCGATCACCAGCGCCATTTCATCGGCGCGGTAGCAATGGTTGTGGACGAGGATTTCGCCCGACAGCACACCCGCGAGCGTTTCCATCGCAAGGTCGCGGTCGACGGCCTTTCCGTCGTCCACCTTCTTCTTGTACGCCGCAGCCTTCTGCCACGTCGCGCGGTTCACCGCGAAATTACCCATGCGGGTCGAGGGCATCCGCCCCTTGCCGCCATAGACGCGCTTCGGATTCTCGCCGCACGCCATTTTCAGGCCATAGGGCGCACCGGGGAATTTCATCCCCTGCACCGTCCGCGACGGGACGTTCTTGAGCGTGATCGAGCGACCGCCCATCAGGTTCGCGCTGCCCGGCAGGATCTGCAGGCTGGTCACGCCGCCATTGGCGAGCGCGCGGCTGAAACCCGGATCCTGCGGCCAGACACTATGTTCGGACCAGACTTCGGGGGTGGTCGGCGCGGTCGCTTCGTTCCCGTCCGAATGCGCCTCGACGCTGGGCGAGGGATAGTCGCCAAGGTGGCTGTGAATGTCGATCACGCCGGGGGTGAGGAACTTGCCCGTCCCGTCTATGACATCGGCGTCGGTCGGCAGTTCCATGTCGGGACCGCCGATCCGGTCGACCTTGCCGCTCGTCATCACGATCGAGCCATTGTCGATCCGCCCACCCTCGCCGTCGAAGATGGTGACACCCTTCACCACCGTCAGGCGGGTCGGATATCCCTTGTACGTCGAGGGATAGGGATCCTTGTTGAACTTGACCGGCTTCTCGGCGGGCTTGTCGCTCGCCGAGGCCACCTCGCCGCCGCTCGCCGCGCAACCGACGAGCGCCAGCGACACCGCAGCCAGCAGGCTGCCCTTCACACCCCTGATCATGGATTACGCCCCCTTGGGTTCGGGATGGACGCCAGCCGCCTGCGGCTCGGCGAGTTCCTTTTGCCCCGCGACATCGTCGCGATCGCGCAGCGTGTCGAGATGCATCCAGCGCTTCACGATCGGGCTGAGCAACAGCACCACCACGCCGGCACCGATCGCGATCCAGCCGAACAGCTGATAGATGTCGAGCAGGCCCTGCTTGGTCATCTGGCCGTCGTGGCCGCCGGTGGCTTCGCCGATCTTGCCGGCCACGAAATTGCCGACCGCGGTCATATAGAACCAGGCGCCCATGATCAGCGACGCGAGGAAGCTCGGCGCCAGCCGGTTCATCGCGCTGAGCCCGACGGGCGAGAGACACAGTTCGCCGGTCGTCGCGAAGAAATAATAAGCGAAGACGAGGAAGACCGGCGTCATCGCGCCGACGCCATAGGCCTCGGCACCCCAGACAAGCACGAGGTTCGCAAGCCCCATCTGCGCGAGCGCGAGGCCGAACTTCGCCGGCGCCGACGGCTCGGCGCCGCGCTTGCCGAGCCACAGCCAGAGCGTGGCAAAGAGCGGCGCGACGAGGATGATGATGATCGGGTTGATCGACTGGAAGATGCCTGCCGGCACGCCGCCGCGATCGACGAAGCGGTCGGTGAACAGGTTCATCGAGCCGCCCGCCTGTTCGAACAGGCCCCAGAACAGCGGATTGAGGCTGATCAGGAACAGAATCGCGAACATGCGCTCGCGCGGTTCCTTCTCGAGCTTGAAGCTTTCGTAAAGCACATAGCCGAGCAGCGCGACGCCCGAGACGGCGAGCAGGCCCTGAATGACGTTCTGATATTGCACCAGCGCCCAGATCACCGCGACCGCGGCGAAACCGATGCCATAGATGGTCATTTCGCGCGAGCGGGCGAGCGGGGCCGGCGCCTCACCGGCACCGTTCAGCACGCCCTTGCCGAGCACGAAGACTATCAGGCCAGCGAGCATGCCGATGCCCGCGAGGCCGAAGCCGAAGCCCCAGCCGATCGTCTGGCCAAGATAGGCGACGAGGATGGTACCGAGCGCGGCGCCCGCGTTGATGCCCATGTAGAAGATCGTATAGGCGCTATCGCGGCGCGTATCGGTGAGCTTGTAGAGCTGGCCGACCATCACCGAGATATTGGCTTTCAAGAAGCCCGAGCCGACGATGATGAAGGCGAGCGCGGCCCAGAAGACGTTGATCGTCGGGTCATTCTGCCCGCCGACGCCCTCGACCGCCATCAGGCTGTGCCCCGCCGCGAGCAGCAGGCCGCCGAACAGCACGGCCTTGCGCTGGCCGAGATAACGGTCGGCGAGATAGCCGCCGAGCACCGGCGTGATGTAGACGAGGCTGGTGTACGCACCATAGATCAGGTTCGATTTGCTGTCGCTGAACAGCCAGTGCTGGGTCAGGTAGAAGATCAGGATCGCACGCATGCCGTAATAGGAGAAACGCTCCCACATTTCGGCGAAGAACAGCATGTAGAGGCCCTTGGGGTGCCCGGCGAATTCGGGCTTCCGGCTCGTCGCGATCAGCGCCCCGACGGTCAGGAATGCCCCCAGGAGGACCAGCGCGATAACCGCGATCCAGTCGCCCTCCTGCCAAAGGCCAATATCTTTCATCAAAGCGTCCCTTTTATCGATTATCTTGAGCGCGGCCGTCCGCCGCGCGAATGCGGCAACCTAGCGCTAAAATTGCGTATGGGAAGAATCTAATTGCGCCTGAAACCGTTTCGGGCGGGCCAAAAGCTGTTGCGAATCGTTCGCAACACTTGCACTGAGGTGCATAAAACGCCACATGGCGCGCATGTTCAACGACCGCTCCTCGCTCCTCGCCCATCTCGCCACGCGCCGTTCGGGCAAGGCCCGTGACATGATCGCCCCCGGCCCCGACGCCGCCACGCTCCACGACATCGTCGCGCTTGCGCTGCGCACCCCCGACCATGGCAAGCTCGCGCCATGGCGTATCGTCACCGTCGCCGATGACCAGCGCGAAGCCTTCGCGGCGCTGCTCAAAAAGGCGTGGGTCGCCGAAAATCCCGGCGCCGCGGGCATGGATCTCTCGGCGCTCGACCAGTTCGCGCATCAGGCGCCGACCCTGCTCGTCCTCCTCTCGACCCCCGTGCCGGGCGTCAAAATCCCCGTCTGGGAGCAACAGATGTCGGCGGGCGCGGTCGGCATGAACCTGCTCCATGCCGCACACGCGCATGGCTTCGTCGGCAGCTGGCTGACCGGCTGGGCCGCCTACAGCGCCGAAGTCGCTGCTGCCTTCGGCGCGGGCGAAGGCGACACGATCGTCGGCTATTTCTTCCTAGGCACCCCGGCACGCGAGCTCGATGAGCGGCCGCGACCCGAATATGACGATGTCGTGCGCGCTTGGGACATTTAGTTATACCAGGTGATACGAGTTTGAAATAATCCGAATTTGACTGTGCTGCTGTCTTATGGCATTAAGGCGGCATGCTCGATCAGTCCAAACCCGTGTACCAGCGTCTGCGCGATGTCATCGCCAACGCCATCCTCGACGGCCAGTTTCGCGACGGCGACATGTTGCCGTCTGTCCGATCGCTCGCGGCAGAGGAAGGCGCCAACCCGCTCACCGTGGCAAAGGCCTACCAGACCTTTCAGGACGAGGGGCTCGTCACGGTCAAGCGCGGCGTCGGAATGTTCGTCGCCGAAGGCGCGACCGAACGCCTCCGCGACCTGATGCGCGCCGACTTCCTTGCGAACGTCTGGCCGCCGGTCGCACAGCAGATGCGCCGCATCGGCCTCGATGCGCGAACCTTGCTCGACCTCACCGAAGCCTGACCGCTACCGCCCGATCTGCGCCGCCTTGTCGCGGAGGTCCGCGGCGGCCTGCTTACTGCCGCGCCGCTCCAGCAGGTCGGCGTAAAATCCCATAATCGCCGCGTTGAGCGGCTGTAGCCGGTAGGCGCGGTCGATCAGCGGCAGCGCACGATCGTCTTGGCCTTTCGCCGCCCACGCGCGCGCGAGTTCGCGCAGGATCACGGCATCGCGATTGCCGATTCGCCGCCGCACGCGCTCGAAATGCGCGATCGCCTGATCCCAATGTTCGATGTCCATCGCCAGATGCCCCGACAATCGGTCGGCGGCGATGCTCGACGGCTGGCTGCGCTGGAGCGCGAGGATCGCGGCGCCCGATCCCGCTGCATCGCCGGCGCGGAACAGCGCGTTGGCAAGCCGCAGCGTCGTACGCTCGCCCGCGTCGAGATCGCGCGCGGTACGATAGGCCTGCACCGCCAGATCGGTCCGCCCACCAGCCAGCGCCGCATCGCCGAGCAGGATATGCGCGTCGGCGACGCCGCGGTTCGCATCGCGCAGCCGCGTGGCACGTTCAATTGCCCTTGCGCTATTGCCGCTCGACAAGTCTGCCGAGATCGCAGGAATCGCATAGGCGGGATTGAGCGGCTCGGCGTCGGCCGCCATCGTCAACAGGCCATAATCATTGTCGGCGGCAAAGGGCACGGCTTCGCCGGGCGCCAGCGCTGCCGCGCGCGCCAGATAGTCCGCCGATTCGATCCGCCGGCCTTGTTCCGCCGCCGAACGCGCCGCGAGCAACAGCGACCAGCTGTCGGCGTCAGGACGCTGGACCACCGGCAGCAGCGCGTCGAGCGCGGCACCGGCGTCGCCATCGGCCCATTCGGCCGCCGCAAGAATGCGGCGCGCGGTGAAATTCTCGGGCTGCTCGGCCAGCAACCGGTCGGCCCAGCTCGCCGCGACCGCCTCGCCGCCGAGCTCGAGTTCGACGATCGCGCTGAGCAGCATGAACGACGGCTGTTCGTCGAGTTCGCCGCGCGTGCGCTGGAGCAGGCTTCGCGCGAGCACATAATTGTCGGCGCGCGCCGCAAGCACCGCCTGCAGGTAAAAGAGTCTCGGGTCGCGCGGGACGATCGTCGCGGCGCGACGCAGCGATGCGAGCATATCTTGATAGCGTCCCAGATCGCCAAGCGTCGCCGCCTGTTCGATCAGCGCGTCGGCATTATCGGGATCGGCCGCGAGCGCATCTCCATACCAATCGAGTGACGCTTTGAGCCCGTCCTCGGTCCGCACGAGATTCGCCTTGAACGCCAGCGCCGCGCCGTTCGTCTTGTCGAGCTCGATCGCAAAGTCGACCGCGTCGCGCGCACCGAGCGTGTCGGCATTGGCATCGCGAAAGCGTGCGACGTCGACCCACAGCGCCGACGAGCGCGGCAACTCATGCACCGCGCGGTCATAGGCCTCGCGCGCTGCGCCCAGGTCGCCGTTGCTCAAATGAACATCGCCCGCGACCCACGCCGCCTCGCCGATCATCTCGGGAATGATCGGGCCATCGTCGAGCGTCTGAAGCGCCCGGCTCCCCTCGCCCTGCATCGCATAGGCGCGCGCAAGCAACGGGCGCAGCGCGGCGTCGTTCGCCCCAGCTCCCAGCGCCCCCTTCACCGCTGACTCGGCGCCGACGCCGTCGCCAAGCTTGATCGCCACGCGCGCCAGCTCGACACGTTCGGCTATGGCCTTTGGGTTGTTCGCGATGGCATTCTGAAGCGCCACTCGGCGCTCCTCGAGCGCCTTGCGCGAAGCGGACGAAGCCCCATCGCCGCATGCTCCCAGCAGCAACGCCGCCAGCAGCAGCGCACTCGTCCAGACGCGCCCCAAATCCATTCAGGCGTGCATCCGATATTGCTTCAGCAGGTCGTACAGCGTCGGCCGGCTGATCCCGAGCAGCTTGGCCGCCGCGGAGATATTGCCCTCGCTCTGCGTCATCGCGCGGCGGATCGCGACGCGGTCGGCGGCTTCGCGCGCGCTGCGCAGGTTCAGCCACGCCTCCTCGCCCTCTTGCTCGCTGCCCGACATATCGAGGTCCTCGCGCATCACCAGCTTGCCGTCGGCCATGATAACGGCGCGCTTGATCCGGTTTTCCAGCTCGCGGACATTGCCCGGCCAGCGCCCCTCGTCGATCGCCTGCAGCGCGTCGGGCGCGAAGCCGCGCACCGCCGGGTTCATTTCGGGCGCATATTGATGAAGGAAGTGCCGCGCGAGCAGCACCGCGTCGCCCGGCCGTTCGGCAAGCGACGGGATCTTCACCACCATCTCGGCGAGACGGTAATAGAGATCGTCGCGAAAGCTCTGCTCGGCGATCATCGCATCGAGATCGCGGTGCGTCGCGCACACGATGCGGGTGTCGACCGCGATCGCCTTGCGCCCGCCGATGCGCTCGATCGTGCGCTCCTGCAAAAATCGCAACAGCTTGACCTGCAACGGCAATGGAATGTCCCCGACTTCGTCGAGGAAGAGCGTCCCACCATGCGCGAGCTCGATCTTGCCCTCGGTCGTTTTCACCGCCCCGGTGAACGCGCCCTTCTCGTGCCCGAACAATTCGCTTTCGAGCAGATTTTCGGGAATCGCCGCGCAGTTGATCGCGACGAACGCGCCATCACGCCGCGCGCTCGCTTCGTGCAGGCCGCGCGCGAGCAATTCCTTGCCCGTGCCGCTCGCGCCGAGCAGCATCACGCTGACATCGAGGTTCGCGACGCGCTCGATCGTCCGCGCGACCTTCTGCATCTCGGGCGCCCCGGTGATCATCCCGCCGAGCACGCGATTGTCGCTCGAACCCTGACTTGCGAGCCGCGCGTTCTCGACCTCGAGCTCGCGCACATGGAAAGCGCGGCGAACGATCAGCCCCAATTCGTCGATGTCGATCGGCTTCTGATAAAAGTCCCACGCCCCGCTCGCGATCGCCGTGAGCGCGCTCGCGCGTTCGCCATGCCCCGACACGACGATAACCTTGGTGTCGGGCTTCGCCTCGAGGATCGCTTTCAACGTCCGGAACCCTTCGCGCGTCCCGTCGGGATCGGGCGGCAGCCCGAGATCGAGCGTCACCACATCGGGTTCCTCGGCACGCAGCAATTCGATCGCCGCGTCATGGTCGCCCGCGACGAAGACCTGATAATCTTCATACGCCCATTTGAGCTGCGTCTGCAGCCCGGGGTCGTCCTCGACCACCAGCAATTTGCGCAAACTGGCCCCGCCCTCGGTCATTATTATCCTACTTTCACCACGCGGGGGTCGCCCCCGCTATCGCTGCGCGCATCGCCGAGCGGGAGCCACAGGGTAAAACTGCTCCCCTTGCCCGGTTCGCTCGCCACTTCGATCGCGCCGCCCAGGGCCTGCGCAATTTGCAGCGCCTCGAATGCCCCCAGCCCGAAGCCCGATTCCTTTGTCGACACGAAGGGTTTGAACAGTTCGTCGCGGATGAAGTCGCGCGTCATGCCGCACCCCTGGTCGATCACGTCGATCCGCACGCGCCCCTGCTCGGCGACCGCGACGACCTGCACCGGCGTTTCGGGCGCAGAGGCGTCGATCGCGTTGGAGACAAGGTGCTGGACGATCTGGCGGACGGCGCTCGCATCGGCCCACGCCGACAATCCCGCCTGGCAGCCCACGAACAGTGCGCGGCGCGGCCGCATCTCGGCCGCAATCTCGTTCAGCACCGGCTCGACCAAGGTGCGCCCGGCCTCCGCCGCGGGACCGCGTTCGCGTGGCGACAGGCGCACAAGCAGATCACTGAGGCGTCCCGCCGAAATCTTCAGCGTCTCGACCATGTCGGCGCGGAAATCCGCCTTGTCGGCGTGGCGCTCGGCGTTGCGCGCGAGCAGCCCGATCTGGCTCGCCAGATTCTTGATGTCGTGCATGATGAAGGCAAAGCGGCGGTTGAACTCGTCGAAGCGCCGCGCTTCGGACAGCGCCTGCTGGCTCTGTGATTCGGCCAGATAGCTTGCGGCCTGCTGCCCCGCGATGCGCAGCACGTCGAGATCCTCCCAGTCGAGCGCGCGCGACACCGCGGGGCGGTGCAGCACGACGATCGCGATCATCCGCTGGAAATGCAGCACCGGCACGAGGACCCACGCGCGGCTATCAGCCATCAACCATTCGGGGATCGCCAGATCCTCGCCCGGATGCCCGCGCCGTTCGGCATCGAGATCGACGATATGCTGCGTTTCCTGCAGCATGAAGGCCGAGCGCAGCGAGAGCGTAGCGTCCTCGCCCACGCTCTCGGGCCAACGCCATTGTTCGGCGATGCGAAAGCCGCCCGCCGCCGCCGGTGTCATCAGCAGCGCAGCCGGGCTGCCGGTGAGTTCGGCAAGCGCCTTGGCGACGCGGCGATACAGATTGCGGTCGTCCTCGCCCCCATCGCCCTTCTCGCCCTGCCCCAGCGTCGCGGTGAACCGCATCCACTCGGCGCGATAATCATAGCGATGCTCGAAGAAATGCTTGGAAATCATCACCGACAGCCACGCCCGCGACCGTGCAGAGGCGAGCATCAGCCCCCCGGCGCCCAGCACGACCAGCAGCGAAATCGCCTGCGCCAGCTCGGCATAATCGCCGCCGACGACGCGCGCGACGGCGCCGGTAAGCGCGATGACGATCAGATATGCGGCGGCGCCGAGCAGGATCAGCGTGCGCGTCGCGGCGGTACGCGACAGGCGCATCCGCTCACGCCCGACGTCCATCGCAGCGACGACATAAACGGGTAGCGTGAGCAGCACGATCGCCGGAAGCAGCGCGATCAGCGTCGACGCGTTTTTGCCGGTCAGCGCACCGATCAGCTGGACGTTGAGCTCATAGGCCCACAGCATCGCAAAGCCGCCCGCGACCGCCATCACCGGCATGCGCTGTCCCGCGCTTGCATGGCGAACCCCGCCGTCGATCATCAGCAGCCCGCCGATCGCGACGACCGCCGCCGCGAAACCCAGCGTCGGCGTCATCCACGCCTCGGCCGCCGCGCCCGCGCGCAAATGCGCCGCCGCTCCAAGCAGCAGCGTCAACACGCAGATCGTCGCGAGCATCCGCACGATCAGCCGCAGCGGCGGCGACATCGGCGCCCGCGGCGACCAGAATGTCGCCCCCAGCCAGAGGAGCATCGCGAGGTCGCGCACCGTCTGCACGACCAGCGATTGCGACGATCCGGGACCGTAGATGGTGAGGCCCGCGCACCATAAGCCGGTCGCCGCGGCCGTGGCGGCGAGCAAGCGCGGCGCCGGCATCAACGCCGCCATCCGCGCACGCGGCCGCATCAACAGCCACAGGGTGACGCCGGCAAAGCCCGCCAGTGCAAGGCTCGACAGGATATGGGACAGGCCGGTCAGCGCCGACACGGTTACCGTGCCCCCTCCGGCCACAGCACGACGCGTACCGTCTGAAGCAGGATCAACAGGTCGAGGAAGGGCGAGTAATTTTTGGCGTAATAGAGATCATATTCGAGCTTCACACGGGCGTCCTCGACCGACGCGCCATAAGGATAATTGATCTGCGCCCAGCCGGTCAGGCCCGGTTTCACCATATGGCGTTCGGCATAATAGGGCAGCTTCTTTTCGAGTTCCTCGACAAAGCTCGGCCGTTCGGGGCGTGGGCCGACAAAGCTCATGTCGCCTTTCAGCACACACCAGGTCTGCGGCAGTTCGTCGATGCGCAGCTTGCGGATCACGCGGCCGACACGGGTGACGCGCGGATCGTTCTCGGCCGCCCACACCGCCTTGCCCGCCGCTTCGGCATCGGTGCGCATCGACCGGATCTTGAAGATGTCATAAGGTTCGCCGAACAGGCCGACGCGCGGCTGGCGGTAAAAGACCGGCCCGCGGCTGTCGAGGATCACCGCAATCCCCGCGATGACAATCAGCGGCAGGCCGACTATCAGGACGATCAGGCTGGCGAGGATGTCGAACAGGCGTTTGCCGACCTTCGAAATACGCTGCCCGGCCGAAAAACCGTCCGAAAAGATCAGTCCGCTTGGATTGGTCGTCGCCAGATCGACGCGCCCCGTCTCGCGCTCGATGAAACTCGCAATGTCGTTGACATGGACCCCGGTCGTCTTGACGCGGAGCAGGTCGTTCAGCGGTAGCGCGTTGCGCCGCTCCTCCAACGCCAGCACCACCTCGCCCGCGCGCAGATCGACGACATGGTCCGACAAATTGGCGATCGCATCGCGCGGGACCGCTCCCGCCACCGTCTTTTCAGCCGCGCTCATCGCGATGAAGCCGACCATTTCGAGCCCGCTTCCCGGCGCTTCGGCCAAAGCAGCCAATCGTGCGGCGCGCGGCCCCGCGCCCAGCACCAAGATGCGGCGGCGAAACGCCTCGGTCCCCGACGATTGGGTCAGCACCAGGCGGATCACGAACAGCACCGCAATGGCAAAGATCATCGCGTAGAGGCTGTTCGCGCGCCAGAGCGTTGCGGTCGGCAACAGGAAACCGAGCACCGAGAGGAAGATCACCCCAAGCGAGATCGCCGCGAGCAAGCGTGCGGTGGCAAAGCGCATCGAGCGCAGCCCCTCGTTCCCGTACATGCCGGTCGCCATCATCGCGAGCGAGTTCGAGAGGCCAAAGGTCAAAAGGGGCAACCAGCGGTCGCCGAGCGACCCGGGATCGAACCCCGCCTGATGCGCATAAAGGTGCCACGCCCCCTCGGCCGAACCGAGCAGCGCGAAAAACTCGATCAACGCCAGCCAGACGACAGCGTGCGGAACATAATGTTTAAACAGCCGAAACATGGAAAATCGCCAAAGCCCTTTCGCCCGCGCGACTTTACTGCCGAGGCGTCAACTGTCGGTTAATTTTACACTCGCGCGATCGCCTAGGACAATCGACCCGCCGCATCAAACACTTGCGCCAACGGTGACTTGCTGCAACAGTACACCTATTGGGTGTGGGCCCGCCGCGCACGCCCGGACTTTTTTCCGGAGATAGCAAAATGTTAGACCGTCGCACCTTGCTTGCCGCCGCCGCGGCTTCGTCGATGCTGGCTGGCACCCGTTCGCCGGCGCGCGCGGCGCTCGCGGCCGCTCCCGACAGCGAAGGCGCGCGGTTGACCGCGATTTACGAGCGCGTCTACGACATGCTCGTCGATCAGGATCCCGAGTTCGCCACCTCGCTGGGGCTCGACAAGGGCGATCGCGCCGCCGCCAAGGCCAAACTCGCCGACCGGTCGCCCGCAGGGATCAAGAAGGGACACGATCTCTACCGCACCGGACTCAAGGAATTGAAAACGATCGACCCGAAGAAACTCTCGGGAATGGACCTCGTCAACTATGAGACGTTCCGCGGTCCGTGGGAAGATTATGTCAAGGCTTACGACAGTTTCAGCTACGGACTTCACAGCTGGCCTGAACCGCATCCGGTCACGCAGCTCAGCGGTACCTACCGCTCGATCCCCGATTTCCTCGTCAACCAGCACAGCATTGCCAACGCCGCCGATGCAGAGGCCTATCTTTCGCGCTGCGCCGATTTCGCGGTCCAGCTCGACAATGAGACGGGACGGATCAAGGCCGACCACGCTGCGGGCATCATCCCGCCCGATTTCGTCATCGACCGCACGCTCGCATTGTTCGACAAGATCTGGGCGCCCACGCCCGACGCGAACATCCTGACCACCAACCTCAAAACCAAGACCGCCGAGATACCCGGCGACTGGGCGAAACGCTGCGCCGCGATCGTCGAAGGCAAAATCTATCCCGCAATGCGCCGCCAGGCGGCCGAACTCACCGCCGTCCGCCCTCGCGCGACGCACGATGCCGGCGTGTGGCGGCTGCCCAAGGGCGATGAATATTACGCCTATGCGCTGCGCTTCGCGACGACGACGGGCATGTCGGCCGAGGAGGTGCACAAGCTCGGCCTCGACCGCATGGCCGCGCTCACCGCACGCGCCGATGCGATCTTCAAGGCGCAAGGCATGTCCAAAGGCACCGTCGCCGAACGCATGCGCGCGCTCGGCAAGGACCCACGTTTCCTTTATCCCAACACCGACAAGGGCAAGGCCGACCTGATCGCCAAATTGAACGAGCAGATCCAGGAAATGCAGCGCCGCCTGCCCGAAGCCTTTGGCCGCCTGCCGAAAGCCAAATGCGACATACGCCGCGTCCCGCCCGAGATCGAAGCCGGCGCACCCGGCGGCTATTACCAGATCCCCGCGCTCGACGGCTCGCGCCCCGGTGCTTATTATATCAACCTGCGCGATACTGCCGAAAATCCGTCGTGGACGCTGCCGACGCTGACCTATCACGAGGCGACCCCGGGCCATCACCACCAGATCGCGCTCGCGCAGGAGGCCGAGGGCATCCCGCGCCTCCGCCGTCTGCCCGCCTACTCGGTCTATACCGAGGGCTGGGGCCTCTATGCCGAGCAGCTCGCCGACGAGATGGGTGTCTACGCGAACGACCCGTGGGGCCAGCTCGGCTATCTGCAGTCCTATATGTTCCGCGCCGCGCGCCTCGTCGTCGACACCGGCCTCCATCACTATCGGTGGAGCCGCGAGAAGGCGATCGCCTATTACAACGACTCGCTCGGCACCCCCGAGGGGTCGAACGTCACCGAGATCGAGCGCTACTGCGTGTGGCCGGGTCAGGCGACGAGCTATATGGTCGGCCAGACGCGCTGGGTCGCGATCCGCGAAAAGGCGAAGGCCGCACTCGGCGACAAGTTTGACCTTCGCGGTTTCCACGACACCGCTTTGTCGGCTGGCGCAATGCCGATTTCGGTGCTGGAATCGGTGATCGACCGCTGGACGGCGGCGCAAAAGGCCTGACCCGAAACGAAAAGCCCTTCGCCAGCAAGGACAGGCGAAGGGCTTCTCGCGGCCGATTGCGGGAGGGAAATCAATCGGGCCGGCAAACGAAATAATTGTTCATCTGGTCGTGCGGCAACTGGTGCACCTCGACACGGAAGAAACCCGCGTCGGCGAGCATCGCGAGCGCCAGCTGCTCGCCCCACGCGGCGCCAAGCCCCACTCCGCCCTGCCCCAGCGACACCGACATGCAATGCATGCACGACACGGTGTAGATGAAGGGCGCGAGCGGGTTGTCGAGATTGTCGGCCACGTCGGTCGCGGCGCGGATTTCCTGCATCACATAGGTACCGCCGGGTTTCAGCAGCCGCCTTATATGCGCCAGCACCGCCGCGGGATGCGCCTGATCGTGGATCGCGTCGAAGGTGAAGATCAGGTCGAATGTCGCCGTCCCCTCGAGCAAGGTCGCATCGGCGCGCTCGAACCGGACATTGTCCAGCCCGCGCTCGGCGGCCTCGATTTCGGCAAGCAGCACCGTGTCGGCGCACAGATCATAGCCGGTGAAGCGGCTGTTCGGGAAAAGCTCGGCGAGCCGGATCATCGCCTTGCCCAGCCCGCAGCCGACATCGGCGACCGCAATCCCGGCCTCGAGCTGATCGATCGTCCACGGCGCGAGGGGCAGGATGGCATCCTCCAGCGCCGCGACGACATTCTGATAGCTATCCTCGGCCATGCATTCATGGAAACGGTCGTAATCGCCGTACGACAGCCCGCCGCCGTTTTTGAAACAGTCGACGATCCGCGTCTCGACCGAGCCGAGCACCGAAAGATACTGGAAATAGCTGCTCATCGACCCATAGGCGGCGTCGGTTCCAAGGAACGCGCCATGCGCTGCGGGCAGAATATATTTGCCGGTCCTGCGATCGATCAAGACGATCCCGGCAGTCGCCATCGCGCCCAGCCATTCGCGGACATAGCGTTCGTTGAGCGCGGCGCGTGTCGCCAGCTCGTCGCTGGACAGCGCCCCCCCGCCCTTCATCGCGCTGAACAGACCTGTGCGGTGACCGATCGCGATCATCAACCCGGCCATACCGTTGTTGACCATCGCGATCAGTTTCCCTGCGAACGCTTCTTCCTCCGCGCTGAGCGACTCCGATTCAATCACATCGGTCATGAGGTTCACATTGCTGCACATGGCGCTTCTCCGTCGCCTTGGGTCAGATGAAGATCAGATGCGGCATCACCGCAAAGATCAAAAAGGCGAAGCTGAGCGACGCCATTGCGGCGAGCGGTTCGCCATTCAGGGATTTGAAGTTACCGTACATTTTCTGCCTCCTTTGTTGGCGAGGACAGAAATGCCCACGCGCCGTGTGCGGCAGCGTTTGAACGAGCGTTGGAATTTGCCGTGACAGCGTGGAAATTGCGCGGCAGACCGTCTCCATGCGCGGATCGGAGCCCTTCGAGGTCAGATTGCTCGGCGAGTTTGAGCTGCATCGCGGCGGCACCCCCGTCGCGCTCCCCGCCTCGCGCAAGACGCGCGCATTGCTCGCCTATCTGCTGCTCACCGGAAAGCCCGTCCGCCGCGAACGGCTCTGCGAAATCTTTTTCGACATCCCCGACGATCCGCGTGCCGCGCTCCGCTGGTCGCTATCGAAAATCCGCGCTTTGCTCGGCGACGAGGCCGACCTGCTCGCCGCCGACCGCGAACGCGTCGCGATCGATGCGTCGGGCTTTTCCTTCGACATCGACCGTCCCGATCCGCTCCGCGCGCTCGACGCGCCGTTGCCCGGGCTCGAGCTTTCTGGCCTCGACGAATATAGCCTGTGGCTCGCCTCCGAACGCGCGGCGATCGACCGCCGTCGCCGCCGCTGCCTCGACGAAGCCTCGCGGAACGCGATCTGGCCGTCGGCCGACCGGACGCGCTTCGCCGCCGCCGCCGACGCGCTCGACGACGGGCTCACCTCGGCGGTCGACCGCTCCGAATTTCCGGTGCAGCAAGTGCGCTATTGCTTCGCCCCCGACGGCGTCCGCATCGCCTATGCGGTGACGGGCAACGGCCCGCTGCTCGTCAAGACCGCGAACTGGCTCAACCACCTCGAACTCGACTGGGGCAGCCCGCTCTGGGGCCGCATGGTCGGCGGCCTGTCCGAACATTTCCGCCTCGTCCGCTATGACGAGCGCGGCAATGGCCTCTCCGACTGGGACGTCGGCCATATCTACTTTGAATCGCTCGTCACCGATCTCGAGGCGGTGGCCGACGCGCTCGGTCTCGACCGTTTCCCGCTCTTCGCGCTGTCACAGGGCTGCGCGGTCGCGATCGAATATACGCGGCGGCACCCCGAGCGCGTGTCGCACCTGATCCTGCTCGGCGGCTATGCCACCGGCTGGCGCCACCGCGTCGACGAGGGCGAGGCCGACGAGCGTGAGGCCGTCATCACATTGGTCCGCCGCGGCTGGGGCAAGGATACGCCGATCTATCGCCAGATCTTCTCGCAAAGCTTCACCCCGTCGGCGACCGCCGACGAACTCACTTGGTTCAACGATTTCCAGAAACAGACGGTGTCGCCCGACAATGCCGCCGCCTTCCTCGACCTGTTCGGCAATATCGACGTGCGCCAGCACCTCGAGCATATCGACGTACCCACATTGATCCTCCACGCGCGCGCCGACCAGCGCATCGGGATCGACCAAGCGATCGAACTGGCGTCGAACATCCGCGGCGCCTCGCTCGTCACGCTCGACACCGACAATCACATCCTGCGCTCGAACGAGCCCGCGATGGACGTCGTGATCGAACAGATCGTCAATTTCCTGAGCTGATCGCGCCCAACGGACCTAATTCTGGAAGATCGCCGGCGTTCCGGGTTTCACCATCTGCGCCAGACGCGCGGCGTCCCAATTGGTCAGCCTGACGCAGCCATGGCTCTCGGCGCGCCCGATCGTATGCGGCTCGCTTGTGCCGTGAATGCCATAATGCGGTTTGTTGAGGTCGAGCCACACGACGCCTACCGGGCTGTTCGGCCCGGGCTGCAGCAACACCGCTTCCTTGTTGTTGCTCACATCCCAGAACAGCTTGGGATTATAATGAAAATCGGGATTACGGCTGACGCCCTGGATTTTCCATTTGCCGATCGGCAGCGGATCGTGGCTGCTGCCCATCGTGGCGGGGAATTGTGCAACGAGCTTGTCGCCGTCGTCATAAACCTTCAACACCCCCTCGGACTTGTCGACCACCACCTTCGCCGCCGCCACCTGCGTCGGCGCAACCCCGAGCCGTTCGAGCGTGCCGTTCCACCCGCGCGCATCCTCGCCCAACGTCGCGCGGTCGATATCGGGGATATTGGGCACGCGAAACGGTCGGCCAGCCCCGACAAGCGTCGACGGGCTGTTGAGAGCGACAAGCGTTTCGGGCGTCGTGTGAAAGCGTTCGGCCAGCGCTTCGGTCAGATTGCGATAGCCGAGCGCGGGCAATTTGGACTGGTCGGCCGCATCCTTCGGAAAGGCCGGAACGAACGGCCCTTTGGCGAAACCCGCAGGTATGACGACCAACCGCGTTGCCGGGACATTGCGTCCCTGTTGCAGCGCCTTTTCGGTGGCTGCGTCGAGCTTGCCGCTCTCTTCAAGCCCTTGCGCCTCCTGAAAACCGCGGAGCGCGGCGACATAGGATTGCCCTTCCTTCCCGTCGATCACCCCCGGAGAGAGGCCAAGATGGTCGAGAAGCACCTGCGCACGAAGGATCGGCGGATCGGTGAAAGGCGCCGCGTCGGTTTTGGCGTCCTCAAAGCGGAGGCTATCGGAATCGGCGTCGACCTTGGCCGCCGGTGCTTTTTCGGAACCCTGCCCGTCCGGCGCCGCATTGCAACCGGCGACGAGCAACAGCCATGGTAGAATGAAGATAGGTTTCAAATGCTTGTCCTCGCAGTTCCGAACAGGGTTAACGATCCTGCGCTCGAAAGGATGCGGGACAAGGGGCAATCTGCGGACGGGAAGCCCGCTCTCAGCCTTCATCCTCGTCGGGGATAATCTCAGCCGCCAGCACCTTGTGGCGCAGCACATCCCAGTCGGGAAAGCGCCAGAAGGTCGGGCTGTCGCGGCCGATGATCCGCGGATGCTCCGCCGACGGCGCAATCGTGCGGTCGACAAATTCGATCTCGGCGAGCGCGTCGCAGTCGAAGAAGGCGCGCACGACCAGATCTTCGTCCGCTTCGCCCTCGCTGCCGACGACAATGCCGAGTTCGCCGGTCGACAAGCGGACGAGCGTGCCCATCGCATAGATGCCGAGGCTGTCGGCGAACCGGTCAAGCAACGCAGGGTCGAAATGCCCCTGCCACTTCTTCATTTCGGTCAGCGCCTCGCAAGGCGTCCACGCCTGCTTGTACGGCCGGTTCGACGTCACCGCGTCATACACGTCGCAGATCGCGCCCATGCGCGCCGCGAGCGATAGTTCTTCACCCTTCAGGCGGCCGGGATACCCCGTGCCGTCAACCTTCTCATGGTGCCGCAGGCAAAGCTCCAGCGCGATTTCGGGGGCTCCGGGCGAACTCGCAAGCAGGCGATGCCCCGCGGCCGGGTGCGAGCGGACCGAACGCATTTCGTCCTTCGACAGCGCGCCCGGCTTGTTCAATATCGCGTCCGAAACCGCGACCTTGCCAACATCGTGGAGCAGTCCGGCGACACCCATATCCTCGACCTGCTGCGGATCGAGTTCCAGATGACGCGCAAAATTGATCATCAGCGCACAGACCGCGACCGAGTGAAGGTAGGTATATTCGTCCTTCTCTTTCAGGCGCACGAGATTGATCAGCGCCTTGGCGTCGCGTTCGATCGACGCGCCGATCGAACTGGCGAGGCGCACCATACGTTTGACCTCGACCGCGCGGCCCAGCCGGGCCGCCTCGAACATGTCGACGACGGCCGCGCGCGTTCGCGAGATCACCGGCTTTGCGCGGCGGCACTCGCTCGAATAACCGCGGCGCGGACGCGGAGCCGCACGATCCTCGGGATCGGGTTGGGCGAAAATCTTTGGCAAGGGTGCGGTACGGACAGTCGGTCGCGGCCTGCCCCACGATCGCGACAGCTTTTGGCGTGGGCCTTCTTCGCCTTTGCTCGGCTGGCGCCCCCCGGACGGCGCAATCCCCCGCTCGGGATCGATCATCAGCCCTTCGATGCCCGAATTGCGAATGCGTTCCAGCTGCTCGATTGTCTCGACCCGGAAATTGCTCCGCCAGAACGGATGATCGAACCACGACCCTTCAAAGGCGTGGACGAACATGCCGATTTCGACGTCCTCTGGTTCAATTCGTACAAGCATTTTGGGTCCCGTTGCGGCCGCCTGATAGACACGCACCTTTCCCAATACGGCACGCTATGTGCCAAATTAAGTCACAACGTAACGTCTGCTTAACCTCAGTCGCCCGCAAAATCGAACGCGCTCACCCCGCGTTCGCCTTCGCGGAAGCGCAGCGGGCGGCCCAGCGGAGGCATCGATCGCTGGACGCAGCCGGTGCGCGTGCAGCGGCGGCAGCCGAGACCGATCGGCGTCGCGGGGCTGCGCATCAGATCGAGTCCGCGCGCGGCGATCAGCGGCGCTGCGACCTTCGCGTCGACCCCTACGCAAACCGCAAAGCGCGCGGGGGCGCCGCTTCCCGTCGCGCCGGGGGCGGCGACCGAACGCGATTGGGTGAACCAGCGCGATCCGTCCTCCAACTCGACGAGGTCGGCGACCACCTCGCCCGGGCGCGCAAAGGCTTCATGTACGCTCCACAGCGGGCAGCGCGCGTCGCCATCGACCAGCGGCGACTGGCTCGCCCCGGCATAGCGTTTGCTCCCCTGCCCCGCGCGATCGATGCGCAGCATGAAAAAGGGCAGCCCGCGCGCGCCGACGCGCTGCAAGGTCGTCAGCCGGTGCGCCACCTGTTCGTACCCCGCACCGAAGCGCCGCTGGAGCAGCAGCAGGTCATATCCCGTTGCGTCGCAGGCGCGCAGGAACCGGCTGTACGGCATCATCAGCGCCGCGGCGAAATACTGGATCAGATGGCGCTCGAACAGCTTGGCCGCCGCGCTCTCGGCGAATTCGGCGCCTGCAACGAGCGCGTCGATCTCGCCCTTTGCTTCGATCTGCGCAAGCGTTGCCGCGGCCTGAAAGGTGCGCGACGCGGGGCGCAGCAGCTCGTTCAGCATAAGTTGCCGCGCGTGCCAGTCGAGCCAGCGCAGCCGGTCGGGCATCACGTCGCTCGGCAGTATGCGAATGCCAAGTTGGTGCCGGGTGCGCAAACGCTCGGAAATCGTCCCATAGAGATCGCCGCCCGCCAGCCGTAACTCGTCCGCCAGTTCCTCGGCGCGCGCGTCGAGATCGGGGAAATGGTTGCGCCATTTCTCGATCGCCCGGCGCACGGCGGCAACTTCGGGCGCCTCTTCTTGCATCTCACCGCGCGCTTCGGGCGCGGCATCGAACAATCGCGCAAAGGCGGCGGCGGTCGCCGGGGCGGTCTGAAGCCACTCCTCGACCTCGTGCGCGCCGATCCCCAGATCGGCAAAACGCGGATCGGCGAGCCGCCGCCGCAGCCCTGCAAGCCCGCCCGGCAAATCTTCCGCACCGAGCTTCGCCGCATCGAACCCGAACCGTTCGGCCAGTTTGACGATCACAGTCGCGGACAATGGCCGCTGCCCATGCTCGATCAGATTGAGATAGCTCGGCGAAATATCGAGCGCCTCGGCCATCGCCGCCTGCGTCATCCCCGCCTCGCGCCGCACCTTGCGCACCGCCGGCCCCGCAAACACCCGCCGCTCTGCCATCCTGTAACTTTCTTTACTAATTTACAGCCTAATTTACACCTAACGTCCATATTTCACAAATATTATTGACAAAGCTTTTCACTTTTCGCTGCACTTTCGCCAACTTCCACCCATCAGCTTCGAACGAGGACAAGATGATGGGCTACCAAGAAGACATGGCGCAGGCAGGCCGCCTCATCCGCGATTATGACGGCACCTGGGATGGCATCAGCGGCGAGAGCATCGCCCGCATGCGCGCCCAGAACAAGTTCCGCACCGGCCTCGACGTCGCCCGGTACACCGCGCGCATTATGCGCGCCGACATGGCCGCCTATGACGCCGACCCCGCGAACTACACCCAGTCCTTGGGCTGCTGGCACGGCTTCATCGCGCAGCAGAAGATGATCTCGATCAAGAAGCATTTCGGCACCGTCAAGGGCCGCTATATCTATCTCTCGGGCTGGATGATCGCCGCGCTGCGCAGCGAATTCGGTCCGCTGCCCGACCAGTCGATGCACGAGAAGACCAGCGTTCCGGCGCTGATCGAGGAAATCTACACCTTCCTGCGTCAGGCCGACGCCCGCGAACTCGGCATGCTGTTCCGCGACCTCGACGCCGCGCGCGCCGAGGGTGACGAACTCAAGGCCAAGCAGGTGCAGGCCGCGATCGACAATCATGAAACGCACGTCGTGCCGATCATCGCCGACATCGACGCGGGCTTCGGCAATGCCGAGGCGACCTATCTGCTCGCCAAGAAGATGATCGAGGCCGGCGCCTGCGCGCTCCAGATTGAAAATCAGGTTTCGGACGAAAAGCAGTGCGGCCACCAGGACGGCAAGGTCACCGTGCCGCACGAGGATTTCATCGCGAAGATCCGCGCCTGCCGCTACGCCTTCATGGAACTCGGCGTCGAGGACGGCATCATCGTGACGCGCACGGACAGCCTCGGCGCGGGCCTGACCAAGCAGATCGCCTTCTCGAAGGAGGCCGGCGACCTTGGCGACCAGTATAACAGCTTCCTCGATTGCGAAGAGGTCGACGGCGCGGGCAACCCGGGCGACGTGCTGATCAACCGCGATGGCAAGCTGATGCGTCCGAAGCGCCTGCCCTCGAACCTCTATCAGTTTCGTTCGGGAACCGGCGAGGATCGCTGCGTCATGGATTGCATCGCATCCTTGCAGAACGGCGCCGACCTGCTGTGGATCGAGACCGAAAAGCCGCATATCGAACAGATCGCCGGCATGGTCGACCGCATCCGCGAGGTCGTCCCCAATGCGAAGCTCGCCTACAACAATTCGCCGAGCTTCAACTGGACGCTCAACTTCCGCCAGCAGGTGTTCGACGCGTGGAGCGCCGAGGGCAAGGACGTCAGCGCCTATGACCGCGCCAGGCTGATGAGCGCCGATTATGACGCCACGGCGCTGGGCGAAGAAGCCGACAACCGCATCCGCACCTTCCAGCGCGACGCGGCGAAGCGGGCGGGCATCTTCCACCACCTGATCACGCTGCCGACCTATCACACCGCGGCGCTCAGCACCGACAATCTCGCCAAGGAATATTTCGGCGACGAAGCGATGCTGGGTTACGTCAAGGGCGTCCAGCGCGCCGAAATCCGTCAGGGCATCGCCTGCGTGAAGCACCAGAATATGTCGGGCAGCGATATCGGCGACGATCACAAGGAATATTTCGCCGGCGAAGCGGCCCTCAAGGCCGCGGGCAAGGACAATACGATGAACCAGTTCGCCGCTTAAACGAGTTCGACGCGGGGGAAATGTTGCAGCCCCCGCGTCACCCCTCTTGGCGCGGAGGCCAGCGACCCGACCTCCGCGCCTACCGAGCTTTCCTGGGGAGGAAAGCCTGTCCGTCGGAAGCCCTTGCGCTTCCGGCGGACATTTTCATTGCGGCAGCGTCGCTTCCTCCTCGCGCGTCTTGACCAGCGACCAGATGACACCGCCCGCAATCAGCGCGACGGTGACGCCCAGGCTGACCAGCGGCGGAAACTTCGTGCCATCCAGAACGAAGTCGGCGACGAAAATCTTCGATCCGATGAAGACGAGCACCAGCGCGAGTGCATATTTGAGATAGTGGAAACGGTGCACCATCGCCGACAGCGCGAAATAGAGCGCGCGCAGGCCGAGGATCGCCATGATGTTCGACGTATAAACGATGAAGGTGTCGGTCGTGATCGCAAAGATCGCCGGCACGCTGTCGACCGCGAACACAAGGTCGGCGAGGTTGATCACGACGAGCGCGAGGAACAAAGGCGTCGCGGCGAGTACGATCTTGCCGGTCTTCGTATCGGGCACACGCACGAAGAATTTCTCGCCGTGCAATTCGTCGGTGATCGGCATCCGGCGCGATAGCCATTTGACGACCGGATTTCCCTTCACGTCCATCGGCTTTTCGCTTGCGAACAGCATCTTCACGCCAGTGAACACAAGGAACGCCGCAAAGATGTAGAGTACCCAGCCATATTCGGTGACAAGCGCCGCACCGCCCGCGATCATGATGCCGCGCAGCACGATCACCGCGACAATGCCCCAAAGGAGCGCGCGATACTGGTAACGCGGCGGGATCGCGAAGGTCGTGAAGATCAGCGAGATGACGAAGATATTGTCGATCGACAGCGCCTTCTCGATGAAGAAGCCAGTGTAATATTGGAGGCCCGCCTCGCCGCCCTTTGCGGCCCAGACCCATGCGCCGAACGCGGTCGCGATACCGATATAGAGCGCCGAGAGCTTGAGGCTCTCGCCGATCCCCATCTCCTTGTTCTCCTTGTTGAGGATACCAAGGTCGAAGGCGGTAAGCGCGATCACGAGCGCGATGAACGACAGCCAGAACCAGGCCGGGGTGCCCAGCCAGTCGGCAAACAGAAATTCCATGATGATGTCCCTGGATATGCGGAGCGCGCCACCTTTCGGCAGCGTGCTCGATCATCGATTATGGCGGGTTAGAGCGCGAACGCCGGGCGCAATGCGGGACGCTGCGTCAACGTCGCGAGCCGCTTCTTCACCGCGAGCTTCAGCGTCTTCAGCCGCAGCAGGCGAAACGGATCGGCGCCGCGGCGGCGCACCTCGCGGCGCTCGGCATCGTCGAGTTGACGATGGAGGACGGTCAGACGGTAGAGATTGGGATTGAGTGTCATTGAAAAGGGCCTCCTGATTGAGAAATCAAGCAGGTGACGCCGATGCCGGGACCCCAGGAAACAGGGGGGAGATAGGGCCAGAGCATCGGGGTCACCCGATGCGGTCCGACATCACGTGGCGGGAGATATCCCACCGACGCCAGAGGGGCCCGGCCCGCATATCCTTTATTTAGGGTGCCGCCGCGCCGCTTGCAAGTCCCCCGGCGTCCCGGCACGCTACGACGGGTGGAAGAGGAGGATTTGCATGAGCGTGCTTGTCGAAAGCGATGGCCCCGTCACGATCGTCACCATCGATCGCCCGGCGCGCCGCAACGCGGTCGATCCCGATACTGCCGCTGCTTTGCGGACCGCTTTCACGGCCTTCGCCGCCGACGAGAGCGCACGCGTCGCGATCCTGACCGGCAGCGACGGGCATTTCTGCGCCGGCTTCGACCTCAATGCCGTAGGGACGTCGCGCTACGACCCTGACGGCCCCGGACCGATGGGACCGACGCGGATGCTGATCGAGAAGCCCGTGATCGCTGCGGTCGAGGGGCATGCCGTCGCCGGCGGGCTCGAGCTGGCGCTCTGGTGCGACATGCGCGTTGCCGCCGCCAGCGCGATCTTCGGCGTCTATTGCCGCCGCTGGGGCGTGCCGCTGATCGACGGTGGCACCGTCCGCCTGCCGCGCATCGTCGGGCAAGGCCGCGCCCTCGACATGATCCTGACCGGGCGGCCGGTCGCCGCCGATGAGGCGCAGCGCATCGGCCTGGCCGACAGGATCGTCGCCGACGGTGAGGCGCTTGCCGCTGCAGTCGAATTGGCGAAGCAGATCGCGGCCTTCCCGCAAATCTGCGTGAACAGCGACCGGCTCAGCACCTATCGCCAATGGGATTTCGATATCGAAGGCGCCCTGTCGCACGAAGCGCACGCCGGGGCTGCTCCCTTGCGCGAAGGCGCGGCGGCGGGGGGCAAACGCTTTACCGAGGGCGCGGGCCGTGGCGGCAGCTTTGCGGCCTTCAAAGGAGAATGACGACGGCGATATGGACAAGGCGACCCCCGGGGCAAGCCGGGGGCCGAAGTGGGAGGCCATTATCGGCGCGCGCGAAGTCGCAACCTTAGCAAAACGCGCGGGGCGTCAGGGCTGATTGCGATGTTGGTGCCGCGCGATGCCGGCGGGGGAAACTTACCCGCGATCAATCAATTCGATCGAAATGCGTCGTTTCCAGTTTTTGACGATTGTCGGCGGACCAGACGATCGTTTCGGTCATGGATTTCAGATCCTTGGCGACGGTGTAGACGCGCGTCGAAACCCGCGCGCCCGCCTTGCCCAGCGTCATGACCAAGGTATCCGGCGCCGGCTGACGCAAGGCAACGCTGTCGATGAAATCCATATTGCCGGTGATCGGTACGGCGACGCCGTCAAGCGCGGCAGTCGATTCCGAATGCTTGCTGGAACCGTCCGGCGCAATGATTTCCACGCGCGTTGTCCATTTTCCGTCCGCCGATGGACGGAACGTCATCGTGACCCGTTGAGGGCGTTCCTTTTCCGGCATCTGCGACGCGTCCAGCGACCAGCTTCCGACCAACGGCAATGGCTTGGAGGCGGCGGCGTAAACGGCGTTCGGCGTTCCGGCCTGATCGGCGGAAGGAGCGGCTGCGAACATCAGTCCAGCGGCGGCCATGGGTATTGCAATGAGCATGATGATCATTCCTTTCGAACCGCGACCTCCAACGGCCGCGGTGTACGCCAAGTCCTTTCCGTTGGGGCGCTGTCTCGAAAGATCGATATTTTCGTCACAAGTTTTTTGGAGGTCCAGAAGGCGTGCCAATTCGCGGCTGCTGCCGACCCCCGTTTTGCGCCGGGCGGCACGCAAACGCTCGTTGATCGACGTTTCCGAACGGCCGAGACGCGCTGCGATGGTCTTTACCGTATGCCCGGCGACCAGCAGGCGAAGAATTTCCATTTCCCGATCGGTGAGGCACGCGGTCAAGCCGGGAGCGGGTTCATTGGCAGACATGTCTTTTGCTCACCACAGCGCCGCGAACAGGTCCATCCCAATTTATTTGGGAAACGGCCGCGTGGCCGGGCAATGCGGCATCAGTGGCTCGCCGCTTTCCGCGCCTCTTATTTCTTCGCCATCAACTTCAATGTCATCGCCGTCAGTGCCTCGGTCGCGGTCGAGATCACGGCGGGGGCGTCGGGTGCCCAGAAGGGCGAATGGAGGCTGGGCAGCGTCCGCCCTTCCTTCTTCGCCGCGTCATATTCGGCCTGCGGCACCCCGCCGACCCAGACGATCAGGCTCTTGATGCTCTTGTCCTCGCGCCAGAAGCGGCTGAAATCCTCGCCGCCCATCACCGGGGGCATCTGAACGACGCGGTCCTCGCCGAAGCTCGTTTTCAGAAACGCCGCCATTTCCTGGGTGAACTCCGGGGTATTGAAGGTCGCGGGGGTATATTCGTCCTTTTGCACCGTCACGACGGGCATCTTGTCCTCGGGCATGCCGGCGGCGATCGCCTCGCCCTTCGCGATACGCGCGATTCCGTCGAGCAGGTGGTCGCGCACCTCGTCGCTATAGCTGCGCACCGTGAGCTGCAGCTTCGCTTCGTCCGAAATGATATTGTGCTTTGCCCCCGCATGGAAGCTGCCGACCGTCACCACCGCGCTGTCGAGCGGACTGATCTCGCGCGAGACGAGCGTCTGGAGCGCGCCGACGATACGGCTCGCGAGCACGATCGGATCCTTGGTCGTCTGCGGATAGGCGCCATGGCCGCCAACGCCCTTCACCGTGATGTCAACACTGTCGACATTGGCGAGCGCATAACCCGGCGTATAGCCGATCTTGCCCGCCTGGAACTGTGCCGCGTCATGGAATGCGAGCGCATATTGCGGTTTGGGAAAGCGCGTATAAAGGCCGTCGGCGAGCATCATGCGCGCGCCCGCCCCGCGTTCTTCGGCGGGCTGGCCGATCATCACCAGCGTGCCCGACCATTTCGCCTTGTTCGCCGCCATCAGCCGCGCGACGCCGATCCATGCGGTCATATGCGTGTCGTGGCCGCATGCGTGCATCACGCCGGTTTCGACGCCTTCCTTCGTGGTCACGCGTATCTTCGACGCGCCGGGGAGCCCCGTCTGTTCGGTGACCGGCAGCCCGTCCATGTCGGCGCGCACCATCACCACCGGGCCCGGGCCGTTCTCCATCACCGCAACGACGCCGGTACCGCCTACCTTTTCGGTGACATTGAAGCCCAGCTTGCGCGCCTCGCCCGCGAGGATACCCGCCGAGCGCACCTCCATGAAGCTGAGTTCGGGGTTGGCATGCAGATCCTTGTAGATCGCCATGAGCGAAGGCATCTGCTTTTCGACCTCGCCGCCGAGCGTTTGCGCCGCGGCAGGCGCAGCCAAAGCCAGCGCCGCCGCGCTCATCAACAAAATCCGCATGCCAATTCCCCTGTTGTTCTTTTCAGCCCGCCGGGACCAGTTCGATCACGTCGAGCAAGGATTCATAAGCCGGCGCCGGCAACACGAGCCGCCAGCGATTGTCGCCGATCCGTTCGACCAGCCCTGCCATGTCGCGCATCCGGTCGCTGCCATAATTGACCGCCATCTTCTCGTCGCCGAGTTCGAGCGTGCCGAGAAAAATCTGCCGCTTCAGATTGTCGGGAAAGATCAGCCCGACGGGACGCTGCGACCCCGTTATCTTGGTCAGGCTCGACAACCCCTGTTCGGGCGCGACGCGGCAACGGAACCAGCCATAGGCGACGTAGGACAGCCCGCTCCGCCCCTGCGTGCCGAGCTTGATCGTCCGGCAACGATAATCGCCCGCCGGCAGATGCGGATTGGGCAGCGCGGCGGTCGGCTGCAGCAATATGCCCTCGCGGTCGATATCACCCCCAAAGCCTTTCGCCCGCGCATCGGCCAGCGCCGCCTGCCAGCTCTTGTACCAGCCCCGGATGCGCTCCTGATCCTGATCAGTTGCCGTTGCGCGCCAGGTGCACGTCTCCGGCGGCGCATCGGCCGACGACGGAGGCACCGGCGGCACCACCGACTTGCACGCGCCAAGGGTGACGCCGAGCGCCACCGCCAAAACCCAAATGGTGCGACCCATGATTCTCCGTTTCTCCCCAGTCCCTCTATCGTTAACCTTAAGAGGGCAAAGGAGATTGCTCAAGAGCGCAGCGGGTCAAGCAGCCGTCCAGCCACCATCGACGCTCAGGTTTGCGCCGGTGATGTTCGCCGCCTCGTCGCGCGTCAGGAAGGAGGCGATGGCCGCGACCTGCTCGACCGTGACGAACTGCTTCGTCGGCTGACCCGCGAGCAGCACGTCGTTGATCACCTGCTCGCGCGTCATGTTCCGCGCCTTCATCGTGTCGGGGATCTGGTTCTCGACCAGCGGCGTCCAGACATAGCCCGGACTGATACAATTCACCGTGATCCCGGCATCGGCGACTTCGAGCGCGACGGTCTTGGTCAGGCCCGCGAGGCCGTGCTTCGCGGTGACATAGGCCGATTTGAACGGCGAGGCGACGAGCGAATGCGCCGACGCGGTCGCGATGATGCGCCCCCATTTCTTCTTGCGCATGACAGGCACGGCATGGCGGATGGTATGAAACGCCGCGGTCAAATTGAGCGCGATGATCATGTCCCATTTCTCGACCGGAAAATCCTCGACCGGCGAGACGAACTGCATGCCCGCATTGTTCACGAGGATGTCGACCCCGCCGAAATCCTTCTCGGCGCGCTTGAACATGTCCTCGATCGCCTCGGGCTTGGTGAGGTCGGCGCCGTCATAGGCCGCCTTCCCGCCGCTGGTCGCCTCCAGCCCCTTGCGTTCGGTCTCGATCGCATCGGCTTCGCCGAACCCGTTGATGATGATGTTCGCGCCCTCGGCGGCAAAGGCCTTGGCGATTCCGAGCCCGATGCCCGAGGTCGATCCGGTGACGAGGGCGGTCTTTCCTTTAAGGCGCATCGATAATCCTTTCAGTGAGGGAGAATGTGAAGGTGAAGATGGTCGCCGGCCGCTTCAACCATCCTTTGGTCTGAGCCCGTTCGATTGCACTGCAAAACTGTCCGAGCGCCCTTCGGCGATGCTGTCCGCGAGCAGGTGCCCATCCTTCATCGCCGCCTCGACGGCGTCACGGCCCAGCGCCCAGTTGACCTCCATCGTCGAACGCGAAAATTCGAAATCGCGCGCACCCGTCTGCCACGCCGGCGGTTCGTGGATCAACTGGACGACGTTGAGCGCCTTGCAGTCGACCATCCGCCGCACCGCCTTGACCTCTGGCAGGTCCGCGCATTCCGACGGCAGTTTTTCCAGCATGCGGTCGATCAACCGGTGCTCCTTGCGGCGCCGCACCAGCCCGTCCGAAATGCGCCGCGTGCGGCTCGAGTAACGAATGTCCTTTTCGCGCGACCAGGCCGCCTCCATATCGTGCGGGCGCTCGCCGCGCGCGGGGAACAGGTCGACCTGAAAGACCAGCATGTCCTTGTTCGCGGCCTCGACGACATGCTCGAGCGGGGTGTTCGACACGAGGCCGCCATCCCAATACCAATTGCCGTCGATCTCGACCGGCGGCAGGCCCGGCGGCAGCGCGCCCGACGCCAAGATGTGGCGCGCGTCGATCATGTCGCACTGCGTGTCGAAATAACGGAAATTGCCGGTTTCGACCGCAACGGCGCCGACCGACAGCCGCACCTTGCCATTGTTCACGCGGTCCCAGTCGACCAGCCGGTCGAGCGTCGCGATCAAGGGCGTGGTGTCGTAAAAGCTGACCGCCTCGGGCGTCTGCCGCTCGGCAAACGCCGGTGGCGGAAAGCGCGGGATGAAAAATCCCGGGACCCCGAACGCCGTCACCTGCGCCGCCGCCGCCAGATGCGTCCATTCGCGCGCCCAGTCATTATCCGCGGTCGGCAGCGACGGCAGTGCGGACGAGACGCCCTCCCAGAACTCACGCATCTTGCCGACGGCCTGATCGCGTTCGTTCCCCGCGATGATCGCGGCGTTGACCGCGCCGATCGAAATCCCCGCCACCCAGTCGAGCTCGATCCCAAGCTCGATCAGCGCCTCATAAACTCCCGCCTGAAACGCCCCGAGCGCGCCGCCGCCCTGCAGGACGAGCACGACGAGATCGGGAAGCGGAAGGGCAGCACGGGCGGCGCGGCGGGGCATGGACTCGGGGGATCCTTCTTGGAAGCGCGCCGGATTTGTGCACCGCAACACAGGCTATTGCAATGGCCGGGTGATATGCGAACCCCCTTCCAATTGCCCGGCGCTGCTGTAACTATCGCGGTAGACCAGAATTTTACCGGTGGAGAAGCCCGATGCGCCTCGACGACTATGATCCCGGAGACGATATCCGCGACCTAGGCCGCAGCGGCGGCGGATTCAGTGGCGGCGGTGGCGGTGGCCTCGGCGGACTCCTTATCGGATTCCTCCCGATGCTGCTCGGACGCAAGATGGGTTGCGGCACGATCCTGCTGATCGGCGTGGCCGCCTTTTTCCTGCTCGGCCCCGGCGCCAATATGCTCAGCAGCGGGAGCGGGACCGCCGACCCGATGGCCGACAGCCGCGGTACCAATACACAGGCTTGCGATACCGAGGGCGAACGCTTCGCGTGTAACGTCTTCAGTTCGACGAACAAATTCTGGGGTACGCAGATCAACGGTTATCAAGAACCGAAACTGCGCTTCTTCACCGATCGCAACCAGTCGGGCTGCGGCGCGGCGCAAGCCGCGATGGGGCCGTTCTACTGCCCCGCCGATCAGGGCATCTATTTGGACACGGCCTTCTTTGGCGAACTCGCGCAGCGGTTTGGGGCCGCGGGCGATGCTGCGCAGGCCTATGTCGTCGCGCACGAAGTCGGCCATCACATCCAGACGATCAGCGGCATTTCCGAACAGGTCCGCCGCGCGCAGTCGCGATCCTCGCAGGCCGAGGGCAACGCACTGCAGGTCCGTATGGAGTTGCAGGCTGATTGCTACGCCGGCGTCTGGGCGGCGCGCGCGAAGACAAACGACGGCCAGTCCGTAATGGAACCGGGCGACATGGAAGAAGCGATGCGCGCCGCCAATGCGATCGGCGACGATACGCTGATGCGCTCGGCGGGCCAACGCCCCGTACCCGAAAGCTTCACCCACGGGACGAGCGAACAACGCATGACTTGGCTGCGCCGCGGCCTGCAATCGGGAGATCCGCGCCAGTGCGACGCGTTCGGTTCGAATATCTGACGGCGGCGCTCGCGGCGGTCCTCGCCGCGACGCCCGCGTCGGCCGAAACCCTCTATATCCAGACCGGACGCCTGATCGACGGCGTCTCGAACGAGGTGCACACCGGCCAGTGCATCACCGTCGAGGCCGAGCGCATCAAGGCCGTCGGCGCGTGCGGCAAGGCGCCCGACGGCGCAACGGTCGTCGACTGGTCCGCCTATACCGTCTTGCCCGGCCTGATCGACCTCCACACGCATCTCGCCGACCTCGGCCAGAGCGCCGACCTCGCCGCACCGATGAAAGCCTCGCCCGCCGAAACCGCACTCGTCGGCGCGCGCAACGCGCGCGTGACGCTCGACGCGGGTTTCACCAGCGTGCGCGATGTCGGCACTTATCGCGGGCTCACCGATGTGACGCTGCGCAACGCGATCGACCGTGGTGACGTGCCGGGTCCGCGCATGTGGGTCGCGGGCGCCTATCTCACCATCCCCAAGGGTGGCGGAGAACTCAATGGCGTCGTCCCGAACGAGCAATTGCCGCCCGACATGCGGCTCGGCGTCGCAGCGACGCCCGAGGAAGCAGCAGCGAAGACGACCTATTTGCTCGATCATGGCGCGGACTTCATCAAGACGATCGCGACCGGCGCGGTCCTTGCGATCGGCACCGAGCCCGGCGCCCCCGAAATGACCGTCGACCAGCTCCGCGCGGTCGTGAAGGTCGCGCATGCCCGCGGCAAGAAGGTGACCGCGCACGCGCATGGCGCGATCGGCATCCAGAATGCGATCAACGCGGGGGTCGACAGCATCGAGCACGCCAGCCTCGCCGACGAAGCGACGCTCCAGCTTGCGAAAAAACACGGTACCTGGCTCGCGATGGATATCTACAACGGCACCTACATCGACGATGTCGGCACGAAGGAAGGCTGGCCCGAGGAATATCTGCGCAAGAACCGCGAAACGACCGACGCGCAGCGCGCCGCTTTCAAGCGCGCGGTCGAGCTCGGCGTCAACATCGGTTACGCCACCGACGCGGGCGTCTATCCGCACGGGCTCAACGCACGCCAGTTCCGCAATATGGTCAAATATGGAATGACGCCGATGCAGGCGATCCAGTCGGCAACCGGCCGCGCATCGGAGGAAATCGGCCGCAGCGATGTCGGCGCGATCGTACCCGGCCGCTACGCCGATTTCGTCGCGGTGAAGGCCGACCCGCTCGCCGACATCACCGTGCTCGAAAAGATCGATCATGTAATGAAGGGCGGCGCCCTCGTCCGCTAAGGCTTGCCGCTGCGCTCCGCAGCGTGCAGTTCCGCCCGTTCGAGCAGCAGAGCAAGATCATCACGGCTGATGTCGAACGTCTCGCCCAAGTCGTCGAGCGCTTGGTCGATATCGCCCATCAGCAAGCCGGACGCGGGTGCAGGCGGCAAGGCCTTGCCTTCGACGGGCTTGGCGCGGTGCGGATAGCTATGTCCCGAGAAGCGGTGGAACATCCATCCGATCGCCACCATCAGCAGCGAATTGACGAGAACGACGATCAGGAAATCGGCCACATGCGCCGAGAACAGCGCATAGCCTCCGAGCACGGCACTCAGCGCCGCGGCGCCGCCGGGCGGATGCAGGCAGCGCAAGAGCGACATCGTCATGATCGCGAGCGAAACCGCGACCGCCGCGGCAATCGCCGGATCGGGGAATATCCACGCAACGATCGCGCCGACGATCGCCGAAATCACATTGCCGCCGGCGATCGACCAGGGCTGCGCGAGCGGGCTTGCTGGCACCGCGAACAGCAGCACCGCCGATGCTCCCATCGGCGCGACGATCCATGGCATTGTCGAGGGGAACAGCGCGGTGCAGGTCAGCCCGACGAAGCCGATCCCGATCAGCGCGCCGACGCTGGCGATCACGCGGTCGCGCAGACTCGCACCCGCCAACAGCGGCACGAAGATGCGGCCTGTGTTCAATATGGCGCGAACCATCGGTTTCCTTCTCGTTCCTCGACCGGCCCGATGGCGCTTTTCCTTTTGGCCCGCCAGCGAAATTTAGTTGGCGTCGGCGAAGCGCGATTTGGCGCGCCTTCGTGCTTGAACGTGCAGCGCGCGTCGCTAAACCGCTTTCATGCGAAACCAGATCCTTTGCAGCGCGATCGCGCTTGCCGCCGCCCTTTCCACCCCCGCTTTCGCCCGCCCGATGACCGAGGTCGACCTTGCGACGCTGAAGCGCGTCGCCGCGCCGACCGCGTCGCCCGACGGGCGCTGGGTCGTCTTCCAGCAGACCGACACCGAAACCGGCACGTACAGGCGCTCGACCGGCCTCTGGCTCGTCGATCGCAATGCAAAGGACGCAAAGCCCGTCCAGATCGCCGACACCGCGGGCAAGAATGAGACATCGCCCGCCTTTGCGCCCGACGGCAGCCTCTATTTTCTCTCGAATGCATCGGGCAAGGATCAGCTGTGGCGCATCGAGCTGAGCACGGGCGGTGCCGCGACCCAAGTCACCGACACTCCGGCCGACGTCGCGGGCTTCAAGATTTCCCCCGACGGCAAAAAGCTGCTGGCATGGGGCGACATCCCGAATGAATGCACCGACTTCGGCTGCGACGCCAAGGACAAGGGCGCGCTTGTCGGACCCGGCAGCGGCCGTCTCTACAAGGATGGCGCCGGATTCGTCCGCCACTGGGATGCGTGGGAGACCCCCGGCACCTACAGCCGCCCCTTCGTCTTCAACCTCGACGGTGGCAAGGCTAGCGTCGCACGTCCGGTCGACGCGGGCCTGATCGGCGACAGCCCGTCGAAGCCGTTCGGCGGCGGCGAGGAACTCGCATGGGGCGCCGACAGCCGCACCGTCTTTTTCACGCTGCGCAAGGCCGATCGCAACGAGCCGACCTCGACCAACCTCGATATCTATCGCTGGCTGGTCGACAGCCGGATGATGCCGGTCAACCTGACACAGGACAATCAGGCGACCGACACCCTCCCCACCCCCTCGCCCGACGGCAAATGGCTCGCCTATGCCGCGATGGCGCGGCCGAGCTATGAAGCCGACCGGCAGGTGCTGATGCTGCGCAACCTCGAGAGCGGCGAGACGAAGAAGCTGACCGATGCATGGGATCGCTCGGTCGCGTCGATCGCCTGGGCGGCGGACGGCAAGTCGCTGTTCGTCACCGCGCAGGACGTGCTCGACCATCCGGTGTTCAAGGTCGACGCCGCGACCGGCAAGGTGGAAAAGCTCAAGGCCTCGGCCGACGCCTTCGACGGCACGATCGGCGACGTCACGGTGTTGCCGGGCGGCGCGCTTCTCTACACGCGCAACACCGCGCTCGCGCCCACGGACCTCTACACTCGCGACGCGAAGGGCAAGGTGAAGCAGGTCACGGCCGTGAACGCCGCGACGCTCGCCGAATTCGATCCGGTCAAGTTCGACCGCATGCAGTTTGCCGGCGCCAACGGCGACAAAGTGTGGGGCATCATTCTGAAACCCGCAAACAGCACCGGCAAGCTGCCGGTCGCCTTCATCGTCCATGGCGGCCCACAGGGCAGCTTTGGCAACGGCTGGTCGACGCGCTGGAACCCGCGCCTGTTCGCGCAGCAGGGTTATGGCGTCGTCAGCATCGATTTCCACGGCTCGACCGGCTATGGTCAGGCCTTCACCGACAGCATCAACAAGGATTGGGGCGGCAAGCCGCTCGAAGACCTCCGCCTCGGCCTCGCCGCTGCGGGCAAGCAGGATGCGCAGCTCGACATCGCCAACGCCTGCGCACTCGGTGCATCCTATGGCGGCTATATGATGAACTGGATCGCTGGCCAGTGGACCGACGGCTTCAAATGCCTCGTCCAGCACGACGGCGTCTTCGACGCGCGCGCGATGGCGTATGAGACCGAGGAGCTATGGTTCGACGAATGGGAGCATGGCGGCCCCTATTTCCAGGTTCCCGAAGAATATGAAAAATGGAATCCGGTCAATCATGTGACCAAGTGGAAGACGCCGATGCTGGTCATCACCAGCGAGAAGGACTTCCGCATTCCCTATACGCAGGGCCTCGCTGCCTTCACCGCGCTCCAGCGCCGGAACATACCGTCGCAGCTGCTCGTCTTCCCCGACGAGAACCACTGGGTGCTGAAGGGCGCGAACAGCGTTCAGTGGCACCAGACGGTGTTCAACTGGCTCGGCAGCTACCTCAAGAAATAAGCCTTGGCGGGCGGCAGGTCATATCGCGACCTCGCCGCCCGCCTTGCCATAGAATATCCGCCACAGTGCCAGATCGTCGCTGAAATCGGCATAATGATGCTCGACCCCGGCGGCGACGAACAGCAGGTCGCCCGCAGCGAACGGCGTGCGCTCGTCGCCGTGGATCAGTACGCCTTTTCCGCGGATAACCGCGTACAGCTCGTCCTGTTCGTGCGGCGTCTGGCGGTTCGGCGGGACGGGAACCGACAGGCGGACGTCGAGCGTCCCGCGTTTCAGCGCGAGGACCGATCGTTCACCCTCGGGCGTCGGCACCTGCGCCGCATATTCGGCCAAGCGAATGACTCCGCTGCGCATCGCATCGTCCATGACCTCGCTCCTGCAGTCGGCGATACTCTAATCCCTGCCGATCCAGCTTGCCAGTCCGCACCCCGGCTGGCAAAGGCGCCCGGCTATGCCGATGGAAAAAACGTTCGATCCCGCCGCTATCGAGGCGAAATGGGCCCATGAATGGGAAAGCCGTGGACTCTTCCGTCCCGCGCGTCCCGACGCGACACCCTTCACGATCGTCAATCCGCCGCCCAACGTCACCGGCGCGCTCCATATCGGCCATGCGCTCGACAACACGTTGCAGGACGTTCTCGTCCGCTACGAACGCCTGCGCGGCAAGGATGCGCTGTGGGTCGTCGGCATGGACCATGCCGGCATCGCGACGCAGATGGTCGTCGAGCGCCAGCTCAACGAACGCCAGCAAAAGCGCACCGATTTCACGCGCGAAGAATTCGTCGACAAGGTCTGGGAATGGAAAACCGAAAGCGGCGGCCAGATCACCGGCCAGCTTCGCCGCCTCGGCTGCTCGATGGACTGGTCGCGCGAGCAGTTCACGATGGACCCGCATTTTACCGAGGCCGTGGTCAAGGTGTTCGTCGACCTCCACAAAAAAGGCCTGATCTACCGCGACAAGCGCCTCGTGAACTGGGATCCCGCGCTCAAGACCGCGATTTCGGACCTCGAGGTCGAATCGCACGAGGTGCCGGGCCATATGTGGCACTTCAAATATCCGCTCGCGGGCGGCGAGACCTACACCTATGTCGAACGCGACGCCGACGGCCACGTCGTGCTGGAGGAAGAGCGCGACTATATCTCGATCGCGACGACGCGCCCCGAAACGATGCTCGGCGACGGCGCGGTCGCCGTTCACCCTGACGACGAGCGCTATCGTCCGATCGTCGGCAAATATTGCGAGATCCCCGTCGGGCCGAAGGAACATCGCCGCCTGATCCCGATCATCACCGACGAATATCCCGATCCGCATTTCGGGTCGGGCGCGGTGAAGATCACCGGCGCGCACGACGAGAACGACTATGGCGTCGCGCAGCGGAACAACATTCCGATGTACCGCCTGATGGACGAGGTCGCCGCGATGCGCGCCGACGGGGCGCCCTATGCCGAAGCCGCCGCGCGCGCGGTCGAGATTGCCAAGGGCGCGACCGCGACCCCGGCCGAAATTGACGCGCTCAATCTCGTTCCCGAGGAATATCGCGGGCTCGATCGCTACGAAGCGCGCAAACGCGTCGTCGCCGACATCGATGCCGAAGGGCTGATGGTCAAGGTCGAGGACAAGCTGATCATGCAGCCGTTCGGCGACCGCGGCGGCGTGGTGATCGAACCGATGCTCACCGACCAATGGTATGTCGACGCCAAGACGCTCGCACAGCCGCCGATGGCCGCGGTCCGCGACGGCCGCATCAACATCGTCCCCAAGACGTGGGAAAAGACTTTCTTCAACTGGATGGAGAATATCCAGCCGTGGTGCGTCTCGCGCCAGCTCTGGTGGGGTCACCGGATCCCGGCGTGGTACGCCGAGGACGGCCGCATCTTCGTCGCCGAAACCGAAGCGGAAGCGCAGGCCGAGGCCGGCGCGGGCGTCGCCCTGACGCGCGACGAGGACGTCCTCGACACCTGGTTCTCCTCCGCGCTCTGGCCCTTCGCAACACTCGGCTGGCCCGAGAATACCGAACTCCTGAAGCGCCATTACCCCAACGACGTGCTCATCTCGGGCTTCGACATCCTCTTCTTCTGGGATGCGCGCATGGCGATGCAGGGCATGGAGTTCATGGGCGATGTGCCTTGGAAGACGCTCTATCTCCACGGCCTCGTCCGCGCGCCCGACGGCGCGAAGATGTCGAAGTCAAAGGGCAATGTCGTCGATCCGCTCGGCCTGATCGACCAATATGGCGCCGACGCGCTCCGCTTCTTCATGTCGGCGATGGAAAGCCAGGGCCGCGACATCAAGATGGATGACGCGCGCCTCGCGGGATATCGCAACTTCGCGACCAAGCTCTGGAACGCCGCGCGTTTCTGCGAAGCCAATGGCATTTCGGCCTCGACCAGCTTCGAAGCCCCCGCGGCGACGCTGCCGGTCAACCGCTGGATCATCGGCGAAGTCGCCGCGACCGTCGCGACGATGGACAAGGCCTTCGCCGCCTATCGCTTCGACGACGCCGCCAACGCGATCTACAGCTTTGCGTGGAACAGCTTCTGCGACTGGTATCTCGAACTGATCAAGGGCGCGATCGACGACGAAACAAAGGCCGTCGCCGGCTGGGTGCTCGACCAGATCCTCGTGATGCTCCACCCCTTCATGCCCTTCATCACCGAAGAGCTGTGGACGGGGCTCGGCGACCGCGCCGACTATCCGCTGATCACCGCGAAATGGCCAGCGCCCGCCGCGACGAACGACGCCGAAGCCAGCGCCGACATCGACTGGCTGATCAGGCTCGTCAGCGAACTGCGCACCGCCAAGGCCGAACTCGGCCTGCCGCCGGGCGCGCGCCTGACCGCGCATTTCCCGGCCTCGCTGAAAAGCCGTACCGAGAAGCTCGCTGCGCAGCTCGATCGCCTCGCGCGCCTCGAAGCCGTAAGCTTCGACCCCGCGCCTGCCGGCGCCTCGGCGCAACTCGTCGTCGAGGGTGAGACGATCACCGTCCCGCTCGAAGGGGTGATTGACATCGCCGCCGAGCGCGACCGCCTGACCAAGGCGCTTGCCGCCGCCGCGAAGGAACGCGACGGTCTCGCCGGCCGCCTGAACAACCCTTCGTTCGTCGAACGCGCGAAGCCCGAAGCGGTCGAAAAGGCGCGCGCCGATCATGCCGCCAAGGAAGCTGAAGCCGACCGCCTGACTGCCGCGCTGGCGCGGCTGGGGTGAGCGAAGAAATCCCCGTCACGCCGACGCCCGTTGCGGCGGCGGCGGATCCGGCCGCAAGCCCGGTTCCGCCCCGCCAGACAGCGCGCGGCAGCGGGCGGATGGATCTGACCCACGGGCCGATCACCAAGACGCTCATCCTCTTTGCGCTGCCGACGCTCGCGTCGAACGTCCTCCAGACGCTGTCGGGCTCGGTGAATTCGATCTGGGTCGGGCAATTCCTCGGCGAAAGCGCGCTCGCCGCGACCGCCAATGCGAACATCATCATGTTCCTGATGTTCGGTGCCTTTTTCGGCTTCGGCATGGCGGCGACGGTATTGATCGGCCAGTCTATGGGCCGCGGCGATATCGACGCCGCTCGTCGTGCGACTGGCGGCGTAATCGGCCTCGCGCTCATCTTCTCGGTCGTCATCGCGATCGTCGGCTGGTTCGCGTCGGATCGCATATTGCGCTGGCTCGAAACCCCGCCCGAAGCCTTTGCGATGGCGCACGATTATCTCCGCGTCACCTTCCTCGCCGTCCCTGCCTCCATGCTCAGCGTGACGTTGATGATGGCCTCGCGCGGCGCCGGCGACGCCGTGACACCGCTCCGCTTCATGATCCTCGCGGTCGTCCTCGACATCGCCTTCAACCCCGTGCTGATCCTTGGCCTCGGCCCCTTCCCGCGCCTCGGCATCGCCGGCAGCGCGCTCGCCACCGCGCTCGCGGGTACAATCAGTCTCGCGGGTATGATCGGCTGGTTTTACGCGAAAAACCACGTCCTCCGCCTCCGCGGTCACGAATTGTCCTATCTTTATCCCAAATGGAGCGAGCTGCGCTTCATCATCGGCCGCGGCCTGCCAATGGGCGCACAGATGCTGGTGATCTCGGGCGCCGGTCTCGTGATGGTCGGGCTCGTCAACCGCGAGGGGCTCGTCACCGCCGCGGCCTATGGCGCGACGCTGCAGCTGTGGAATTACATCCAGATGCCCGCGCTTGCGGTCGGCGCCGCGGTCAGCTCGATGGCGGCGCAGAATATCGGTGCCGGGCGTTGGGACCGCGTTTCGTCGGTGACGAACAGCGGCATCGCGATCAACCTCGCGATGACCGGCGTGCTCATCGCCCTCCTCCTCGCGTTCGACCGCGCCGCGCTTGCGCTTTTCTTGGGCAGCGAAAGCCAGGCGATCGACGTCGCGCGCAATATCCAGTTGATCGCGACCTGGACCTTCTTGCCCTTCGGCACGACGATCGTGCTGATCAGCACGCTCCGCGCCAACGGCTCGGTCGTCCCGCCCCTCGTCATCCTGTTCCTGTCGATGTTCCCGATCCGTCTCGGCATCTATTATTTCGGCTATCCGTCGGTCGGCAGCGATATTCTCTGGTGGAGCTTCCCGCTCTCGTCGCTCGCCTCGCTGGCGATGGCGTGGGCGATCTACCAACGCGGAAACTGGCGCCGGACACTGCCGCAACCGACAAGCTGAGGCGCGCTCCGCTTTCGACCAAGGCGCGCACAGCTTCGACTGGCGGCCCGGCGCCCGCTAGCCATCGACCGCCATTTGCCGCTAAAGCATCGTCAATGAACATGACAAACCGCAAGGACGCGCTGCGCGATCAGCGCGCAAAAATGCTGGCGACGGACCCCGATTGGCGCGCTTCGGACGCGCGGGTCAATCCGCGCGTCGCGATCGGCTCGATCATCGCCATGTGGGTGATCTATTTCCTGATCACCACGGTCCTTGCGATGCTGACCGGCGCGCCCGAACAATGGACGTCATCGGGGCGCCGGGCGGTCGTGGTGATCGCGGGCATTCTCTGCACCTTCGTCCTGTACCAACTGCTCCAGCGCGCCCAGCCGCAAAGCTTCGGTGCCCGCCTTGCCGCGGCGATGGGGGCGGCAGTACCGCTTGTCATCATCTATGCGACGGTCAATCTGCTCGTCTTCTATTACTGGTTTCCCGTCGCCGACAGCGCCAAGCTGATCGAGGAGATGCAGGGCAAATATCCTGGCGCATGGGAGATGATGCTGATCCTCGACAGCTCGATCCGCTGGTATTTCTTCTTTGCCGTCTGGGCCGCGCTCTATGTCGCCTTCGGCTATGCCAACGAAATGCGCGCGGTCGAACGCCGCGCCAATCATTTCCGCATTGAGGCGCAGACCGCGCAGCTCCGTGCGCTCCATTACCAGGTCAACCCGCACTTCCTGTTCAACACGCTCAATTCGCTGTCGACCCTCGTGCTCAGGGGATCGAAGAGCGAGGCCGAGACGATGATCATGAACCTGTCGTCTTTCCTCCGTTCGAGCCTCGCGGTCGATCCCGAACAGCTCGTCAGCCTCGACGAGGAGATCGCGCTCCAACGGCTCTATCTCGACATCGAACAGACGCGTTTCCCTGACCGACTGCAGGTCGAGGTCTCGATGCCGAAAGAGCTGGAGAACGCCTGCGTTCCCGTGCTGATCCTGCAACCGATCATCGAAAATGCGATCAAATATGGCGTCGCGCCGAGCAAGGGAAAGATCGCGGTCCGCCTGACCGCCAGCGCCGAATATGGGCTGCTGATATTGCGCATCGAGAATGATATCGATCCGAAGGCGCCCGCGCCTGCGCCGGGGACCGGCCTCGGCCTCGGCAATGTCCGCGAACGCCTGTTGACCCGCTATGGTCCGACCGCCGGGTGCGAATGGGGGCCTTCGGACAGCGGCGGCTTTGTCGTATCGCTTTGGCTGCCGCTGGCACGGGAGGCTTGCTAATGATCCAGACGCTCCGCACACTCATCGTCGACGACGAACCGCTCGCCATTGAACGATTGCAGATTCTGACCGGCCAGCAGGACGGCGTATCGCTCGTCGGTACCGCCAGCGACGGCGCTTCGGCGCTGCGCATGGTCGACGCGCTCGCGCCCGACCTCGTGCTTTGCGACATCGCGATGCCCGACCTCAACGGTCTGGAGGTTGCAGCCGCAATCGAGGGATTGGACAATCCGCCCGCGGTGGTTTTCGTCACCGCCTTCGACCGCTATGCCGTCGCGGCATTCGATGTCGCGGCGGTCGACTATCTGCTCAAGCCGGTATCACCCGACCGCCTCGCACGCGCGCTGTCGCGCGTGCGCGAATGGCGCGCGACCGAGCGCGCGCCGACGCAAAAGAGCAAGTGGATCACCGAATTCTGGGTGCAGAACCGCGGCGAGATGCTGCGCATCGATGCGGGCCAGGTCGATCTGATCGAGGCCGAACGCGACTATATGCGCCTCCATGTCGGCGGCCGCAGCTGGCTGATCCACCAGACGATCAAATCGTTGGAAGCCCGCATGAACCCCGACCAGTTCATGCGTATCCACCGGTCGAAGATGATCCGCCGCGAGGGCATCGTCGGGTTGAAGCATCATGGCGACGGCGCATGGAGCGTCGACCTCGGCGAAGGCGGCGTGCACCGCATCGGCCGCACCTATCTCCACGATGTAAAGGCGATCATGCACGCCTGAACGAAAAGGCGGCCATGCCACCGGGCATGACCGCCTTATTGGGATCAACATACGGCGGGGTTGATCAGGGAGCGGCAGCGACGACGATCCGGCCGCGATCGGCAAGACGGGCACTTTCGCCGTTGAACAGGCCGGCCAGCTTCACATCGGCGTCGGCCATCGCACTGTCCTCGCAGCGTGTGGCCGCGGCGCGCTCACGAAGGGCCTGCCGGTAGTTCACCCGGGTACCGCACACTTTCTGGACGGCATATTTGACGCGCGCGTTCAACCGCTCGCGACCGTCGACGCTCGACAGGTCCAAGTCGTCATATCGCACGACGGTGGTATGCCGCTCACCATCGTCTTCGGCCGAGGCCAGAGCCGGAACCGAAAAGCCGGCCAGCGCCACCGGCACAGCTAGCAGGAATGAAAATTTCGCCATGGGGGAGTCCTCTCTTCAAAAGGATGCGGGATACCGGCTGGCGGACCGGGGAGACCGTCTTCCGATATCCCGCAAGTTGGTGATACCCTCTGGACGTCATCAGAATCGCCTTTGGATCGATCGGGGCGGAGAGCCGCTCGATTGACAGACGAAGGGCGTCGATCCGTCGACGAATGGCCAACCGGCGGACAAGATCATGACGCGAGGCTTGCATCGGAAGAACGGTCATGGCCAAATTGACCAATGGGAAAGAAATTATCTTTCGCTGTGAGTCGGCACAAAGGGGTGCGACTCTTCCGCTGGTCGGTGCTGGCGCTCGCCGGTGTGACCGCCGGGGCAATGCTGGGCGAGATGGCGGCCGGGACGCGCCTCGGCAGCGAAACCGGCGGGCGAGCGTCCTATTCCGACCTTAGCGCCAACCCTGACGCGCTCGTTTCGCAGGGCGACGGCGGAATCCTTCCTTGCCCGGGCTGCGCGGACGGCTACGGCGTTGCACTGCGGCTTCGTGCAGAGCGCGACGTCAGGATGAGCGATGAATTCCGCGAACTCGGGGCCGTCAACGTCGATCCGCCCATCCAGGCAGATGCCCACGACGATTATCGCTACGGCGGGCGCTTTCCCGACCCGGAGCCGCACGCCGCTGCGACGAGCGAGGATCCACACACCAACGGGCCGGCCGACGAATCCCCGGCCCTCGACATGACGCCTCCCGTCCCCGCCGAATTTTGACGACTTAGTGCGGCGGCTTGGTGGGAGCGGCGCAGCGGGTCGTATCGCCGGCCTTACACGCGGCGGCATTGGCCTCCCACGTCATCCGTTCTTCGGCCGACATCGCGGCGACGCGCGCCTTCTCCGCCTCATAGGCCGCGGTTTCCTCGGCGAACACGGTCTGGTCATGCGCAACCTGTTGCTGCGCAGCGGACACTTCCTGCGCATAGACCGTGTTGTCGACCTTGGCGCGCGACGCCTGTTCGGCATTGAGCCGCGCCGTGTTCGCGCGCTCTTCGGGGGTGGTGCCATCCTTGGCAGGTTTCACCGCCGTCGTCGCATCATCGGGCGTCTGGAAGGCTGCGGCCTGGCCCGAGGCGAGCAGCGCAAGCGCGGCGGTCGCCGCCATGATATTCCTGGTCATCGAAGCGTCTCCTTCAATCATCTGGTCTGCCGGTCCAACGCTTTGCCCGGTAGCGCGTTCCCGGCGGCGAATTGACCTCTCCAAACGCAAGCGCCATGCTGGACGCCCTCTTCATGTCTGATCGGCCGATCATTTGCCAGCATCACCGAAGCACCCGCTCAATCGCCCGGTATTCTTGACGCCGCTCGCGGTGCTGCTCGCCGCCGTCATCCTCAGCCTGTGGCAGGGCGCCGCCGTCGTCGCCGCCGAAACCGCGATCAACGACTGGATATTGCGCAATTTTTCGCCGCTCTTTGCCTGGGCTGGGATCGGCTTCCTGGCGCTTCTGGCGGGTATTGCGGTTTCTCCGCTCGGTGGGCGGATCATCGGTGGGCCGGACGCGAAGCCGATACTGACCCGCTGGCGCTGGTTCGCGGTCACGCTCTGTACGACGATCGCCACCGGCATCCTCTTTTGGGGCGCCGCCGAACCGCTCTTCCACCTCAACGACCCGCCCGCGATGCTGGGACTGGAACCGGGCAGCGATGCGGCGGCTACCTTCGCGATGTCGACGATGTTCCTGCATTGGACGTTGACGCCCTATGCCATCTACACAGTGGCCGGCCTGGCCTTTGCGCTCGTCTATTATAATCGCCGCGAACCGTTCAGCCTGTCGTCGCTGTTCGTCCCGTTGATCGGCCAGCGCGCGCACGGCCCCGTAGGGACAGGGATCGACATCATCTGCCTCTACGCGCTTGTCGCAGGCATGGCGGCGTCGCTCGGCGCCGGCCTGCTCGCGCTTGCGGGCGGCGTCGAGGGCATCGGCGGTTTCGACGGCGGCACGGCGCTGCGCTGGGGAATCGCGGCGGCGATCGTCGCCAGCTTCCTGATTTCGGCGGCGACCGGCCTGCAAAAAGGCATCGCGGGCCTGTCCGTGCTCAACACCTGGCTCTTCTTCGCGATCATCGCCTTCGTCCTGGTTGCGGGACCGACCGCCGAAATGCTCGGCCTGTCGCTGCGCGGCACCGCCGACTATTTCCAGACCTTCATCCCCCGCAACCTCGGGCTCGACGTCGACACCGGCTGGCACCGGCAATGGACGATCTTCAACTGGGCCAACTGGTTCGCGTGGGCGCCGGTGACCGCGCTGTTCCTCGGCCGCCTCGCCGTCGGATACAGCGTCCGCGCCTTCATCCTATACAACCTCATCCTGCCGTCGCTGTTCGGCGCGGTGTGGATGACCGCCATCGCCGGCGCGACCATCGCCTTCGATCAGCAGAGCGGCGCCAGCCTCTACGCCGTGCTCACCGCGCAAGGCCCCGATCCGGTATTGTTCCGGTTGTTCAGCGCGCTCGGCGGCGGCCCGGTTGTCGCCGGGATCGTGCTGTTCGCGATCTTCCTCTCTTATGTCGCTGGCGCCGACGCCAATGTCTCGGCGATGAGCGCGCTGTCGACGCGCGGCATCTCGCCCGACGCGCCCGAAGCGCCGCTCTGGGTTCAGGCGGTGTGGGGCATCACCGTCGGTCTCGTCGCAATCGTGCTCGTCGCCGGCGGCGGCATCGACGGCATCCGCATGATGTCGGTGCTCGGTGGCTTTCCCGCGCTGTTCGTCATCGTCGGGGCCGCACTGTCGCTCGCAGTCATGGCGGTACGGGGACGGCACGAGGCCGCCCCCGCCCAATCCTGAGAAAGGGGCCTCAGGACTACCATATCCGGGTGCGTTCCTCGGGCTTCAGATAATATCTGGCGCCCGCGGCGACGCTGAACGCCTTGTACCACGCATCGACGTTGCGCACAGGTCCGATAATGCGCCAGCGCGCGGGGCTGTGCGGGTCGCTCGCGACCTGCTGCTTGATCGCATCCTCGCGCTGCTTCGTCCGCCAGGCCTGCGCGAAGGCCAGAAAGAAGCGCTGGTCGCCGGTCAGCCCGTCGATCACCGGCGCGGGCTTGCCGCCGAGCGAGCGACGATAGGCGTCATAGGCGACCTCCAAGCCGGCGAGGTCGGCGATATTCTCGCCCATCGTCAAGTCGGGATTGATGAACGACCCAGGGGCGGCCTCATAGGTCGCATATTGCGCGCCGAACGCCTTCGCCTGCGCGTCGAAGCGCGCCGCATCCTCGGGCGTCCACCAGTCGCGCACCGCGCCCTCGGCGTCGATCTTGCGGCCTTGGTCGTCGAAGCCGTGGGTGATCTCGTGGCCGATCACGGCGCCGATCGCGCCATAATTGACCGCATCGTCGACGCTCTCGCTGAAATAGGGCGCCTGCAATATGCCCGCCGGGAACACGATCTTGTTCTCGAGCCCGCCGTTATACGCATTCACTTCCTGTGGGTTCATCGACCATTTCTTGCGATCGACCGGCTTGTTGAGGTCCGACAGCGCATAGGCATATTCGAACGCCGCGCTGCGCTTCACATTGCCGTAAAGGTCTGCCGGGTCGATCTTCAGCCCCGAATAGTCGCGCCATTTGTCGGGATAGCCGACCATGACGTCCATCTTCGCAAGCTTCGCCAGCGCGGCGTCCTTCGTCGCCGGGGCCATCCAGCTGTTGTTGCGGATACGATCCCCCATCGCGAGTTTCAGGTTGGTGACCAGCACCTCCATCTTCGCCTTGGCGCTCGCGGGGAAATATTGCTTCGAATAAGTTTCGCCGACCAACTCGCCGAGGCTGCCGTCGACCAAGGTCAGCCCGCGCTTCCAGCGCGGACGCAGCTCGCCCACGCCACTCAGCGCCTTGGTATATTCAAAGCGGCTGTCGACAAACGCCTTCGACAGATAGGGCGCGGCATTATCGGCGACGTGGAACTGCTGCCACAGCTTGATCGTGTCGAGCGGGGTCTTGGCGTAGAGCGCGGCTATGTCGCGCACCGCGGCCTTCTCGTTGACGATGATGCGCTTTTGCGGGGCGATGCCCGACCCTGCGAACCAGGCTTTCCAGTCGAGCCCCGGCGCATAGGCGGCGAGTTCGTCCGACGACATCGGATTGTTGATCTTGCCGATGTCGCGCCGATCCGCGATCGCCCAGCTGACCTTTGCGATCTCGGTTTCGAACGCCATGATCGCATCGGCCGCCTTTTCGGGGTCGGCATTGCCCGCCATCTTCATCGTGCGCGCGATATAGGCGCGGTACGCGTCGCGCTGCGGCTTGAAGCTGTCGCTCAGATAATATTCGCGCTCGGGCAGGCCGATCCCCGCCTGCCCCAGCCACAGCACGTTGACCGTCGGATCGGCGGTGTCGGCATAGGGCCCACCGCTGACGATCGTCGAACCGAAGGTGCCCTGCGTGCCGCCCATGAAGCGCGCCATTTCGCTCTTGTCCTTGATCGCGGCGACCGCAGCGATATCGGCCATAAGCGGTTTGGCGGCGAGCGCCTCGACGCGCGCCTCGTCCATGAAGCTTTGATAGAGCCCGCCCACCTGACTTGCCGCGGGCGCGCCCGCGACCACCGCGCGCAGCTGACGCTGGGTCAGGTTATAGACGTCATAATCGACCCCCGCGGACGCCTGATCCGACGGAATTTCGGTGCGCGCGAACCAGCCGCCATTCGCATATTTGTCGAAATCGTCACCCGGCTTCACCGACGGATCGCGCGCGTCCAGATCGACGCCCCATTTGCCGAAGGACAGCGCTTTCAGCGAACCCGCTTCGGCGTCACCCGCCACTTCGTCGGCAGCCGCGGCCAGCGACACCGCCGGTGCAGTCTGCGCCAGTACCGGCGTCGCCAACGCCGCAGCGATGGCCAGCGAGGCCGCTCCCGTGAATCCCATCTTCATTCCCCGTCTCCTTGGTCCCCGCGCCGGCCCGAAACTCCGGCGAACATAGCCATGTTGTCCTCCCCGCCGGTCGGGCGGTCAACCTGGCTGCGGTGCATTGGTCGACCGAAAACCCGCGTTGGTAGATTAGTTGGAACAGCCCCTCGCTTCTTTCCGAAGATGTTGACGAGCCACATATATATCGTAATGAAACGCCGGGCGGCGCTGGCCGCATTGGGGGAAAAATCATCAAGCCGTTTTTGTTGGCGGCAGGGGCTGTCGCAGCATGTTGGACGCCCGCTGCAGGGGCACAGGAATCATCGGATCGCGTTGAAACGCCCGGCCAGGTCCAGTTATCGGCCGAACAGCTGTTTACATTCGCCGCGGAGGCCCAGGCAGCGCGCGATTTTGCGGCGGCCGAAACCGCCTATCGCGCCCTGGCCACCAATCCCGATATCGAACTTCGCACCGAGGCGCGGTTCCGGCTCGCGTTGATGCTCGCCGACAATCTGGGCAAGCACCGCGAAGCCGCGGTCCTCTTTCGCGAGATTCTCGACGAAAAGCCGGGCGCCGGGCGCGTCCGCATCGAACTTGCGCGCATGCAGGCGATGCTTGGCAATCTCGGCGCGGCGGAGCGCGAATTGCGCTCGGCGCAGGCGGCCGGCTTGCCGCCCGAGGTCGAGCAGCAGATCCGTTTCTATGCGGCGGCGCTCAGCGCGCAAAAGCCCTTTGGCGGGTCGGTCTCGATCGCCTTCGCCCCCGACAGCAATATCAACCGCGCGACCCGGTCGGACACGCTCGGCACGATCATCGGCGACTTCACGCTCGATGAGGACGCAAAAGCCCGGTCGGGGCTGGGCATCGCGCTGCGCGGACAGGCCTATTTCCGCACCGGCATCGACAAGCGCTCGCAGTTGCTCGTCCGCGCGTCGACCTATGCCAACCTCTACCGCGCCGAACAGTTCGACGACATCGCCTTCTCGATCCAGGCGGGCCCCGAATATGTATCGGGCAAGGACCGGATCAATATATCGGGCGAAGCGACGTGGCGCTGGTACGGCCTCGATCCGTACAGCTTCTCCGCCGGCGCCGGGGCGACCTGGCAGCATCCGATGGGCCAAAAGGCACAGCTGCGCCTCGACGGCCGGATCGCCGACGTCAACAACCAGCGCAATCGACTGCAGGATGCGACCAACGTCTTGCTCGCCGCATCCTATGACCGGGCCTTTTCGGCAAAGTTCGGAGGGGGCCTCCAGCTCAGCGGCAACCGCGAGGCCGCCCGCGATCCCGGATATTCGACCACATCGGGCGGCCTGACCGCCTATCTCTTCCGCGAGATCGGGCAGACGACGTTGACCGCGAGCGCGGGCTACAGCCGGCTCGAGGCCGATCGGCGACTCTTCCTCTATCCGCACCGCCGCATCGACGACCGGCTGCAGGCATCGATCGGCGGCCACTTTCGCTTTCTCAAGCTCGGCAGCTTTGCACCAACCGTCAAAGTGGGCTGGGAAAAGAATAAATCGACCGTTGAGATTTGGGACTATTCACGTATCAGTGCAGAATTCGGCATAACCTCCGCTTTTTAAAGCGGATATGCCGAAAAAATGAGAACAGAGGTGGGGGCCTAATCAAATGAAAAATCGCTTCGCGGTCGCATCGTCGTCGCTGGTTCTGGCTTTTGCGGTGTCCGCATGTGGCGGCGGCGGTGGCGGCGGCGTCAACAGCACGCCCCCGCCACCCACGCCTACTCCGACACCAACGCCAACGCCAACGCCGACGCCCACTCCGACGCCGACGCCGACGCCAACTCCCACCCCTACTCCGACGCCTACGGGCGCAAACAGCGACCTGATCGCCCCGTTGGAAAGCGAGACATTTCGCAACCTCGCGTCGGTTGGCACGCTGAGCGTCCCGACGAACGGTGACAACGTCACCGCAACCGCCGGACCCTCGACGCTTACGTTCGTCTATAATGCGTCGACGCAGTCCTACACCGTATCCGACGGGACCAGGAGCCAGACCTTCGGGCAGGCGAATATCGACCCCACTCAGACGAACGGCGATTTGACCACCTATAAAGTCGTATCGGGCAACACGACCGATTTCCTGTCGCTCACGACCAACGGGACCGCGGCGGGAAAAACCCGTTACGTCGGCGCGGGTTTCTGGCAGCGTCAGGTCAACGGCTCGACCGCGATCGACGGCCGCTTCCTCTCCTTCACTTACGGCGCCCAGACACCCGACGTCGCCTTGCCGCGAACAGGCGTCGCGAGTTTTGACGTGCGCTTGCTGGGCGCGCGGTCGTTCAGCAACGAGGTCTATTCGCTTTCCGGGACCGGCCGGCTCAGCGCGGACCTGCAAAGCGGAGCGATCTTCGGGACCGGCATTTATGACGAAACCGTCGCCCAGACCGGACAGGTGATCGGGACCAATCGCGGGTGGGGCGCCGTCGCACTGATCGCGTCGGGCAGCAACAGCTTCGCGGGAAAGATTAATTTCGACAATTACGGTAGCGGCGATCTGCGCGGCGCCTTCTATGGCCCGGCGGCGGAAGAGGTGGGCGGTACATTTCACCTCAACCCGAATCACCTCAACCCGTATTTTGCGATGGCACTCGCAGGTACGATCTTCGGCGCTCGCGGCACCTATGCCGTCAATCAGGCCGACAATCTCAACTCACCGCAAAAGGACATCTTCTTCCGCCCGGTATCGGCATCGCTTCGTGGGGCGCTGAATGGCGGGGTGTTGACCTCTGTCGCCTCCGGAGCGTCGTTCGTCAGCGTCCTGAAACGCGAGAACAGCGGCGGCACGATATATTATTCGGCCGATGGCCGGCTTCCGACATCCTCGCTTCGCGGCGAATTTTTCACCAACTCCCAATATCTTCGTGTCGGACTTCAACGCCAAACCGAAGGCAATGACATGTTCTTCGACGCGTTCGCCTATGGATTCGACACCGCCGCAGCCGGGGTCCCCCGTACCGGATCGGCTTCGTACAACGTGTCGCTTCTGGGCGGTGTCGGTACGGCGGGATCGGCGCTGAACAGCGTTTCCGGACTTGGTTCTCTCTCGGCCAATTTTGCGACCGGGGCCTTGACCACGCTCGGCAATTATACCGTGTCATCGGCCCTCCCGCTCCGCGAATTCGGCGACCCGCTGGGAAGCCAGATCGACGCCGGAAGCTGGACCGGAACGGCGACCATCGCCGCCGCGGCAAACGCGTTTTCAGGCACTTTCACGATGGACGGGACCAAGGACTATTCCGGGACGCTCGCCGGGAAGTTCTTCGGCCCTGCAGCCGAGGAAGTCGGCGCCGCCGTGAATACGACCGCCAGCGACGGCTCGATTCTCGTCGGCGCGCTTTACGGCGCGCGCGGCGCGGACGTCAGCGCGTCGCAGACAAAGCTCCTCGACCTGACAACAACGACGGTCCTCAACGGTATGAGCGGGCAATATTATATTCGCCCGAACGTGTCGCCAAGCGACGCGTCAGGAACCGACAGCAATATCGAAGTCACTTATGACCCAGTTGCAGGCTCCTATATTTTCCAGACGAAATCGACCGGAAACATGGCTGGGATTCCCCTGTCTATTGTGGTTCAGAAGGCCGACCGCATCGCCGCCGCCAGCGACGACCGCTTCGACGTCTATCAGGGTTCCGATTATCGCGGGCGCATTTACAAACCCGGCGCGGGCAATCCGGAGATCGCGCTTTCCTACGCCAGTTTCGCCGACCTGAGCGAGACGGGTGTAGACCAGGTCGGCCAGGCGACCACGGCTCGCCATTTCGCTCTCTTCGGGGGCCGCACGCCCAGCTTCCAGGTTCCGACGACGGGCAACGCCTCCTATTCGGGAATTGTCTATGGCGCGGGCCGGCACGGAAATATCATCGCCGATGCCCAGCTAACCGGAACCAGCAAGTTCAACATCAACTTCGCGACCGGCGTGAGCAGCCTCGTCATGTCGCTGATCGCCAGCAACCAGGCGGGAACCGTCACGTCCAACCTTGGCAATTTCACCTATGCCTCGTCGGGAGCGCCGCCCTGCCCCGGAGCCTGCCCTAACCAGATTTCGCTCTCCCTCTCCCCCGGATCGGGCGGGAGCGGTTTCCTGAACGGCTATTTCTTCGGACCCAATGCGGCGGAATATGGCGCGACCTTCGTATTGAACCTCGACAGTAACACGGGGCAATCCGTCGACAATTCGACCTTTGCCGGCGTGACACTCGGCCGGAAAGATTAGCAGCGCGGGGCATCGAGCGCCGGCAGACGCTATTGCAACAGGGGCGACTGCATCCCATCTCCGGGGTCGCAGCGCCCTCTTGCGCGCAAAGAACAAATCTGGAACATACCTCTCCCATGAGTCTCACCCACATCAAAGTGCGCGGTGCGCGCGAGCATAATCTCAAGGGCGTCGACGTCGACCTGCCGCGCGATGCGCTGATCGTCATCACCGGCCTGTCGGGCAGCGGCAAATCGTCGCTCGCCTTCGACACCATCTATGCCGAGGGGCAGCGGCGCTATGTCGAGAGCCTGTCGGCTTACGCGCGCCAGTTCCTCGAAATGATGCAAAAGCCCGATGTCGAGCATATCGACGGCCTGTCGCCGGCGATCAGCATCGAGCAGAAGACGACGAGCCGCAATCCGCGTTCGACCGTCGCGACGGTGACCGAGATCTACGACTATATGCGCCTGCTGTGGGCGCGCGTCGGCATTCCCTATTCGCCGGCGACCGGCGAGCCGATCAGCGCGCAGACGGTCACCGACATGGTCGACCGCGTGATGGCGCTGCCCGAGGGTACGCGCGCCTATCTGCTCGCCCCCGTCGTGCGCGGCCGCAAGGGCGAGTATAAGAAGGAACTCGCGCAGTGGCAGAAGGACGGCTTCACGCGCGTCCGCATCGACGGTGAATTCTACGAGATCGGCGACGCGCCGGCGCTCGACAAAAAGTATAAGCATGACATCGAAGTCGTCATCGACCGCATCGCGGTGCGCGAAGGCCTCGGCACCCGCCTCGCCGACAGTTTCGAGACCGCGCTGAAGCTCGCCGAAGGTCTCGCCTATGTCGACCTCGCCGACGGCCCCGTACCAGGGCGCGAGGAAGAAGACACCGGCGGCGCGATGAAGGGCGCGGGCATTCCCGCGAACCGGCTGATCTTCTCGGAGAAATTCGCCTGCCCCGTCTCGGGCTTCACGATCGCCGAGATCGAGCCGCGCCTGTTCAGCTTCAACGCACCGCAGGGCGCCTGCCCCGCATGCGACGGGCTCGGCGAGCGGCAGGAGTTCGACCCCGACCTCGTCGTCCCCAACCATGCGCTGTCGCTGAAAAAGGGCGCGATCGTGCCCTGGGCGAAATCGAACCCGCCCTCGCCCTATTATATGCAGGTACTTGAAAGCCTCGGCAAAGCCTATGGTTTCGACCTCACGACGCCCTGGCAGGACCTGCCGGGCGAGGTGCAGCTGATCATCCTCTACGGCAGCGGCGGCAAGCCGGTCGAGCTGACCTTCAAGGACGGCAAGCGCAGCTATACGACGCACAAGGCGTTCGAGGGCGTCATCGGCAACCTCAACCGCCGCCTGCTCCAGACCGAAAGCGCGTGGATGCGCGAGGAGCTGAGCAAATATCAGGCGCCGCATCCGTGCGAGACGTGCCACGGCGCGCGTCTGCGCCCCGAGCCGCTCGCAGTGAAGATCGCGGGCGAGGACATCAGCATGTCGGCGCAGCGCTCGGTCGCCGACGCGCTGGGCTGGTTCAGCACGCTCGACGAGAAGCTCAACGACACGCAGCGCCAGATCGCCAAGGCGATCCTCAAAGAAATCAACGAGCGCCTCGGCTTCCTCAACAATGTCGGGCTCGATTATCTCAACCTCAACCGCACCTCGGGCACGCTCTCGGGCGGCGAGAGCCAGCGCATCCGTCTCGCCTCGCAGATCGGCAGCGGCCTGTCGGGCGTGCTCTACGTCCTCGACGAACCGAGCATCGGCCTCCACCAGCGCGACAACGACCGGCTGCTCGCGACGCTGAAGCGCCTCCGCGACCTCGGCAACACGGTGATCGTCGTCGAGCATGACGAGGATGCGATCCGCCACGCCGATTATGTCGTCGACATGGGCCCCGGCGCGGGCCTCCACGGCGGCGAGATCGTCGCCGAGGGCACGCTCGACGAGGTGCTCGCGAACACGAAGAGCCTGACTGCGGCCTACCTCACAGGTGCGAAGAAGATCGAGGTGCCGAAGCATCGCCGCAAGGGCAATGGCTTCGACCTCGTGCTCAAGGGCGCGCGCGCGAACAACCTCAACAATGTCACCGCGAAGATCCCGCTCGGCACTTTCACCTGCGTCACCGGCCTGTCGGGCAGCGGCAAGTCGAGCCTGATCATCGACACACTCTATGCCAGCGCGGCGCGCGTGCTCAATGGCGCGCGCATGATCGCGGGGCCGCACGACAGCCTCAAAGGGCTCGAGCATTGCGACAAGGTGATCGACATCGACCAGTCGCCGATCGGCCGCACCCCGCGCTCGAACCCCGCGACATACACGGGCGCCTTCACGATCATCCGCGACTGGTTTGCGGGGCTGCCCGAAAGCCAGGCGCGCGGGTACAAGCCCGGGCGCTTCAGCTTCAACGTCAAGGGCGGGCGCTGCGAGACCTGCACCGGCGACGGGCTGATCAAGATCGAGATGCACTTCCTGCCCGACGTCTATGTGACGTGCGAGACGTGCCACGGCAAACGCTACAATCGCGAAACGCTCGAGGTGAAGTTCAAGGGGCACAGCATCGCCGACGTGCTCGACATGACCGTCGAGGATGCGGCGGAGTTCTTCAAGGCGGTGCCGTCGATCCGCGAGAAGATGGCGATGCTCGTCCGCGTCGGACTCGGCTATATCAAGGTCGGGCAGCAGGCGACGACGCTGTCGGGGGGCGAGGCGCAGCGCGTCAAGCTCGCCAAGGAATTGTCGCGCCGTTCGACCGGCCAGACGCTCTACATCCTCGACGAGCCGACCACCGGCCTGCATTTCGAGGATGTCCGCAAACTGCTCGAAGTGCTGCAGGCGCTCGTCGATCAGGGTAACAGCGTCGTAGTGATCGAGCATAATCTCGACGTCATCAAGACCGCCGACTACATCCTCGATCTCGGCCCCGAAGGCGGCGTGAAGGGCGGCGAAATCGTCGCGGCGGGGACGCCGGAACAGGTCGTCAAAGAAAAGCGCAGCTTCACCGGGCAGTATCTGGCGCCGCTGCTCAAATAACGGCACAGCCTTGTCTTGCGGACCCGATTGACAAGTCACTTACACCCTTGCAGATAACCCTTGGCCGCACTCTGCGGCTTGGGGGAAAATGGATGAATTACCTGAGGGGCGCGTCCGCTTTTGCGGTCTCTTTTGCTATGCTTTCAATCTCGGTTCAGGCGCAGGAAGCCGCGGCGCCCGCCGCTGCCGCCGAACCCGCGGCCGAAACCGCCGCTGCACCCGCTGCGGTCCCGGCGGTCGTCGCCGCGCCCGCCGTTGCCATCGCGGCGCCGGCACCCGGCCTGACGCTGCCGTCCTATACCGAAGTGATCCTGACGCCTGATGCCGAGGCGAACAGCAAGAAATTGCGCGAGGGACACACGATCCCGATGCACACGGTGTTCGACGTGATGCACAATGGCGTCGTCGTGATCCCGAAGGGCACGCGCGGCATGGGCACGGTGACGTGGCGCACCGGCAAGGGCGCGTTCGGCAAGTCGGCGAAGATGGAGATCACCTTCAACGAACTGACGCTGCCCAACGGCCACCGCCTGCCGCTGGCGGGCATGCACCGTCAGGAGGGTCAGGGCAACACCGGCGCCGCGGTCGGCGCAGCAATCGCGGTCGGCGTGTTCGGCGCTTTCGTCACCGGCAAGTCGGCGATCATCCCGAACGGCCAGCATCTGATGGCGCGGACGAACGAGCCGCTGGCCTATTCGATCCCGGCGGGCGCGGTGATCGTCCCGACCGCGCAGCTCGCGCCCGCAGCGGGCGTTGCGGTGATCACGCCTGCGGCCGTGGCGGCTCCGGCTGCAGCTGCCGCGCCGGCAACCGAAGCCGCGCCGGCGGCCGAGCCCGCAGCGACGACGCCCACGGGCGGCTGACCCGACCGGCCAAATCGGACAGGCCGATCGACAGGGGGCCCCGGACGCGGTTCGGGGCCCTTTTGCCGTCCGGGGCGCGATCCGCAGAGGCTGGAGAATCCGCGCGGGACGGGCTAAAAAGCAGGGCTGATTTGCGGCGGGAGTTTCATGCGATGCCCCTCGGTCCGGTACGCCTTGCCCTTCCCTGCGCTGCGGCCCTGCTCGCGGCGGGACCCGCGATGGCGGCTCCCACCCCGTCCTCGCCCGAAACCGCGCTCGAAGCCTATGTCGAGGGGCTGCGCAGCGGGCGGGTCGAAACACTTCGGGCGCTGTTCCTGCCCGACGGGCAATTTTGCACGCTTGCCGACAAGGGCGCGACGCCGATCGGCTGCAAGCGCTTTGCCGAGGTGCTCGGCGACTGGGCGGCGCGGCCCGATCCCGCGGCGAGCGGGCGCGTCCTCGACCGCCGCGACGCGACGCCGGCGATGAGCGCGGTCACCTATGAACTGCATTTCGGCGGCGACCGCTACGTCGACCAGCTGCTGCTCTATCGCACCGATGCCGGGTGGCGCGTCGTCGCCAAGACCACCGCGGTACAGTGAGTCAGGCCCACACCGCCGAGAGCGGATAGGTCGCGAGCAGCCAGATCAGGCAGGCGCAGACGATGCGCCGGTCCTTGGCCCAGATCGCCAGCGCCGCGACCGGAAAGAAGCTCCACGTCACCACGGCCGCGCGCAGCCCGCCGGTCCAGCCGGTGCCGAGCAGCGCGAAGGTCGCGGCGATCAGCGCGACATTGCACAGGAAGATGCCGCCGATCACCTTGCGCCGGTGCTTGTCGAAATGGGCGTCGAGATCGTCCCACGCCTCGATATCGTCGGGGAAGACGAGGCTGGCGGCGACATAATAGATGGCGGTGACGACAAAGCCGCCGAACATCACCGCCCAGTTCAGCGGCAGCGCGTCGCGGAGCGTCCAGCCATACATCCAGAAGGTGACAACGTCGCACGAGACGAACAGGCCGAGCAAGGTCGTCGGCCAGCCGATGCGGACGCGGTGGCTGGCCTTCAACGCCTTCGCCAGCCCGCCCAGCCCCTCGGCCAGCGCGAGGCCGAGGATCAGCCCGAACAGCGACATGATGAATTCAAGCCCGCTCATAGTCCCCCCGGATATGCCCCGTCGGCGCTGTGGCAAAATGCGGCGCGGCGGGCAAGCGGGCGGCACGAAATACAAAGGCTTATCGATCCGGCCGATGGCGGGCGGCGTCCCCGTTAAAGCGACAAAGGATACGGACGCAGCGCACGAAACTGCCTCCTTTGTCGCCTTAAGCCCGGGCGGCAGCGGAGGCGCGAACGATCGACGACATCAAAGAGCCGGTGCGACGGTGACATGGTGCGATAATGTAGGACAGCGGTTTTGCGAAGCCCCTCCCACCTGCGCGAGGGGTTTGGGGAGGGTCTGCGGGCCAGCCACGCGAGGCTCGCGAAACATGCCCTCCCCCAACTCCTCCCCGAAGGGAGGGGAGTCAGGTCAGCCCATCAGCGTCGCGGTGATATCCTCGGCGGCATAAATCCGGATCGCGGGCGGCTCGGGCGAGCGCGCGCGCATGTCGGCGACGAAGGCGCGCGAGGCGGGCAGCGCGAAATGGGCACGGACCGCGTCGACGCTCTCCCACTCCTCGACGAACATCAGCCGGTCGGGGTTTTCGACATCGATATGGCAATTATGCGCCAGACACCCCGGCTCGGACCGCGACCGCGCGCTATGCTCGGCACCGAGCGCGATCATGCGCTCGCGATGCTCGGGGGTGAGGATGACGTGGCCGGTGATGAGGATCATGACATTTCCACGCAAAGCAAATTTGCCTCTAGCTTAGAGCTTTCGACATTCTGTCTGCCACTTTGTCAAATTTAGAAAAGTCCAATGAATCTCTTTGGTCATAGATCCGGTGTGAAAGGACAATCTTACCAAAGTGCTTTGTAGCGTCGAAATCCGGCTTAGAACTATACGTTTTTCCGCTTACAGAATCCTTCTTAGGCGCATCAGGGAGAAAATCTTCTATGCAAGTTTTCTTCTTCCCTCCGATATGAGGAGTTTTTACAATTTTAATGAACTTATCGATTTCCACGTAGTCCGCGTTGTTGTCTAATGACAACTCTTTGGAGAAGACCGTTTTGCACATTTCTGTTACGGGCTTCAGGCCTTCATCGTTATCCAAGAGAATTAGAATTTGCGGCGTGAAACATTTTTGCCCAAGCGCGGTAAAATCTCCCCAACCCATTTAAGCGCGAATGCCACGCCAGAAGTACCGCCTGTCATGCCGATAATTTTCGAGGGTCTCTTAGGAAACTGATAGAAATCGATCAAAATTTTGCGATTATCCGGCGGAGATACATCTACTAAATTAGCCAATGGCAAAGATCTCGCTTTCAGATAGGCAGCCATATATACAATATCACTTTCACCTTCAGTGATTAGTATCGGCCTATCTCCGTGTATAAAATATTTATAAATCAAAAAATCCCTGTACGTTTTTCTAACTGAGCTTGGCTTGAAAAATTTTGCATTATCCGTTCTTTCATCGCCTTGATCATTTATCTCAAAGCAAAAATTTATCCTTCCTTCAATAAGACTCATTCCATTTTTATTCTTGACTTCCTTGCCATCGCAATTTTCACCATACGGATCGCAGAACTCCTGCAGAATGACCGGGCGACCTGTTAAGAGATGATGTATATTGGCGCGGACAAGTTTGAAATACTCCCTATCGACATTCACCTTTTTATTTACAATTAGCCCGGTCACCACTTGCTTACTGCGACGATAGGACATCCTTGTCTTACCATCATTTAGTGAAAACCAAGCTCTACTTACGCAGGACAAGAGACCCTTACCCGGCAGCCAACTCCCGGAAGGTTCATCATATCGAGCCACCTCCTCAGGAAAATCCCGCAAATTTGTCGAAAACGTGATATCATCAGCGTATCGAGAATAGGTGCACTTGTGCTCAGAGGCCAATGATCGCAATCGGTAATCCAATGACCCTGACACTAAATTTGCCATCATCGGAGAAGTAGGAGCGCCCTGTGGAAGGCGACCGTCAAAGCAAACAATCTGCGAAATCATTGTTGCGATTTCAGCATTCAAAAGAAAATTCTTGTTCTTTTGCAGATACCTCCAAACGCGACCATAATTTATTGAGTCAAAATAGTCTTTTATATCGACATTGAATACCCAGCGTTTTCCTATATGGCGCTTCGCATTGTCATAAATGTTTAGATTAGGAATAAAACCGAAGCTTACCGGATAATTCATTCCACCATGAATTTGATCATAACAAGAAGTTATGATCTCAAGAAGGCTATTTTGTATAGATTTTAGAATAGGATTTGGTGAAAAAACCGTTCTTGAATTACCATTCTTTTTACTTATGCATATTTTTTTATATTTTTCAGCGTCGGGAGCGATGTTAATCTGGTAAGTTATCGTTTTGAGCTGAAATCCTAAGAGATGAGCGAGGTCACGCTTATCCTTGCAAGCCTTTAGATCGATTAGCATGGGCCTGTGAGCACTCTCATGCGATTCCGGTGAATCCGCATTAATTGTCCTATTCGGATCATCATTGTCGATTTATCCAGTAGCAAGAAATCCTCGCATACTATTCAACTGCCGCGAAACTTCAGCAGAAGGTTCTGCTCACAGGCCCTTTCTCCTTCGTGACAATCTGATCTTGTTTGTCAAGCTCTTGATAGCCGCCACCCATCCCGTGACACTTATATGACACCCTCTGTCACATACACGTCACACAACTCCCCCATTGGCGGCTCAGCGAGTCGCCGCGGGGGTGGCGGCTTGGTTCGGTAACGACCCCCGACAGGATTACCCGGATGTTCCAGAAATTTGCCCTTATCGCTGGTGCGGCGACGTGCGCGCTGGCGCTTTCCGCGTGCCAGGATCAGGCGTCTTCGGGCGGCGGCGCGCGCGATTATATCAGCGCGGTCGGTTCCTCGACCGTCTATCCCTTTGCCACCGCGGTCGGCGAGAAGTTCGCCGAAGCGACGGGCAACAAGACGCCGAAGATCGACAGCACGGGTACCGGCGGCGGCTTCGAGCGCTTCTGCGCCGGCGTCGGCGGCGACACACCCGACATCGCGAACGCATCGCGCCGAATCAAGAAGAAGGAATATGACACCTGCGCCGCGAACGGCGTGAAGGAGATCGTCGAAATCCAGGTCGGCATCGACGGCATCGCGCTGGGCGAAGCGGCGCGCGGCCCGGGCTTCAAGCTGTCGGAAGAAGATGTCTACAAGGCGCTCGCGGCCAACCCCTATGGCAAGCCGAACACCGCAAAGACGTGGAAGGATGTGAACCCTGCCCTCCCCGCGGTCGCGATCTCGGTCTTTGGTCCGCCGTCGACCAGCGGCACTTACGACGCGTTCAAGGAGCTGATCCTCGGCAAGGGCTGCGACGCCAATGCGGAGATGAAGGCGCTGAAGGACAGCGACAAGGAAAAGCATGAGGCGACCTGCACCACGCTGCGCGGCGCGCCCTATTATGTCGAGCAGGGCGAGAATGATAACCTCATCATCTCGAAGCTCGACAAGAACCCGACCAGCCTCGGCATCTTCGGCTTCAGCTATCTCGATGCCAATAAGGACAAGATCAAGGCGGTTCCGGTGCAGGGCGTCGCCCCGACCTATGCCGCGATCGCCGACGGCAGCTACCCCGGTTCGCGTCCGCTGTTCATCTATGTGAAGAAGGCGCATGTCGGCGTCGTCCCCGGCCTCGCCGAATATGTCGCCGAGTTCCTGAAGGGCGCGGGCGAAGGCGGTTATCTGGGCGCCAAGGGCCTGATCGTGTCGCCGAAGGCGATCGCCGATCTCGCGGCTTCGAACGGCAAGGCGATGACCGCGCTGAACGGCGCCGAGCTCAAATAAGTTTCCTCCCGCTGGTGGCCGGGCGGGTTCGCCCGATCCGGCCACCGTCTTTTTACTCCCCCTCCCCCGTTCGTGCTGAGCTTGTCGAAGCACCGTCCTTCTTTCCTCAGGACAGAACGGCCCTTCGACAAGCTCAGGGCGAACGGAATTGGGGGCCGGTTAAGAGAAGCAAGTGACCTTCAACGCCGCCGCCCTTTTGCTTTTGATCGCAGGGTTAGCCCTGATCGGCTGGCTGGCCGGCCGCGCGCGGTCGAACCTGCTGGCCGGCCGTGCGGGCGAAAAGCTGCATTCGCGCCCGCAATATCATGGCTGGTACGTCGCGCTGTGGCTGTTCGCCCCCGCCGCGCTGTTCCTTGCCGTCTGGTCTTCGGTCTCGCCCGCGCTGATCACCAACCAGGTGCTTACGACCGAGGCCGCGCAAAACCTCCCCTCCTTCGGTTTCGAGCGCGGCGCGATCCTGTCCGACGCGCGCGCGGTCGCACAGGGAAGCCAAGCCGCGGTCCGCCTGCCCGCCGCAGCGCCGCTGGTGAAGCCCTATGCCGACGCGAGCCAGAAATATGCGTGGATCGGCATCGCCGCGATGCTCGCGCTGGCGCTCGCGGGCGGGCTCTATGCCTTCACGCGGATCAAGCCCGATTTCCGGGCGCGGAGCCGCGTCGAAAAGATCGTGATGCTGTTCCTGCTGCTCGCGTCGCTCGTCGCGATCCTCACGACCTTTGGCATCGTGCTCTCGCTGCTCTTTGAATCGATCCGCTTCTTCCGGCTCGTCTCGCCGACCGAACTCTTGTTCGGCACCGAATGGGCGCCGACGAGCGGCGCGCCGCAGCCCGACACCTTCGGCGGCATTCCGCTCTTCTGGGGCACGATTTTGATCGGTGCGATCATCGCGATGATCGTCGCGATCCCGATCGGGATGATGACCGCAGTCTATCTCACCCAATATGCCGCGCCGACGGTGCGCAAATGGGTGAAGCCTTTGCTCGAGATCCTCGCGGGCGTGCCAACGGTCGTCTACGGCTATTTCGCCGCGCTGACCGTTGCGCCCGCTTTGCGCGAGTTCGCGGTGATGCTCGGCATTCCAAATGCCTCGACCGAAAGCGCGCTCGCCGCGGGTATCGTGATGGGCGTGATGATCATCCCCTTCGTCTCCTCGATGGCCGACGACAGCATCAACGCGGTGCCGCAGGCGATGCGCGACGGATCGCTGGCATTGGGCGCGACGCCGAACGAGACGATCCGCCAGGTGCTGATCCCCGCCGCGCTTCCGGGCGTGATGGGCGGCATCTTGCTCGCGGTCAGCCGCGCGATCGGGGAAACCATGATCGTGGTGATGGCGGCGGGCCTGTCGGCGAACATGACCGCCAACCCCTTCGCCAGCGTCACCACGGTGACGGCGCAGATCGTGAAATTGCTCACCGGCGACCAGGAGTTCGACAGCGCGAAAACGCTCGCCGCCTTCGCGCTCGGCCTCGTCCTCTTCATCGTTACGCTGCTGCTCAACATCGTCGCGCTGCGCATCGTCAAAAAGTATCGTGAAGCTTATGAATAGGGAAACCGCCCCCACCGACTGGAAAGGCGCCGTGATGCAGAAGCGCATCGCGGGCCGCTACGCCGCCGAGCGCCGCTTCAAGCTGCTCGGGCTGGGCGCGGTGCTGCTCTCGGGAGCGTTCCTCGCTTTCCTGCTCTTCGTGATGGTCGGCAACGGCGCGCGCGGCTTCATGTATACGCATGTCGCGGTGCCGGTCGATTTCAAGGCGATGCCGCTGACGATCGACAAGGCGCGCCTCGCCGATGCCGACGCCGATCAGGTGATCGCGAACGCCGGCCTCTCCGACATCGTCGCCTTTGCCGCCGACGAGGCGCTGGGGACAGACGGATCGAAGCTGATTTCCGAAAATGCGTGGAAGGAAGTGCGCAGCGCGATCAAGGCCGACCCCGAATTGCTTACGGCCAAGACGGTGTTCGAACTGCCCGCCTCGTCCGAAGTCGACATTGCCGCCAAGGAAGGCGCGAAGGGCGCGCTCGGCGCAAAGGTCGATGCGCTGGAGAAGCAGGGCAAGCTGTCGACAGGCATCCATTGGCCCTTCTTCAAGAATGCCGACGCCACCGATCCGGCGGTCGCGGGCATCTGGGGCGCGCTCAAGGGATCGGTGCTGACGATCTTCATCGCCTTCCTCATCGCCTTCCCCACCGGTGTGCTCGCGGCGCTCTATCTCGAGGAATATGCGCCGAAGAACCGCTGGACCGACCTGATCGAAGTGTCGATCAACAATCTGGCCGCGGTGCCGTCGATCATCTTCGGCCTGCTCGCGCTCGCCGTGTTCATCAACTGGTTCGGCCTGTGCCAGGCTAGCCCGCTCGTCGGCGGGCTGACGCTGGCGCTGATGACGATGCCGGTGATCGTGATCGCCAGCCGCAACGCGATCAAGTCGGTGCCGCCGTCGATCCGCGATGCCGCTTTGGGTGTGGGCGCGAGCCCGGTGCAGGTGGTGTTCCATCACGTCCTGCCGCTCGCCCTGCCCGGCATCCTGACCGGCACGATCATCGGCATGGCGCGCGCGCTGGGCGAGACCGCGCCGCTGCTCCTCGTCGGCATGCGCGCCTTCATCGGCGACGTGCCGGGGGGCATCTGCTCGCCCTCGACGGTGCTGCCGATGCAGATCTTCCTCTGGTCGGACGAAGTCGACCGGGGCTTTGTCGAGAAAACCTCCGCCGCGATCATCGTGCTGCTTATCGTGCTGCTGTCGATGAACGCCTTTGCGATCTATCTTCGCAACAAATTCGAAAAACGCTGGTGATCATGACCCAAGACGATTTGACCATTATCGACCCCAAGATGAAGGCGCATGGCGTCAACGTCTTCTATGGCGAGAAACAGGCGATCAACGACGTGTCGATCGACGTCGGCACCGACCTCGTGACCGCCTTCATCGGCCCGTCGGGCTGCGGCAAGTCGACCTTCCTGCGCTCGCTGAACCGCATGAACGACACGGTCGCCAGCGCGCGTGTCACCGGCAAGATCGAGCTCGATGGCGAGGATATCTATGCGCCGTCGATGGACGTCGTGCAGCTCCGCGCGCGCGTCGGGATGGTGTTCCAGAAACCGAACCCCTTCCCCAAGTCGATCTATGACAATGTCGGCTATGGCCCGCGCATCCACGGCCTCGCGCCGTCGAAGGCCGACCTCGACGTCATCGTCGAACGCGCGCTGGTGCGCGCTGGCCTGTGGGACGAGGTCAAGGATCGCCTCGGCGAAAGCGGCACCGCGCTGTCGGGCGGCCAGCAACAGCGGCTGTGTATCGCGCGCGCGATCGCGGTCGATCCCGAAGTCATCCTGATGGACGAGCCCTGCTCGGCGCTCGACCCGATCGCGACCGCGAAGATCGAGGAACTGATCCACGAACTGCGCGGCAAATATGCGATCGTGATCGTCACGCACAATATGCAGCAGGCGGCCCGCGTGTCGCAGCGCACCGCCTTTTTCCACCTCGGGACGTTGGTCGAATATGGGAAGACGACCGACATCTTCACCAACCCGAAGCAGGAACGGACCAAGGATTATATCACCGGCCGTTACGGTTAAGCCCCGGCCGAAGAAGGACGAAGCAATGGCAGTTACGAACGATCATACGGTCAAGGCTTTCGACGAGGATCTGAACCGCCTCCGCGGCCTGATCAGCGAGATGGGCGGCCGTGCCGAACAGGCGCTGCTCCAGGCGATGAGCGCGCTCAACAGCGGCGACCTCGACCTCGCGGCGCAAGTCGTGCGCGACGACAAGAAGATCGACGCGCTCGAGGCCGAAGTCGAACAGCTCGCGGTGCAGACGATTGCTCTCAGGGCACCGATGGCCGACGACCTTCGCGAGATGATCGCGGCGCTGAAAATCGTTTCGGTCGTCGAACGCATCGGCGACTATGCGAAGAATATCGCCAAGCGCGTCGCGCTGATGGACCAGACGCGCCAGATCGAGGCGATCCCGGTGTTGATGTCGATGTCCTCGGCGGTCGCGGAACTGATCCACGACGCGCTCGACAGCTTTGCCGCACGCGACGCCGACCTCGCGGTCCGCGTCACGGTGCGCGACAAGAATGTCGACGATTTCTACAACAGCATCTTCCGCACCCTCGTGACCTTCATGATGGAAAATCCGAAGCATATCACCGAGAGCGCGCACCTGCTGTTCGTCGCCAAGAACCTCGAACGCATGGGCGACCACGCAACCAACATCGCCGAGATGGTCTATTATGTCGTGACCGGTGAACGGATGGAGGAACGCGAACGCGGCGAACAGCCCGAAGACGGCGCCGCGGAACAGGAGCAAGGCTGATGCCGCAGCCCGACCTGTTGCTGATCGAAGATGACGAGGCGATCGCCGAGCTCATCGTCTGGCACTTCGCGCGCGAGGGCTTTTCGGTCCGCCAGACCCCCGATGGCGAGCAAGCGCTCGTCCTCGTCGAGGAACGCGTGCCCGACATCGTCCTGCTCGACTGGATGATCGAGAGCCTGCCCGGCATCGAAGTGTGCCGGCGCCTGCGCCGCAACCCCAAATCGGCCAATGTCCCGATCATCATGCTCACCGCGCGCGGCGAGGAAGAGGATCGCATCCGCGGGCTCGAGACCGGCGCCGACGACTATGTCACCAAGCCGTTCAGCCCGCGCGAGCTGGTCGCGCGCGTGTCGGCGGTGCTCCGCCGTCTGCGCCCCGCGCTTGCGGGCGAAATGCTGACCTATGCCGACATCGAGCTGGATTCGGTCGCGCACAAGGTCGTGCGCAACAGCCAGATCGTCGCAATGGGTCCGACCGAGTTCCGCCTGCTCCGCCACTTCATGGAGCATCCGGGCCGCGTCTTCTCGCGCGGGCAATTGCTCGACAGCGTGTGGGGCCAGGACAGCGACATCGAACTGCGCACGGTCGACGTCCATATCCGGCGCCTGCGCAAGGCGATCAACCTGCCGGGGACGAGCGATATCATCCGCACCGTGCGGTCGGCGGGTTATGCGCTGGACGCGGGCAAGAGCGTCTGATTTAGAAGTCGGCCAGCGAGCGTAAGCTGCCGTAATCTCCCCTCCCGCTTGCGGGCGGGTCGGGGGTGGGCAGCAACGTAGCGATGGCCCACCCCGCTGCGGCTAGCCAGCAAGCTGGCAAGCCTCGCTGCCCCTCCCGCAGGCGGGAGGGGACATTCGAGCACTACTCAAACGACCGCTTCCCACCCCAATGCGGGGGTTCCGATAAATCAGAAATCCATCTGCGTCCGAAGCCCGAAGGTATCGGCCGTATAGCTGCGGTCGCCCGTGAGGGTCGGGATGCGCGCATCGTCGATCCACAACTTGCCGTAATTGGCGATGATACGGATATAATCGATCGGCGCCCAGACGAGACCGATCAGCGCCGTCTTTTGCTTACCGCCAACGATTCCGGCGTCGTTGAGATCGAGATGGTCGTAGCGCGCGTTGATCTCTACCGCCCCGATCCCACCGTCGGTGATCGGTTTCGACGGCCTTAGCCGGTCGAACGCACCATCCCTGTAACTGCGACTATCCCCGGGGGTCAGCAACATGCCGACTTCCGCATAGCCGCCGAAGAAGGTCGGGTCGGCCAGGCCGGGGCGCTTCATCCTCTGCCAGAAGGCTTCGCCCGATGCATGGAACGGCCCCGACATCAACGCCCCCTCCAGCCCAAAACCGTGCTCGCCGGTGGCGCTGATGTCACCGGTATCGACCAGACGCACGTCGGTCGTGTGGATAAAGGGTCGAGCGCGATAGCGCGCGGTCGTCGACAGGTCATTGAAATCGCGAAAATGGACGGATCCGCCGAGATGCAGCTGGGTTCTGCCGAATTTGGGCATCCAAATCACCCGCCCGTCGACGCTCATGCTGTTGTTCTTGTCGTCCAAAAGACTGTTGGCATCGTCACCAAAGACGCCCGCCTGCGCGAGAAGCTGCTTTCCCTTATATTGGCCCCCGATGCCGACGCGGCGTTCGAAACCGAAGGCCGGCACAAAGGCTGCACGCTCGGTAAAGCTCGTGAACAAGTCGCTCGTCACATCTTCGAGCGACGTAAAGTGTCGGACGTGCCCGACCGTGACGGATAGCGGCCCCGAGCCATAGGTAAGATAGACGTCGGTCAGTTCGGCCGAGCCGCCAGCGAAATCGGCTTCGGCGCGGTATGAAAAGCCTCCCGGAATCTTGCCGTCGAATCCCAGGAACACCCGGCGTATTTCGGTCGTCAAACCGCCACGCGTTCCCAGAACGCCTGCGGGCGCATCGATGCCCGCGACGTCGAACTGCATCCGCCCGCGCGGCTTGAAGCTCCAGCCGTCGGCGGTCTTGATCTCGGGCGCCCCCTTCCAGCTAATCTCGGTCGCGGGCTTGGCGGTCACCGACGGTGACGGCGACGGTGTCGGGACCGGAGCCGGCGCAGGGGTCGGCTGCGCGGTCGCGGCGTCGAGCCGCGTTTCGAGTGTCCGGACCTGCGCCTTCAGCGCCGCGAGTTCGGCACGAAGCTGCGCAGCCTCTTCAGCGGTCATTGCCTGCGCGTGCGCTGCGGTCGGCAGGCTGAACATCGACGTCGCCAGCAACGCGGCGGTGAGGGCATGACGCATGAGGGATTTGCTCCGTTGCGAAAGGTGACAAGCTCGAGGCGCTGCTATGACGCTTGCATGACATATGCACGTCATTTGCGTGACATTTTTGTTTCAGCCGTCATTTTTTCACCCCCTTGCCTGCCAAGCGCGAACGGCTAAGGACGTTCCAGTTTTTTCGGGCAACCTTTCTTGAGGCACGCCCTTTCCGGGAGACCATCATGACGATCAAATTTGACGGCCGCGTGGCTATTGTTACCGGCGCCGGCGGCGGCCTTGGCCGCGCCTATGCGCTCGAACTCGCGCGGCGCGGGGCAAAGGTGGTCGTCAACGACCTCGGCGGATCGCGCGACGGCACCGGCCATTCGGACGCCGCACTGCAGGTCGTCGAGGAAATCCGTGCCGCGGGCGGCACCGCAATCTCGAACGGCGGCAGCGTCACCGAATATGACCAGATGGTCGAAATGGTAGCCAAGGCGAAGGAAGAATGGGGCGGCGTCCACGTCCTGATCAACAATGCCGGCATCCTGCGCGACAAGAGCTTCGCCAAGATGGAGCCCTCCGATTTCGACCTGGTGCTGAAGGTGCATGTCAGCGGCAGCGCCAACGTCACCAAGGCATGCTGGGACCTGATGCGCGAACAGGCCTATGGCCGCATCCTGATGACCGCCTCGTCGACCGGCCTCTACGGGAATTTCGGGCAGGCCAATTATGGCGCGGCAAAGCTGGGCCTCGCAGGGCTCACCAAGACGCTCCACCTCGAAGGCGCGAAATATAATATTCGCTGCAACACGATCGCGCCCGTCGCGGGCACGCGCATGACCGAGGATATCTTCCCCGCCGAGCTGTTCGAGAAGTTCACGCCCGAGAATGTCGTCCCCGCCGCGCTCTATCTGGTCAGCGAGGACGCGCCCACGAACATGATCGTCGGCGCGGGCGCAGGTGCGTTCCACGCCGCCTATGTCACCATGACCCCCGGCGTCGCGCTTCCCGAAGGCGAGCGCACGCCCGAGGGTGTCGCCGCGGCGTGGGAAAAGATCATCGACCGCAATGGCGAAATCGTCCCGCAATCGGGCAGCGAGCAGTCGATGAACGTCATGAAGGCGTTGATGGCGCTGGGCTGATCCTGTTACATCTTTCCGCATAGGGGCGCCGGGGCGGCGTTCCTGTGCGGGGGGATGACATGGCGGAAATGAACCTGGGCGACGGTATCGAGCTGCTTCAGCGGCGGGCGAAGATCGTCAAAACCTTGCTGATCGTCGGATTTGCCGTGACGGTCGCGCTGCTCGCGGGCGAGATCGGCGAAATCAACGGCGACATCATCCTCGCCAATCCCGATCCCACACCGATGGAACAGCTCTATCTTGCCGTGCTGCTGGTCAACACGCTCGTATCGTTGGTCACGATCGTCTTCTTCGCGATGTGGATATATCGCGCCGCCGCCAATGTTGTCGCGGCCGGCATCGCGGGTTTCGACTTCACCCCCGGCTGGGCCGTCGGCTGGTATTTCGTGCCCTTCGCCAATCTCGTCCAACCTTTCCGCGCGATGCGGCAAATCTGGAACGCGAGCCACGCGGGCGGCAGCGACATAGATCGCGGCGACCCGATCCTGACCCTGTGGTGGACGGTCTGGCTCGCCTCCAACATCAGCGCCAATATTTCGATCCAGATGAGCTTTCGCGCGACCAGCACCGAAATGGTCAGCACCTCACTCTATCTGGGCGCCATTTCGTCGGTGCTCAGCCTCGTCCTGTTCGTCGTCGGCATGCGCCTTGTCGAGCGCGTCACCGAGGCGCAGCGCGACCGGCTGTCGCCCGCGCATATTTTTGCCTGACTTATCGTATTGCATCACTAATACAGTTCTGCTAAAAGCGATGCGGGGCAAGGGGATCGGACAGAAGGACGACCCCGATGTATAGTGAAAGCGACCTGCAAGCTGCGGTCGATGCAAAGGTACTGACGCCGGAGGCCGCATTGGCTTTCCGGTCGCATATCGCATCGGTGCGCGCCGCTCCCGGAGCGGATGAGGAATCATTCCGCCTTATCACCGGCTTCAACGATATTTTTGTCAGCATCGCGGCGGTGATCCTGCTCGTCGCGGTCGGCTGGATCGGCGCCTCGATCCACCCCGCGCTCGGCGGCGCGTTCGTCGCCGGCTCGGCGTGGTTCCTCGCCGAATATTTCACCCGCAAGCGCCGCATGGCGCTGCCCAGCATCGTCCTCGTCCTCGCCTTTTCGGGCGGTGTGTTCGCGACGATGGTCGGCATCCTCGTCAAGCATGGCGAGTCCATTTTCGGCAATGATGTCGGCGAAACGACCGGTGCGATCCTGATCGGATCGATGGCGCTGGTCACCGCGGCGGCGACCTGGCTCCACTGGAAGCGCTTCATGGTGCCGATCACCGTCGCCGCCGGAACCGCCGCGCTCGCTGCGACCGCGGTCGCGCTCGTGCTCGCGATCACCGGCATGCCCAGCCCCGACGGCACGCTGCCAATGGCGCTGGTGCTGATTGCCGGCCTCGGCGTCTTCGCGCTTGCCATGTGGTGGGATCGCAGCGACCGGGTGCGCCAGACGCGCCGCAGCGACGTCGCCTTCTGGCTCCACCTGCTCGCCGCACCGATGATCGCGCACCCGATCTTCCACTTGCTCGGCGTCACGCGCGGCGACGACATCGGCAGCGCTGCTGCGGTGATGGTGATCGGCGTCTATATCCTGTTTGGGCTGCTCGCGCTCGCGATCGACCGCCGCGCCCTGCTCGTCTCGGCGCTCGCCTATGTGCTGTTCGCGATGACGCAGCTGTTCAACACCTTTGGCGCGGTCGAGCTCAATGTCGCGCTGACGGCGTTCGTGATCGGCTCGGCGTTGCTGCTGCTCTCGGCCTTCTGGCAGAATGCGCGGGCGGTGGTCGTGGGCTTCCTGCCCGACAATCTCGCGAATCAGCTGCCCGCGACGACCCGTACGGTCAGTCTCCAACCAGCTTCATAAGCTTGCGTTCGACGGGGGCGAGCACATTGGAAAGCTCGTCCCCGCGTTTCAGGATCGCCCCGGCTTCGGAGACAAGGGCCCACATGCCCTGCCGGCTCCGCAAGGCGGGGCGCTTTTCTATGCGATATTCGGGGCGCTCGGCAGCGCGGCGAAAGGCCGAGAAGATCGCCGCGTCGCGGTGGAAATCCATCGCATAGTCGCGCCAGTGCCCGGCGGCGACCATCCGGCCGTAGAGATCAAGGATACGCATGAGCTCGGGACGCTCGAAACCGGTCTGCTGCGGGACCGCCCGGTTATTTCCGAACGGCAAGGGCGTCACCGTTCCCATCAGGCCCCGGTCCGGCTCCCTTTGCGCCGCGGCGCCTGGTCCTCAGCGACTTCGCGTTCGTCGAGCAAGGCCTTCAGCTGTTTTTGCATCATATCGAGCTGGCATTGCAGCAGCTCGATCTTCTGCGTCGCGGGGTCGAAGGTTTCGCTGCACGGCGTGCCATAGGGCACGAACTCGCGCGCATATTCGGTTGCATCGAGCAAGGTCGAGCGCGCCGGGATGCCGACCATCACCGCGCCCTCGGGCACATCCTTGGTCACCACGGCGTTCGCACCGACGCGCGCGCGCGCGTTGACGGTGACGGGACCGAGGATCTGGGCGCCCGATCCGACGATAACGTCATTGGCGAGGGTCGGATGGCGCTTGCCGCCAATGCCGTTCGCCGGGTCGGTGCCGCCGAGCGTCACGCCCTGATAGATGGAAACATTGTCGCCGATCTCGGCGGTCTCGCCGATCACGACGCCGAAACCATGGTCGATGAACAGGTGGCGTCCGATCGTCGCACCCGGATGGATATCGACCGCGGTCAGGAAGCGCGACAAATGATTGACGAAGCGCGCGAGGAAGAACAGCCGCGCCTCGAACAGCCAATGCGCGACACGGTGCAAACCCACCGCAACCAAACCCGGATAGAGTAGAATTTCCCAGCGCGACCGCGGCGCAGGGTCGCGCGCCTTGATCGAATCGAGATAGGCGACCAGCCCGTTGAACATCGCATTGTCCCCTGCGACCCCGTTTGTTCTGGCCAAGATAGTTGTTTGGAGGCGCTATTTCCACCCCCGATGCGCTTTTAGTCGTCAGCGCCCGAAAAGGCCGATGCGCAGGAGGAGCAGGCCCTCCCTGCGCAGGTTCCGTTCGCCGTCATGGCTCGCGATCTTCGCGGCCCAGCGGTCGAGCATCAAAAGCGACCGGTTTCCGGCGAAGACCCGGCGCGGCGGCGCGGGAAGTATTTTGGCATGGCCGAGCAGATCGCGCGCCTCGCGCTCGCTTTCTTCGACCCCGGCGCCCCACAACAGGCCCCACCGTGTTCCGCCAGCTTCCTCACCGCCGGACAGCTTGAAAAGCTCCCCGCCGAAGCTCTCGGACGCCGCCCGTCGTTCTTCGTCCGTCTCGGCCAGCAGCATCGCCTCGGCGGCATCGACAAGCGCGTCGAGACCGCCCTGCCCCGCCCATGTCGCCTGAAGTTCGGCAAGCAGTGGCTCGCCCTTCGGCAGCGCCGCGGGATCGCTCGCCACCAGCGCCGCCATGTCGCGCCACCAGGCGAGCTTGATCTGCCCGATCAGCGGCTCGCGCGCGTCGAGCAGCAGCTTGGTCAGCCGCGCAGCCAATCCCCATAGCGCCGACATCGCGGCGCGCCGCGCGTGCGGTACGGAGACCAGCACGCGCGGATCGCGCATATCGGGATAGAAGGCCGTCTCTTGGTCGTCAGGCGCGATTGCGGACCGCCTTCACGGCTGCCACGACGCGCGGGGTGTCGATCAGCGCGGCCTTTTCGAGATTGTGCGCATAGGGCAGCGGCACATCCTCGTTGCACACCCGCATCACGGGCGCATCGAGATCGTCGAAGCCATGCTCCATCGCGACCATCGCGAGTTCGCTGGCGATCGAGCAGGTCGGCCAGCCCTCTTCGACGATGACGAGATGGTTCGTCTTCTTGAGGCTGGCGAGCACCGTCGCGGTGTCGAGCGGGCGGATCGTGCGAAGGTCGATGACCTCGGCGTCGATGCCCTCGCCCGCCAGCTGGTCGGCCGCTTCGAGCGCGAGCCCGACGCCGATCGAATAGCTGACGATGGTGACGTCGCTGCCCTGACGCATGATCCGCGCCTTGCCGATCGGCAGGACGAAATCGTCGACTTCGGGAACGTCGAAGCTGCGGCCATAGAGCAGCTCGTTCTCGAGGAAGACGACGGGGTCTTCGGTGCGGATCGCGGCCTTCAGCAGCCCCTTGGCATCGGCGGCGTCATAGGGCGCGATCACGATCAGGCCGGGGACGCTCGCATACCAGGGCGCGTAATTCTGGCTGTGCTGCGCGCCGACGCGCGCTGCGGCGCCGTTCGGACCGCGGAACACGATCGGACAGCGCATCTGGCCGCCCGACATATAGTTGGTCTTTGCCGCCGAGTTGATGATGTGGTCGATCGCCTGCATCGCGAAGTTGAAGGTCATGAACTCGATGACCGGGCGGAGACCGCCCATCGCCGCGCCCGCGCCGAGACCGGCAAAGCCATATTCGGTGATCGGCGTATCGACGACGCGCTGCGGGCCGAACTCCTGGAGCAGGCCCTGCGTGACCTTGTACGCGCCCTGATATTCGGCGACTTCCTCGCCCATCACGAAGACGCGGTCGTCCTTGCGCATTTCCTCGGCCATCGCGTCGCGGAGCGCTTCGCGGACGGTCAGGCGCGCCATGGCGGTGCCTTCGGGGATCGCGGGGTCCGATGCGCGTTCGGCTGCGGCGGGAGCAGCGGCCGGGGCTGCGGCAGGTGCCGGAGCGGGAGCCGGAGTTTCCGCCTTGGGCTCGGGAGCAGCGGCGGGCGCAGGCGCAGCAGCCGGAGCGGCGGTTTCCTCGCCGTCGCCCGTGATCGTTGCGATCACGGTGCCGACCTTCACATTGTCGGTGCCCTCGGCAACGAGGATCTGGCCGATCGTACCCTCGTCGATCGCTTCGAATTCCATCGTCGCCTTGTCGGTTTCGATCTCGGCGAGAATATCGCCCGATTTCACCGCATCGCCTTCCTTGACGAGCCACTTGGCGAGCGTGCCCTCTTCCATCGTCGGCGACAGCGCCGGCATTTTCAATTCGATGGCCATCTCAATATTGCTCCACCAGCACGTCGGTATAAAGTTCATGAAGTTCGGGTTCGGGCGCGCTTTCCGCGAAGTCGGCCGAGTCCGCAACGATCTGACGGATTTCCTTGTCGATATCCTTGAACTTGTCCTCGCCGATGCCGGCATCGGTCATCAGCTTTTTCAGATGTTCGATCGCGTCGCTCTTGTCGCGCACCGCCTGCACTTCCTCGCGGCTGCGATATTTGGCGGGGTCGGACATCGAGTGGCCGCGATAACGATAGGTCTTGAGCTCCATCAGCACCGGGCCCTTGCCCGCGCGCACCCATTCGAGCGCCGCTTCGGCCGCGCCGCGCACCGCGAGCACGTCCATGCCGTCGACCTGCATGCCCGGAATGCGGAAGCTTTCGCCGCGGCGATAGAGCTGGTCCTCGGCCGACGCGCGGTTGACCGACGTGCCCATCGCATATTGGTTGTTCTCGATCACGAAGATGATCGGCAGCTTCCACAGCTCAGCCATGTTGAAGCTCTCATAGACTTGGCCCTGGTTCGCGGCGCCGTCGCCAAAATAGGCCATCGCTACGCCGCCGTCGCCGCGATATTTGTGCGCGAAGGCCAGCCCGGTGCCGAGCGACACCTGCGCGCCGACGATGCCGTGACCGCCATAGAATTTATGCTCGACGCTGAACATGTGCATCGAGCCGCCCTTGCCCTTCGAGATGCCGGCCTGGCGTCCCGTCAGTTCGGCCATGATGACCTTGGGGTCGATGCCATAGGCGAGCATATGGCCGTGGTCGCGGTAGCCGGTGATCACGCTGTCCTTGTCGCCGTCAAGCGCCGACTGCAGGCCGACCGCGACGGCTTCCTGACCGATATAGAGGTGGCAGAAACCGCCGATCAGGCCGAGGCCGTAAAGCTGCCCCGCCTTTTCCTCGAAGCGGCGGATGAGCAGCATCTCGCGATAGAATTTTTCCAGCTCTTCGGGCGTCGCGTCATAGGGGACGGGTTCGCGCGGTTGCTCGCGATTGCTCGCGGCGGCCGGAGTGGATGCAGTCTTTTTGGGCGCGGGGGAGGTTCGCGCAGGTGCTTTGGCCAAGACGGGTTCCTTTGCATTTAGCCGTTACGGCAAGCCGCCATATAGGAGAGCCGCGCCGCACTTGGCAACGCCCACCATGGGAGGGGTCGGCGCCAACTTACGTATGCAGCATAGGGGTGCAGCAACGCTGCCCCAAAAGCTCAGGGCTTTGCTGTCTTGTCCATCGGAATGATATACTCGTCCTGATGATATGCGCCGAGTTTCTCGCGCACATATTCTTCAGCCAAGTCGGGGTCGACGCTGCGGCGGTCGAGCAAGTTGACGCGATTCTGCAGTTCGTTCTGCTTCTTGGTCAGCTCGCTCAGGATGACGCGCTGTTTCTCGACCGACTGGCCATAATCGCCCCAGGCGTAAAGCCCGGTCGGACCGAAGATGATGTAGCCGATCATCGCCAGCACCACCATTACCGCGATGGCGGGTCCGGCGGCCCGGTTCATCGATTTGCGGAATTTGTGGCGCTGCGTCATTCCGGCCCTTGAATCAGAGTTGATTCGTGGCGTCAAGGCGCCAATCGCCGGTTTTCAACCGTTCATCGCATCAGGAAAGCCGCCAGAGATGCGGCGCCGTCTTGCAGAAGGTGCCCAGCCGCATTCCGCCTTCCCACAGTTCGATGCTGCGACCCGCCGCCTGCCCCTGCGCAATCTGCAACGCAAAGTCCGGGGTTTCAGCCTGAAAATCAATGCGTATCGGCTCGCCCGAGGAATTATCCTCGAGCAGGATATGAAAGGACCGCATGTCGAATACCTTCGATGACGGGAGCCGGTGCGACCCGGACCTCGGCATATTTCGATCGGCTATCCGTACGAAACGGAGGGACTGCGGACATTGAGCCGGTACCACGAAGAGCCGATCTGGTGGAAAAACCGCAACCGTCGAAGACAGGCTAGCAGCTTCCCACCGATCGACCTAATCAATTCGGCGCCGACTTGATCTATGTTATGCGAAAATCGACGCGCCCGGATAGCGCGCCATATCGCCCAATTCTTCCTCGATGCGGATCAATTGGTTGTACTTCGCAAGCCGGTCCGAACGCGCAAGGCTGCCGGTCTTGATCTGGCCGCAGTTGGTCGCAACCGCGAGGTCGGCGATCGTCGAATCCTCGGTCTCGCCCGAGCGGTGCGACATCACCGCGGTGTAACGCGCGCGGTGCGCCATATCGACCGCGTCGAGCGTTTCCGACAGCGTACCGATCTGGTTGACCTTGACGAGCAGCGAGTTGGCGAGGCCGTCCTTGATCCCCTGTTCAAGGCGCAGCGGGTTGGTCACGAACAGATCGTCGCCGACAAGCTGGCACTTGTCGCCGACAAGGTCGGTGAGCGCCTTCCAGCCGACAAAATCATCCTCGCTCATGCCATCCTCGATCGACTTGATCGGATAGTCGTTCACGAGCGCGGCGAGATATTCGGCCATCTGCTCGGGGCTCAGCGAAAGCCCCTCGCCGCTGATCTCATATTTGCCGTTCTTGAAGAATTCGGTCGCGGCGCAATCGAGCGCGAGCACAACGTCGGTGCCGAGCTTGAAGCCCGCCTGATCGACCGACGCGGCGATGAAATCGAGCGCGGCGCGCGTCGAGGCAAGGTTCGGCGCGAAGCCGCCTTCGTCGCCGACGGCGGTCGCAAGGCCCTTCGCCGAAAGGCCCTTCTTCAGCGTGTGGAAAATCTCGCTGCCCCAGCGGACGGCTTCGGCGATGCTGCCGGCGCCGACGGGCATGATCATGAATTCCTGTACGTCGATCGGATTGTCGGCATGCTCGCCGCCGTTGATGATGTTCATCATCGGAACCGGCAAGGTGCGCGCCGAGACGCCGCCGACATAACGATAGAGCGGCAAGCCGCGCGCATCGGCGGCGGCCTTCGCGGCGGCGAGGCTGACGCCGAGGATCGCATTGGCGCCGAGGCGGCTCTTGTTCGGCGTGCCGTCGAGGTCGATCATCGCCTGGTCGAGCTCGCGCTGGTCCTCGGCATCGAGGCCGATCAGCGCTTCGGCGATGTCGCCGTTGACCGCAGCGACCGCCTTGGTCACACCCTTGCCGAGATAGCGCGACTTGTCGCCATCGCGCAGTTCGACGGCCTCATGCGCGCCGGTCGACGCACCCGAGGGAACCGCGGCGCGGCCGAAGCTGCCGTCTTCCAGAAGCACATCGACTTCGACGGTGGGATTGCCCCGGCTGTCGAGGATTTCGCGGCCGTGAATGTCGATGATGGCGGTCATGGAATATGTCCTGCTGGCGGCCTGAAATCGGCCGGTGGAGAAAGGCGCCCGCCTGTTATCGGCAGGGTGACGTTAGTGCAACCGCTGCATAGGAATTTTGCGGAGGGATGGAACCATTCGGCGCGCCTTGCTATATATTCTTGCAGGACCAAGAGAAGGTTGCCCGCTTGCGCGGCGCCCGACACGACAGAAGAGGACTTAATGATGGCCAAAGCCGCTACTCCCGCGACGAAGAAAGCCGCAGCGCCCCGTCCCAAGGCCCCCGCGAAGGCCGCTGCCACCAAGGCCGCGCCTGCCCGCAAGCCCGCAACCGTGAAAAAGGCGGCCGCCAAGGATCACCCGATCCGCGACCAGATCGCCGCGACGCGCGACACCATCAAATCCGAAGCATCGAAGAAAGCAGCCTCGCTGAAGGACGAAGCCGCGGCACTGAAGAAACAGGCCTCGACCAAGGCGCGCGACGCCGCGACCAAGGGCAAGGACAAGGCAGCCGAAGCCGTCGGCAGCCTCGCCAAGCTGCTCGAGGACAGCGCCGGCACCGTCGACAGCAAGTTCGGCAAGCAGTACGGCGACTATGCCCGTTCGGCAGCGACGACCGTCGCCGGCCTCGCCACGACGCTCGATAAGAAGGATCTCGACGAGCTCGCCGCCTCGACGCGCGACATGGTCAAGAAGAATCCGGCCATTGCCGTTGGCGCGGCCACGGTGATCGGCTTCGTCCTTGCACGGATGCTCAAGGGCAACTCGAACGATTGACAGGCCCTTGCCACCTTCCGATCCGAAGACCCCGCCGACGTCCGAGGCGCGCAGCTTTGACGGCATAAGTCACGGCTACGCGCCCGACGGGCGTCCGCTTGCACCGCCCCCCGTTCCGCTCGAAAAGATTGTCGGCGACGTCGTCGACAATCTGTCGGCGACGGCGAAGGCGGAGCTTGCCCTGCTCGAAGCGCGCACCGAGCTGGCGCTGCATGGTGCATCCTGGACAGCCGGCTGGGGCGCAGTTGCCGCTTCGGCTTTGGGTATCGCGATGCTCGCGCTCGCGTTCGGCGCGATCCTCGCGCTCTCGCCGCACGTCGGGCCCTTCGTCGCGACGCTGATCGTCGTCGCCGTGCTGCTGGCGATTGCCGCTTTTGCCGGCTGGCGTGCGCAGCGCAGCTATGGCGACATTCGTACCGCGCTGCGGCGTGACCTGACGAACGAAGGGATCGACGATGCCGCGGACGCGTAACCGGCTGATCGCTGCGGCGCGCCGTTCGATGCTCCAGCGCGCCGAACTGCACCGCCGGCTCGACGTCGCGCGCGCGGCGCTTAGGCCCTCGGCGCTGGTCGATCGCGGCAAATACCGGATCGGCGCGGCCGTCGACGATACGGCGCAAGCGGTGCAGGAGCAATTTCGGAGCAACCGCCTGCCGATCGCGATCGCGGCGGCTGCCGGCGTCGCATGGCTGCTGCGCGAACCGATCAAGGAGCATGCACCGCGTCTGGTGCAGAGGATTCAGGACCTGGCGACCGACGTCGCCGATCATTTCCGTTCCGCCGACGAACCGGCGGACGAGGATGAAATCGAACCATTGGAGGAAGATGATGAAGCCGTTCGGTGAAACCGCCCGCGAGACGCGTGCGAAAGCGAGTGAACTTGCGGAGAAAACCGCCGAAAATGCGCGCCTGACCGCCGAGGGGGCGAAGGCGCGCATCCAGGACGGTTACGGCCGCGCGCGCGCAGCCACCGAAGACTTTGCAGCCAAGGCGAGCGAGCAAGCCGGCGTAGCCCGCGAAGCCGCCGGCGAGGCGCTCGAAAAGGGCAAGGCGCAGGCGAAGCGCGCAAACAGCAAGCTGAAAGACGTCGCCGAAAAGCAGCCGCTGACTTTGGTCGCCGGTGCGGTCGCGATCGGCGCGCTGCTCGGCTCGCTGCTCCCCAAGGGCCGCAAGGACGACGCCGACAGCTGAAAGACAGCTTACTTGCTTATTCGCCCGTTGCGGAATAGGGGGCTGCGCTTCCCCTCCCCAAGACTTTTACCGGCAGGAATCCGAAGATGAGCAAGCTGCACCTGGTTTTCGGCGGACGCGTCAGCGACCCGCAGGGCCTCGACTTTACCGACCTTCACAATCTCGACGTCGTCGGCCTCTACCCTGACTATAAGTCGGCCGAAAAGGCATGGCGCAGCGCGGCGCAGCGCACCGTCGACGATGCCGAAATGAAATATGTCGTCGTCCACCTGCACAAATTGCTGCAGCCCGACGCGGACGGCTGATTTGAGCGGCCCTTCGGGGCCGTTCTTTTGTCAACGGAAATTGTCGGCGTAAGCCTGGATCTTCAGCGTCCGGACGGGGGTCGCGGTGACTTCGACCTCGATGCCATTCTTCTCCGCATAGGCCACGGCCTCTTCCTGGCTCGCAAAGCCCAGTCGCAGCTGGCGCTGCGTATCGCCACTGCCCGCCCAACCCATCAACGGATCGGCCGTGCGCGCTTCGGCGGGGGCAAATTCCAGCATCCAGCGCTGCGTCCCGGCGCGCCCCGACTGCATGGCATTCTTGGGCTTCTGGAAAATACGCGCTTTCATCGGGGTCGTCCTGTAACTGGGGCCTGAGCCGCCGCCTTAGCGCCAAGCAGCGCCCGCGAAAAGAGGCCTATTGCGCATCGCGCCGTGCCTGCGCCGCTTTGGTCATCAGGCTCGGCCGCGCGTTCGCCGGATCGTCGGGCCAATTATGCTTGGGATAGCGTCCGCGCATCTCGCGCGCCACATCGTGCCAGCTCCCGCTCCAGAAGGACATGAGGTCGCGCGTCGTCTGGATCGGCCGGTGCGCGGGCGAGGTCAGCGCAAGCACGAGCGGCACCGGCGGATCGCCGATCGTCGGATGGCGCGCGAGCCCGAACAATTCCTGCACGCGGAGGCTGACCGTCGGGCCGCCATCGGCGCCATAGTCGATCGGATGCCGGCTTCCGACGGGCGTCGCATAATCGGCGGGCGCATGTTTCTCGAGCAATTGCCGCGCGGGCCAGTCGAGCAGCCCCATCAGCGCGTCGGTCAGCTTGCGGTCGCCGATGTCGCGAAGGCCGCGGCAACCCGCAAGCAGGGGCTCCAGCCAGAGTTCGAGGCTGTCGGCCAGCGCGCCGGTCGATAGCGCGTCGATCCCCGCATAGGAGGCACGCTGGCGCAGCGCCTGCGATGCAGGCCCCCAGCCGATCAGCCCCAGCCCTTTGCCGCGCACCGCCGCCATGCGCACCGCGATATCGTCCTCGGCATTTTCGCTGCGCCCCGCCTGCCCGCTGGTCAGCGCAATCGCGCCGAGCCGCCGTTCGCGGCGATGGTCGACGCGGTCGCTTGCCGCATCGTAACTGCTTGCCGAATGCTGGACGATGCGGTCGGCAAAGATCGCCTCGACCTCGGCCTGATCGATCGGCGCCGCGGCAAGGATGCGCACCCCCGCGGCATGACCCTGCGCGTCGGCGATCGCGAGCCATTCGCTGCCCGCGAGCGGATCGACCGGATCGATGCGATAGGCGCGGCCGCCGACGCTCAGATATTCGCCGCGCTGGCCCGAGCGCTGACGCGCGACACGGTCGGGCCAGGCGGTCGCGATCCAGCCGCCGATCGAACGCGGTTCGACATCGCCGGCTTCCACCGCCAGCTTCTCCGCGATCGTCGCCAGCCGCCGTGCCAGCCGCCACGCGCCTTCGCTGCGCTCGTTGCGCTGCCCGCGCCAGCGCCCGAGCCGCGCTTCGACATCGACGCCGCGCCCGCCAAGCCCCGGTTCGGTCAGCAGCACAGCCAGCCTGCCCGCCATTTCGCCCTCGCCCGCGCGCGCGGCGTCGAGCAGCATATGCGCGAGCGGCACCGGCAACGGGATCGCCGCCAGCGCCTTGCCGTGCGCCGTGATGCGGCCGTCGTCGGCCAGCGCGCCGATCGCCTGCAATCGCGTCTTCGCTTCGGACACCGCCGCGGGCGACGGCGGGTCGAGCCAACCCAGTTGCCGCGGATCGATGATGCCCCAGCTCGCGCAATCGAGCACGACGGGCATCAGGTCATTCTCGTGGATTTCGGGCGGATCGAAGGGCGGCATGCCCGCGGTCGCCGCGGCTTCCCACAGGCGGTAGGCGACGCCCGCCCCCTGCCGCGCGGCGCGGCCAGCGCGCTGCGTCGCCGACGCCTGGCTCGCGCGTTCGGTGACGAGCCGCGCAATGCCCGCTGCCTTGTCGAAACGCGGGCGCCGCGACAGTCCGGCGTCGATCACGATCCGCACGCCGTCGATCGTCAAGCTGGTCTCGGCGATGCTTGTCGCGAGGATCAGTTTCCGCCCCCCGGCGGGATCGCGAACAAGCGCCTTGCGCTGCAGCGCCGGATCGATCTGGCCGTGCAAGCGGTGGACGACGAGCGGCAGGCGCGCCTCTTCGACCGCGGTTGCAGCGCGTTCGATATCGGCTGCGCCGGGCAAGAAGGCGAGCATGTCTCCCTCCACCTCGTCGGCCAGCGCCTGCCGCACCGCCGCGAGCACCGACGCCTCGAGCCGGTCCTCGACGCGGCGACCGATATGCCGCAGCTCGAGCGGAAAGATCTTGCCCTCGCTCTTGACCACCGGCGCATTGCCGAGCAGCGCGCCAAAGCGCGCGCCGTCGAGCGTCGCCGACATCGCCACGAGGCGAATATCGTCGCGCAACCCCTGCTGCGCATCGATCGCGAGCGCGAGCGCGAAATCGCCGTCGAGGCTGCGTTCGTGCACTTCGTCGAAGAGCACCGCCGAAACACCCGAAAGTTCGGGGTCGGCGAGGATGCGATTGCGGAATAGCCCCGGTGTCATCACAAGCAGACGCGTCGCTGCCGACTGCTTGCTGTCGAGCCGCGTCGCATAGCCGACGATGCCGCCGACAGCTTCGCCCATCTCCTCGGCGATCCGTTCGGCCGCCGCGCGGGCGGCAAGCCGCCGCGGCGAGAGTAGCCAGACATTGCCCTTGCACCACGGCTGGTCGAGCAGCGCAGGCGCGACGCGCGTCGTCTTGCCCGCCCCGGGCGGCGCGACGACGACGGCGTTGGGCTTCAGCACCAGCGCCGCCATGATATCGGGCAGCACGGCGTCGATCGGCAGCGGCTGCATCAGGCGCGCGCCGCTGGATTGCCCAGTTCGGCGTTCAGGCGAAAGGCTTCGGCGGCGAGGCGCTCGACCGTCTCGGGCGCCACCTCGGTCGCTTCGGTCATCACCAGATTGCCGAGCTCATATTTGCCGCTGGCCTTGATCCGCGGTTCCAGTTCGCGGAGCCGCTTGCCGCGCCAGAAGCCGAGCAGCACGCGATGCGCCTCGGCGCGGATCAATATGCACGGACCGTTCGCCATGAAGACGAGGTTCGTCCATTTGATCGTTTCATCGAAGGGAGCGGCGCGCATGATCGCCGCGCGCATCATTTCGGCGCGCGCGTGCTGCCAGCCCGACAGCGCGGCGATATAGGCGTCGGGATTGTCCGCTACAGGGCCCATTCCCATCGCCATCGGGCGCGGCTCAATAGGCGCGCGCGACAGCGAAGGCGACTGCTTCGGTCAGCGCTGCCTTGGCCTGGCTCGCGCGGAAGCCGCCAATGGCATCGACCGCGCGCTGGCCGTAGTGACGCGCGCGGGCAAGCGTGTCGGCGATCGCATCATGTTTGTGCAGCAGGCTGGTCGCATGGGCCAGATCCTCATCGGACGTGCGGTGGCCGGTAATAGCGAGCTGCCAGAATTCGCGCTCCGCCGCATCGCCGCGTGCATAAGCGAGGATGACGGGCAAGGTGACCTTGCCGTCGCGGAAATCGTCGCCGACCCCCTTGCCCATCGTTTCGGCGTCCGAGACATAGTCGATCGCATCGTCGACAAGCTGGAAGGCAATACCGAGGTTGCGGCCATAAGCGTCGAGCGCCGCCTCGGTCGCGTCGTCGCGTTCGGCGACCACCGCGGCGATCTTGCACGCGGCGGCGAACAGCTCGGCGGTCTTGGCGTTGATGATCGCGAGATACTGGTCCTCGCTCGTCTCGATCCGGCGCTGCGCGGAAAGCTGGTTGACCTCGCCCTCCGCAATCACCGCCGAGGCGCGCGACAGGATCTTGAGCACTTTCAGCGAGCCGTCCTCGACCATCACCTCGAACGCCCGGCTGAACAGGAAATCGCCGACGAGCACCGAGGCGCTGTTGCCCCAGATCAGGTTCGCGGTCTTGCGTCCGCGGCGCAGGTCCGATTTGTCGACGACATCGTCGTGGAGGAGGGTCGCGGTGTGGATGAATTCGACGGCCGCAGCCAATTTGCAGTGGCGGCGGCCCGGATAGTCGAGCAGCTTGCCGCACGCGAGCGTCAACATCGGGCGCATCCGCTTGCCGCCGCCCGCGATCAGGTGACCCGCAAGTTCGGGGATCAGCGGCACTTCGGACTGCATACGGTCGAGAATGACCGAATTCACCTCGTTCATGTCGGCGGCAACAAGCGCCATCATCGGGTCGAGCGAAGGCGGACGATCGCCGTGGAGGAGGTGTATCTCGGCAGTCATAACGCGGCGAGCCTTGGCGCCGCGGTCACGATTTTGCAACGACTTTCGGCTTGCTTTGAAGTCCCGCCCGGTGCCAAGCGTGCCGAGGAAGAGAGGAATCGCGCACCCATGGACGACCAACTGAGCCGCTACCGCCAGAGCATCGACAATATCGACGCGGCGCTCGTCTATATGCTCGCCGAGCGGTTCAAGGTGACCAAGGCGGTCGGCGAACTGAAGGCGCGCGAAGGCCTGCCCCCCGCCGACCCCGGCCGCGAGGAGCGGCAGATCGGACGGCTGCGCGAATTGGCGCGCGACGCCGACCTCGACCCCGATTTCACCGAGAAATTCCTGCGCTTCATCATCGATGAAGTGATCCGCCATCATCAGCAAGCCAAGCGGGAGCAAAGCGCATGAGCATCGACCACCCGATCTTCGCGCGCTGGCCCGCGCAGCACCCCGACCGGATCCAGCTTTTCTCCGCGCCGACGCCGAATGGGGTGAAGGCCGGGATCATGCTCGAGGAAACCGGCCTCGCCTATGAACCGCACCGGATCGACATCATGGCGAACGAAAGCCATGATCCGGCGTTCCTCGCGCTCAATCCCAATGGCAAGATCCCGGCGATCTACGACCCTGCGGGGCCGAGCGGCAAGCCGCTGGCGCTGTTCGAATCGGGTGCGATCCTGCTCTATCTCGCCGACAAGAGCGGCCAGTTCATCTCGGCCGATCCGAATATGCGGTACGAGACGATCCAGTGGGTGATGTGGCAGATGGGCGGCGTCGGCCCGATGTTCGGCCAGCTCGGCTTTTTCCACAAATTCGCCGGCCGCGAATATGAGGACAAGCGCCCGCGCGACCGCTACGCCGCCGAATCAAGCCGCTTGCTTGGCGTGCTCGATGCGCGGCTGGCGACGCGCGAATGGGTGATGGGCGCCGATTACAGTATCGCCGACATCTCGCTGCTCGGCTGGGTCCGCAATCTGATCGGCTTTTACGAAGCGCGCGAAATCGTCGGCTTCGATCGTTTCACGCATGTCCAACGCTGGCTTGAGGCCGGGCTTGCGCGGCCGGCGGTGCAGCGCGGGCTGGAAGTTACCGCGGCCTGAAAAGCACCGCGAACGGAGCGCGCCAAAAATGCGCGCTCCGCCGGGAAATGCCGGGATGGGCAAGGCCCACCCCGCGCATCTTACATACCGTCGAGGCCCTTGCTGACCAGAATGTTCACCGCAACGCGGCGGTTCTGGGCCTTGCCTTCGGGCGTCGTATTGTCTGCCGCCGGGTCGGCTTCGGCCATCCCGGTGGGGGTCAGCATGCGATAGGGCTTCCAACCGCATGCCTGCTGAAGGTGATTGACGACGCGGCTCGCGCGCTTTTCGCTGAGCTCCTGGTTGAGCTCCTGGCTTCCGGTCGAATCGGTGTAGCCGACGACGAGCAGCAGCGCGTTGTCCATGCCCTCGGCCTGCGTTGCCGCGGTGCAGAGGTCGGCCTTCGCCTGCTCGGTCAGCACTGCCTTGCCGGTGGCGAAGTTCACGTTCGTCGTGCCCTTGACATTATACTGGTCGATGTCGCCGACGCGGCTGCGCAGTGCTTCGGTCGCCGCAGTCTGTTCGGCGAAGCGCTGGTCGGTGCCGGTGCGGATCATCGATGCAGTGCGCAGGTCCTTGCTCTTCAGATCGACCTGGCTCGCGACCAGACCGCCGTCCCACTGCAACGTGTCGATGCTGACGGGCAGGCCGTTGAGCAGCTGGTCCGCGCCAAGCTTGTCGCGGTTAAGGCCTAGGAAGCCGCCGCTGCTCTTGATTTTCGTATAATCGGCGATTGCGATGGTCGTGCTGTTGCCGTCGGCGGTCGCAACCTTGATGCGGCCGTCGGTGCGCGCGGCGATGATGCCTTCGACCTTGGGTCCCTTGGTCATCTGGTCGGGCGAAGGCAGCGTACCGACTACGGTCGCCATGACTTCGCCGCCATCATTGTCCTGCTGCTGCGCAGCGACACCGACCGTCGCCGTCCCGGCCAGCATAGCCAGCGCCAACAGCGCCCCCGAACCCTTGGTAAATGCACCCATACCCTACTCCTTCAGTTGGATTAGCAGGGCCCAAAAACCTCTTGTGGCCCTTTCTGGCACAAGAATACTCGCGGCAGCGGCGAAAGTTGCGCAAGCTGGCGCGCAGGTCGCACGGCGCGTCGATAAGCCAATGTCGCACAAGCGGAATTTTTTTCGATTCTCGGCGGCGAAAAATGCAACTCGGGCCAAATTGGCAGCCGATAAGCGCTCGAACCGCTATGCTGCCGGCAACCGCAGCCGAACCATCAACCCACCCAAATCCTCGCTCTCTTCGAGCGTGATACTGCCGCCATAGATTTCGGCGACGTCGCGGACAATTGCGAGGCCCAATCCCGTTCCCGGCTTGCCGCTGTCGAGCCGGACGCCGCGGTCGAAGATGCGTTCGCGGTCGGCGGGTGAGATGCCGGGGCCATCGTCCTCGATCAGGATTTCGGCCATCCCGTCTTCGCGTCCGACCGTGACGAACACGCTGCCGCCGCCATATTTGGCCGCATTTTCGAGCAGGTTTCCGACGAGTTCGTCGAGATCCTGCCGCTCGACCCGCACCACGACGCTCTTGTCGCCAGCCGCGTCGAGGCGGGCATCGGGATAAAGCGCCGCGACCGCACGCGACACGCTGTTTACGCTGTCCCAGACGACCGCCCGCGCCTGCGCCGCGCCCCGCCGTCCGACGGCGCGGGCGCGCGCGAGATGGTGGTCGACCTGCCGCTGCATCGTCGCCGCCTCGCGCCGCACGGTTTCGGCGAGCTCCGACGTCGAACTCGTCGCGCTGTTGACGAGGACGGTGAGCGGGGTCTTGAGCGCATGCGCGAGATTGCCGGCGTGGAGCCGCGCCTCCTCGGCCTGCTTTTCGTTGTGCGCGAGCAGCGCGTTGAGTTCGTCGACCATCGGCTGCACTTCCAGCGGCAACGGGGCGTCGACGCGGCGATTCTGCCCACCGCGCATCGCCGCGATCGCCCGGCGAATGTGACGCAGCGGCCACAGGCCGTAAAAGGTTTGGAGCGCCGCAAGGATGATGAGCCCGAGACCGAGCAACCCAAGGCTGGGGATCAGCGTGGCGCGCACCGCGCGGTTTTGGGTGTCGAGCGCCTCGCGCGATTGCGCGATCTGGAACCGCCAGTTGGTCTTGCTGCCCGGAAGGATGACGTTGCGTTCGAGCACACGCAGTTCCTCTTCGGGGAACTGGTTGCTGTCATAGGTATGGATCTGGTTGTCGACGTGCGGAGCGGGCGCCTTCAGCGTGCGCTCCCACAGCGAGCGCGAGCGATAGGGTTCCTGATTGCCGCCGCTGATCTGCCAGTAAAGGCCGCTATAGGGTTCGAGGAAACGCTGGTCGCCGAGCGGTTCGACCAGCCGCACTTCGCCGTCGGGGCCGATCTCCGACGAGCGGATCATCGCGATCAGCACATATTCGAGGCTCGAATCGAAGTTGCGCGTGATGGCCCCGGTCAGCACCCGGTCGAGCGCAAAACCGCCGCCGATCAGCAGCACCGAGATCCACAGCGCCGCGATCGCGATCATGCGCCGCGCAAGCGAGCCGGTGATGCGACTGGTCAGCGCCTGCGGCTTGTCCGCGTCGGTATCCGCGACGACGGCCGGGGCGTCGGCCTCCGCCACGGATCAGCCCTGCGGATCGTCGAGCTGGTAGCCGAGCCCGCGGATCGTCGTGATGATATCGGCGCCAAGCTTTTTGCGGATACGCGTCACGAAGACCTCGATCGTGTTCGAATCGCGGTCGAAATCCTGATCGTAGATATGCTCGATCAGCTCGGTGCGCGACACGACCTTGCCCTTGTGGTGGAGCAGGTACGACAGCAATTTATATTCCTGCGCGGTCAGCTTCACGGGCGCGCCATCGAGCGTGACACGGCCCGAACGCGTGTCGAGCCGCACCGGCCCAGCAATCAGCTCGCTCGACGCATTGCCCGCGGCACGGCGGATGAGCGCGCGCAGACGCGCGATGAGCTCTTCGGTCTGGAACGGCTTGGCGAGATAGTCGTCGGCGCCGGCATCGAGCCCCGCAACCTTGTCGGACCAGCTATCGCGCGCGGTGAGGACGAGCACGGGGAAGTTGCGCTTTTCGCGGCGCCAGCGGTCGAGCACGGTCAGCCCGTCGATTTCGGGGAGCCCGAGATCGAGGATCGCCGCATCGTAATTTTCGGTCGAGCCGAGGAAATGGCCGTCCTCGCCATCGGTCGCGAGATCCACGGCATATCCGGCGCCTTCAAGCGTCGCCTTGAGCTGCGGGCCCAGCATGGGTTCGTCTTCGACAATCAAAATCCGCATTCAGGCGCCTTTCCGTTGCGCACCGGGCAGCCCGGCCGCATGTTTCGACTGTGTATCAAGTCCGAACGATCATCGCAAAATCTCGTTGCGACGAACCGAGCGACTAGGGAAATATCAGGGTTTGCGTCCCACGATCCGGCCGGTGCGGGCATCGACATAGACAACGACGACTTGGCTGCCGTCCATGAATTTTAGCGCATAGATCATCCGGCCCGCGTCGAATTGCGGACCGCCGAGATACGTCATCTCGCTATACGGCGGGCGCGAGCGGACGTCGGCGATCAACTTGTTGAGCGGGATCACCTGCCCTTGCGCCGCGGCCTGCCGCAGATTGTCCTGGTCGCGGTCGCCGCGCGCGGCCGCTGGCCCCGCTGCCGACAGTAGCAGCGCGGAGACGAGAGAAAAGGTCAGCGTGCGGATCATGGCCGTTTCTCTAATGCAAAGGCATTGAATAGGTGATGAATGGACCGGTCAGCCCCGGTTTCGTTTCCAGCCATGACCCCAATGGCCATGGTGGGCGCGACAGGGATTGAACCTGTGACCCCACCCGTGTGAAGGGTGTGCTCTACCGCTGAGCTACGCGCCCGATCGGGACGGACCGAAGGTCCGGCGTCCGAAAGCTGGACGTCCATAGCCGCTGCGACGGTGATTGCAACGGGGATTTGCTCAATCTTCACGCACAAACCACATCGATCCTATCGGCAGATACAAATCGGGCCGCAGCTTGCGCCACGGCCCGAGATGTTTCACCAGAAGGTGCCTGTCAACTTAGTTGACGGCGTCCTTGAGGGCCTTGCCGGCCTTGAACTTCGGCTGGTTCGACGCCGCGATGGTCATCGTTTCGCCGGTGCGCGGGTTGCGACCGGTCGATGCCTTGCGCTTGCTGACCGCGAAGGTGCCGAAGCCGACGAGACGGACTTCGCCGCCCTTCTTCAGCGAACCGGTGATTGCGTCGAACACGGCCTCGACGGCCTTGCTCGCGTCACCCTTGGTCAGGCCGCTCGAGTCAGCGACGGCGGCGATCAGGTCTTGTTTGTTCATGCCTAAGGAACCCCTGCATTATGGTTGGTTAGATGATTCTCATGGCCCGAAGCCATGGCGCGTCACTAACGATGTTTGACCCCGGCTTGTCAAAGCAAAAAAGGGGGAAAAACGCCCCAAAACGTCGATTTTGCGACGAATTTGGGGCGAAATGCCGCGAAGCGGGTCCGACTCAGTGCCGAATCGTCGTTTCGGGGTCGGTTCCGGCCGGAACCGGGGGCGACGCGGCAAGCTCGTCGGCCTCGGTCCATTCGATCGGAACCACCGGCGATACGAGCGCTTCGGCGAGCACCTGATCGACATGGCTGACCGGAATGATCTTCAATCCGCTCGTGATATTCGCCGGAATTTCAACAAGGTCTTTCTCGTTTTCTTCCGGGATCAGCACGGTCTTGATGCCGCCGCGCAGCGCCGCAAGCAGCTTTTCCTTGAGGCCGCCGATCGCGAGCACGCGGCCGCGCAGCGTGACTTCGCCCGTCATCGCGACATCGCGGCGTACCGCGATCCCGGTCAGCGTCGAAATCATCGCGGTGACCATGCCGACACCCGCCGACGGGCCGTCCTTCGGAACCGCACCTTCGGGCAAGTGGATATGGATGTCCTTGCGCGCGAACAGGCTGGGCTTGATGCCGTAAGCCGGCGCGCGCGCCTTCACGAAGGACAGCGCAGCCTGCACCGATTCGGTCATCACTTCGCCAAGCTTGCCGGTGGTGCGCACTTGCCCCTTGCCCGACGCGGTGACGGCTTCGATCGTCAGCAATTCGCCGCCAACCTCGGTCCAGGCAAGCCCGGTGACCGCACCGACCTGGTCCTCCAGATCGCCCATGCCGTGGCGGAATTTCCGCACGCCCGCGAATTCCGAAAGATTATCGGGCGTCACGGTGACGGTTTCGGCCTTCCCTTCAAGAATGCGGCGCAGCGCCTTGCGCGCAAGACGCGCAATCTCGCGCTCAAGCGTGCGAACGCCGGCTTCGCGGGTGTAATAGCGGATGAGGTCGCGCAGCCCCTCTTCGGTCAGCTCGAATTCGCCGGCCTTCAGCCCATGCGCCTCGACCTGCTTCGCGATCAGGTGCAGCTTGGCGATCTCGACCTTCTCGTCCTCGGTATAGCCCTCGAGCCGGATGATCTCCATGCGGTCGAGCAAGGGCTGCGGCAGGTTCAGCGAGTTCGCGGTGGTCACGAACATGACGTCCGACAGGTCGACGTCGACCTCCAGATAATGGTCCTGGAACTTGCCATTCTGTTCGGGGTCGAGCACCTCAAGCAGCGCCGACGCCGGATCGCCGCGGAAATCCTGGCCGAGCTTGTCGATCTCGTCGAGCAGGAACAGCGGGTTCATCGTGCCGGCCTTTTTGAGGTTGGTCACGATCTTGCCCGGCAGCGAGCCGATGTAGGTGCGGCGATGGCCGCGGATTTCGGCCTCGTCACGCACGCCGCCCAGCGACTGACGCACGAATTCGCGGCCCGTGGCTTTCGCGATCGAACGGCCGAGCGAGGTCTTGCCGACGCCCGGAGGGCCGACGAGGCAGAGGATCGGCCCCTTCAGCTTGTTGGTACGCGCCTGCACCGCGAGATATTCGACGATGCGGTCCTTGACCTTTTCGAGCGCATAATGGTCGTCGTCGAGGACGGCCTGCGCCTTGGCGATATCCTTCTTGAGCTTCGACTTCTTGCCCCACGGCAGGCCGATCAGCGTGTCGAGATAGTTGCGAACGACGGTGGCCTCGGCCGACATCGGCGCCATCGCGCGGAGCTTCTTGAGCTCGGCGTTCGCCTTGGCCTTGGCCTCCTTCGACATTTTCAGGCCGTCGATCTTGAGCTGCAGCTCGGCAAGGTCGTCGCCGCCCTCGCCATTGTCGTTGCCGAGCTCGCGCTGGATCGCCTTCAACTGTTCGTTGAGATAATATTCGCGCTGGCTCTTTTCCATCTGGCGCTTCACGCGGCCGCGGATCTTCTTTTCGACCTGCAGCACGCCGAGCTCGCCTTCCATGAAAGCGAAGACCATTTCGAGCCGCTTCGACGGCGCATCTTCGACGAGCAATGCCTGCTTGTCGGACACCTTGATGTTGAGATTGCCCGCAACCGAGTCGGCGAGGCGCGAGGCGTCCTCGATCTGCGACAGCTGCACCGCGGTTTCGGCGGGCATTTTCTTGTTGAGCTTGGCGTAATTTTCGAACTGGTCGACAACCGAACGCATCAGCGCGGCGGTATCGACGCTGTCGTCGACGGTGTCGCCGACGGGCTTCACGCTCGCCATCACGGCCTTGTCTTCGGTGGTCAGGCCGAGCAACTTCGCGCGCTCCTTGCCCTCGACAAGCACGCGGACCGTGCCGTCGGGCAGCTTCAAAAGCTGGAGAACGGTGGCGATCACGCCGACGTCGTACAGATCGTCGCGCTGCGGATCGTCCTCGCCCGGATCGAGCTGCGCGACGAGGAAGATTTCCTTGTCGCTTTCCATCGCGGTTTCGAGCGCGGCGACCGAACGGTCGCGGCCGACGAACAGCGGCACGATCATGTGCGGGAAAACGACGATGTCACGTAGCGGAAGAAGGGGATAAGATTGCGTCATTACGGCTCCTGGACGGGCCCCGCGACCGGGCGCACCGCCCTTCTTATAGGTGGTTCTTCGCTAATATGGCGTAATTTCGCACGCATTCAATGTCGCTGCGCTGAACGGCGCGGCCCATAGGGATTTGGAGGCCGGCTCAGAACGGCAGCTTGAAACCCGGGGGGAGCGGCAGGCCGCTCGTCATCTTGCCCATTTCTTCGTTGCTCGCGGTATCGGCCTTTTCGCGCGCGTCGTTGAACGCGGCCGCGAGCAGGTCTTCGAGCATCTGCTTGTCCGACGGAACCATCAGGCTGTCGTCGATGTGGATCGCCTTGATCCGGCCCTTCGCGGTCGCGGTGATCTTGACCAGACCGCCGCCCGACACGCCCTCGACCTCGACACTGTCGAGCTTGGCCTGCGCCTCCTGCATCTGCGCCTGCACGGTGGCGGCGGCTTCTTGCGCCGCCTTCATCATTTCTTCGATCGATTTCATGGGTTCGACCTATGGCGATTGTCGTCGCCCTCGACAAGTCTCGCGTCGGGAAAAGCGGCCAAAGCGGCCTTCACGACCGGCAATTCGCGGATTCGGGCGTCATTATCGGCGAGCTTAGCAGCACGGATCGCGCCAAGGCTCGGCCGCCCCTCACCCTCGCCCTCCCGCACGTGCCAGCGGCTTCCGGTCTGCGCGAGCAGCGCGTCGCCGAGATCGCGGGCGAACGCCCCGCCGAGCGCCGGGACAGGCGCGAAAACGATGCTGCCCGGTTCGAGTTCGATGATTCGCAGATGATCATAGAGATCGACCGCAAGCCGATGATTTCCTGTGGTTTCGAGAAGCTGATGAATTTGGGCGACAGTGAGGGCGGATGCCGGCACCTCCGGGCTTGTCGTCGCGGACGCTTCCGCCGCCGCGACGGGCTCGGCAGCCATATTCTCCTGTGCGGCAGGTGCCGCCGGCGCAGCGAGCGGCATCGTCGGCACGCCCCCCTTTTCGAGCAGCTTCGCAAGCTCGCCGGGGTCGGGCATCGACGCGGCGTAGATGACGCGAAGCAGCAGCATTTCGAGATGCTCGAGCGGATTGTTCGCGCGCAGCACCTCGTCATGCCCCTTCAGCAGCAATTGCCATAACCGGTTGAGCGGCGCGAAACCCAGCTTTTGCGCCCATTCGCCGATGCGTTCACGGTCCGCCTCGGCGAGCGCGGGGTCATCGTGGCGCGACACTTTAGCGAGCGTGATGGCGTGCGTCAGGTCCATCAGCCCGCGCACCATCGCGACGGGTTCGATCCCCAGCGCATATTGCGCACGCGCGAGATCGATGGCCCCGCCCGCATCGCCTTCGAGGATCGTCGCCATTAGCTGCGCGATCGACGAGCGGTCCGAGAGGCCGAGCATCACGCGGACCTGCGCCGCGCCGATCATCCCGCCGCCATCGAGATCCGCATGCGCGATCGCCTGGTCGAGGATCGACAGGCCGTCGCGCACCGATCCTTCGGCGGCGTTGGCGATCAGCCAGATCGCGGGTGCCTCGGCCTCGACGCCTTCCTTCTGCAAGATCGCGCTGAAATGCGCGAACAGCATGTCGGGGGTGATGCGGCGAAGATCGAAGCGCTGGCAGCGCGACAGCACCGTCACCGGCACCTTGTTCACTTCGGTCGTCGCGAACAGGAATTTGACGTGCGGCGGCGGTTCTTCGAGCGTTTTCAGGAGCGCGTTGAAGGCGTTACGCGACAACATATGCACTTCGTCGATGATGTAGATCTTGTAGCGCGCCGACACGGCGGCATAGCGCACCGCCTCGATAATCTCGCGCACATCGTCGACGCCGGTGTTCGACGCGGCGTCCATTTCGATGACGTCGATGTGGCGCCCTTCGGTGATCGCGCGGCACGGTTCGCACACACCGCACGGATCGATCGTCGGCCCGCCCTGCCCGTCGGGACCGATGCAGTTGAGTGCCTTGGCGATCAGGCGCGCGGTCGAGGTCTTGCCGACCCCGCGCACCCCGGTCATCAGAAACGCATGCGCCAGCCGGTCGCGCGCAATCGCGTTGCCCAATGTGCGCACCATCGCATCCTGCCCGATCAGCTCGGCGAAGGTTTGCGGGCGATATTTGCGGGCAAGGACGCGGTACGGACCGCTCGACGGCTGTGGCGTCGTCTCGGGCAGGTCCATTCCCAGCATCGGGGTTTCGTCGTCGGCGGAATCGCTCATGGCCCCGTCTTAGGGGCGCGCCGCGATCTTGTCGAAGGGGGAAATGGGTGGGAGCCGGAACGACCCGCAGCGAATTCGTTGCGGCTGCTTCCTTCCGGACCTGACCGGGTTGGCGAAGACTGCGTCCGCCCGACTCCCGCGGCGCATATGGCGGCGGATCAGGCGAAATGCAAGCGTGGCGCTGTCGATCAAGATTATGGCGACTTAGGGGGGAAGCGGACGTCGTACAGATGTTGACGCACTTAAAATGGTCAGCGGTTAGGCAAACCACTCTGGAAAATCGCGGAAACTTTTCAGACGGTTGTTAAAGAAGCGAGCAATGAATGCAGTGTCAGTCTTTTTAAAATATTCGCCGTGGGTGAAGAGGCCGTTGCATCCCTCATCGTCTGCGGGGAAAAATTGATTTCGAGTCAATGTGAATTGAAAGGAGGCATGATTCTTCACATTCCTGATCAGGTTAATTTCCTTGATTTTAATCGGATCCGGATCAAGCTTTCCTCCGGAAATTCGATATTCTCGAAAGAAGAGATAGTTGTAGAGTCCACCGCCCACATTTTCTGAGACCGGATATTCAAACTCAACGTCGACATCCCGGGCGTCCACCCATTCCGAAACAGCGTCGGAAGATAGGCTCGGAGCCTCGTTCATGAACGCAATGAGATCATGAATTTGTCGCTCACATTCACCACGTCGGAATGGCTTCGCCTTCTCCGGGGGAATGATTGTGCAAGCTTGCGTCGCTGGAGATGCGAACAGTGTCGCCCCAGCCGCGCCCATCCACAGCAGTTCACGGCGTCCAATCACCATTATCCCCCCCCAACGTATCAAGCGATATGCATAGAGGATCGCACGACATCTCTACGTCAGCAACCCGGTCGCCTCCGGTCAGCGCGGCCCCTGCATGTTGCGGCTTTCGGCGGGGATGTGCACCGTCAGGCCATCCAGAGCCTCGGTCAGCAATATCTGACACGACAAGCGGCTCGTCCGCCTTACCCCCGCGGCAAGATCGAGCATATCCTCCTCCATCTCGCTCGCGGGCGGCAGGCGGTCGAAATCCTCTTTCGCGACGATGACGTGGCAGGTCGAGCAGGCCATCTGGCCCTCGCACGTCCCTTCGAGTGGCATCAGATGCGCCTGCGCGACGTCGAGCAGGATCGAGCCGGGTTCGGCCTCGGCCTCGGTCCGGCCCTTGCCATCGGCGTGGATGAAGGTCACGCGCATTAGTTCACGCCCTGCAATCGTGCGGCATCCCTGATCGCGGTGAGGCCGTCGCGCAATTGCTGCTCGCTCGTGTAACGCCCCCATCCGAGGCGGATCGAGGCGCGGGCATCGGCTTCGCTGACACCCATCGCGCGCAGGACATGGCTGACCTTGCCCGACCCGCTGCCGCACGCGCTACCGAGCGAGAAAGCGACATCGCGCGCATCGGACATCAGGCGGAGGCCGTTCACGCCCTCGCGCCGGACGTTGAGATTGCCGTGATAGCGGCGGGTCGCATCGCCGTTGATCGTCCATTCGGGGAGCATATCGAGCGCAAGCGACCAGAGGCGTTCGACGTGCGCGGCATCTTCGTCGAACCGTTCGGCAGCGAGCGCCGCGGCGGCGCCGAAACCGGCGCAGAGTGCCGGCGAGACGGTGCCCGAACGCATCCCCTGCTCCTGCGCACCGCCGAACATCAGCGGCGGCAAGTCGACGCCGTCCTTGATCCACAGCGCGCCGATCCCCTTCGGCCCGTGGATCTTGTGCGCCGAAAGCGCGATGAGGTCGGCGCCGTCGGGGATCGCGACGCGGCCATAGCCCTGCACCGCGTCGCAGAGCAGCAGGCTGTTCTTCGCATGCGCGGCGGCGGCGAACTCGGCGACCGGCTGGATCGTGCCGACCTCGTTATTGACGAGCATGGTGGCGACGATGCCGCCCTCGGGAATCATCCCGTCGTCGGGCGGCAGCGCGAGCCCCGCGCCATCGACGGGCAGAATGCTGGCATTCAATCGTTCGAGACATTGCAGCGAAGCGGCGTGCTCGATGCTCAGCCCGGCAACACCGCCCGGCATGACCTCGGCGCCGCGAAAGAGCGCCCAGTTGAGCGCCTCGGTCGCGCCGGAGGTGAAGAAGACCCGCCCGCCCTTGGGCAGCAGCGCCGCGACCTGGTCGCGCGCGACTTCGACCGCGGCTGCCGCCGCGCGCCCCGCCTTGTGCGTGCTCGACGGATTCGCAAAGCCGTCGCCTTCCCCGGCCCCTTCCAGCCAGCGCAGCATCGCCTCGCGCGCCTCGGGAGCGAGCGGCGTAGTGGCTTGATAGTCGAGGTAAATCATCCGCCGAGAGAGTCCTTATTGCGAACGATTCGCAAAAGTTGCATGTTGATACCTATTTTCTATATAGGCGCCATCTTCGCTCCGCCACCCCGCCCCTCGGCGAATCACTGGCAAGCCCACGAAACATAGAAGGTGCGCCCATGCCCGACGTTATTTTTCCCGGCCCCGAGGGCCGCATCGAAGGCCGTTTCTCGCCCCCGCCGCGCCCGCGTGCGCCGGTTGCGCTGATCCTGCATCCGCATCCGCAGGGCGGCGGCACGATGAACGACCGCATCACGCAGGCGATGTATAAAAGCTTTGTCGCCCGAGGTTTCGCGGTGCTGCGCTTCAACTTCCGCGGCGTCGGCCGCAGCCAGGGCACATTCGACAACGGCATCGGCGAACTCTCCGACGCCGCCTCGGCGCTCGATTGGGTGCAGTCGATCCACCCCGAAGCGCAGACGACGTGGATCGCAGGCTTCAGCTTCGGCGCGTGGATCGGCATGCAGCTGTTGATGCGCCGCCCCGAAATCCGCGGCTTCCTGTCGGTCGCGCCGCCGGCGAACATGTACGACTTCAGCTTCCTCGCGCCCTGCCCCTCGTCGGGCATCATCGTCGCGGGCGGGCAGGACGAGATCGTGCCGCCGAGCGCGGTGCAGAAGCTGGTCGACAAGCTGCGCACCCAAAAAGGCATCACCATCCATCACGACGAGATCCCGCGCGCGAACCACTTCTTCGAGCATGAGCTCGACCAGTTGATGAAGTCGCTCGACAACTATCTGGATATGCGGCTCGCGCCCGATTCGCCGATCCGCTGACGAGACGATCCTCCCTGTCGCGACGCGACGGGGAGGATTATTTTACCGGCACCAGCCAGATCGTCACATTGGCGAACATCACCAGCGCCGCGACGAGCATCAGCAGCGCGCGGCGACGGTCGCCCTTGCGAAAGACATAGACGGCACCGCCGGTCAAAAGGACGCCGGTCAGCATCAGGATGGAGATGATCGTGTCGGACATAGCCGGCCTTTATCGGCGCCGTCACAAATTTGCCACCTCGCTTATGGCCAATCCGCGCGGCTTCGCCTAAAGGGCCGACATCGATTCCCTTAGACTCCGCGGGAGCCGCACCATGCGCATCGCCATCGCCTCCGACCACGCCGCTTACGAGCTGAAAGCCGTGCTTGCCGACTGGCTGCGCGAAAAGGGGCATGAGGTCGAAGACCTCGGCACCAACGGCCCCGAGAGCGTCGATTATCCCGATTATGGCTACAAGCTCGGCGAAGCAATCGCCGACGGCCGTGCCGAACGCGGCGTCGCGCTCTGCGGGTCGGGTATCGGCATTTCGATTTCGGTCAACCGCAACCCCGCCGCGCGCTGCGCACTCGTGTCCGAGCCGCTGTCGGCGAAACTGGCGCGCGAACATAATGACGCGAACGTTGTCGCGATGGGCGCGCGACTGACCGGCATCGACATGGCCAAGGCGTGCCTCGACGCCTTCCTGACCACCGAATTCGCCGGCGACCGCCACGCGCGCCGCGTCGACAAGCTTTCGAACCCGCCGCAACTGGAGACCAGCCGATGACCACAGACACGCTCGCCAAGCCCATCAAATCGGCCGGCTATTTCACCGACGGCGTCGACAAGGTCGATCCCGCGGTCGCGGCGGCGATGAAGCATGAACTCGAACGCGAACGCTATCAGATCGAACTGATCGCGAGCGAGAATATCGTCTCGAAGGCGGTGCTCGAAGCGCAAGGCAGCGTGTTCACCAACAAATATGCCGAAGGCTATCCGGGCCGCCGCTATTATCAGGGCTGCGCCCCGTCGGACGAGGTCGAAACGCTCGCGATCGACCGCGCCAAGCAGCTGTTCGATTGCGGCTATGCCAACGTCCAGCCGCATTCGGGCGCACAGGCGAATGGCGCGGTGATGCTGGCGCTGACCAAGCCCGGTGCGACGATCATGGGCATGAGCCTCGACGCCGGTGGTCACCTGACCCACGGTGCGGCGCCCGCCATGTCGGGCAAATGGTATAATGCCGTGCAATATGGCGTGCGCGCCGACGATCATCTGGTCGACTTCGACCAGGTCGAGGCGCTGGCGAAAGAACATCGTCCGACGCTGATCATCGCGGGCGGTTCGGCCTATCCGCGCACGCTCGATTTCGCGCGCTTCCGCGCGATTGCCGATGATGTCGGCGCACTGCTGATGGTCGACATGGCCCATTTCGCGGGCCTCGTCGCCGGCGGCGCGCACCCCTCGCCGATGGAACATGCGCATGTCGTCACCACGACAACGCACAAGACGCTGCGCGGTCCGCGCGGCGGCATGATCCTGACCAATGACGAAGCAATCGCGAAGCGCATCAACTCGGCGGTCTTCCCAGGCCTGCAGGGCGGTCCGCTGATGCATGTCATTGCTGCGAAGGCCGTGGCGTTCGGCGAAGCACTGCGTCCCGAGTTCAAGGATTACGCCAAGGCGACCATCGCCAATGCGCAGGCGCTGGCAAACCGGCTGAAGGCACGCGGCGCCGATGTCGTCGCGGGCGGCACCGACACGCACCTCGCGCTGATCGACCTCCGCCCGCTCGGCGTCACCGGCCGCGACGCCGACGAGGCGCTCGAGCGTAGCGCGATCACCTGCAACAAGAACGGCATTCCCTTCGACCCGCTGCCGCCGATCAAAACCAGCGGCATCCGTGTCGGCTCGCCGGCGGGCACGACGCGCGGCTTCGGCATCGCCGAGTTTGAGGAAATCGGCGATATGGTCGCCGACGTGCTCGAGGCGCTGCGCGACAAGGGTGAGCATGGCGATGCCGATGTAGAGGCGAATGTCCGGGGTCGCGTCCGCGCGCTGTGCGAACGCTTCCCGATCTACTAAGGATAAAGCCATGGCGCGGCAGCACCCCGAAGAACCGACGCTGGTCGAACTCTCGATCGAAGAGGTCAAGGCGATGGGCAAGCAAGGCTTGGCCCATCCCTCGACGCGTCCGGTGCTGATCGGCGGTGCGGTCGGCGCGGCGGTGGGTGCATTGCTCGACGCTGTCAGCTGGCCCGTGGGCCTGTTCGGCGGCGCGCTGATCGCGCTGCTGATGCGGGTGAAACGCTAACCGATGCGCTGCCCCTATTGCGGACATGAAGACAGCCAGGTGAAGGACAGCCGTCCGACCGAGGACGGCGCAGCGATTCGCCGTCGCCGCCAGTGCGAGGATTGCGGCGCGCGCTTCACGACCTTTGAACGCATCCAGCTCCGCGAAGTCGGGGTCACCAAGGCCGACGGGCGCCGCGAGCCGTTCGACCGCGAAAAATTGATGCGCAGCATCCAGATCGCGTGCCGCAAGCGCCCGATCGACGGCGCGCGCATCGAACGGCTGGTGTCGGGTATCCAGCGCCAGCTCGAAACGTCGGGCGAGAGCGAAGTGCAGGCGCAGCAGATCGGCGGCATGGTGATGGAGGCGCTGAAAGGCTTCGACAGCGTCGCCTATATCCGCTTCGCTAGCGTCTATCGCGAATTTACCGAGGCCAAGGATTTCGAGGAATTCGCGTCGTCGGTGACCGAAGCAGCGCATAAAAATTGAGCGCGGCCCCGCCCCCAGTCATCGTCCTCGTCCGTCCGCAGCTTGGTGAGAATATCGGCAAGGCGGCTCGCGCAATGCTCAATTTCGGACTGACCGAGCTGCGGCTCGTTACCCCGCGCGACGGCTGGCCCAATCCCGACGCCGGCCCGGCATCGGCAGGCGCCGACATCGTGCTCGCCGAGGCAAAGGTCTTCGACAGCCTGGCCGATGCGGTCGCCGACTGCACCACCATCTATGCCACCACCGTACGCAAGCGCGGCGTGATGAAGCCCGTGCTGACCCCCGAAGCGGCAGCGCGCGAGGTGCATGCAAGCGCGGGCCGCTCGGCCTATGTCTTCGGCGCCGAACGCTCGGGGCTCGAAACCGACGATGTCGCGCTTGCGCACGCGATCGTCACGGTGCCGATCAATCCCGAATTCGCCTCGCTCAACCTGGCGCAGGCGGTCATCCTGCTCGCCTATGAATGGTCGAAGGGCGTCGCACTCGCGAGCCCGCCCGAAGTGCCGCTCGACCCGCCGGCGCCGCATGGCGAGCTGGAACAGCTCATCGAACATTTGACGCGCGACCTCGATGCCAGCGGCTATTTCGTCCCGCCCGAGCGAACCGAGGCGACGCTGCGCACCTTGCGCACCGCGCTGACCAAAACGTGCTGGTCGCACAATGATATCAGGATGATGCACGGAATCGTGACGGCACTTGGCAGAACTCCCCGATCGCGATAACGGGGTGAATCTTCCTTGGAGACCATAATGCTGACTCTCGTTCTTTCCCTCGCGCTCTCTGCAGCCGCCCCCGAAGCGGCGACCGAAGCACCGGCGCCGACCACCGCCACGGCCAAACCGGCCAAGCCAAAGAAAATCTGTCGTACCGACGTGAACACGGGTTCGCGCCTGAAGGGCCGTACCTGCAAGACGCAGGAACAATGGGACGCCCAGCCGCAGGACGTCGGCGGCGATGTCCGTATGAACGGCGGCGCCGGCGCGCGCTGATCGACCAAATTCTCTGATATCGGAATGACGCGGGGGGCGCGGCATCGGGGCATTCGGCTCCGTGCTGACTGCCATGGGTTCATTCCTTGGGGGTCTTTATATGATGACTTTGATATTCTCGCTCGCCCTTGCGGCCGCTACGGCGAACACGGCCGAAACCGCGACGCAGGCGCATGCCGAACAGGCCGCAAAGCCCGCGAAGCCCAAGAAGGTTTGCCAAAAGGTCGAAATGACCGGCAGCACGGTTCCCAAGCGCGTGTGCCGCACCGTCGCCGAACCCATCAAAACGGCCCCCGAAGCGCCGCGTGCCGACGCTGCGGCGCCCACGAGCGGCAGCACCAACTAAGGCCGCTCCCGTCAGCGATCCGTGCGCAGGCGATCCCACCGGATCGCCTCATAGGCGATCGATTGTTCGACGAGTTCGTTCCACACCGCACGCAGTCGCTCGGGCTCCAACCCTGCGGCTTCGGCTTCGCGCGCGACATTGTCGATCACTTGCGCCTTGCGCGCTTCGTCGCGGACGGTGCCACGATCGGTCTTGATGCGGGCAGCCGCATCCATATAGCCGAAGCGGCGGACGAGCAGCGCGACGAGCGCGCGGTCTACCTCGTCGACGCCGGCGCGGACTTCGATCATCGTTTCGCACTGTTCGGGAAGTTTGGCGGAGGTCATGTGCGCTGCCTTTAGCGGCTTTTTCGCCGCTGTCGAGCGGGTGGCTCGACGCTTGACTTTACACCGCTGCCCGTCTAACCGCGCGCCTTCGCAATGGACCCCGCACCCCGGTGAAGCGGCGGTCGCATATGGAAATCTCCATATGGTGCGACCCGGGAACAAGCCGAAATCCTTCGGCACATAGCATATTGGAGAAGACATATGTCGAAGCGCCAGAGCGCCAAGTATAAACTCGACCGCCGCATGGGCGAGAACATCTGGGGTCGCCCAAAGAGCCCGGTCAACCGCCGCGAATATGGCCCCGGCCAGCACGGCCAGCGCCGCAAGGGCAAGATGTCGGACTTCGGCATCCAGCTCCGCGCGAAGCAGAAGCTGAAGGGCTATTACGGCGACATCACCGAGAAGCAGTTCAAGAAGAACTATTTCGAAGCATCGCGCATGAAGGGCGACACCGGCCAGAACCTGATCGGCCTGCTCGAGCGCCGCCTCGACGCCGTCGTGTATCGCTCGAAATTCACCCCGACGATCTTCTCGGCGCGCCAGCTCGTCAGCCACGGTCACGTCTATGTGAACGGCGTGAAGTGCAACGTCGCAAGCCGCCTCGTGAAGCCGGGCGACGAAATCACCCTCGGCAAAAAGGCGCAGGAAATGGCGCTGGTCGCCGAAGCCCAGAGCCTGCCCGAGCGTGACCTGCCCGAATATCTGGCGGTCGACGGCACCAAGACGACCTACGTCCGCGTCCCGACGCTCGACGAAGTGCCCTATCCGGTGAAGATGGAACCGAACCTGGTCGTCGAATTCTATTCGCGCTGATCGAGTTCGCTATCGAATTCAAAAAGGGGCGGTCCGGCAATGGGCCGCCCTTTTCCGTTTCAGTGCGGCAGGAAGGCCGAAATCCGGCCCAGCATCGCTATACGGGTCTCGCTGTCCCACAAATTGTGCGCGAGGCCGGAATATTCGATCAGTTCGACCTTCTTCCCCGCCGACGTGAGCGCACTGCGCATGATGCGGGCCTGGTCGATATCGACGTGCTGATCGAGCGTGCCATGGAACATCAACACCTGCGCCTTGATCGCGCCGGCATTCTGCGCCGGTGATCCTTCGCGAACATGCGGCCCCGACCCGATGAAATCACGCGTGATTGCACCATTCGTCACGCGCATGCTTTGATCCTTCATTTTGCCAAGATCGGTGACTGGTGCGATCGCGACAATCGACTTGAACAGATCGGGCGCGAGCACGCCCGACTGCAGCGCGGCATAGCCGCCATAAGACCACCCGACGATCGACAGCTTTGCCGGGTCGGCACCTTCGGCGACGACCCACCGACCGGCGTCGGCAACGTCGCCGACCGCCGTCTTCCACGACTGGAAACCATTGTTTTGATACCAGCTGTCGCCATAGCCCGACGATCCCCGAAAATTGGGCTGCACCACCGCAAAGCCGCGCTGCGCGAAATATTGCGCCATCCAGTCGAAACCCCATTCGTCGCGCGCCGACGGCCCACCGTGCGGCATGACGATCGCCGGCAACCCTTTTGCATCCGCCCGCCCGGGCGGCAGCGTCAGATAGCCGGGGACCATCGTGCCGTCTGCAGCCGGATATTTGATCGGCCTCACCGCTGACAACGGCTGTTCAGCCAACAAGGGTCGGTTCTCGAGCAGCCGGCGGAGTTGCTTTGCTGCGGGCGTATAACGATAGTAACGGCCTGGATCGACATCGGAGCCCGACCACAGGAGCCAGTGCGCCTCGTCCGCCGACGCATCAATGAAATAGACCTCGCGCCCGCCCAGCGCGCGCGAAAGCGATTTCGCCATCGCCGCGACATTGGGGTCGGTCGTTACCATCTGGCGACGTTCGGTAGCGTAAGTTGCACCGACGACGCGCCGGTCGCGGCCGACCTGCACCAGCTCATTCACATCGACCTCGGGATGTCGATACAGCGTCTCACCCTTACCGGTTCCATCGAGGTTCACGGCCATGACGGCCTGACGTCCGTCGATCCGGCCAAAGCCGATGGCACGATTGGTCGCTGCATCGACCGCCCACGGATCGAACCCCTCGCGCGAAACCACGTCGTAGGACGACAATGGCTGCCAGTCGCCGCCGGCCGCGGGTTTGAAGAAATAACGCAATGTGCCGCTCAAGTTGCCCGTGCGCCCCTCCATCGGCTGGGTGCCCATGATGCGGACCCTGCCCTTGCCATCGGTGATATATTCGCGTGCATCGCGCCGCGGCTTTTCGATGACCTTCACCGTGCCCTGCGAGACGTCCATCAGGTCGACCCCCATGCCCGCGTCTTCTTTGGCAATCAGCGTCGCTTCCGGCACATGACTGCGCATCACGAGGACGTTGTTTGGGGTCCCCGGCTGCCAGTCGATCACACTGCCGCCGCGAAAATCGATGCCCACCGCATTGTCGCCGCGCCGGGTGCTCAGTGTCTTCACATTGCCGCCCGCAGCATCGACGCCAAGCAATGACGAAAAGCCGTAGATGAAATCGCCGAGCTTCTCCCGCCCACCGATCTGGCAGATCAGGCGCGCGTCGGTCGCCCAGCGGCACCATTGCAGGATTTCAGGATCGCCGCTGGCGCGAAGAATACGGCGCGGCGACGCATCGCCGTCGACATCGACCACGAACAGATCATTCGCCTCACCCTTGTTCGGCGCAAGAAACGCAATTTTCCGACCGTCGGGCGACAGGCTGACCTGTGTGATTCCGTCGAGTGTGCCGAAGCGGCGTGCCACCTCGTCGACTTGCGCCTGCACCGACGTCGCAAGCAGTCCGGCACCCAATAGCCATATAAACCGACCCCGCATCCCTATCCCCCCTGTCATTCCGCTTCATGTCTTAGTGCGGAAGAAACCCCGAAATCTTGCGCAGCATGTCGGCACGCGCCTCGCTCGCCTCCAGGCTGTGCGTCAGTTCGGGATATTCGACCAGTTCGACGCGCTTGCCGGCAGCGACAAGAGATCGCTTCATCGTTCTCGACTGCGTCACCTCGACATTCTGGTCGAAGGTGCCGTGGAACATCAGGACCGGCGACTTGATCGCGGCGGCATTCTGCGCCGGCGACCCTTCCTTGAGGTGCGGGCCGCTCCCGAGCATCCGGGTACGAATCCGGCCGTTGCCATTATCCTCTGCTTCGTCCTTCGATTGCTCGAGATCGGTTACGGGCGCGATCGCGACGACCGCCTGAAATAGATCGGGGGTAACGACCGCGGATTGCAGCGCCGCATAGCCCCCGTAAGACCAACCGACGATCGACAGCTTCCGCGGATCGACCCCCTGCCCCGACACCAGCCATCGGCCGCCGTCAGCGATGTCTCCGATCGCCGTTTTCCACGACTGATAGCCGTTGTTCAGAAACCATTGATCGCCATAGCCCGCCGAACCCCGATAATTCGGCTGGAGCACCGCATAGCCCGACTGCGCAAAATATTGCGCCAGCCAGTCGAACCCCCATTCGTCGCGCGCCGATGGCCCGCCGTGCGGCAACACGATCGCGGGAAGCCCCTTCGCATCGCTGCGGCCTGGCGGCAGGGTCAGATAGCCAGGGACCATCGTGCCGTCGGCCGCCGGGTAGCGCACCGACCTGACCGGCGACAGCATCGTTTCCGCCAACGGTGCCCGCGCCATTAGCAAGGGGCGCAGCTCGCCCGCCTTCGGCGTAAACAGATAATAGTTGCCGGGATCGGTATCCGACGTCGCCCGGACCAGGTACCGGCTCTCGTCAGCCGATGCATCGACGACTGCCACCTGTTTTCCACCCAGCGCCTTCGACAGCGCCGTCGTCATCTTGGCAAGCGCCGGATCGGTCATCACTGCGGTGCGCTCGTCGGTGACATAGGACACGCCGACGATCCTGCCATTCCGGCCGACCCGGATCACCTCGTCGACGTCGACTTCGGGATGCGAGTAGATCGGCGTCGTGGCGCCCGATCCATCGAGCGCCATCGACACCACGGCTTTACGTCCATCGACAGGCAGGAAACCGATCGCGCGATTGCTTGCCGCGTCGACCGCAACGGGCTCGAAGCCCTGGTCGGTGACCATGTCGACTTGCGACAGGGACTTCCAGGCGCCCCCGTCCTGAGGTTTGTAGAGATAGCGGATCACCGGTTCATATTGATAAGCGTTGGTCAGCTTTACCGTGCCCATGACGCGAACCCGGCCCTGTCCGTCCGAAATGAACTGGACCGCATCGGGCACCGCCGATTCGACCTTCTTGCTTGTGCCGTTCACCGAGTCGACGCGATCGACACCCAGCCCCTCGGCCTTGCTCGCGATGCGCGTCCCCATGTCGCTTTCGGGAACATAGCTGCGCGTCATCAGCAGCGAGCCGTTGTCGGTCGAGGACCAGTCGATAACCGAACCGCCGCGCGTATCCCAGTAAAGCGCGCGCGTACTGCGCCGGTTGCTGAGCACGCGCAAATTGGTGCCATCTGCATTGATTGCAATGATGTTGGACTGCGAGATCACCTCACCCGCCACATTGTCGGTCGCGATGGCCTGACAGGCGAGACGGGCATTGGTTACCCATCCGCACCACGACAGATTCCCGGCTTTCGCATCGCTCGCGAGGATGCTGCGCGGCGTCGCACCCTCGGTCGCATCGACGATATACAGCCGCCGCTGGCGATTTTGCCCCTGATCGATGAATGCCAGCCGGTTCCCGTCGGGCGACAGGCTGACATCGCGGATCGATTCGAGCGCGCCGAACCGTGCCGCATTATCCTTTTCCTGTGCCCCCACTGCACCAAGCGGCGACAATGCCGCCATCAAAGCCAGAGCCGAAACGCTCCGGCCAACCCATTTTGAAATCACTATGCGCCCCCGCTTTAATTCATACCTGCCGCGAGAGTGATCAAGACGGAAGAATTATCAAGCAAATTTGGAACCTTGGCGGTTGTAACGGAAAGCCCGGTCCATAACGGTTGCCCGCCTTGCATCGACGCGCCGCGGCTGGCACAAGCCCGCTCGTCGCAAATGAAACTTTCCGAGGAATTTCCATGCTTCGCTTCCCCCGAACGACCGCAGCGCTTGCGGTTCTCCTGACCGTTGCCGCGTGCAACACGTCCGACAAGGCGGCGACGTCCGCCACCGCCATTCCCGACGTCCAGATCCCCGAACTGTCGCTCGCGACCTTGCAGGAAGTGACGAAGGAATTGTCGTCGGATGCCTATGAGGGCCGCGCCCCCGGCACTGCAGGCGAGGAAAAGACCGTCGCCTATATCATCAAGAAATATGAGGAAGCGGGGCTGAAGCCCGGGAACAACGGCAAGTGGACGCAGGACGTACCGCTGGTCGAGATCACCGCAAAGAATGCGACGCCGCTGACCTTTACCGGCGGCAAGACGCCGGTGACCGCGCAATATGCGAAGGATTATGTCGCGTTCAGCTACCGCGTGCAGCCCAAGACCGAGGTCAAGGACAGCGACGTCGTCTTCGTCGGCTATGGCATCAACGCCCCCGAAAAGGGCTGGAACGACTATGCCGGCCTGGATGTGAAGGGCAAAACCGTCGTCGTCCTCGTCAACGACCCCGACTGGCAGACCAAGGAAGCCAAGGGCGAATTCAACGGCCGCGCGATGACCTATTATGGCCGCTGGTCGTACAAATATGAGGAAGCCGCGCGTCAGGGCGCAGCCGCCGTGCTGATCGTCCACGATACCGAACCCGCCGCCTATGGCTGGAACGTCGTCGAATCGAGCAACACCGGCGCGAACTATCTCGCCGAAACCAAGGACGGCGGCGCGAAAGAAACCGTCGCCAACGGCTGGATTCAGCTGCCGAAGGCGAAGGAACTTTTCGCAAGCGCGGGCCAGGATTTCGACAAGCTCCGCGCCGCGGCAGGCAAGAAGGGCTTCAAGCCCGTCGCCCTCACCGGCGTGAAGGCGAACTTCGGTTTCGACAATGACATTTCGAAGAAGATGTCGCGCAACGTCATCGGCGTCCTGCCGGGCGCCAAGCGTCCCGACGAATATGTGCTCTACACCGGCCACTGGGACCATCTGGGCCGCTGCACGCCGGTCGCGGGTGACGACATCTGCAACGGCGCGGTCGATAATGCGAGCGGCATCGCCGGTCTCGTGACGCTAGCGCAGGCCTTCCACAAGGCGGGCGCACCCGACCGCAGCATCGTCTTCCTTGCCGTGACCGCCGAGGAATCGGGCTTGCTCGGTTCGAAATTCTACGCCGAAAACCCGATCTTCCCGCTCGCGCAGACGGTCGGTGGCGTGAACATGGATGCGCTGAACGCGATCGGCCCGGCGAAGGACATTGTCGTCGTCGGTGGCGGCAAGTCCGAACTCGACGCCTATGTCGAAAAGCTCGCCAAGATGGAGGGCCGCACGATCAAGGCCGAGCCGACCCCCGAAAAGGGCTTCTACTACCGCTCGGATCACTTCAGCTTCGCCAAGCTCGGCGTGCCGATGTTCAACTTCGGCAGCGGCGAGGATCTGGTCGAGGGCGGCACCGAAGCCGGCAAGAAGGCGTCGGAAGACTATGAGAAGAACCGCTACCACGCGCCGGGCGACGAATATGAGGCGATTACCAACTGGGCCGGCATGATGTCGGACCTGCGCCTCTATTACGCCGCGGGCCGCATGCTCGCGATGACCGACGCATGGCCGAACTGGGTCGAGGGCGACGAATTCCGCGCCGCCCGCGACAAGTCGCGCGCCGGCAAATAAGCGGAAAGAGCGCGCGCCCATGACGCTGAAAATGCCTGCCGAATGGGCGCCGCACGACGCCGTCTGGATCGGATTCCCGCACCTCGCCGAAGAGTGGGCGGGAGCGATCGAAGAAGGACGGCGCGACGTCGCCTGCTTCGCCAACGCCGTCCATGACGGCGGCCGCGGCGAAGAGGTGCGGCTGGTGGTCAACGATGCGCGGCAGGCCGATATCGCCGCCGCGCTCGTCGATCCGGGCGTGCGCATCCTGATCCAGCCCTTGGGGGACATCTGGCTGCGCGACACCGGGCCGATCATCGCCGGCACGGGCGCGGCACGCCGCGCGCGCAACTTCGAATTCAACTGGTGGGGCGAGAAGTTCGTCATGCCGGGCGATCAGGAAGTCGGCGCGGCACTGGCCGCCGGATCGGGTCTGCCGGTCGACGATCAGGACTGGGTGCTCGAAGGCGGCGGCATCGACGTCGACGGCACCGGCCTCTGCGTTACGACCGAGGAATGCCTGCTCAACACGAACCGTAATCCGACGCTGACGCGCGAGGATATCGCGGTTCGGCTCAACCAGTCGCTCGGGATCGACCGCATCCTGTGGCTCGGCAATGGCCTGGTCGGCGATCACACCGACGGCCATGTCGACAATCTGGCGCGTTTCGTCGGCGAAGGTCGGCTCGCGCTGCCCGTCACAGCGGGCTCGGACGATCCCAACGCGCATATCTATGCCGACGCGCGCGCGAGGACCGCGGCGTTCGGCGGGGTCGAGATCGTCGACCTGCCCTCGCCCGGCCGCGTCGAAGTGGACGGCGAGATCGCGGCGGCGAGCTATATGAACTTCTATATCGGCAACAGCGTCGTGGTCGTGCCGACCTATGGTGTCGCGAATGATCGGGCGGCGGTCGACACGCTCGCCGCGCTCTTCCCCGACCGCCGTGCGGTCGGCGTACCCGCGCGCGGGATCATCGTCGGCGGGGGCAGTTTCCACTGCTCCAGCCAGCAATTGCCGGCCTAGTATCGGGTGCGAAGCCCCCTATATTCCGGCTCGATTCTGAGCCCATCACGGATACGCCATGACCCGCACCATCACCGTCGCCGCGCTGCAGCTTCCCCTGCCCGGCCCTGTCCAGCCAAACATCGATGCCGTGACCGCGCTCGTCGTGGAAGCGGCCGCAAAGGGCGCGCAGGTCATCCTGCCGCCCGAGCTCTTCGAAGGCCCCTATTTCTGCCAGGTCGAGGATGAGGAATTGTTCGCGTCGGCGCGCCCGACCGCCGAGCATCCGAGCGTGGTCGCGATGCAGGCGCTCGCCGCGAAACTGAAGGTCGCGATCCCGACGAGCTATTTCGAGAAGGACGGGCCACATTATTACAATACGCTCGCGATGATCGGTCCCGATGGCGCGATCATGGGGACGTATCGCAAGAGCCACATCCCCGACGGTCCGGGTTACGAAGAGAAATATTATTTTCGCCCCGGCAACACCGGCTTCAAGGTCTGGGACGTCTTCGGCACGCGCATCGGCGTCGGCGTCTGCTGGGACCAATGGTATCCCGAATGCGCGCGCGCGATGGCGCTGATGGGCGCCGAACTGCTGTTCTATCCGACAGCGATCGGGTCCGAGCCCTATGACGCGGACCTCGACACCAGCCGCATGTGGCGCCGCGCGATGCAGGGTCACGCCGTGTCGAACTGCATGCCGGTGATCGCGTCGAACCGTATCGGCACCGAGGGCGAGGCCAATTTTTACGGCCACAGCTTCATCAGCGACGAATGGGGGGACCTGACCCAGGAATATGGCGCGTCCGAAACCGGCGTGCTCGTCCAGACGATCGACCTCGACCGTGCCGCCAAGCACCGCGCCGGCATGGGCTTCTTCCGCGATCGCCGGCCGCAGCTTTACGGGCGGCTGGTCGAGGATATTTGAGCCGGCGTCAGCCGCCGCGCGCCGCTTCGACGATCAGCCGGGTGATCGCATCGGGCTGTGAAATCATCGACAGGTGGCTCGCCTTGAGTTCGATCGTCTTCGCGCCCATCCGCTTCGCCATGAAGCGTTCGAGATCGGGATTGATCGTGCGGTCGTCACTCGACACGGCATAGAAGCTGGGTTTCGACCGCCACGCCGCCTGCGTGACCTGCCCGCCCAGCAACGCCCGCTGAAAGGGCTGCTGCACGGCATAGAGCAGCCGCGCCTTCGCTTCGGGCAGATCCCCGGCGAAATCGCGCAGGAAGGCCGCTTCAGTAAGCCGCCCTTCGTCACCGTCATAAACGATGCCCGCCGTTGCTGGCGGCGTCGGATAGGTCGCAGCAAGCGCAGCATAATTCTCGTTCGCGTCGGGTGCCCGCGCCGCGACATAGACGAGCGAAGTGACATTCGGATGCACCCCGGCCTGCGTCACGAGCATGCCGCCGAAACTATGCCCGACCAGCACCGTCGGCCCGTCCTGCCGCGCCAGAACGCGTTCGGCGGCGGCGACCGACTCGTCGAGCGTGGTCAGCGGATTCTGGACCGAGGTCGTATTGAAGCCCAATGCCTGCAGCCGCGATATTACGTCGGTCCAGCAGGAGCCGTCGGCAAAGAGCCCGTGAACGAACACGATATTGCGTGCTTTGACCCTGGGTGGCGTTGCACCCTGCGCGGCGCCGACAAGAAGCGGGGCGGCCGTACCGGCGATGAGGGCGGCGGAAAAATCACGGCGGTTCATCATGGCCTCTCTCCCGAAGCTTGATCGATACGCGCAGCATAGATGACGGCAACGGACCCGCGAACCCAAACCTTGGTTTGGTTTGCTTTCGCGACGGGCGCGGGCAATAGCGGATGAAAGCAAGAGCGGGGAACGACATGGACATTCCGGACGATATTTTCACCGAGCCCGAGGACGTCGATCCCGAAACGCTCGCCAACCTCGGCCCGCTCCGCCGCCTTGCCGGCGTGTGGGAGGGCCAGCGCGGGGTCGATATCAACCCCAAGGCCGACGGCCCCGAGACGCGCCAATATTATGAACGGATCGAGTTGCAGCCGATCGACCCGCAGGCGAACGGCCCGCAACTATTCTATGGGCTGCGCTATCATTTGCACGTCAACACGCGCGAAGAGGACATCGCCTTTCACGACCAGGTCGGTTACTGGCTCTACGAAGCCGCGACCGGCCTGATCTTGCAAACATTGGCGATCCCGCGCGGCCAGATCGCGATTGCGTCGGGTCATGCCGAACCCGATGCCAAGCGGCTCGTCGTCAAGGCGACGCGCGGCGAGACCGAATATGGCATATGCTCGACGACCTTTCTCGACCTCGCCTTTCGGACCGACGCCTATCAGTTGACGATCGATTTTCACGACGACGGATCGTGGAGCTATGTGTCGGACACGACGCTGGTCGTGAAAGGTCGGGAGGAGCCTTTCCTCCATCGCGACCGCAACAAGCTGGTAAAAATCGCCGAGCCCGATCTCAACCCTTGGGCGAAGATCGCGCGCGGCGGCTGAGATCAGCTTTCGAAGCGGTGGATGCTTTCGAGGTCGGTGCGATCAAGCGGCTGCGTCAACCACAGGCCGCCGCGCCCGGCACGCGACCAGCGAACGATCGCGCGGCGCTTGACGTCGCCCGCGAGGATCAGGTCGAATTCCTTGCCGACCTCCAGATGGCCGTCGTGGATGAATCCGGCGCCGTTCTGTGACAAGTCGACGAGTTCGATGCCGGTGGTGCCGTCGTCGGTGACCGCTTGCGCCTGCGTGCTGACCGGCAGGCGCGGCTGGCGATAACCGGTGGCGCGCTGTTCGGCGGCCAATTGCTTCAGCACATCGGCGACGTCGACTTCCTTGTCGAACGACACGCCGCAACGGCCCGCGTCGGACCACACGACTTCGCCACGGATAACAACCGTGTCCGAAAGCGCGATCTCCAGCTTTTCGCCGACCGCGATCGGAACGTCGGCGGCAAGCATCATGCCCTTGTCCGAAATATTACGGACTCGCCACAGACCCGCGTCGCCATTGCGGATCACCTTGGCGATCCGCCAGACCGTGCGATAGCGGTCGCCGCCACGACGATCGGTGTCGGCGGCGCTTTCCTGTTCCTCTACCGGATTGGAGAGGGGGCGTTGGTTCATGTCACATACCTTATCGAAGCAGCACGGAACGGAAGCATAGCCTCCTGTCTATACTGCGAAATACACAATCCCCACCCGGCTGCATTACTTGAATTTAGCATATAATTCAATGACAGTGCGGGTCATAGTTAACGTTGCCTCAGTCGAAAAATACGAGTGCGCGCGCGGCCCGTCTGGTCGTTAGACAGCGAAGTTTTCGTATTTTACACAATTTACGGCGCGATTCCGCTGGGATTAAGTGCCAGAATGACGCCTTTCGGGCGACCGGGACGAGGCCTTTCGCCCCGGCGCGTCAGGCCGGTCGAACCGAGCAACGCTTTGCCGCATGAAAGCGAAACTACGCTTGACGCCGACAACTCTACTGATCAAGTTGAGTTACCGGCCCTGATCCCGACCGGCGACGCATATTTAGCGGGATCCGCGGCTTTTGACCGGGAAGCAGCTTGCTCCGCGTTACCAACAGCTAAAGCGCGCGATGCTCAGGCGACAGCGCCAGGTATCGTGTTCCCCTCAGCAACGAGGCGATACGATGCACATCTTCCGACCAAGCTCCAGACGTACCCCGGGGCGCCGCCCCGACGCATTTTTCGCCTGATCCAGAACGACAGGCGCTTCCATGATATTCTCTCTCGGTCGGCTGCGCTTGCTCGCAGCCGGAGCCTTCCTTTCGCTCGCTGCGTGCGGCGGCGCGCCCGACAGCGGCACGACGATCAAGATCGGCGACCAGCTCCACGCGCTCAAATCGTCGCTCGACGTATCGGGCGAAGGCCAGCCCAGCGGCTACAAGATCGAATGGGCCAATTTCGTCGGCGGGCCGCCGATCATCGCGGCACAGACGGGCGGGTCGCTCGATGTCGGCTGGATGGCCGAAACCCCGCTGATCTTTGCGCAGGCCGCGGGCAGCCCGGTGAAGGTCGTCGCGGTGAGCAAGACGGTCGACGGCGGCGGCTCGCCCTATGCGCTCGTCGTCAAACCCGATTCGTCGATCCGCAGCATCGCAGACCTCAAGGGTAAGTCGGTGTCGTTCATGAAGGGCACGGTGCTGCATTATTTCGTCGCGCGGCTGCTCGACAAGCAAGGGCTGTCGCTCAAGGACATCAAGCCGGTGCAGGCGACGGGTTTCGGGACCGGGCTGCTCGACAAAGGGTCGGCCGACGCGATCACGATCGGCGAGCCCTATCTGACTCAGGCGCTCGATGCTGGGAAGGTGCGCGTCCTCGCGAGCGGCGCGCCGCCGAACACGCCGGGCTTCTTCTATCTGGTGGCCTCGGACGCCGCGCTCGCCGATCCGGCGAAGGCAAAGGCGATCGGCGACCTTGTCGCGCGCGCGGCGCGGGCGACGCGCTGGCAGCGCGAAAATCCGGCTAAGGCCGCGCCTGCGCTCGCCAAACGCTATAATGTCGACGCGAAGGTCGCGGAAAAGATCATCACGCGCGCACCCGCCAGCTATGCGCCGATCAGCGATGCGATCGTCGCGGCACATCAGGACGAGGCCGATCTGTTCTTCAAGGAAGGGCTGATCCGCAAGAAGCTCGACGCGTCGCGGATCTTCGACAAGCGCTACGACGCCATCGTCGCGGCGCAGGAGGTGGCCAAGTGAACGTGCCGACCCCGATCGCGCTCGCGGGCGACCCCGGCCGGCTGGTGCAACCCGTGGTCCGCAAGGCCGCAGGCCGATCCGACCGCTTCTCCTTCGCACGCCGCGCGACGGGGCCGCTTATCATCGTCGCGCTGTGGGCGATCTCGACGAGCGCGGGATGGATCGATCCATCGATCCTCCCCTCGCCCGCCGGGCTGGTCGCGGGGTGGCAGCAACTCTGGACCGAACAGGCGCTCGCGTCGCAGATTGCGACGTCGCTGACGCGCGCACTCGTCGGCGGCACGGTCGGCATCGTCTTCGGACTGATCCTCGGGACGATCGCGGGCCTGTCAAAGCTGGGCGAGGAGCTGTTCGACGCGCTGCTCCAGATGCTACGCACCGTCCCCTTCCTCGCACTCGTCCCGCTGTTTATCGTCTGGTTCGGGATCGGGGAGGTGCCCAAGCTCCTCCTCATCGCGCTCGCGACAATGTTCCCGATGTATCTCAACACCTATGCCGGGGTGCGCAACGTCGACCGCAAGGTGATCGAGGCGATGCGCAGCTTCGGGCTGGGCGGCCGCCGCCTGATCCTCGAGGTCGTGCTGCCGCTCGCGCTACCGCAGATTTTCACCGGACTGCGTTTCGCGCTGGGCGTCTCGGTGCTCGTGCTGATCGCCGCCGAACAGATCAACGCCTCGGCGGGGCTCGGTTACCTGCTCAACAGCGCGCAAATGTACCAGCAGGTCGACGTCATCCTGATCTGCATCGCCATCTACGCCGTGCTCGGCCTCAGCGCCGACCTGATCGTCCGCTCGCTCGAACGGCTGTTCATGCCGTGGCGCGCGGGCGTCGCCATCCGATAGGAGATTTATCGATGTCCGCCGTCCTTTCGATCGACTTCGCCGCCGCCGAGCGCGTCGCCGCGCCCGACTTTTCGCACCGCCCCGTCGCGGTCGAGGTCAGCGACGTCAACCGCAATTTCACCGGCACCAATGTCCTCGACAGCCTGAACCTCACGATCCACAGCGGCGAGTTCGTCGCGCTGCTCGGCGCATCGGGCAGCGGCAAGACGACCCTGCTGCGCATCCTCGCGGGTCTCGACGCGCCGGACGGCGGCGAAGCGTGGGTGCCCGAGGCGCGCACCGTGGTGTTTCAGGAACCGCGCCTCGTCCAGTCGAAGAGCGTATGGAAGAATGTCGTGATCGGTCTGTCGGGCAAGCAGGCGTCGCGCGAATGCGCCGAGGCGGCACTCGCCGAGGTCGGGCTGGGTCACCGCACCGATGCCTGGCCCGCAACGCTATCGGGCGGCGAGGCACAGCGCGCGGCGCTGGCGCGGGCGTTGGTGCGCGAGCCGCGCCTGTTGCTGCTCGACGAGCCCTTTGCAGCGCTCGACGCGCTCACCCGGCTCAAGATGCAGCGGCTGATCGGCGAGCTGTGCCAGGCGCATGGCCCCGCGACCCTGCTCGTCACGCACGACGTCGAGGAAGCGATCCTGCTCGCCGACCGCATCCTCGTGCTCAAGGGCGGACAGATCGGGTATGACACGCGCGTCCGCCTGCCGCATCCGCGCCGTGCCGGGGGCGAAGAGTTCGACGCGCTGCGCGATACGCTGCTCGCCGAGCTCGGCGTGCCACAGACGCACTGACGCTCGGCTACCGAAACACAGCAAAGGCTTTGACCGCCCCGGCATGCATCGGCATGCTGGGGTCAGGGGGATTTGGACTCATGGTAATTTCGCGCGCACGGGCCTGGGCCACGCGCATGCCCGGATCGGGCTGGATGATCGTCGCGCTCATCGCGGGCTTCACGATCGGCACCTTCGTCGCGTCATCCTCGCCCGCGGTCGAGGCGGCACAGCTCGTCGGCGGCATCTGGCTCGACGGACTCCGAATGACGATCGTCCCGCTGATCTTCGCGCTCGTCGCGACCGGCGTCGCCAGCCTCGGCATGGGCGACCATCATGAGGCCGCGCGGCTCGGGCGGCGCTTGCCGCTCATACTGATCGGCCTGCTGATCGTCTCGGCGATCATCGGCGCCCTGATGGTCCCGCCGCTGCTCGGCGCAGTCACCATCGCGCCCGCCGATATCGCCGCGCTGCGCAGCCTCTTCCCAGCACCGCCCGCACCCGCGGTTCCCGGCGCAGCCGAAACGCTGCGCGCGATGATCCCGACCAACGTCGTCGCATCGGCCGCCGAGGGCGCGGTGCTGCCGCTCGTCATCTTCGCGCTCGTCCTCGGCCTCGCGGTCGGCAAGATCGACCGCGACCGCGCCGAAGCCGTCCTTCAGCCGCTGCGTGGGCTTGCCGATGCGATGATCGTCGTCGTCGGCTGGGTGCTGCGCGTCGCGCCAATCGGCATCTTCGCGCTCGCGCTCGCGATCGGCGCGACCGTCGGAACCGCGGTACTCAAGATCCTCGCCCAATATCTTGCTATCTCGATCGCGGTGACGCTGGTGCTGATCGTTCTCGGCTATGCCATTGCGCGCTTTGCCGGAGGCGTCCCCTTGGGAAGGTTTGCACGCGCCATGACACCTGCACAGGCCATCGCGGCGAGCACCCAATCGTCGATTGCGACGCTGCCCGCGATGATGGTGAGCGCCGAGCGCGTCGGCATCGAGGAACGCAATGCCGCAGCGATCCTGCCCATGGCGGTTGCAACCTTCAAGATCACCGCGCCGTCGAACACGGTGATGATGGCACTGGCGCTCGCGTGGATGGCGGGGGTCGACGTTTCGCCGCTACAGCTTGCGGTCGCGCTGCCGCTCGCCGTGCTGTCGTCGCTCGCGATCCTCGGGATGCCCGGGCAGATCAGCTTCTATGCATCGGTCGCGCCGACCGCAATCGCACTCGGGGCGCCGCTCGAACTGCTACCGATCCTGCTCGCGATCGACGTGATTCCCGACATGTTCCGCACGGTCGCCAATGTGACACACGATGTCGCCGCGGCAGCGGCCATCGCGCCGCCTCAATAACGGCCCGACAGCAAAGCCCCGGCGCCCGGAACCTCGGCCCGCAGCCCCAGCCGCGTGAGCATCTGGTGCGCGGTGCAGATCGCCGCCGACACGACGGGCAAACCGATTGCATCCTCGATCTTCTGCACCGACGGCAGCGACGGCATCTGGACGCAGGCCGACAGCACCAGCGCGTCGATACCGGTCAGGTCGAGCCTCTTGTAATGCTCGAGCAACTTCGCGGGATCCTGCGCGGCCACTTCCAGATTGTCAGGAATTTCGAGTGCAAGCCAATCGCTTACTTCGATACCTTCATTCCGAATATAGGAGACGACCATCTCGGTCAGCGGCTTCATATAGGGCGCGACGAGCGCGATGCGCTTGGCCTTCAGCGTCTTCAGCCCCTCGACCAGGGCGCCGGCACTCGTGACCACCGGCGCGGCATGACCATTCTCGACCGTGCGCTGGTGCAGCCGCGCTTCCGATACACGGTGATAACCCTCACCCATGCTCATGATCGCGACGAGGCAGGCATAGCCGAGCACATCGACCGCCGCGTCGGAGAGTTCGAGCGCGCAACGGTCGGAATCTGCGTCCATCGCCGCGAGTTCCTCCTTCGTCACCTTCTTCATCCGCATGCGCGACGAATGAAAGGTGAAGCGTTCGGGCGCGATGCCCTCGCGCGCGCGGAGCAGAGCCGGGATCTCGGTCTCCATCGTGACGTTCGAGCTGGGCACGATCTGCCCGATGCGGATCGGTCTCGTCATCGCGCCGTCCTCAGACTGCGACGATCGGATTGCGGAGCGTGCCGATGCCCTCGACGGTGCATTCGACCACATCGCCCGGCCACATGAACTCTTGCGGCGTGCGTCCCGCGCCAACGCCCGCGGGGGTACCCGTCGCGATGATGTCGCCGGGCTCGAGCGTCATCACGCTCGAAATGTCGGCGATCAACTGATTGATATTGAACAGCATGAAGCGCGTGTTGCTGTTCTGCTTCTCGACGCCGTTCACATGCGTCCTGATGTTCAGATCATGTGGATCGCCGATCTCGTCGGGGGTCACGATGCACGGCCCCATGGGCGCAAAGCTGTCCTGCCCCTTCGACACGATCCATTGTCCCGCGCGACGACAATCGCGCGCCGACACATCATTGATCACGGTGTAGCCGAACACATGGTTCAGCGCGTCGGCCTCGGCGACATGCCGCGCGGTGCTGCCGATGACCACCGCCAGCTCGGTTTCCCAGTCGAGCTGCTGCGTCACCTTCGCATTGTGGCGGATCGGGTCGTTCCACGCGACGACCGCCGTCGGCGGTTTCGAGAAAATTACCGGCTGCTGCGGCAGTTCGTTCGAGGTGTCGAGAGAACGTGCAGATTCAGCAACATGCTCGGTATAGTTGAGGCCAATTCCGAATATATTCTTGCGCGGCCGCGGGATCGGCGCAAGCAAGCTAACGTTGCCCGCAGGCAGCGAGGTGCCGATCAAGTCGGCGGTGGTCGCCGCCGCCACGGCTTCCTGCAGGAAGCGCACGGCGATCGGGCCCAGATCGATGAAATCGAGCATCGTCGAAGGCATGTCATTGCCGATCGCATCGCCAAAATATTCGACGTCAATCACGAGCCCGTCGTGGAGAAGGCCGAGCCGCGGTTCGGTCTCGACCGTGCGATACGTCACAAAGCGCATTTTTGATGTCCGTCATTTTCTTGGAGGGCTTCCTCGATCCGGACGCCGAGCGCCTCCATCACGGGGAAATCGTTGAACGAGAAGAGGAAGGCTTCTTCGGATGGGTCGAGATTGACATGCTCGTGCCACATCCATGCGGGCACGCAGAAAATGTCGTGCGTGCCCCAGTCGAAGCGCTCGCCACCGATGATCGAATAGCCGCGGCCGCCCGCGACATTATAGACGACATTGCCTGTGTGGCGCTGCGCCTTGCCGCGAAAGCCGCCTTTAAGCATCTGCATATGCGCGCCCATCGTCTGCAGCGCCCAGCCGCCGGTGAGCGGGTTCGAATAGCGCACCATATGCCCGTCGAATGGTGTGCCGTCGGACACTTTCGCGAGGTTCCACAGCGCGTCGCGCGTCGCTTCCCAGCGATAGACCATCACCGGCGAATAGGGCTTCTCCCACGCTGGCACGCCCTCGGGCCGCAGCGCCGCGCCGCCGTAGCTCAGCGGCAAGTCGTCGGCGGGAAAGGCCGCCGTCTGCGCGGGCTGGTCGTAGACTGCGTAAAAATTGGTCTCTAGGCTGTTCATCAGCGGGATGTCGAGCCCGTCCTGCCAGATCGACACCTCGCCCTCGGCGACCACGCCATGGTCGTGCCAGGCGCCGTTCGGGGTCAGCACATAATCGTTGGCGCCCAAGGTGATGTGATGCCCGTCGACGACGGTATAGGCGCCCTTCCCCTCCATGATGAAACGATGCGCCGACGCGGTGTGCTTGTGCGCGGGAGTGATCTCGCCGGGGCGCATCGCCTGCATGCCGCTGAACAGCCAGCCGCAGACGGCGACATTCTCGCGCCCCGCATCGCTGTCGTTGAGCAGGGTCACAACGCGGCGCCCCGCTTCCTCGGGCTTCACCAGATCGAGCGCACGCAGGCACATGTCGCGCATATCGGCATAGTGCCACAGCGTCGGGCGATAGCGCGTCTCGGGCTCCCACGGCTCGATCGCATTCGCCCGCTTCCAGAATGCACCTGCATTGCGTGCAGCAAGCTCCTGATAAAAGGCCTCGAGTTCGGGCGTATCGGTGACCCGCGCGCGCCCGAGCACATCGTCGCGCGGGTCGATGATCGTGCTGCCTTCTGCCATCAGGGCGTCTCCTCATCGGGGTCGGCGGGCTGCGGCTCGTCGACGAACAGGGCTGACGCGCGGGGAGTCCGGTCGACCGTCAGGTTGAAGATGTCGAAGCGGTTATAGCCGCCGATGATGTCGTGCATCAGCTTGGGGCGGATGCAGTCGCCAAGGTCGATGTCGGCGTAGACAATGCCCTCTTCGTCGATCAGCGCCTCGCCCACGAGGTTGCCGTGCGGGTCGATCACGCCCGAAAAGGCGCTGTTCGGCCGCGACAAGAGCTCGCGGTTCTGCGGGCGCCCTTCGGACATCGCCGCGATGATCTCCTCGCTCACCGCCGAGCAGGCGACGATGGTGAAGACCTTGCCCTCGAAACTGTGCGCGGTGGCGCGGATCTTGATCGCCGCGGCCATATTGTATGACGAAGGCGCGACGGGCAGCGCGATATAATTGGCGACATGGACCAGCTCGCCCTGCGACAGCAGCGCGAAACGCGCCAGCGTGTTGGTATTCTCTCCGCAAGCGAGGGTCCCGAGCGGCCCGACCGGCGTGTCGTAGACGCGGATCGAACTGCCGTCGCCGCCCGCCCAAGTCAGCTTTTCGGCCCAGGTCGGCACCAACTTGCGATGGCGCCCGAGCAGGCTGCCGTCGGCACCGATGATCAGGTTGGTGTTGTAGAGCGTCCCCACGCTCACGGGATCGCGCTCGTTGATGCCGATGACGACGGTGCAGCCATGGTCGCGTGCGGCGGCGCAGAGTGCGGCAACCTCGGGGCCGTCGATCAAGAGCGACGCGCGATACAGGCGCTCGTGCCACTCGGCGCCCTCGATCGGCGTCATCAGCCAGTTCCAATAGGGATAGGCCGAAACGAAAACTTCAGGGAAAGCAACGAACTGTGCGCCGTTATTCGCAGCCTCTGCGATCAGCGCACACGCCTTGTCGACCGTGCGCGCCGTGTCGAGGAAGACCGGCGCGGCCTGTACCGCAGCGACGCGCGATCTGGGCAGGAAAGGTGCCGACACGTCGCTCATGTCACCGCTGCCCGCTGATGATATTGCGGCTTGTCCCATGCGCGCGTTGCGCAGACCCTTTCGAGGCGCTCGACCGTTTCGACGATGTCGCGATAGCGCAGGTACAGCGGCGTCAGCCCGAAACGCAAAATGTCCGGCGCGCGGAAATCGGCGATTACGTCATATTCCTTGAGCGCTTGCACGATCTGGTAGCCCTGCGGATGCGCATAGGCGACTTGGCTGCCCCGCTCGGCATGCCCCTGCGTGCTCACCAGCTCAAACCCATAGGCGTCGCACAGCGGCCGCATCTGCTCGATAAACAGGTCGCCGAGTGCGAGCGATTTGCGCCGGATTTCGGCCATGTCGGCTTCGAGCATCAGGTCGACACCGACTTCGAGCGCGGACAGGCCGAGCACCGGCGGCGTTCCGCACTGGAAGCGCTCGATCCCTGCGGCGGGGTCGTAATCCTCCTCGAAGTCGAACGGCCGCGCGTGCCCGAACCAGCCCGACAGCACAGGCGTGGCGGCATGGTGCCGCGCCGCCGCAAACAGATAGGCGGGCGCGCCGGGTCCGCCATTGAGGAACTTGTAGCCGCAGCCGATGGCGAAATCGGCGTTCGCGCCATTCAGGTCAACGGCGATCGCGCCCGCGCTGTGGCTGAGATCCCAGACGACAAGCGCGCCAACCTCATGCGCGGCTCGCGTGATCGCCGCCATGTCGCGGACGCGGCCCGACTTGTAGTGGACCTGCGTAAGCAGCAGCACCGCGACATCCTCGTTCAGCGCCTCGACGATGGCGTCGGGCGCCACGGTTACGGCTTTGACGCGCCCCCCCGAGAAAGCTTCGATCCCTTGCATCATATAGACGTCGGTCGGGAAGTTCGTCGCCTCGGACAGGATCACCGTCTGTTCACGCCGCAACGAAAGCGCGGCCGTCAACGCCTTGAAGATATTCACCGAAGTCGAATCGGTCGCGACGATCTCTCCCGGCTTCGCGCCGATCAGCCGCCCGATCTTGTCGCCGATCCGCCGCGGCGCGGTCGACCATTCGGCGCCGAGCCATGAGGTGATCAGCCCCTCGCCCCATTCGCTTCCGACAACCTCGGCGAGCCGGTGGCCGGTTGCCTTGGGCAGCGCGCCCAGTGAATTGCCGTCAAGGTAGATCAGGCCTTCGCGAAGCTGGAAACGGCCGCGAAAATGCGCGAGCGGGTCGGCGGTGTCGAGCGCCGACACATCGTTGGCAAGAAGCGTGTCGGTCATGCGATTTCCCTCAGGATAGCCCTAACCGGGCTGGCGTCGCCGCCGACGATGCGGAGCGGCAAAGCGACAAGCTCGTACCGTCCGGGCGACACGTCATCGAGCACGAGTCCCTCCAATATCCGCATATCGGCTGCCTTCACCGCCTGATGCGCGTCGAGCGTCTTCGACTGTTCGGGATCGAGCGAGGCGGCATCGGTGCCGATCAGCCGCACGCCCATAGATCCAAGCCGCGCGATGACATCGCTGGCAATAGCGGTGAAATCGCTGTCCCATTGCTTGTGCGGAAATTGGTCATAGGTGCGCAGCAAAACGCGCTCGGCGCCCTTGATCGCATCCCAATTCATATCGGTAATCTCGACCCGCCCGCGCGCATGGCGCATGTCGAGCAGCACGCACGGCCCGATATAGGCGTCGAGATCGCAGTCGGCCGACGATGCGCCGTCATTGGCGTAATGCAACGGCGCATCGCCGTGGGTGCCCGCGTGCAAAGGCGTGAACATGCCCCCGACATTGACCGGGCAACCGTCGCCGATCACCGCATGGCTGTGGAGCGCGAAGGCCGGCTCGCCTGGCCACACCGGCACCGCAGCGTGCAGCGGCTGCGAAATGTCCCAGATCCGGCTCATGCGCCCTTCCCTTCGGCATAGTCGCCGCCTTCACGCGGTGCGGTCATCTCGGTGCGCATCGACCAGAGTTCGGGGAAGAAGCTGAGGCTCAGCGCCTTGACGAGATAATTGACCCCCGACGACCCGCCCGTTCCCGGCTTGTGCCCGATCACACGCGCGACGGTCTTCATGTGCTTGAAGCGCCATTCCTGGAAATAATATTCGAGCGCGGTGATCTTCTCGGCGAGCGTGTAGAGATCCCAGTGCCGCTCGGGATGGGTGTAGATCGCGAGCCACGTCTTCTCGACCGCTTCCGACGCCTCGTAAGGCTTGGTCCAGTCGCGCTCCAGATGATCGGCAGGAATGTCGAAACCGCGCCGCGCGAGTAGCTTCAGCAACTCGTCATAAAGCGACGGCGCTTCGAACGACGCGCGCAGCCTTTCAGTGGCTTGTGGGTCGTCCTTATGGACGATCATCATATCCTCACGCTTGTTCCCAAGCAGATATTCCAGCTCGCGATACTGCTGCGACTGGAAGCCCGACGCGCGGCGCAGGAAGCCGCGAAAGGTCAGGAAGTCGTGCGGGGTCAGCGTCGCGAGCACTTCCCAGCTATGGATCATGTGCCGCTGGATCGTCGCGATGCGGTCGAGCCCCTTGCCCGCGATCTCGAGCCGGTCGGCCTTGATTGCATCATAAACCAACCGCCCCTCGTGGAGTACCAGCTTCAGCCACAGCTCCATCGTCTGGTGCATGATGATGAACAGCATTTCGTCGGGCTTGTCCGACACCGGCACCTGCGCCGAGAGAAGCTGCGCGGTCTGCAAATGCCGCGCATAGGTCAGGCCATTGTCCCACTGGATCGTTTCGCCGTCGATCTCGGTCTCGAAAATTTCGGTGCCGCCGTCGCTTGTCTGCCTGATCATAGAAGCGCCTCTCCGCTTGCCGGCGCGGCCGGCAGGCGTCCTTCATAAGCGACATCGCCGCACCAGACATCCCCCGGTTCGAGCGCGGGTTCGCCAGCGATTTTCCGGTAGATGCTGGCGAAATCGGTTTCCTCGGTCGCGCGCAGCAAATCCTCGAAACCCGCCACGACGAAATAGGTCTGCTGATATTCGTCGAAATTATACCGTGTGCGCATCACGCGCTCGATATCGAGCCAGATGCGCTGCGGTCCGGGTGCGGTCAGCGCGGATATCGTCTCGGCGAAGCTCGACATCAGGCCACCGCCAAAGGCGCGGAGCTCGCCGTCCTCGACCACGAGGCCGAATTCGACCGTATAGAGCCACAGGCGCCCGAGAAAGTCCGACGCCCCGAGCTTCTCTGCGCGCAATCCCGCTTCGCCATAAGCAACGAGGAAATCCGAAAAGGCCGGGTCGGTGAGCATCGGGATATGACCGAATATGTCGTGAAACATATCGGGCTCTTCGCTGTAAGCGATCTGTTCGGGCGGGCGGACGAAGTTCGCGGCAGGAAAGCGCTTGTTCGCAAGGTGCTCGAAGAATGGCTCGTTCGGGATCCAGCCGGGTACCGCGACGACTTCCCACCCCGACGCCGGCTTCAGCAGCGCGTTGAGCTCGGCAAAATCGGGAACGCCGGGCTTCAGCTTATGCAGAATGCCAAGGCCATCGCGAAACGACCGGCACGCATACCCCTCCAACGCGACCGACTGTCGATCGAACAAGGTCCGCCAAGTTTCATGCTGCTTGGCGGTGAAGGCAGCCCAGTTCTGCGGCATCGTCCAATTGGCCGCGACACCTTCGGGCGGTGCGTCGAAAATATGTGTCGCGGCCATAGGTCTCTCTCCAAACCCTTCGGCGCAAGAGATAGCGCGGCACTGCGCGAACATTGTGCGGATTTCGCGCCAAGAGATCGTCGAAAACCCACAATCGTTCCACATAAGAACGAGTTTGCAGGATAATGTTCCGCGAATTAAGAAGCGCCATTCCCTTTAGGGCCGGAACCCGATTCAGGACGGAACGCATGGACAAGCTCGACTGGAAAATCGTCGCCGAACTCGAACGCGACGGGCGGCAATCCTTCGCCGATCTGGGCGAGCAGGTCGGCCTGTCCAAATCGCCCTGCTGGTCGCGCGTGAAAAATCTCGAGGAAAGCGGCGTCATCGAAGGATATGCCGCGCGGATCGATCCGCTCGCGATCGGCCTCGCCGTCCAAAGCTTCGTCGAAGTGCAAATCCGCTTCGATGCGCATACCGATTTCGAGGCCGCGGTGCTCGCGCATCCCGCCGTCGTCGAGTGCCACACGACTGCGGGCGAGAGCGACTATCTGCTCAAAATCTTTTCGCGGTCGGCCGACCATCTCGACGAACTGCTGCGCCACAATCTCTCGAAGCTGCCGGGCGTCCAGCGGCTCAAGACCGTGGTGTGCCTCAAGACGATCAAGCGCCACGGCGATCTCGCCGAATGGGCGCGGACGACCGAGGGCCGTGGCCGCGCCGGCTAACGAATAGCGCAGCCGTTCAGGCAGCGGCGGGCGGGATTCCGGTCGGGATCAGGAACAACGGCAGGATGCGCGCAACCAAGTCGCGCATCGCATCTTCGCGCTGATCGAGCATTTCGCGGACATGCGGCCCGATCAGCGCATCGCCGAAGGCGCTGACCGCCATCATCAGCACCGCGGCGCGCACGCGGTCGGGCGCCGCATCGTCGGTCGATTGGCCGACAATCGCGGCGACCAGCCCGCGCACCGCTTCGCGCACGGGTTCGAGATGTTCGACATCGCCCGACAGGATGATCCACGCGGCAAGCTGGCCGGCGCCGCCCTTGTCGAATGCGTCGAACACGCGGTCGGCGACGGTGCGCGGTGCCGCCGCATCGGTCTTGAGAAGCTCGACGACATTGTCGAGCGCGGTGGTGAGGTCGCTCACCATCGATCCCATCAGCGCCGACTGCAATCCCGCCGCCGATCCGAAATGGTGCAGCACATTCGCGTGCGACATCCCGATTTCGTGGCCGACATTGGCCAGCGTCACCGCCGCGGGGCCGCCATCGAGAAGCAGGCGCCGCGCCGCGGCGAGCCCCTCCTCGCGCACCTCCGCGCCCGATCGCTTGCGCCGCTTCTGGTGCGGCCGCGCTTGTTTATACATGCGTTCGTCCCTTGGCGTTCGCGCCTTGGCGGCTGTCGCGCCCCGCGAAGCCTTCTGCCGAAAAAGCCTTAGCCGAACGCCGCGAATTGTCACCAATCTATCGGAGCTTGCAGCCCGCATCGCGTAGCTATATATACATTGATGTTAATGTAACTTGAGTCGCTGAAAGGTTGCACGATGCCCACGCCCCTCCACACGCCCGCCGATATCCGGATCGAAAAGCGCGACCTGAAATTCGGTCGCGAGACGCCGCCGCCGCGCTGGTGGCACAGCGGCGACCCCGGCCGCACCGCCTTTTTCAACGCGCTATCGTCAACCTTCCCGGTCGGCGAGAAATTCTTCATGACCGCGGTCCGCCATTATCGCGAGGGCACGCCGCAGCCGCTGCGCGGGCAGATCGACGATTTTCTGTATCAGGAATCGATGCACACCCGCGAGCATGTCGTGTTCAACCGCCAAGCCGAGGATGCGGGTTTCGATATCGCGTCGGCCGAGGATCGCGCGCGCCGCACCATCGCTTGGGCAAAGCGCCGCTCGCCGATCCAGCAGCTCGCCGCAACCTGCGCGCTCGAACATTTCACCGCGGCGCTCGCGCACGATGCGCTCGCGAACCCCGAGCATCTCGGCGGCGCGTCGGAAGAAGCGCAGCTACTGTGGCGCTGGCACGCGATCGAGGAAATCGAGCATAAGGCGGTGGCGTTCGACACCTATCTTCACGCCGCGCGCGCGATGACCCCGCTGCGCCGCTGGCTCAAGCGCAGCACGGTGATGTGCGTCACGACGATGCGTTTCCACTATGTCATCTTTCGCAACACCGCCGACCTGCTGCGCCAGGACGGGCGCAACGACTGGGCGACGTGGAAAGTGCTGCTCGCCTGGCTTTATGGTCGTCACGGCTTGATGCGCGCGCTATTACGTGGCGTCTTCACCTACATGAAGCCGGGATTCCATCCATGGGAAGTCGACGACCGAGGGCTGCTCGAAGAGGCGCTGCATTTGCTCGAAGCCGCAAAGCCGAAGGCGATCGCCGTATGAAGCGGTTCGCCCTCACCTTCGTTACGGCGGCGGCCTTCGCCATGCCCGGCGCGGCCTTTGCGGCCGATATTACCGGCATCTGGGCGACGGGCAGCGAGGGTGGGCGCGTCGAGATCTATCGCTGCGGCAAGGCACTGTGCGGCCGGGTCATCGACGCCAAGCGGCTCCGTGCGAACCCCGACCTTCGCGACGAACGCAATTCGGACGCGAAGCTGCGCCAGCGCAAGCTGAAAGGCCTTGTGGTGCTCAACGGCTTCACCGGCGGTCCGACCGAGTGGAAAGGCGGGCCGGTCTATGACCCGGAATCGGGCGACGGCGCGTCAAAGGGACAGCTGAAGCTGCTCCCGAACGGCAAGCTCGAACTGAAAGGCTGCGTTGCCTTTTTCTGCCGTACAAAAATCTGGACCCGCGCGAACTAGCGGGTCACGGCCGCTCGGTCAGTGCTTCAGATATTGGCTCGGCGGCACACCGAAGGCGCGGCGGAACATGGCGGCGAACCCGCTCGGGCTGTCGTAACCGACGTCATAAGTGACCTGCGTAATCGACGCCCCCGCAGCGAGCAGCGAGAGCGCCTCCATCAACCGCACCTGCTGGCGCCACACCGCAAGCCCCATCCCCGTTTCCTGCTTGAAGCTGCGGGTGAAGGTCCGCCGTCCCATCGCCGCGAGCGCCGCCCAGTCGTCGATGTCGCGCGGGTCCGACGGGTCGGCGATGATCGCGTTGCAAACGCGGAGCAGGCGCGGGTTCGATGGCATCGACACCTGATAGGGCGCGTTGGGCATCCGTCCGATCTCGTCGAGCAACAGCGTGATGATCCGCCCCTCGCGCCCGTTGATGTCGTACAGCGCGGGGAAATCGACAACTTCGAGGATCAGCGATTTGACGAGGTTCGACACCTCGAAGACGCGGCATTCCTTCTCATGTTTTCGGTCTTCGCACGGCATATAAAGCGTCCGGAGCGACACCGGGCCGCGGCACGCGACCTCGTGCCGCGTCCCCGCGGGGAGCCACACTGCGCGCTGCGGCGGGATCACGAAACTCGTCTCGGGGGTCCGAACCGACATCACGCCGGCCGAGGCATAGAGGATCTGGATATGGTCGTGGCTGTGCATCGGATCGATGAAGCCGGCCGGATATTCATCCTGCAGCGCCATGACCGGGCGTTCGTTCGTCAGGACATCGACGCTATGCTTCACGGCCCAATCCTTACAAGTATCAGACAATCGCACAATATAGGCCGCACTCCCCACTGACCAGTCAAGATGCGCCCACTGGCCTGTCCGGTGCGGTGATTGGCCCGATTGGGCGATAGATGCGGACGTGTAAAAGCTATCAGGCGAGCAAGGATCGTTTCGAGAAGGATATACCTTATATGCCCAAGGGCTTGAGCTCCGTGCAGGACGACATGGCCGACCCCGATGTCCGGCGCTTTGTCGATGCGATCAACGCGGCCTACGTCGAACATGGTGCACCGGCGGGTGCGAGCATGGCGGTCCGCCGCCAAGTCGCCGAAAAGGTGCGTACGCCGTGGCGCGAAGGTGGCCCGATAATGGCGGAGAGCCGCGAAATGGACATGGGCGGCGTGCGGCTGCGCCTCCACCGCCCCGTCGAGGGCGCAAAGCTGCCCGTCATGCTCTATATCCACGGAGGGGGCTGGACCTTGTTCAGCATCGACACGCACGACCGGCTGATGCGCGAATATGCCGCGCGCGCGGGCATCGCAGTGCTCGGCATCGATTACAGCCTGTCTCCCGAAAACAAGTTCCCCGTCGCGCTGGAGGAATGCGCCGCGGCGCTCGACTGGATCGCAACGCAGGCGGATGCGCTGGACCTCGACGCGGACCGCGTGCTGATCGGCGGCGATTCCGCCGGCGCCAACCTGTCGGTCGCGACCTGCCTGCTGCAGCGTCAGCGCGGTCGCCCGCTACCCGCCGCGATGCTGCTCAATTACGGCGCCTTCGCGCCCGAGCGAACGCCAAGCTATGCCCGCTTCGGCGACGGCGACTATTCGCTCGAAGCCGACGAAATGGATGCCTTTTGGGCGTCCTATGTCGATGGCCCCGACCAGCTCACCGACCCTCTGGTCGCGCCGCTCCGCGCCGACCTGACCGGCCTGCCGCCCGCCTTCCTCGCCATTGCCGAGTGCGACATATTGGCCGATTGCAACCATGGCTTCGCAAGCAAGCTTGAGGAAGCCGGCGTGCCGACGCGCGCGGTCACCTATCAGGGCGCGACACACAGCTTTCTGGAGGCAGTATCGATTGCGCCCATCGCGGCGCGGGCGCTCGACCATCAGGCGACATGGATAGGTGAGATCATAGGGGTATGACCAGTCTGTACGAACCGCGCGGCGCACCGGATATCGGCCGGCTGATCGCCGAATATCCGCTCGCATGGGTGATATCGGGCGCGTTCCATGCCAGCCCGTTACCGCTGATCGCCGAGACCGACGATGAAGGCAGGGTGATTGCGCTGATTGGCCATTGCGCGCTGCGTAATGCGCTAGTCGCCGATTTCCGCGCGAACCCCGGCGGCCTGATCCTGTTCAACGGCCCGGCGGGCCATGTTCCGACGGCGTTGGTTTCCAAGTCCGACTGGGCGCCGACGTGGAATTATGCGGTGCTCCGCTTTATCGTCGAAGTCGAGTTCGTCGGCGCCGAAACGCGCGAGGCGGTCGAGCAGCTGGTCGCGAAAACGGAAGGCGGCACCTGGTCGACAGCCAGCCTCGGCGCGCGCTATGAGGCGATGCTCGATCAGATCATCGCCTTTCGCGCCCATGTCCGCTCGACCGAACACAGTTTCAAGCTGGGGCAGGATGAGAGCGCGCAGGTCTTTGCCGAGATCGTCGCCGGCCATAGCGACCGGACGCTCGCGAAATGGATGGAAGGACAGGCCAAGAGGTGAAGCATTTCTTCGACCACCGCCAGACCGTCCACGCGCCGTTGCGCGAACTGCACAATGGCGACTGGGTGCCTTATGCGGAAAATGTCGAACGCCCGCGCTCGATCGTCGAAGCCTTCAGCGATTGGCGTCCGGTTCGCGATTTCGGCATGGCGCCACTGCTCGCGGTGCATGACGCCGGCTATCTCGCCTTCCTCGAACGCGCGCATCGCGACTGGCTCGCGGCGGGACGCAGCGGCGATGCGATCGGCTACACCTTCCCGGTCCGGCGCCGCCGTCCGTTGAGCTTCGGGCGCATCGATGCCGACCTTGGCGCGTATAGCTATGACGCGGGAACGCCGATTGCGGCAGGAACCTGGGAATCGGCCTATTGGTCCGCGCAGGGCGCGCTCACCGCGCTCGACCATCTCGCGACCAGCGGCGAGGCGCATGCCTTCGCCTTGTGCCGCCCGCCCGGCCACCATGCCGGCCGCGACTATATGGGCGGCTATTGCTACCTCAACAACGCCGCAATCGCCGCGCGCGAGGCGCACGCGCGCGGCCTCGGTCCGGTTGCGGTGCTCGACATCGACTATCACCACGGCAATGGCACGCAGGATATCTTCTACGAAGATCCGGACATCTTCTTCGTCTCGATCCATGCCGACCCGCGCACCGATTACCCCTTTTACTGGGGCCATGCCGACGAGACCGGCGAAGGCGCGGGCGAAGGAGCAACGCTCAACCTCCCCTTGCCCCGCGGCACCGATGGACGAAGCTATGCGCCCGCGCTCGAAACCGCGCTCGCGGCGATTTCGAATTGGGGCGCGAAGTTGCTGATCCTGTCCTTCGGCGCCGACACGCACAGCAGTGACCCGATTTCCAGCTTCGCGCTCGAACGCCACGATTATGCCGAACTGGCGGGGCGCATCTCGGCGCTTGGTGTTCCGACGCTGATCGTGATGGAAGGCGGCTATGCCGTCGGCGATCTTGGCAAGAATGTCGCCGCGTTTCTCTCGGGCTTCTAAAGACAAATAGAAAGGGCCGCACCGCTCGGTCGAGCGGTGCGGCCCTTTCATGTTCCTCAGTTCAGGCTGAAGCGCACGGTCGCGCCGATCGTGCGCGGCCGCGCAACCGAACCCGCGAACGCAAAGGGCGCGTTCGAGATGCCATATTGGTCGAACAGATTCTTCGCGAATAGCCCGAGTTCGATCTGCTCGGTCACCGCGATCGACGCGTTCAGGTCGACGATATGGAAATCGCCCTTCTCCAGCGAACCGGCGAAATCGACCGGCGCGCTCGACAGATAGCGGTGCGCGATGCCGAAGCGCGGCTTCAGCTTCGAGGCCGGGAAGCTCAGGTCGATGCTGTTCGCAAGGATCCACTCGGATGCGCCGGGCAGCCGCGTTCCCTTCGCATAGCCCCCACCGGGCGCGAAGGTGTCGGGCAGCAGCTCGGACAGGCGGGCATCGTTGTACGACACGTTCGACTGGAAAGTCAGGTTGCGCGTCGGACGCAGCGTCAGGCTCAGTTCCATCCCGTCGATGTCGGCGCCGCCGCCATTCGTCGTGTACGCCCGGACGTCGGGCGTGAAGAGCCGCGCCTGAATGTTATTCCAGTCGATATGATAGACGGTAAGGTCGACCGACAGCGTATTGTCGATCACGTCGAAGCGCGTCCCGATCTCGAAATTCTTCGTCGTGTCGCTGCCGAACGTCAGCGGCAGTTCGGGATAGGGCAGCGCGAAGACGTTGAGCCCGCCGATCCGGAAGCCCTCCGAGTAGAGCGCATAGAGCATGAAATCCTTGCTCGGCTTGAAGGTCAGCGACGCCTTCGGAATGAAGTCCGAGTGCTTCTCGGCATCCGCCTCGAAATTATAGGCTGGAACCTGCGCCGCGTTCGGCAGCAATTCGGCCTGCGGGCGGGTGCGATATTCGAACAATCGGCCGCCGAGCGTCAGCGTCAGCGAGTCGATGAGATCATAGGACACTTCGCCGAACAGCGCCTTTTCGGTCACGCGGTTGCGGCTGAAGGTCCGCTCCGAAAAATCGCCGGGGGCGAGCTGCTCGCCCGTCTGCCCGCCGAATTCTCCGGGATTGGCGTCGATATAGTCGCTGATCCCCTCGATATAGAGCAGCCCGTTCCCGGTCGACCGCATCTTGGTATAGTTGGCACCGATCAGCCATTTGAACGGCCCCTCGTCGGGCGACGCCAGCCGGACTTCGACATAGTCGGTCTTCGATTTCGAGCGGCCGCGATCGAGCAGCGGCGTGTTCGTGCGCGGATCATTGCCGCCGAAGATCGAATAGTCGAACAGCACTTCGGCATTTTTCTCGATATGGCTGCCGAGCGCGGTCAGCGTCGCGAAGCCCAGATCCTGCTCGAAACGCAGGCTGTGCAGCATGAAGTCGGTGTCCTGAAACTCGGCGAGGTTCGTCGCGCGCTCATAGGTCTTCTCGGGACCGAACAGGACATAGGTCTGATCGTCGAGATCATATTCCTGATACATGCTGATCGCCGAAATGCGGGTCGTTTCGGTCGGGGTGAAGACGATCGAACCGCGCAAGCCGCGCACGCGCAGATCGTTGCTGCCCTTCTCGCCCAGCAGCGTATTGTCGAGATAGCCCGCATCGACGCGTTGCAGCGCGACGAGGCGCACCGCCAGCTTGTCGGTCGCGATCGGCAGGTTGACCATGCCCTTCACCGCATAGCCGACATCGCCGTCGGCGCGCTTGGTCGTCGACACCATGCCCTCGAAGCCGGCGTCGAACCGCGCGGGATCGGCTTCGTTGACGACATAATTGACCGCGCCGCCCAGCGACGACGAGCCGAAGAGCGTGCCCTGCGGCCCGCGTAGCACTTCGACGCGGCTGACATCGAAGCTGTCGACGTCGGGGATGACAACGGGAAAGCCGGGCTCGATCAACGGGATTTCGTTGAGATAATAGCCGGTCGTCGCCTGGTTCGCCTCATGATAGGTCGACGACGCGACGCCGCGGATGACCACCTCGGAGACGCCGGGCTGATAGTCGTTGAAAACCACGCCGGGGACGCGCGTGATATAATCGGACAGGCTCTGGGCGTTGAGCTTCTGCAACGTCGCTTCGCTGACCGCAGTGAGCGACCCGGTGACATCGCGCGCCGACTGTTCGCGCTTCGCGGCGGTGACGACGATTTCGCTGTCGTCGACCTCCTGTGCCAGCGCATGCGATGCCTGACCCAGCGCCAGTATCGAAATGCCGCACGCCACGACGCGCCTGAACGATGCACACCCCATTTTTGCCTCCCTAATTGAGATTGCCTATCGGTAGGAAAATCCGATGCTCAAGCTATCATGCGAAACTGGCGTGGCGGCGATGGTCGGGCCATATTCCAGCCGGATCGGGCCAGCGGTTCGCGCAGGAAACAGCCGTTTCGTGGGGACTTGCCGCCAATTTGCCCGATCAATGGATTGGGCGGCCTGATCGGTGCAGTAAGCCAATCGCCGCGCCATACACTGGACGCCACATCCCCACCGGGCGAGAGAGGGTCGCATGCAGAACATCGAAAACAAGGGGCGGCGAGCATTTATGGGCAGCGCCGCAATTGCGGCGCTCTTGCTGGGAAATCGCGCGGTTTGGGCATTCGAACAGGCGTCTCCCGGACGCTGGCCCAAGATTGCGCCGCCGCAATCGCCGCGCATTTCGCATGTGATCGATCAATTGGGCCGCCAGCGCGACGATGCCTATAGCTGGATGAAATTCATCCCGGCGAGCGGCGAGCGGTCGCGCGACAATCTGCCCGAGGCGGTCGGCACGATGCTGAAGGCCGAGAATGACTATGCCGACGCGATCCTCGCGCCGCTCGCGGACGAGCGCGCGAAGCTGCTCGATGCGATGCTCGCCCGTGCATCGGGCGATGTCGCCGCCCCGGCGCTCGAAAAGGACGGCTGGGACTATGGATCGGCGCGGCCCGCCGGCGCGGCGCACGCGATCTACACCCGCAGCCGGAAGGGCGGGAAGCCCGAGCAGCTGGTCGATGAGGCGTCGCGCGCGAAGGATCAGCCCTATTTCCGCAGCACCGGGCATCAGCCGAGCCCCGATCACCGCTATTTCGCCTGGGCCGAGGATGTCATTGGCAACGACCGCCACCGTATTGTCATCCGCGACAATGCCAGCGGCGAGGTCCGCACGATCGTCGACAAGGACGCCTATGGCTATGGTGGGCTCGTCTTCGCGCCCTCGTCGCGCTGGCTGTTCTGGATCTGGCGCGATGCGCGTAACCGTCCGACGCGCCTCTATCGCACCTCGGTCGACGGCAAGGTCACCGACCTCGTCTATGAGGAACAGGACCCCGCAATCTTCATGCAGGTCAAGCGCACCGCCGCCGACGGTTTCGTCGCGCTCACTCTCGCGGGCCCCGAAACCGCCGAAGTGCGGCTGGTGCCCGCGGCCGACGAAACGGGCGCGCCCGTCGTCGTCTGGCCGCGCAAGACAGGGGTGCTCTACGACATCGACGAATGGAACGGTGGCCTGATCGCGCTGACCGACGCCGACGACGCGTTCGACATGGCGCTGCTGCGCCTCGATCCGAAGAGTTTTCGCACGACGGCAACGCTCGTCCCGCACCGCGCGGGAACGCCGATCCTCCATCTCCTGCCGTTCAAGCAGGCGCTCGTCCGGCTCGAGCGCGTCGATGGCCTCCACCGTCTCGTCATCTTGCATCCCGACGGCTCGGAGCAGACGGTCGCTTTCGACGACCCCGCCTATGCGATCGAACTGATGCCCGAACAAAGCTATGACGCCGTATCGGTGATGATCGTCCATCAATCGCCCAAATCGCCGCGGCGCTGGATTCGCGTCGATCTGGCGAGCGGCCAGCAGAGCATCGTCCAGCAACAGACGGTGGCGAACTTCGACCCCGACGATTATGAGGTCGAGCGGCTGCTCGCCCCCGCTCCCGACGGCGAAATGGTACCGATCACGCTGCTCTCGCGCCGAGGCGCGCAGAAGGATGGCAGGGCCCCGCTCCTCCAATATGGCTATGGTTCATACGGCGTGCCGAGCGATCCCGAATTTTCGATCCCCGCGCTCGCTCTCGTCGACCGCGGCTGGCGCTACGCGATCGCGCATGTCCGCGGCGGATCGGAGAAAGGCCGCCGCTGGTTCCTCGGCGGGCGCAAATTCACCAAGCGCAACAGCTTCACCGATTTCATCGCCTGCGCCGAATATCTCGCCAGCGAAGGCTATACCGCAAAGGGCAAAGTCGTCGCCTATGGCCTCTCGGCCGGTGGGCTGTTGGTGGGCGCCAGCATGAACATCGCCCCGACCCTGTGGAGCGGCGTGATCGCACAGGTGCCTTTCGTCGACATGCTCAACACGATGAGCGACGGCGCGCATCCGCTTGTTCCGCTGTTCCGCCCGGACTGGGGCGACCCGCTCGCCGACCCCAAGGCCTACGACTATATCGCCTCGATCTCACCCTATGAAAATGTTCGGGCGGCCGCCTACCCGCCCCTGCTCTGCACCGCGGGCCTCAAGGACGACCGCGTCGCCTATTGGGAGCCCGCAAAGCTCGTCGCCGAGGTGCGCCGCCGCTCGACGAGCGGCAACCCCGCGCTGCTGCACACCGACATGGACAGCGGCCATCAGGGCAGCGCCGACCTCAAGAGCGAATATAAGCAGAAAGCGCTCTTCTGGGCCTTTGCGATGCGCTGCGTCTAGAAACCCCGGAACGACGGCGCCGGCGCAAACATCAAGGCGATGAAGCCATAGGCGCTCGCGAGCAGCAACAGCACGCCCGCGGCGCCGACCAGCCAGTCGGCGCGCAGGCGGCGGGCTAGCCAGGCACCGATCGGCGCGGCGATCACTCCGCCGATGAGCAAGCCGATCGCGGCGGTGCTGAAGCTCTGCCATCCGATCGCGCCGAGAAAACCCGCAGCAATCGTCACGGTGACGAAAAATTCGGAGGCATTCACCGTCCCGATGACGGTGCGCGGCTCGGCACCCTGCGCGAGCAGGTTCGCGCTGACGATCGGTCCCCAGCCGCCGCCGCCCGACCCGTCGGCGATCCCGCCGACCAGCCCGAGCGGCCCGACGAACTTGATGCTGCGATAGGTTTGCGGACGCCGCGCCCCGCGCCAGAGCAGGTAGATGCCGACCGCGCCGAGATAGGCGAGCACGATCGGCCGCGCGATGCTGTTGTCGATGTTCGTCAGCACCCAGACGCCGATGAGGCCGCCGACGATGCCGGGAACGACGAGTCGGCGGAACAGCCGCCAGTCGACGTTGCGCTGCATCGCGTGCGCGAGCCCCGACACGCCGCCGGTAAAGCTTTCGGCAAGATGCACCGCCGCCGACGCCGATACCGGCGGCAATCCCAGCGTGAGCAGCAATGCGGTCCCGATGACGCCGAACGCCATGCCGAGCGCGCTGTCGATCAGCTGCGCGGCAAATCCGACGAGGATGAAGGGCAGCAGTGCCCAGAGCGTGAGCCCGTCGAACGCCGTCATCGCGCCGCCTGCCGCGCGCGGGTCGCCTTCGGGGTGCGGCGCGTGAACAGGAACACGGCGGGAAAGCCGAGCGCGATCAGCGACAGCGCCCCGGCGAAGATCGGCTCGCCGCCCGCGAGCCACGGCAGCACCGCGGCCCAGATCGACACGCCGAGCACGGTCAGCAAAGTCTGTTCCTGATCGATATCGGTCGCGACCGCGAGCGGCACGCCGCGCGCGTCGGCGCGCAATGCCTCCAGACGCCGCGCGACCGGGCTGTGCGGCGCCGCGCGGCGCCCCGGCATCAACGACGACAGCACCGACCCCACGCCCGCGCCGACCAGCCGCACGCCGACCGCGCGCGCAAAGGCGCGCGGCTCCTCCAGCCGGTCGCCGACCGCGCGCAGGCTGAGCCGCCCGCCGAACACCAGATCGATCAGCGCCTCGCCGGTCACCGCCTTGATCGGCCGGTCCTGTACCTCGTGGCTCGCCTCGATCCAGTCGAAGATCGCATTGGGCACGTCGATGCTGCACGCGCGCTCCAATCCCTGGAATCCCGGGGCGCTATTCGCCTCGCAGATCCGGTATCCCTCATCGTCGAACAAGATATCGATCCCTGCGACCTCGAGCCCCAGCGTATCGGCGGCGCGCGCCGCGAGATCGGCCATTTCGCCCGTCGGCGTGTAAGCGATACCGACCCCGCCCAGCGACACGTTCGATTTGAACTGGCCCGCAGGCGAGCGCCGCTCCATCGCCGCGATCACGCGCCCGCCGATCACGAGCACGCGCACGTCGCGGCCGTGGCTCGACCGCACATAATGCTGGAACAGGAAATCGGCCTTGGCGTCGGCGCTTTCGAGCAGCCCCGCCAGATCCTCGAACTGGCTGCGGTCCTCGCATTTGAGGACCCCCGTGCCGCGCGTCCCGCGCAGCGTCTTGACGATAACGGGGAAACCGAGCTCCTCCTCGACGACATCGACCCCGATCGGGAATTTGCCGAGGATCGTCGCGGGGATCGGTAGCCCGGCGCGCGCCAGCCGCTGCATCGTGTGCAGCTTGTCGGCAACGAGGTCGATCGCCTCGGGCCCGTTGATCAGCCGCACGCCGCGGCGCTCGAAATGGCGAAGCACCGCGAGGGTGAAATAATCGGTCTCGGCACCCGTCCGGCACAGGATGAAGTCGGGCCGGGCGAGCGAATGCCCCTCATAATGCACCGACCAGCCGTCAACCGGCGCGGCGACGATGTCGAAATTATGCGGCTTCAGGACGTGAAGCTCGATCCCGCGTTCCGCCGCGGCTTCCTGAAATCGCAGAATCTCGGGCACTTCGGGAAGCGCCGGGTCGAGATCCCGTCCAAAGAAAATCCAGCCCAGCAACAATCGGCTCCTTCGAATATCTGCTCGAGCGCTGCCGCACAGTGCCAGAGAACGTCCCCGCAAGGCAATCACTCACGCGGCGAACGGGCCTAAGTTTCTGTTTTGGCGTTCCGATCGGGCGATTGCTCCGAAGCGGACAGGATACGGGCTTAAATCTCCCCCGCGCGGATCGTTAATTGTCGCATGACCACCAAAGCAACACAATCGAACGAGCCGGTAGGACGGCTTTTGGGTTGGCTGGGGCTTCGCGGCGCGCGCGATGCCTCCCCGGACGACGGCGATGTACCGCCCGATGAGGGGGGAGCGCGCAGCTTCGCGCGGCAGGTGCGATATGAGCTTGCGGCATCGATCACCTCCTTCCTCGTCGATAACGACCTCGATGTGTCGCCGACCAATTTGCTGCTCGCGCATAGCGCCTTTTCGGGCCGCAATCCCCGGCTCGCACGGCAGATCGTCGCACAGGCGCAGACGGCCGAAGGCATCAACCAGACATGGCTCAACGAGCTTGACCAACAGGAAAGCGGTCAGCCCGACCGCGTCGAACTCGACCGGCTGATGACGCGGCTCGAAACCAATATCGAAGCTTTTCAGGCGAATACAAAGGAAGCCCGGGCCGTCACGAGCGACTATGGCACCGAGCTCGAACAGCATGTCGTCGACCTCGAACAGCTCGAGAAAACGGGGCGCATCGTCTCCAGCCTTGCAGATCTTGCCAAGGTCATGCTCGAACGCACGCGCAAGGCCGAGGACGATATGCGCAAGAGCGAGGATGAGGCGAAGGCGCTTCGCCGCAGCCTCGATCGCGCCAAACGCGATGCCGAGCTCGATTATCTGACGGGGCTGCCCAACCGCCGCGCGTTCGAAATCCTGCTCGATCGCCACTATAAGGAAGCGCGCGCGGCGGTCGAACCGCTCAGCATCGCCTTCTGCGACATCGACGAATTCAAGAAGGTCAACGACCTCCACGGCCATGAGGCCGGCGACCGCGTGATCAAGGCGATCGCCGATACGCTGGCACGGATTTCGAACGACCATTGCCACGTCGCGCGTCACGGCGGCGAAGAATTCGTCATGCTGTTCCGCGGGCTGACCCCGTCGCAAGCGGCCGAAAAGCTTGACGATGCGCGCGAGGCACTGGCCGACCGGCGGCTGATCAATCGCAAGACCGACGAACCTTTCGGCCAGATCACCTTCTCGGGCGGGGTTGCCGATGTCTTTGGTTATGGCGACACGCGCGCGGCGCTGAAGGCGGCCGACGAGGCCCTTTACAAAGCCAAGGCAGGCGGGCGAAACCGCGTCGAGATCGCCAACCCGGCCTAACAGACTTCCCGCGAGGGGGCGGGTAGCCGCGGGCGATCGTGCACCAGAGCGCGACCGTCCGCGGCTTTATTCCGCTTGACCGTTACGCCGTCGCCCGGCGCGCCGCCCACAGTCCGAAACTTGCGATGATCGCATAGCAGATGAGCGGCACCGCCAGCGCGATACGGATGTCACCGCTGAGGTCGGCCACCGTTCCGAACAGGAAGGGGACGATCGCGCCGCCGATGATCGCGGTACACATGATACCCGATCCCTGCGGCGTCTGTTCGCCGAGCCCTTCGGTGGCGAGGCTGAAGATCGTCGGGAACATCAGCGAATTGCAGAAGCCGACGAGGATCAGCGCCCAACCCGACAGCGCACCCGTCGTCACTGCCGACAGGATGATCAGCGAAATCGCACCCGCCGCAAAGGTCGCGAGCACGCGTCCCGGTTTGGCCAGTCGCAGGATGAAACCGCCGAGCAAGCGGCCGACGAGCGCACCGAGCCAGTACATCGCGACGAGCTTGCCCGCCGCCTGGAGCCCCAGCCCCATCACGCTCGGCTCGGCGAGATAGGCCATGAGGTTCGAGCCGATCGCCACTTCGGCGCCGACATAGACGAAGATGCAAAGAGCGCCGAACTGGACGCGGCGGTTATGGGTCAACAGGCCCCAGGTGCCCTCCAGCTTCACATCGTCGGTCTTCGCATGGTCGATCGCCGACCGGTACATCCAGAATATCGCCGCGATCACCAGCATCAGCACCCCGAGCCACATATAGGCGGTGCCGATCGATGCGCCCTCGGCAACGCGATACGCCTGGATCTGCGCCTCGGTCGAAGTCTCGGGATCGATCGGCGTCGAATCGCCTAGCAGGAAGGTCGCCCCGCCATAGACCATCAGGAACACGCCGATCGAATTGAACGCCTGCGCGAAGGTCAGCCGGCTGTGCGAGGTTTCGACCGGGCCCAGCGTCGTGATCACCGGATTCATCGCGACCTGCAGCACCGTAATCCCCGCACCGATGCAAAAGAGCGCGGCAAGGAAACCGGGATAGGACGCCGCAGCCGAAGCCGGGATAAAGAGGAAAGCCGCGGCCGCCACAATGATGAAGCCGAGCACGAAGGTGCGGATATAGCCGAGCTTCGACATGACGATGCCGGCCGGGATCGAAAAGGCCCCATAAGCGATGAAAAACGCCATCTGCACGAGGTTCGCTTCGGCATGCGTCAGGTGGAACATCGGCTTGAACTTGCCGACTAGAAGGTCGTTGATGTTCGTCACCCCGCCAAGCAGGAAAAACACTGCGAACGCGAGGATCAGCACCAGTTTCGTGCCACCGCCGCCCCTGCCCGGCTGTTCGATCGCGTTCGGATCTACGCCCGTCGCGACGTTCGGAGCCAATGCCATGTCTCTCTCCCTATATTTTTATCGAGCCAACCCGTTTGCGGGTTTGGTTATTTGGCCGCGGGCGGGCAAGGCAGATTCTCTCCAACAGCCTCGACATTCGTATTCAGCAGCGTGGCCGCGAAGCCCTTGTCGCCGGCGATCGAGACGGCATAATCGACCTGCTTCAGATTGGCGCCCGCGTCGGCGAAGCAGCGCAGCGGCACCTTGATCGTCGACACCTGTCCCTTCGGCGCGGCTTTGACCAATGCCGAGATGTCGAACGCCTTGCCGCCGAGCGCAAGGCTGACTGGCGCGCCGCCGGCCGCATCGATCCGCCAGTCGACGCGCAGCGCGAAGCTGTTGTTGAGCTGGCGCGACAGGTCCGCATAGGGGCCGGTCAATTCGAGTGTCGCCGGACCAGTCCAGGTGAAGGACTTGCCGTCCTCCTGCGCGCGCACATCGACCGATCGCGCCGCGATCATGCCGCCGGGGCTCGTGATCGGCCCGGATTCGACCGGGCGCTTGCCGCCCGCGTCGGTGATCGAGAGCACCCACGGCGCGCGTGCGCGGCCACCCGAGAAGAAATTCTCGACATTCAACGCTGCGGCGATGTCGACGCCCAATTCTTCGGACAGCTGCGGAACGGTGGTGGTAGCACCATATTTCAAGCCATAACCGACCGCGAACTGTGGCTTTTCAACGGGCGAGCGCGCATCGGCGGGCCAGGCGAAAGGCAGGGTGCCAGTGAAGGCGCGCGGCGTCTTGCCGTCCTTGCCCGCGACGAGCACGTCGGCGACACCCACGCCCTGCGACCCCGGCAGCCAGCCTGCAACGAACGCATCGGAAGCGTTGATTTCGGGGTTGGTGAACATCGGCCGCCCCGACAGGAACAGCGCGACCACCGGAATGCCCGCGGCCTTCAGCTTCTTGAGCGTCGCGAGATCGGTGGCCTCGGTCGGCTGATAGTCGAGCGTCGCAACATCGCCCTGGAATTCAGCATAGGGATTTTCGCCGAACACGACGATCGCGACGTCGGGCTTCTCCTTAAACACCCCGCCCTCGGATAGCGTCGCAACACCACCCGCATCGCGCACCGACTTGTTGAGCGCTTCCCAGATCGTCTGGCCATTGGGGAAGTCGGCGTGGGTGACGTCGGTCCCCTGCCAGCTGATCGTCCAGCCGCCCGACTGGATCGCCATGCTGTCGGCCGCAGGCCCGGTCACGAGCACGCGGGCGCCCGGCTTGATCGGCAGCACGCTGCCATTGTTCTTGAGCAGCACGAGCGACTTCGCGACCGCTTCGCGCGCGATGGCGAGATGCTCGGGCGTGCCGACCGCCTTCACCACGCTGCGGTCGACATGCCCTTCAGGAAACAGGCCGAGCTTGTATTTCACGCGCAAAATACGCCGCACCGCATCGTCGAGCCGCGCCGCCGAAATCGTGCCGTCCTTCGCATGTTTCAGCGTGGTCTCGTAAAGCCCCTTCCAGCTGTCGGGCGCCATGAACATGTCGAGCCCGGCGTTGATCGACTGCGCGCAATCGGTGACGCTGCATCCCGCGACCTGCCCATGCCCGTTCCAGTCGCCGACGACGAAGCCCGCAAAGCCCATCCTGTCCTTGAGCGCGTCGGTGAGCAGCCCCTTGTTGCCGTGATGCTTGACGCCCTGCCAGCTCGAGAAGCTCGCCATCACGGTCAGCGCGCCGGCGTCGATCGCGGCGGGATACCCCATCGCATGCTTCGCGATCAGGGTCTTTTCGTCGACCTTGGCATCGCCCTGGTCCTTGCCCTCGAACGTGCCGCCGTCGGCAAGGAAATGCTTCGCGGTCGCTGCGACATGTTGCGGACCGACCGTCTTGCCCGCGACCAGCGGGCCTTGCAGACCGAGCACCATCGCCTTCGCATAGTCTGCGATCAGCTTCGGGTCCGACGCATAGCCTTCATAGCTGCGGCCCCAGCGCAGATCCTGCGGCACCGCCAGCGTCGGGGCAAAGGTCCATTCGATCCCGCTGCCGGCGATTTCGGCGGCGGTGACCGCACCGATGCGCTGGATCAGCTCGGGATCGCGCGCGGCGCCGAGGCCGATATTGTGCGGAAACAGCGTCGCGCCCGGGATATTATTATGCCCGTGGACGGCATCGACGCCAAAGATGATCGGGATCGCGACACCATTCGCTTGCGGACGCAGCGACACCGCGCGAAAATCGCCGACCAGCTTCGCCCAGTCGGCGGCGGTCGAGCGTTCATTGCCGTTCGGCCCACTGTTGCCGCCCGCGAGGATCGACCCGAGCGGATAGGTTTCGAGATCCTTGGGCGTGATCGTGCTGATGTCGCCCTGGATCAGCTGGCCAACCTTCTGCTCGACCGTCATCTTCTTGATCAGCGCGTCGATGCGCTTTTCGGTCGCCGCGTCGGTGATCGTCGCCGGGCTTTTCGCTGCCGGCCATAGTTCGGGATGAACCGCGGCCGCGTCGGAACCGGTGGTTTGTGCGGCGGCGCCCGCGGTTCCTGCCAAAAGCAGCGCGGTCGCCATAACCATTGCCTGTCGGCGCATCGTCTCTCCCATCCCTCAATGTGAACGTTATCAAACTTCGCTCTCGCATAGTGGATGGATGAAATCAAGCGCTCTGTTTTCAGGCGGCCGCGTGCGATCGCGGCATCGTCGCGAGCAGGAGAACGGCGATGCCGGTGAGCCCTGCGAGCAGCAGGAAAAGCGCGTCGAAACCAAAGCCGGGGACGAGCGAGATCGTCAGCCAGGGCATGATCAGCGAGGGCACGGTATTGGTGAGGTTGAAGATGCCAAGGTCGCGCCCGCGCCGGTCCGAGCGCGGCAGGATCCGCAGCGTCTGGCTGCTATGGAGCGACAGGAACACCGTCGTCGCAACACCGAAGACAAGGTAGCTCGCCTTTGCGGCGTCGAGCCCCGCCGCAAACGCCATTCCGATCATCCCGATGCCCGAGACCGCCGCGCTGGCGACGAGCGGGAGAAAGGGCCGGTCGTTGCGGTCGGCCCAGCGCCCGCTGAGCAGCGCGATGGGCACGGCCAGCGTCAGCGCGAGCCCGAAAATGCGCGCCTTCTCATTATCGTGCATGCCGGGGTCGATCGAACGGAACCAGAAATAGAGATAGGCGAACAGTGCCGCCTCGGCGATCTGGACGAGCAAACGCGCGAGCCACATCCGCACCGCTGGGCCGGTCGGACGCTGTGGCCGTTCTCCGGAGGCGCGCGCAGGCGGGGGTGCAGTGAGATCGGGAAACGCGCGCGGGCGGCCAAGCAGCAACACCGGCAGGACGGCGCTTGCCACTAGCAGCGCAATGACCACGAGCCGCTGCTCCGCCGACACCAGCCCAGGCCAGGTGACAAGCCACCCCGACCAGGCGCCGAGCGCGGGTGAAAAGGCGAGCAGCCCGCCGAGCAGCCCCTTCTGCTCATCGGGGACACAATCGCCTGCCCACGCCGCGAGCGGCCCGAGCATCATGTTGAGCGTCAGCTGCCACCCGACGATGAGCGCGACCAAGGTCCAGATGTCGTGCGCCAGCGGCACCATGAGCAGCAAGGCGATGGTCAGCGCCAGCCCGGTCAGGACCCAGCCGCGCCGGTTGCCGGTGCGGTCGCTGAGCCAGCCAAAGCCGATGCCCCCGAGGCTCGCCGCGATCGCGCCGAAGAAGGTGACATAGCCGAGCATCTGCACATCCGCCGTGCCCGCCAATTGCGTCATCCGGCCCGGCAGCCAGATCGTGAGGAAGGGCACATAGGCCATCGCGCCGCCGGCCGAAGCCAGCGCATAGAGCAGCAGGAAACCCGTGGACTGGCGGCGTGCCGCGCCCGCTTCAACCATGGACGGCGACGGGCGGCGCTGCGGTCGAGCCGCGCGCGACGAGGCCGCCCTGCACGCGCGTCGGTTCGGCCTGGCGCGGGGCGCCGCGCTGCGCCGCGATGATCAGTTCGACCGCGCGCGACGCGGTTTCGGCGACCGGCTGGTCGACCGCGGTTAACGCAGGCTGCGTAAAGCGGACGACCGGGGTGTTGTCGAAACTGACGATCGACAATTGGCCGGGCACGTCGAAATCCATCTCGCGCGCAACCTCGAGCGTCGCGAGTGCCATCTGGTCGCTGCTTGCGATGATCGCGGTCGGAGGGTTCGCGCCACCCAGCAGCTTGCGCGCCGCGACAGCGCCCGAGCCATAGGTAAAATCACCTTCGGCAAGCAGCCCGTCAGTCGTCAAACCCGCGGACGCCATCTCGGCTTCCCAACCGTCGATGCGCCAGCGGCTGAGGCTATATTCGTGCGAGCCGGCGATGAAGCCAATGCGTTCATGGCCGAGGTCGATCAGGTGCCGCGTCGCGCGCCGCGCCGACCCTTCATCGTCCATCGTCAGCGCGATGCCCGCCGGGCCTCCGCGCGAACCGATGCGCGCAAAGGGTATCTTCTGCTCGTCGAGCAGCCCGACGATCAGTGGATTGTCCGAATGCGGCGGGGTCAGGATCACGCCATCGGGCTGCAACGCGGCGATCGCCGCGCCGAGTTCGCGTTCGACATGGTCGTTGTGCGTGTCGACGAGTTCGAAAATCATGCGATAGCCATATTCGGCGCATTTCAGCATCCCGCCGAGCAGCATCTGGTCGACCCAGTCGACCCCCTGCCGCCCGCGCCAGTCCGCAATCGTGCGCTCGCGATCGTTGATCGCAAGGATCAGGTACGACCGCGACCCGCTCATCCGCTGCGCGGCGATCGACGGGACATAGCCCAGCTTGTCGATCGACGCCTGTACCCGTTCCTTCATTTCGGGGCGGACGTTGGGCTCATTGTTGATGACGCGGCTCACCGTCTGCAGCGACACGCCCGCGTCGGCTGCAACATGCTTGATCGTTACCGACTGCCGCCGACGCCCCATTATTTCGTCTGATCCCCCGTGTTTCTGCAACCGCTAACGGCTTCGCCGTCGCATTGCCAGACGCGAACCCAGTCTATTTCCATCTTTTTCGGATATCCGCTTTCATCCACGCCCTTCAGCCCGCGATCTTCGGCCAGCCCGCCGCCGACCGCGAGGTTCAGGATCAGGTGAAAGGGGCGGTCGAACGGTGCAGCGGGATCGCTCGATCCGCTGCTGCTCCATTCGCTCGCGACGCGCGTCGCATAGGGCTTGCCATCGACCGTCCAGACGATCTTGCCCTTCTCCCAGACGATGCCGAAGATATGGAAACCGTCGAGCGGCGCGGGTAGCGCGGTCTCGTCGCCCTTATGCTTGTTGGCGGGCCACTGTCCTCCGAAATGGAGCGTGCCGAGAATGCGGTTCTCGATCCCACCCGCGCAGGCTTCGCAGCGCACGCCAAGGTTGACCGCCTCCAAAATGTCGATCTCGCCCGAGGCCGCCCAGGTGCCATAGTGGCTCGTTTCGGGCAGCATCCAGATCGCGGGCCATGTCCCCTGCCCCTGCGGCAACTTCGCGCGCACCTCGATCTTCCCATAGGTCCACGCCGCCTTGCCGCGCGTGACGAGGCGCGCGGAGGTGAAGTTGCGGCTCGCCTCGGCCTTCGCCTTGGCGGGATCGCCGCGCTGCGACAGCGGGAACGCCGGGCCGGTCGCCTGCTCCTTGCGCGCCGTGATGACCAGCTTGCCGTCCGCGACTGCGGCATTGCTGCGCTTGTCGGTATAGCATTGCCGTTCGTTGTTGCCGCCGCCCCAGCAATCGACGTCGAAATCCCATTTGCTGAGGTCGATCGCCGCGCCGTCGAACTCGTCGGCCCAGGCGAGCCGCCAACCGTCCTCGGCCGGCTGCTGCGCCGCCGCACTGCCGCCGAACGCCGTCGCCAGCATCAGGATCGCCGCAGAGCGGATCATGCCGCCTTGGGTTCCTCGGCGCCGCAATAGCGTGCGACATAGGCGTGATGCTCGGGCAACGTCGAAACCGTCTGCGCAATATTGTCGCGGATCGACTGGAACAGCCGCTCGACCTCGTCGTCGCGCAGCTTTTCCGCGATCGGGTGATAGGTTTGCGGTTCGATCCCCTGCCCCATCATCACCTGCACCCAGCTATTCTCGGCGAACAATTCCTCATATTTGCGGAACACGCGGCCGGTTTCGCGGAACAGCTCGATCTTCTGCTCGAGCGAATCCGGGATCGGCATGTTCGCGACATGGCGCCAGAACGGGCTGTCGCGGCGGTTGGTCGCCTTGTAATGCAGCACGACGAAGTCGCGGATCTGTTCGATGTCGAGCCGCTGCTGGTCGTTGAATTCCTGCGCGTCGCGTTCGCTGACGCGGCCGTTCGGCATCAGGCGGATAAAGCGCAGCACCGCGCGCTGGATCAGGTGCACCGTCGTCGCCTCGAGCGGCTCGACGAAGCCGCCCGCCAGCCCGACCGCGACGCAGTTGCGGAACCATTGCTTGCGCCGCACGCCGCCTTTGAACTTGATGTCGAAGGGTTCGATCAGCGGCTCGCCGACGCTGCTCATCAACCGGTCATAGGCTTCGTCGCGCGACAGGTAGCCGCTCGAATAGACGATCCCCGCACCCATGCGATGTTGCAGCGGGATGCGCCATTGCCATCCCGCATCGTGCGCAATCGCCTGCGTATAGGGTTGCGGCGGCCCGAGATGTTTCGACTGCACCGCAATCGCGCTGTCGTTGGGCAGCCAGTGGCTCCAGTCCTCGAACCCCGCATGGAGCGCGCCGTCGATCAGCAGCCCGCGAAAGCCGGTGCAGTCGACGAACATGTCGCCCTCGATCCGCCGGTCGCCGTCGAGATGCAGCGCCGCGATATCGCCCGTTTCGCTATTCAGTTCGACGCGCGCGATCTTCCCTTCGACGCGCTTGCAACCGTCGGCCTCTGCCAGCTTGCGTAGGAAGCGCCCGTAAAGCGTCGCATCGACATGATAGGCGTAATTCATGCGCTCTTCGGGCAGGTGCGCGAACTTGCCCTCCATCCCAGCGACGAGTTCGAGGCAGTAGTCGCTATACGGCTGTTCGTGCCCGCGTTCGCGTGCGTTGAGCCAGAAATGCTGGAAACCCGCCGACCAGTGATCCTTCCCGCTGAGGCCAAAGCTGTGGAAATAGCTGTCGCCGTCGTGCTTCCAATTGTCGAACAATATGCCGAGCTTGAAGGTCGCCTGGGTCGCGCGCATGAACTCGGGTTCGGGAATGCCGAGGATGCGGTTGAAATTGACGAGCGGCGGGATGGTGGACTCGCCGACGCCGATCGTGCCGATCTGCTCGGATTCGACCAGCGTCAGGTCGACGGTCGGGCCCATCGTGCGCGCAATCGCCGCCGCCATCATCCAGCCGGCGGTGCCGCCGCCCGCGATGACGACGCGCTGGACCTGTTTCTTGTCGCTCATTTACTCAAAGCCCTCAGCAAAAAGGCGCGCAGCCGCCCTGCCGTCTCGGACGTGAGCGGGGCGAGGATGCTGCGCGCGGTTTCGGGAATATGGTCGGTGACGCTCGCGTCATTATCGAAAACATAATGGTCGAACTGCTCGCGCCAGATCGCCTTGTCTTCGGGCGGCAGGTCGCGGATCGCGAGGATCGCATGGTTGAGCGCCGCCTGCGGCTGGCCAAGCCAATCGGGTGTCCGGCGCCACCAGTAATTGACCAATATATTGAACGCTTCGAGCCCCTCGACATGGTGCCACCACATCGACGGGATGAAGATCGCATCGCCAGGTTCAAGCAGGGCCGTCTGCGCCTCGGCCATCGCATCGACGAAACGCGGATGCGCGGCGAGGTCGGGGGCATCGAAATCGACCATGCTGACGACGCGGCCCGCGGGAGTGTTGTCGATGGGCCCCAGATAGAGGTTGCGGAACTGGTGCGGCGGAAACAGTGTGAAACGGCGGCGTCCGACCGCGCAGCACGCCAGATTGTCGGGAAAGTCGTTATGCGCGGCAATCTGCGTGCGCGTGCCGATCCAGATGCTCTTGATCGGGTCGCGGTCGCCGAGGTCGATCGCGTTCGCCTCGTCGAGCCCGTCGAAATGCGAAGGAATATCGATCGACGCCAGATAGACGGTGCGGCTTTCACCCAGTTCCTCGGCCTTGTCGATCCCCGCGAAGATGTCGGCGAGCTTGCCCGTGCCGACGCGGAAATTCATCTCCATATCGGAGTCGTAGAACAGGCGCCCGTCGTGCCCCGGCGGACCGATCGACACCTTGAACGGCCGATCGCGCGCGCGGTCGAGCAGATAGCGGCGGGCCTCCTGCGCGCTGGCCTTGCCCGCTTCGACCAGCGGCCAATCGGCGGCGAGGCCGCGCAGGACAAAGGGCTCGCGCGCGCCTTCCAGCAACGCGTCGAGCCCCGCCCCCTTATTCCATTCGCGCTCGGCCACGGGCGCCAAGCGGTCGTAAATGGCGGGGTCGGCTTCAGCCACCGCCCAGCCTGCGGTTCTTGCGCGCGACGAGCACCGACAGCTGCGAAAGCGACGCCAGCGCCATGAACATCGGCATCAAATGCCCTGCCGCATGCAGGCTACCCAGCGCCTCGCCATCGAGCGCGCGCAGCTTCGCCTCGTCGATGATGTGGAACCCGACGAGCGAATGCAGCGATCCGTCGTCGAGCGTGACTTCGAGGCTGAACGGCTCGAGTAGGTCGTACGCGAGCAGCGCGTCATAAAAGGCGCCGCTCTCGCGATAGCCTTCGTCGAGGTCGCCAAGCCGCTCGGCGATCTCGTCGAGATAGGGCGTCGCCGCGCCCTCGGCATCGAACAGCCGGATGCCCTCGCTCGCTGCCGCGATGCGCGGGTGATCCATGTCGATATGGATCTGTCCCGGACCGTCGCCGCCCGCCGGACGTCCGATCAGGAACGGCTGGATCGAAACCGAGTGCGGGCGATAGCGGGCATCCCAGCGATCACCGTCGAGGAACAGATTTTCGCCATTCTGGAACCCGAACATCGCCAGCGCGGTGAACTCCTCGCGCCCGGTTTCGCGGCGGAACAGGATCGGGAAATGCGCCTGCACGCGCCGGAACTCGCTCGGCACCGTCAGCGTCGCCATGATGTCGTCGCCCAGCTCCGCGCCGGCATCGGTCCTTATGCGCAGGTCGCGGTGGGTCTTGTTGTCGAGGACGGCGTGGCGGGTCATCAAATTCCTTTCCTATCGCGCGGCCGCGGCATTGGCATCGGGGCGAAGCGCGTCGAGATAATCGCGATTGGCGGGCAATGCCGCGGCGAGCGAGCGGGCCCGCTGCCGGTTCTCGGCGAGCAACGCCGCGGCGCGTTCGCCTGACGGCAGATCGGTCGGCACCGGATGGCCCATGCCATAGAGGATATATTGGTGGCTTTCGGCCGAGAAAATCTCGTCGACGCGCGGGAAATCCCACGCCGACGGCGGCTGGTCGCGCCACAGTTGCAGCATCTCGACAAGCCGCGGCGGTACATGCGACGGATCGCGCTGCGCGATCCAATAGGGCTCCTCGCGGCGGCTGAGTGCATAATGGAGCTTGAGGAACTCGACGATGCGATCCCAGCGATAGCGAAACAGTTCGTTGAAGCGGTCGGCGTGAATGGGCATCGCCGCGCGGCTCGCCGGAAAATTGTCAATGAGGGCGTTCAGCGACAATTCGATCATCACGATCGCCGACGCCTCGAGCGGCTCGATGAACCCCGCCGACAGGCCGATCGCGATGCAATTGCCTTCCCAGAACCGCGCGCGGTGCCCTGTCGGGAAGGTCAGGCGGCGGACCGGCACCTCGGGCGCGTCGGGCAGGACGCGCGCGATATAGCTGCGCAACGTTACCTCTGCTGCGTCATCGTCCATGAAGTGGCTGGCATAGACGCAGCCGATGCCGCGCCGGCCCGGTAATCCGATATCCCATATCCAGCCCGCCGCGTGCGCGGTCAACACCGTCTGCGACGCGATCGGACTGCCGGGCACGACCGGCACCTGCGCCGCTAGCGCGCGATCGTTGAACAATGTGTCGCTGCGGTCGATCCACTCGACGCCCAGATGATTGCCGATCAACAGCGACGCATGGCCGCTGCAATCGATGAACAGGTCGCCCGCGATATCGCCATTATTTCGCGTCGCGACCGAGGCGATGCCGCCCCCGGCATCGCGCGCCACCGCAACGACATGATCCGAGACATGCCGCACGCCGAGCTTTTGCACCGCGTGCGACGCGAGCAATGCCGCAAACTTCCCTGCATCGAGGTGATAGGCGTAATTCGCCGCGCCCTGATAGTCGGGCATCGCGCGTTGCCGCGGCGCAAGATCGAGATCGCACACATGCGCCTGTGCGGTCATCGCCGCCGCGAACGGCAGGTCAGGCGCCCCCGCCTGCCATGCGGCGAGCAGCTCGGTCGTCGGTGCGGCGGGGGGCGCGGTGAACGGGTGCAGATAGCGGTCACCTGCAGCGCCCGTCACCCAGCCGTCGAACCGCGATCCCTGTTTGAATGATCCGTCGCACGCGGCAAGGAATTCGGCCTCGCCGATCCCGATCGCCGCCAGCGTCGCGCGCATCGTCGGCCAGGTTCCCTCGCCAACGCCGATCGTCGGGATGTCGGGCGCCTCGATCAAGGTAACCGAAAGCCGTCCCGCTTTGGCCCGGCGCGAGCTCGCCAGCCGCGACGCGGCGAGCCAGCCGGCGGTGCCGCCGCCCACGATGACAATCCTCTCGATCGCGCTATTCATTGCCGTCGATCCTAGGCCGTGAAACCGCCCTCGTCACGCAAAAGAGCCGCGCCCGGGGAGGACGCGACCCTTTTGCCTGCGACCCGGCGGAAGTGCCCACCCGCCTTAGAAGCTGAACCTGACCCCTGCCGCGTAGCGGGCGAAGCCCGGCTGCACGAAGGTGACGTTGTTCTTGTGACGAAGGTGCCCGCGGCGCCCCTCACCGGTCAGGTTGATCGCCTCGACGAACGCTGTGAAGCCCGGGATGAACTCGTAGCTCGCACTCGCGTCGATCTGCCAATATTCCTCGGTGTAGAAGGGGTTGGGCCCCGTTCCGGCGAGGAATTCGTCGCGCCAGTTCCATGCGACACGCGCCTGGAGGCCATTTTTGTCATAGAAGGCCACGGCGTTGGCGCTGTCGCTGAGGCCGGTCAGCGCGAACTGCGGCACCGACGATGGCTGGGTATTGTCGTACGTCGCGTCGCCGTTGACGATCGTATAGTTCAGGATCACGCCAAAGCCCGTATCCCAGAAGCTGTGCTGGACCGCAAACTCCCAGCCATTGATCGAAGCCTTCTGATCACTGTTGATCGGTGTCGCGATCTCGAAATTGACCAGCGGATCGCCCGGTGCGGCATTGATGATGCCGGTAAATGGCTGGCCGCCCCCGCCCCCCGTGATGGTCGTCGTTTGGGGGAAATTCTGAAAGATATACTGCCGGATTTGCGACGCGGTCGCGCTCGACCCGATCGCGGCGATCGCGGCATTCCAGCGCGGCCCACCGACCGGCGTCGTCAGCCCGAAGGCGTTCGAATCGATCCGCGTCGAGGAAATGAAGTTTTTCACATCCTTGTGGAAATAGCCCACCGACAGATAGGAGTCGGGCGCGTAATACCACTCCGCCGACAGGTCGATATTCTTCGACTTGTACGGGACCAGCCCCGGATTGCCCTGCGCGCCAGTGCCGCCGCCGACCCGGAACAGCGTGTCGATCGTCCGCCCGCCCTGCATGCTCGCATAGTCGGGGCGCGTGATCGTATGGCTGTAGGATGCGCGAAGCTTGATGTCCTCCATCGGCGAGATGTCGAAATCGACCGCCGGCAGCCAATTGTCATAGGACCCCTTGAACCGCGTAAAATCGCTTTCCCCGGAAAAGACGACGTTGAACTCATTGTCGCCGACCCAGGTCGTCGTCACCGGCACCGGCACCAGCGCGGCCGAGGCGATATCGGTCGTCTCGTAGCGAATGCCCGCGACCAGATGCGCCGGGTTCTCGAACAGGTCGAAAACAGTCGCCACCTGCAGATAGGGAGCCAGCGTCTTTTCGGTAATGCGCCGATCTGTGTTGAAGTTTGCAAGGCAGGTTCCCGGCTGCGCCGATCCCGTCGCGGGATTGCTGCATGTCTGGAAATTCTGCTCGACCAGATCGGCCATGCGCTCGAAATCGAAGCTGTAGAAGCTCTGGATCATCCCGTCCTGGGCGAGACCAGGGAATTTGTCGGGAAGCGTCACCAGCGTGAAAATGTCGTCGGGAATGCTCGATGCCGGCCCTGCGCCGCCCCATGTGTCGTCATTCTGGATCGTGCCGAATGCCGAGCGCACCTTGCTGTCGACATAGGATACGCCGAAATCGATGCTGTCGAGGAAGCCGCCGTCATGGTCATATTGACCGCGCAGCTGAAGCTGGTTGATCCGGTTCCGGAAATAGGCGTTGCGGAACGCGTTGCCCGTCGGGGTGATCAGCGACGCGTTCAGCGGATCGATGCCGGGGTACATGCCATAGGAAATGATCGGCAGGTCGTTCTCGAAATTGATCGTCTGGGTCTGGACACCGAAAACGGCGTTGCCCAGCGACATGCTCGACCCGAACCGGTTGACCGGATTGACCTCGGCGGTCGAATGATGCCCGTCGAGCTCGAACGTGACGCCGCCCGGGCCCTTCCATTCCAGATTGACGCCGAGCGAGTTATTCTCGGCCCGGTTTTCGATCAGCGCGCCGCTGTACGAGAGGTCCTTGCCCCCGTAGAGCGCGTTCGGCCCGGGAACGCCCGAGGGCGCCCCGAAACGCTCGCTGTAGAAGAGCGGGCCGGCGACCGGACCGTCGGTCCAGGCGCTCGACGTATCGTCGTGGTTGAACCACACGCCGACATTGCTGTTCCGCGTTTCGACGGTGTTGCGCGAATAGATATAGTCGACCGTCGCGGTAAAGGCGTCGCTCGGACGGAATTGCAGCACCGCCTGACCATTGATGCGTTCGCGATTGATGTCGTTGAGGTCATAGGATGCGTTTTGCGGCACCTGATAGACATCGCCCGCTTCGGGCCGGTTGATGATATTCTGGTAGCGCGGATCGGGCTCCTCGACCCCGTTGACGATGCGGGTCGGATTAGCCAGCGAGCCCCAGTTGTTCTCGTTGCCGAGATAACCGTCGCGCCAGCCGACGTTCGCGGTGTTCGTGCTCGACTTACGCTTCTGGTACGAACCCGCGACCATGATGCCGATCGTATCGTCCGCAAAGGTCGTGCTGAAAATGCCCGACACTTCGGGTGTGATCGTATCACCGGAGTTGCGCGACGTGTCGTACACGCCCTTGACCGAAAGGCTGCCGCGCATGCCCGGATTGTCGAGGGGGCGCGGGGTGCGGATGTTGATGCTCGACCCGATCCCGCCCGACTCGATCGTGGCGCGCCCGCTCTTGTAAACTTCGACCGCCGCAATGCCTTCGGAGGCGAGGTTGGCGAAGTCGAACGAACGCGACGACGGGGCGCTGCCGCCATCACCGATCACCGCCGTCGGCACCTGGCGACCATTGACGGTCACCAGATTGAACTCGGGTCCGAAGCCGCGGACCGTGACCAGCGACCCTTCGCCATTCTGGCGGTCGATCGACACGCCGGTGATGCGCTGTAGCGATTCGGCGAGGTTGGTGTCGGGGAATTTGCCGATGTCCTCGGCCGAAATCGCATCGACGACGCCCTGCGCCTCGCGCTTGATCGCCGCGGACGCTTCAAGGCTGGCACGGATGCCGGTGACGACGATCTCGTCGCCGTTCACTTCACCCTCGGCCGGCGCTTCCTGCGCACCCGCCGCCTGCGCCATGCCCATCAAGGACAGCGCCGACGTACCGACCAGAAACTTGGCAAGCCACTGCTTTTGAGACGCCCGCATCCCCATTCCTCCCAGATCAGCCGCTCTTTTAATGGCGGCATTCGCTTAATGTGAACGTTATCTAAATGGGAACGTTATCATTGTCAACGCATCGACCGTGGCATTTGGGTCACAATGTTGCGCTTTTTTGCGCAGCAAACGTATGCAGCAAAAGTGCCCGACGACGGCGTCAGCGGCTCCAGCGCGCGAAAATCGCGGTCGGCAGCAGCAATCCCCGCGCTTCTTCGCGCACGGCAAGCTCGCCGCACTCCACCTTGCCCGGGAGGTCAGCAAAAAGCTGCGCCAAGAGTTCGCCGATCGCGAGCGCCGACATGCGCACGGCATAAACGGTCAAAAACAGCGCGCGGCTGTCTTCGTCGAGCAGCTGGCGGCAGTCGGCCAGCAACGGTGCAAGCCCCTCCTCGATTTGCCAGCGCTCGCCGGTCGGACCACGGCCGAACTTGGGCGGATCGAGCAGGATCGCGTCATAGCGCTTCTCGCGCCGGACCTCGCGCGCGGTGAACTTGCCCGCATCGTCAAGGATCCAGCGGACGGGCTTGTCGGCCATTCCGGCGAGCGCGGCATTCTCGCGCGCCTGCCCCACCGACTTTTTCGACGCGTCGACATGCGTCACCGATGCGCCGACCGCGGCGAGCGCCTGACTGCCCACACCCGTATAGCCGAACAGGTTCAGGAACGCGGGATCGGCCTTGTCGGCGACGCGTTCGCGCAGCCAGTCCCACACCGGCGCCATGTCGGGAAAAAAGCCGAGGTGGCGAAACGGCGTGCACTGCGCGGTGAAGCGCGTTTCGCGCCAGCCAAGCGGCCAGCCTTCGGCCGGAACGGGCTTGTTATAATACCAGCGCCCGCCACCATCGTCGTCCGAAGCGGGAATGAATTCGCCGTCGGCCTTTTCCCACTCGCTCTCGGGCAGTGCGGGCGCCCACATCGCCTGCGGCTCGGGGCGGATGAAGCGATAGCGGCCATAACGCTCGAGCTTGCGCCCGTTCCCGCTGTCGACGAGCCCATAATCGTCCCACGCCTCACCGACCAGCGTGACGAGGGGCAGGAGATCAGCCACGCGCCGCTTCCGCCAGGACAAAGGCCTTCACCGCATCATAATCGCCGGGCAGGCGCTCGTAACGTTCTTCGCGGTCGAACAGATTGCCGAGCCGTGCGGGCAGTGGCGGACGCACCCCGGTCGCACGCTCGACGGCTTCGCGGAACTTCGCCGGATGCGCGGTTGCGAGCGTGACGACGGGAATATCGGCATCGATCTCGAGCGCACGCGCGGCCGCGAGGCCGACCGCGCTGTGCGGATCGATGATCTGCCCGCCCTTTTCCTGCGCCCAGCGCAGCGCGAGCGCCATCGTGTCGCCGTCGATGCTCGCGCTCGAAAACAGGTCTTTGGCGCCCGCCAGCATATCGGCGGGGATGGTCATCGCGCGATTGCGATCGAACTCGCCCATCATGCCGGTGATCGCAGCACCATCGCGGCCCGCGAGGTCGAAGAGCAGCCGTTCGAAATTGCTGCTGACCTGAATGTCCATGCTCGGCGTCGCGGTCGGCGTAACGGTCCCCGCGCTATAGTCCCCGCTCGTCAGTGCGCGGTGGAGGATGTCGTTGACGTTGGTCGCGACGACCAGCTTCGCGATCGGCAGCCCCATCTGCGCCGCAACATAGCCCGCGAACACATCGCCGAAATTGCCCGTCGGTACCGAGAAGGCGACCGGGCGGTCGGGACCGCCGAGGCGCACCGCAGCATAGAAATAATAGACGACCTGCGCCATCAGCCGCGCCCAGTTGATGCTGTTCACGGCCGACAGCGTGACTTGCTCACGCGCTTCCGCGTCGCCGAACAATCGCTTCACCATCGCCTGCGCATCGTCGAAGCTGCCGTCGATCGCGATATTATGCACGTTCGGCGCGAGCACCGTCGTCATCTGGCGCCGCTGGACGTCGCTGACGCGCCCCTCGGGGTGGAGCATGAAGATGCGGATATGCTCGCGGCCCGCGACCGCCTCGATCGCCGCCGACCCGGTGTCGCCCGAGGTCGCACCGACGATCGTGATATTCGTATCGCCGCCGGCGAGGAATTTCTCGAACAGCTCGCCGAGCAGTTGCAGCGCGACGTCCTTGAACGCGAGCGTCGGGCCGTGAAACAGTTCGAGCAGCCAGTGGCGATGATCGAGCTGGACGAGCGGCGTCACTGCGTCGTGGCTGAAACGGCCATAGGCGGCGCGGCACAGGGTGCGCATCTCGTCCTCGGTCAGCACACCCTCGACGAAGGGCCGCATGATCCGCACCGCAGTCTCGGCATAGTCGAGCCCCGCGAGCGCGCGGATTTCGTCGGCCGACATCCGCGGCCATTTCGCCGGCACATAGAGGCCGCCGTCGCTGGCAAGGCCGGCGAGTGTCGCTGCACGAAAGTCGAGGGTCGGCGCAGAGCCGCGGGTGCTGATATATTCCATGACGGACACAGCGCCTAGCGGCGCGTCGTCACGGCTGCAAGCGGCGGCGGACCGCGAGGACGTAGATAATCAGCGCCACGATCGCGAAGAAAAACCATTGGAAGGCATAGGCAAGATGATTGTTCGGCGTATCGTCGGCCGATGGCACCGCGCTGGCGCGCAATCCCGCCGCGGGCTGGTCGGCGATGAGCATCGCGCGCGCGGGTACGGCCTTGCCCATAACGCGCTCCATCACCGTCGGCTGTTCGGGCCCGGGAACGATCGTTCCCTGCACCGTTCCGCCCATCCATTTGGGCGGCGCGAAATCGTCGCCGATGCCGACATCGACCAGCACGCCGGGCCCTTCGGCGCCGGTACGGCAGTCGGCGATCATGCGGATCCCCGACTTGCCCTTGCGGTCGGTGCCGCTGCGCGGATCCCAGCGTACGGGTTCGAGGCAGACAACGCTGCTCTTGCGATACAGGAAAGCGTCGGGAACGGGCGGCAGCTCGGGATAGGCGACCAGCGACGACATCGCCATGTTGCGCTGGAACAGCGCGATCAGCGCTTCCTTCTCGCTCTTGCGCTGGAGCTGCCAGACGCCGAGCGCGATCATCGTCGCAACCGCGGCGAGCACCAGGATCGTCGGGATCAGCGGCCAGCGCCGCACAGGAGCTACGGATTCGGCGGGGTCAGTCATTTTTGTCCTCCACCTTGCGGCCCTCCGCCGCCTTCCGCTGATGCTCGCTCGCGAGCAGCGCGGCCTTGCCGACGCGCAAGCCATAGACGACCGCGGCAGCAGTCAGCGGCACCCACAGGATCACATGCACCCATAAAGGCGGGCGCACGACGGCATCGAGTGTCAGCGCAATCGCGATAAGCAACGCCCCGATGATCAGCGTCAGGAAAGCCGCAGGCCCGTCGCCGACATTATATCGACTGTAATCGAGCGCGCAGACGCGGCACCGTTCCTCGAATTTCACCGGCCCGTCGAACAGCGTCGACGCACCGCATTCGGGGCAGAGACCAAAAAGGGCAGCGCGCCAGACCGGCGGCTGCCCCTTTTTGATGTTGTCGCCTGCCGGCAATTTAGTGCGCGGCGACCGGCGCGCCCCAGCCGCCCCAGACATAGACGATGATGAAGAGGAACAGCCACACGACGTCGACGAAGTGCCAGTACCAGGCAGCGGCTTCGAAACCGAAGTGCTGCGTCGGGGTGAAGTGACCCTTGTAGGTGCGGACGAGGCAGACGATCAGGAAGATCGTTCCGACGAGCACGTGGAAACCGTGGAAGCCGGTCGCCATGTAGAAGGCCGAGCTATAGTTGCTCTGTCCGAAGCCGAACGGCGCGTGCGCATATTCATAGGCCTGGATCGCCGAGAAGATCGCGCCGAGGATGATCGTCAGCCACAGGCCCTTCTTGAGGCCTTCGCGGTCGCCGTGGATCAGCGAATGATGCGCCCAGGTGATCGTCGTGCCCGAGCAGAGCAGGATCAGCGTGTTGAGCAAAGGCAGCGAGAAGGCGTCGATGACTTCGATGCCCTTCGGCGGCCACATGGTGATCGCGGCGGCGCCATCCTGCCCGAAGAGCGACGTGACCGCGCCCTCGGCATATTCGATCGGCACCGGGAACAGCGAGAAGTCGAACCAAGCCCAGAACCAGCCAACGAAGAACATGACTTCCGAGGCGATGAACAGGATCATGCCATAGCGCAGGTGCAACTGGACGACCGGGGTATGGTCGCCGGCATGCGCTTCGTTGATGACGTCCGACCACCAGCTGAAGAAGGTGGCAATCACGCCCATGAAACCGAGGCCGAGGACCCACTTGCCGACGCCGCCGAAATGATCGGCGTGCATCGCCATCACGAGCCCGAAGAACATCACGAGTGCCGCGACCGAGCCGATGAGCGGCCAGACGCTGGGATTTACGAGGTGGTAGTCATGATGTTTCGCACCGGACATGGCGTGTTTCCCGTTTTTAGCAGCCCCAGCACGACGATTCCCCATCGTCTGCCGGTCTTGTTAGACTCTTGTTCGCGGCCTTAGCTCGCCTTTTTACCCTCGTCTACAGGGTGGAAGGTGTAGCTGAGGGTGATTTCCTGCACGTCGCGCGCGTCGGGGTCGTCCTTGATCTTCGGATCGACGAAGAACAGCACCGGCATGCGCATCTGCTGCCCCGGCTCCAACCGTTGCTGGGTGAAGCAGAAGCACTGGATCTTGGTAAAATATTTGCCCGCCTGATCGGGGGTGACGTTGAAGCTGGCGGTTCCCACGACCGGATGCGCCGAATTATTCTCGGCGATAAAGATCGCCATGTCGCGCGCGCCGATGCTCACCGTATCGGTCGGATGCTCGGGATAGAATTTCCACGGCAGGTTCGGCGAAACATTGGCGTCGAAGCGGACCGAGATCGTGTCCGACAATATCTGCGGCTCGGCCGCCGCGGCGACCGGGTCATAACGCTGCGTCGTGCCGCCGAAGCCGGTGACGCGGCAGAAGAGATCGTAGAGCGGCACCGCCGCGAACCCGAGACCCGTCATCGCGAGCGCGATCAGCGCAGCGAAACTCGCGGTCTTCGCGTTCGGGGACATGCGCCCGATCACGAGAAAATCTGCATCTTTGCGATGGTGATGAAGAAGAACAGGACCGCGAGGGCGCCGAGCATCCACGCCATCATGTTCGCGCGGCTGCGCTGACGGCGGCGATATTCGGCCTCGTCGAAGGGTTCCTGTGTCGGTTCGTCGGTCATAGCGGCCACCAATGGTCGGCGACAACCGCGCCGAACAATATGAAGAGATAGGCGATCGAATAAGCGAACAGGCGCTTTTCGGGGCGCATCATATCGCCCTCGCCCGTCGTGCGCGTGCCGACCTGGATCGACATCAGCACGAAGACCAGCGACAGGATCGTCGCGGTCCAGCCATAGAGCGCGCCGGTATAGCTGAGCGGCCAGGGCGCGATGGCACCGACCGCCATGATGACGGCGTAAAAGAGAATCTGGCGCCGCGTCGATTTCTCGCCCGCGACGACCGGCATCATCGGGATGCCCGCGGCGGCATAATCCGACCGCACGAACAGCGCGAGCGCCCAGAAATGCGGCGGCGTCCACAGAAAGATCAGCAGGAAAAGCAGCACCGGAAGCGGCGCGATCGAACCCGTCGCCGCGACCCAGCCGATCAGCGGCGGAAACGCACCCGCCGCACCGCCGATGACGATATTCTGCGGCGTCCGCGGCTTCAGCCACATCGTATAGACGAAAACATAGAAAAGGATCGAGACGGCGAGCAGCAACGTCGCCTGCCAGTTCGACGCAAACAGCATCAGGAACAGCGAGAAAGCCGCGAGCCCGACGCCGAACTGCAACGCAGTCTGCGGGTCGAGGCGCCCGGCGGGAAGCGGCCGGCCCGCGGTCCGCTTCATCTTGGCGTCGAGCCCCGCCTCATACCATTGATTAAGCGCGCCCGAAGCCCCTGCCCCCAGCGCGATCGCGAGGATCGACGAGAAAGCGAGTACGGGAGGTACACTAACCGGCGCCGCCAGCAGCCCGCACAGCGCGGTGAACACCACCAGCGACATGACGCGCGGCTTCGTCAGCGCGAACAGGTCGCGCCAATCGGCGGGTAGTGCCGTTTCGCCGTGGGTCAGGCTCTGCGCCATGGTCACTCCAGCCATCAGGGAAACGCCCCCTGCCTTATGTCAGCAGGGGGCGAAACCGATCAGGCGATACGCGGCAGTTCGTTGAACTGGTGGAACGGCGGCGGGCTCGACAGCGTCCATTCGAGCGTCGTCGCGCCTTCGCCCCACGGATTGTCGGCGGCCTTCTTGCCGGCGAACAGCGAGTAGAGGATGTTCGCGAAGAAGAAGAGCATGCCGACGCCCATGATCACATAGCCGTAGGACGAGATCAGGTGCCAATGCGCATAGGCTTCCGCATAGTCGGGGTAACGGCGCGGCATGCCCTGCTGACCCAGGAAGTGCTGGGGGAAGAACATGACGTTCACGCCGATGAAGAAGATCCAGAAGTGCAGCTGGCCGAGGGCCTCGCTGTACATCCGGCCCGACATCTTCGGGAACCAGTAATAGAAGCCGGCGAAGAGCGAGAAGACCGCGCCCAGCGACAGCACATAGTGGAAGTGCGCGACGACATAATAGGTGTCGTGCAGGTTGGTGTCGACGCCGCCATTGGCGAGCACGACGCCGGTCACGCCGCCCACGGTGAACATGAAGATGAAGCCGAGCGACCAGACCATCGGGGTCTTGAAGCTCATCGAACCGCCCCACATGGTGGCGATCCAGCTGAAGATCTTGATGCCCGTCGGGACCGCGATCACCATCGTTGCCGCGGTGAAGTACATCTTCAGGTTCACGCTCATGCCGACCGTGAACATGTGGTGCGCCCACACGATGAAGCCGACGACGCCGATCGCGACCATGGCGTACGCCATGCCGAGATAACCGAACACCGGCTTGCGGCTGAAGGTCGAGATGATCTGGCTGACGATGCCGAAGCCCGGCAGGATCATGATGTACACTTCGGGGTGACCGAAGAACCAGAAGAGATGCTGGTAGAGGACGGGGTCGCCGCCGCCGGCCGCATCATAGAAGGTCGTGCCGAAGTTGCGGTCGGTCAACAGCATCGTGATCGCCGCGGCCAGAACCGGCAGCGCGAGCAGCAGAAGGAAGGCGGTGACCAGCACCGACCACACGAACAGCGGCATCTTGTGCAGGGTCATGCCCGGCGCGCGCATGTTGAAGATGGTGGTGATGAAGTTGATCGCACCGAGGATCGACGCCGCACCCGCAAGGTGGAGCGAGAAGATCGCCATGTCGACTGCGGGGCCGACCGACCCGCTGGTCGACAGCGGAGCGTAGACCGTCCAGCCCGTGCCGGCGCCATTGCCGCTGCCGCCCGGAACGAACATCGATCCGACGAGCATGACGAACGCAACCGCCGTCAGCCAGAAGGACACGTTGTTCATGCGCGGGAACGCCATGTCGGGCGCGCCGATCATCAGCGGCACGAACCAGTTGCCGAAACCGCCGATCATCGCCGGCATGACCATGAAGAACACCATGATCAGGCCGTGCGCGGTGATCATCACGTTCCAGAAATGCTTGGCGGCGGTCAGATCCTGCGCACCGCCGAGCGCCTGCGCCCAGCTGCCCAGATACTGGATGCCGGGATGCGCGAGCTCGAGGCGCATCATGCCCGAAAGCGCGCCGCCGACGATGCCGGCGACGATCGCGAAGATCAGGTAGAGGGTGCCGATGTCCTTGTGGTTCGTCGACATGAACCAGCGGACAAAGAAGCCGGGCGTGTCGTGATCATGGTCATGATCGTGCGCATGGTCGTGGCCGTGCGCGGGTGCAGTCGCTGCGATATCGGTCATCTGTCGGACCCCTTATTAATTCTTGGCGGCCGGCGCGGCGGCGGGCGCCGCTGCCGGTGCAGCTTCGGTCGTGGCAGCAGCCGGCGTCGCGGCAGGTGCGGCAGCCGGAGCGGCGGCGGCAGGTGCCGGAGCAGCGGCGGCAGGCGCGGCGGCCTCGGGGCCCTTCGGGTTTCCGCCCTTCGAGCGGACCCAGGCTTCCCACTTGTCGACCGGGAGCACTTCGACGGCGATCGGCATATAGCCATGATCGACGCCGCAGAGTTCCGAGCACTGGCCGTAATAGACGCCGACCTTGTTCGCGGTGAACGTCGTTTCGTTGGCGCGGCCGGGGACCGCGTCCATCTTGGTCCAGAAGGCCGGAACCGCGAAGCTGTGGATCACGTCGGCGCCGGTGATGATCAGCTTCACCTGACGGCCGACGGGAACGACCATGCGGTTGTCGACGGCGAGGTGATAGGGCTCGCCGCGCGCGACGGCATCCTTCTCGGGCAGGATCTTCGAGACATATTCGCCAATGCCCTGGTCGGGATAGGCATAGCCCCAATACCACTGGTAACCCGTGACCTTGATCGTCAGCGCGTCCTTCTTCGGCGGCTCATATTGCTGGGCCAGCAGCCGGATCGACGGAACCGCGATCACCGCGAGGATCAGCACCGGGATGGCGGTCCAGATGATTTCGATGAAGGTGTTGTGCGTCGTCTTCGACGGCACCGGGTTCGCCTTGGCGCGGAAGCGGAACACGACCCAGAGCAGGAGACCGAGGACGATCAGCGTGATCACCGTGATGACGGGCAGCAGGATCACATGGTTGAACCAGTAAGCCTGTTCGCCGACCGGGCTGACCTGCGGCTGGAAATCGATGCCTGCGTCGACCGGCTGGCCAACCCCGGGGGTCGGCTTCATCGGGACATAGGTCGCATCGCCAGCCGGAGCCGCTGCGGTCGTCGCGACCGGCGCCGCTGCCGGAGCAGCCGCATCGGCGGCAGCCGGAGCCGGATTCGCCGGAGCCGTTGCGGCAGGTGCTTCGGCCGGAGCCGCAGCAGGTGCCTGCGCATGGCCGGCGCCCATCGCGCCGAGCGACAAAGCCGCCGCAATTACAAGGGTTTTCAAGCTCTTCATAAGGATAGTGCCGCCCGTTGCCTGTTGTTCTTATTGATGCCCCAGCCGGCCTTTCCCCACTGCTGGACACAGGTCCACGCAGCCATCGGACAGGCTGAATCTCGCGGGCGCTATAGACCCGCTTGCCGCTTGCCTCAAGCATCTCTAACACTATTTTGCGGCTGGATAATCTTCGCCGCTCAAACCCGCTCGCCCATCACGGGCGAAGCACAGGACAAAAGAATAAATCTCCCATGACCGATGACGAAATCCTGGCCGAGTTCCGCGCCGCCGACGCCCTGCTGCAGGGCCATTTCCTGCTCTCCTCGGGCCGCCACAGCGAATATTATCTGCAGTGCGCGCGCGTGCTCATGGATACCGAGCGCGCCGGACGCCTCGCCGTCGCGCTCGCGGCCAAGCTGCCGCGCGACCTGAAGCAGGCGATCGATGTCGTCGTGTCGCCCGCGATGGGCGGGGTCATCATCGGCCATGAAATGGGCCGCGCGCTCGGCAAGCCTGCGATTTTCGTCGAACGTCCGACGGGCACCTTCGAACTCCGCCGCGGCTTCACGATCGATCCGGGCGCGAAAGTGCTCATGGTCGAGGATGTCGTGACCACCGGCCTGTCGTCGCGCGAAGCGATGGAGGCGGTCCGCGCCGCGGGCGGCGATGTGATCGCCGAAGCCGCGCTCGTCGACCGCTCGGCGGGCAATGTCGAACTTGGCGTCCCCTTCTATCCGCTCGTCGCGATCAACTTCCCGACCTATGCCGAGGACGAGCTGCCGCCAGAGCTGGCAGGAACCGAAGCGGCGAAGCCCGGCAGCCGGAGCAAGGCGGCTTGACCGGCGCCTCGCCCTCCCGCCTGCGGCTCGGCGTCAACATCGACCATGTCGCGACGATCCGCAACGCGCGCGGGGGCGAGCATCCCGATCCGGTGCGCGCGGCCGAGATCGTCGCGGCAGTCGGCGGTGACGGCATCACCGCGCATCTGCGCGAGGATCGCCGCCATATCCGCGACGACGATCTCAAGCGCATCCAGGCGGCGACCGACCTGCCGCTGAACCTCGAAATGGCGGCGACCGACGAGATGCTCGAAATCGCGCTCCGCCACAAACCGCACGCCGCGTGCATCGTCCCCGAAAAGCGCGAGGAGCGCACGACCGAGGGCGGACTCGATGCGGCAGGACAGCATAATCATCTCGCACCGATCGTGGCGCGCCTCAACGACGCGGGCATCCGCGTCAGCCTCTTCATCGAACCCGACGCCCGCCAGATCGAGGCCGCAATGCGCCTCCGCGCGCCCGTCGTCGAATTCCACACCGGGCGCTATGCCCATGTCGAGGGCGAGGAACGCGCCGCCGAACTCCGCCGCCTCGCCGACGCCGCCGCGCTCGCGTGGAAGAATGGCATCGAGCCGCATGCCGGCCACGGTCTCACTTATGAAAATGTCGTGCCGGTCGCCGCGATCCCGCAGCTCGCCGAGCTCAACATCGGCCATTATCTGATCGGCGAGGCGATCTTCACCGGGCTCGACCCGGCCGTGCGCCGGATGCGCGCGCTGATGGACGAGGCGCGAGGCGCGCTGTGATCATCGGGCTGGGTTCCGACCTCTGTAATATAGAGCGTATCCAGGCGTCGCTCGACCGCTTTGGCGAACGCTTCGAAAATCGGGTGTTCACCGAGGTCGAACGCGCCAAGGCCGCGCGGCGCCCCTTCACCCGCGCCGGGACCTACGCCAAGCGTTTCGCCGCGAAGGAAGCTTTCTCGAAAGCCGTCGGCACCGGCTTCAAGCGCGGCGTGTTCATGAAGGACATCGGCGTCGTCAACGCGCCCTCAGGTGCCCCGACGCTCGCATTGACCGGCGGCGCCGCCGAACGGCTCGCGCAGATGATCCCCGCCGGCCACACCGCACATATCCATTTGACGCTGACCGACGACCATCCGTGGGCGCAGGCCTTTGTCATCATCGAAGCAATCAAGGACTGAAATCGCATGGCCAAGACCAAGGCAAAGGGTGACGAAAGCTGGGGCAAGCTGATCCGCGATGTCGTGGTGATCCTTCTCCTCGTGCTCGGCATCCACAGCTGCGTCGCCAAGCCCTTCTACATCCCCTCCGATTCGATGATGCCGGTGCTGCGCAATGGCGACCGGCTGATCGTCAGCAAATATCCCTATGGCTGGTCCTATTCTTCCGTGAGCTTCCACCTCGCGCCCAAGGTCGAAGGCCGCCTGTTCGGCAAGCTGCCCGAACGCGGCGATATCGTCGTGCTCGAACATCCGGTGACGCGGATCGACTATATCAAGCGCGTGATCGGCCTGCCCGGCGATACGATCGAGCTCACCAACGGCGAACTCAGCATCAACGGCAAGCCGGTGAAGCGCGAAGTCCAGCCGATGCTGGCGATCCCGGTCGATCTCAACACCCCCGGCCCCGACAGCAGCCTGTTCCGTTTCGTAAACCGCGGCGCCGATGGAAAGGAAGTGCTGGAGCTTCCCATCGTACGCGAAACACTTCCCGGCGGCGCGACATTCGACACGATCGACATGGGGCCCGGCTACACGACCGACAATTATGGCCCGGTCACCGTGCCCGCCGATCATGTTTTCCTGATGGGCGACAACCGCGACGGCAGCGCCGACAGCCGCGTCGACACGAACCAGAAGGGGCTCGGCGGCCCCGTCCCCTTCGACGCGATCGCCGGTCGCGCCGAGATCATCAGTTTTTCGACCGATGGAACCGCCGAGTGGTATAACCCATTGAGCTGGTTTAACGCCTTGCGTTCGGGACGCGCGGGAACCGACCTGCGCCCCGAACGTCAGGGCAGCTAAGACAACGGGGAACAAGACATGGCGGCGACACGAAAACCGGCAGCAACGCGAGCCGCCGCCAGCGCCGCCACAAAGGCCGAGGCGCACAAGGAAGCCCCCGGCCCCACCGAAATCCGCAGCCAGCTCGTCCGCGCCGAACTGCTGAAGGCGGGCGTGTGGATCGGCCTCGCATTGCTCATCGGCCTGTGCATCGTCCTCATCCAGCCGATCCTGCTGATCTTCGCCGGCATCGTGATGGCGTCGATGCTCGACGGCGGGACACGCCTGCTCGGCCGTGTGTTGCCGATCGCGCGCGGCTGGCGCCTGCTCATCGTCTGCCTGTCGTTGCTCGCCTTCCTCGTCTGGACCGTCATGTTCGCGGGCTCGCAGATCGCCGATCAGGCCGCGACCCTGCAAACCGTCGTGATGGCGCAGATCGAGCGTATCGCCGCATGGGCGAGCGAGCATGGAATGGGCAATCTCCAGCTCGATACCAAGACGATCACCGATAACATCGCCGGCACGGTCGGCCGGGTCACTGCCGCGGTCGGCACGGTACTCGGCGGGCTCACCAGCCTCGTCATGATCCTCGTCCTCGGCATCTTCATCGCGATCGAGCCGCGGCTTTACGAACGCGGCGTCGCGTGGATGCTGCCGATGAAGAGCCGCGAGAATTTCTACATCACCACCGCGCGCATGGGCTTCACATTGCGCCGCCTGATGGCGGGGCGCCTGCTCGGCATGCTGGTTGAAGGCATCGGGACTTGGCTCGCCTGCATGGCGGTCGGCATCCCGATGGCCGCGCTGATGGGCCTGCTCACCGGCCTGCTCGCCTTCATCCCCAATATCGGCGCGATCGTGTCGGGCGTGCTGCTCGTCCTTGTCGGCTTTTCCGCCGGAACCGATACCGGGCTCTGGGCGATCGCCATCTATTTCATCGTCCAGACCGTCGACGGCTATCTGATCGTCCCGATGGTCGCGAAAAAGACCGTCGACCTCGCCCCCGCGCTCGTCCTTGGCGCGCAGATATTGTTCGGCGCGCTGCTCGGCCTGATGGGCCTGTTCCTCGCCGACCCGATCGTCGCGATGATCAAGGTCGCGCTCGAACGCGAGGCCGAACGCAACGCCGACAAAACGAAAACGGCGGCGGGCAACTGAGCCCACCGCCGCATTTGTTTCGCTAAGTCCGCTGGCTTACTGCGGCGGCATACCCGGAGGCGGGCCGCCGGGGCCACCCGGGCCGCCCTGCATCTGTTGCTGCTGCATCATCTGCTGCTGTTGCTGCATCTGCTGCTGCATCGCGCGAACCTCGGCCTCCGAACGGAAGTCGAGCAAGGTCACGTCGAAATGCAGCGTGCTGCCCGCCGGGATCGGCCCGACCGCGCGGTCGCCATAACCGAGCTGCGCCGGGATGGTGATCTTGTACTCGCCGCCCTTCTTCATGCGGGTCAGCGCTTCGGAGAAGCCCGGGACGACCTGCGCGACCTGCATCGGCGCCTGTTCGTTCGCGTCGAAGACGGTGCCGTCGTCGAGCTTGCCTTCATATTTCACCAGCACGACGTCGGCCTTGGTCGGGCTCGGCCCCGTGCCTTCCTTGACGACTTCGAACCCGATGCGCGGGGTCATGTGCCACGCAAAGGCCGCGCCCGCGACCAGCAACGCCGCGAGGCCGAACCACATCAGCCACAGGCCGCCCTTGCTCACCGGACGCAATGGAACCGTCGTTACGCTCATCTTGGATGATCCTTCCGCTGCCCCGGCCGGGGCGAAAATGCTGGCGAGGCCTATAGGCGGTGCGGCGCCGGGCGGTCCAGAGGCAATATGCGCGCGCCGCGCTTATCCGCTGATGCCGGCTTAGGGGTGGGAAGCTGCCTCCCGTGCACCCCGGCGAAAGCCGGGGCCCAGTGCGGAAAAGCGCAAGGTTAGTGTTGGAATTCTGGGCCCCGGCTTTC